>JBAZKO010000001.1:0-212317 GCA_041650775.1 Patescibacteria group bacterium
TCGACATTATCACTAGCGGTAGCGCCGGGGTCGGTGTAGGTATGGTATTGGTAGATGGAAGTGGGGTTGGGGCCGGAGAGGGTAATGGTGGGGGGAGTGGTGTCGGGGATGACATTAACTGTCCTGGTTACCTGGGTGGCGGGGTTAGTGGCGTTATCAGAAACATTGTAGGTTATAGTATAGGTGTCGGCTATATTGGTATTTACAGGGTTAACGGTGGTAATGGAGGAAGTGAGGTCGCCGTCTAAATTATCGCTAGCGGTAGCGCCGGGGTCGGTGTAGGTTTGGCCGAGATAGACGGTTATTGTACTGGAGCCGATAAGAGTGATTAGGGGGAGGGTGGAGTCTTCGGTACCGAGGTAAATACTACCACCGTTAATTCCAGCTATAAGACGAGAAAAATCAGAATTAGCGCTAGCTATTTCCCAGGTTTTATTAACATCCCCCGCTGGCTGAGTTTCAGTCCAAGTAGCGCCGTAATCGGAAGAAATATACAGACGATTGTTGCTACCGGTAACAATTAAATGAGAGCCGTCCGAACTAGAAACAAAACGATACCAGCTTTTATTGACATCTCCGGCCGGCTGAGTTTCAGTCCAAGTGTCACCATGATCAGAAGAAATATATAAACGACCGCCATTAACTCCGGCGATCAGCCTGGAACCAGTGGCATCGGATGCGCAGGCATACCAATGCAAATCGGCCGCTCCCGAAGGTGTACTGACAGTCCAAGTGTCGCCGTAATTATCGGAGGTGTAAAGGTTACCACCATCAACTCCAACTAGGACATGTGAACCATCTTCGCTGGAAGCGGCACATTTCCAATTCTGGTTGCCGGCGATTGGTGACGTACTGCTTGCCCAGGTAGCTCCAGAATTAGATGAAGTATAAAGATAGCCTCCATAAACTCCGGCTATAAGGTGAGAAAAAGTAGAATCAGAGGCGAGAGCGGTCCGCCAGTTATAATTAACATTTCCATCCGGCCGCGTTTCCGTCCAGGTCAATCCGGAATCGGAAGAAATATATAAACGACCGCCGTAAACGCCGGCGATAATCTTAGAACCGTCCGAATTTGATGCTAGCCCGTACCAACTTTTATCAACATCTCCGGCGGGCTGGGTTTCGGTCCAAGTGGAGCCATAGTTGGAAGAGGTGTAGAGACGACCGGGGACAACACTGGTTACAAGTTTAGAACCGTCGAGATTGGACAATGAAGATTTCCAGCCGCGATTGTAATAACTAGCTGCTTGCTGTTCGACCCAGGTGGCACCATAATTGGAAGAAGTATAGATGCGACCGCCCTTTACTGCGGCCACAAGATGCGAACCGTCGTCGCTGGAAGAAACGGCCTGCCAATTTTTATTTAAATCTCCGGCCGGTTGTGTTTCCGTCCAAGTGACGCCATAATCGGAAGAAATATATAAACGGCCGGTGAGAGTGCCATATGCGCCAAGAATAACATATTTTCCACTCGAATCCGATGCTATTGGCCACCATTTTTGAGTAAGAGCTCCGGGTGGCGTACTGGTAGCCCAGGTAAGACCGGAATCAGCGGAAGTATATACACGGCCATCATACACTGCGGCTACAAGATGCGAACCGTCGTCGCTGGAAGAAACGGCCTGCCAATTTTTATTTAAATCTCCGGCCGGTTGTGTTTCCGTCCAAGTGACGCCATAATCGGAAGAAATATATAAACGGCCGCCGTAAGCGCCGGCGATGATTTTAGAGCCGTTAACGCTGGAAGCGATTGAATGCCAGGCGGCCGAAGGCAAGGTACTGGTAGCCCAAGTAGCACCAGAATCAGTTGAAAGATAAACACGACCGTTATTTACCCCAGCGATAAGATAAGAACCGCTTGAATCAACCGATAAGCTATACCAATTCTGATTACCGACCGTTGAAGGTGTAACGGTTATCCAGCTTCCGCCATAATCGGATGAGGTATAAATACCACCCCCATAAACTGAAGCTACTAGATGCGAACCGTCGGCACTTGATGACAAACCATACCAATTTTGGTCACTATCTCCGGCCGGACGGGTCTCCGTCCAGGTCACTCCGGAATCAGAAGAAATGTATAAACGACTGCCGTAAGCGCCGGCGATAAGACGTGAGCCATCAAAATTAGAAGCGGTTACCTGCCAAACTAAATTTGAATTGAGAGGAAATAATGTCGATATATCCGTCCAGGAATAATTCGCCGAAGCAATATTACAGAACGAAACCGCGCCAAAAATAAAAAGCGATATTAAAAAAATCTGAAAAAATTTTCTTCTAAAGTTGTTATTTATAAAACTGAACATAAAATAATCCGAAATAATCCGCTCAAACCTTTACTTCCAAAACATTCCGGTAATAACTTTTTAGCGGTACCGGCAAGGACGACCCTAAAGCGCAAAAACTGGTTTCTTCCAGGGCGCCGACGATTTCCCAAAATAGCTTATGATCAAATTTTTTCTGGCTGACCATTTCCGCCAAGCGATAAGTACCCTCGCGACAAGTCGTGCATTGGCCGCAACTTTGTTCCCGATAAAAATTTAGCCAATACCTAATTAGTTTATGGCTGTCAGTGCGCTTTCTATCATAAACCATAACGGAACCGGCGCCTTCGACCGGCGCGGCCAGTTGGCGGGAATTTAAAACTTCCCCGCTCGCCTCGCCGCCGACTTGGACGAAAAACGGCAATCTAGGATAATTATCGGTCCGGCGCAAAACTTCTTCAATATTCAAATCGGCCGGCAAAAGATAAACTCCGGGATGTTTGGCCGCGCCCGCCACCGTATAAAACCTCGTCTGCTGATATTTATCTTCCGTGGCCAAACTGACATTATAAAAGGTTTCCGGATTATTGATTAAAGTCGGACGGCCGTAAAGGCCTTGTTCGGTCGGATAAGGCGGTTTTAAGCGCGGCTCGACCTTTTTCCCTTCTATTAAATTTAAAAGCGCGGTTTCTTCGCCGCTGATATAAGTCAGCCGCCCCGGTTTAATAAAGAATTCCGTTTTTTCTTCCAGGGAACGATATTTTTTAGACGCTAAAACGGCCTTTAAGCCGCCCGCATAATTTTTAAAATATTCCCGATTTAAAAAAATATATATCCGTTTGATTTTGGCCGAACCTAAAAACTGATCGGCTAAATAAACGCCGTTAATAACTTCTCCCGGATAATGACGAAAAACATAACCGTCTTTTTTGACGCCCGGCTCCCCTTCCGCGCCGTTGACGATAATATAACCCTGTTTTTTACCGGCCAGCACTCCTTTGACCGCCGCCCATTTCTTAGCCACCGGATAACAGGCTCCGCCCCGACCGACCAGGCCGGCCTCTTCTATTTTCTTAAGGATGTTTATTCTTGAAGCCATGTTATTTTTATCTCGCTGTCCAGCCGCCATCGACGTAAATAATCGTACCGGTTACATATTTCGCGTCAGCGCTCGCCAGATATAAAGCGGCGTTCGCGATGTCCTGCGGTTCGCCGACATAACCGAGCGGCGTATTCGTCTTAATCATGTTACTAAAACCCTCATCCGCCAGAACCCCTTTCGTCATATTCGTGGCGATAAATCCCGGAGCGATGGCGTTCATCCTGATTCCCGCAGGCGCCAAATCCAAGGCGCCGGCGTGGGTTAATTGAACTACTCCGCCCTTAGTCGCACTATAAGCTACGGAACCGGCTAGTCCGACCGAGCCGAGAATGGAACTCATATTGATAATTGAACCTTTTATTCCTTTTTCTTTCATAATCCGGCCAGCCGCGCGGGCGCCATAAAAAACACCGGATAAATTAATATGCAGGGTTGTTTCCCAGACATCGTCAGCCGTATCTAAAATTCCGCCCAACGAACCGATGCCGGCGTTATTAACCATAATGTCTAAGCTACCGAATTTTTCCAAGGCGGTTTTGGCTAAAGCATCGACCGCGACCGGATTGCTGACATCGCATTTTACGAAAATCGCGCGTGCCGGATCCAGCTTCAAATCGCCTTCATTGATATCAGAATAAATTACTTTCGCGCCTTCGGCCACGAAAAGATTGGCAATCGCTAAACCGATGCCGCTGGCGGCGCCGGTGACGATGGCGACTTTGTTTTCTAATTTCATAAAATTATTTTATAAATTTTTTAAGATAGTCGGCTAACTCCACAAAACGGTTAGAATAGCCCCATTCGTTATCGTACCAGGAAATGACTTTCAATAAATCGCCGCCGATAACGCGCGTGTTTTTCAAATCGATAATGGCGCTGTGCGGATTGCCAATAATGTCGGTCGAAACCAGTTCTTCGTTCGAGGCTTCGATAATGCCTCGCATCCGGCCGCGCGCCGCCTTAACAAACGCCCGATTGACCGCCTCGGCGGTCGTTTTTTTGTTCAAAACATAAACCGTATCGCAGAGAGAACCGACCGGCGTCGGAACGCGGACTGCCAGGCCGTCGAACTTCCCTTTTAGGCTCGGAATCGTTTCCGCGGTCGCGATGGCCGCGCCGGTTGTCGTCGGGATGATATTTATCGCCGCCGCCCGCGCCCGCCGTAGATCCTTATGCGGTCCGTCTACCAGGTTCTGGTCGGCGGTATAGGAATGGATGGTCGTCATCAAAGCCTTTTTAATACCGAAACTGTCTTTAATAACCTTTGTCGCCGGCGCCAAACAATTCGTCGTGCAGGAAGCGCAAGATAAAATATTATCGCTCTTGGCGATCTTATTCATATTTACTCCCGGTACGATTATTTTCACTCCACCCTTTTTGACCGGCGCGGAGAGAATTACTTTTTTCGCGCCCGCTTTCAGATGCAATTTCAAATCTTCTTTACTAGTAAATCGACCGGTACATTCAAGAACAATATCGACTTTCAGCGCTTTCCAGGGCAACTGCGCCGGATCTTTGCCCGCCAAAACCGGAATCCGCCGGCCGTTGATCTTTAAAGCGTCTTTGGTCGCCGTTATTTCCTGTTTGGTCTGGCCGTAGCAGGAATCATATTGCAGAAGATGCGCCAAAGTCGCCGGATCAGTCAAATCATTGACGGCCACAACCTGTAAATTAGGAAAACGCATCCAAATAACCTTGAAAGCGGCGCGACCGATACGCCCGAAACCGTTAATCGCGACATTGATTTTTTTCATATTTAGATAAAAATTTAATAAATTATTCTTGAATTATTATAGCATATTCGGTAAATTATTTAAAATGCCGCCTCAAACAAAAACTATTGCCTTTCGGGCAATAGTCATTAAACGGAAAACTGTATTTTTTCCTACTTTTTATTCTTATTATGTCGGTTGATATCCACTTCGATGATCGTGTCCCGCTCCTCCGTTCTCGGCGACGAAATTTTCACGTCGACGGTCTGTTTTAGAATATGATGGCCGGTAACAACGCCTGACGCTCCGTCGACGTTGACTTTAGTCCCGATTGGCGGCAATTTACCCGCCAATTCTTTATAGCCTTCATATTCATAAGACAGACAGCACATCAAACGTCCGCACATACCCGATATTCTTTCCGAACCGCGGTGGACGACTTGCTGGGCTTCCGCCATTTCCGAAGTGATGGAAGAAAATTCCGTTAAAAATCCGCGACAACAAAGACCACGGCCGCAGGGACCGCAATCGCCAGTGATTTTCGCTTCGTCGCGCGTCCCGATCTGCGTCAAGCGGATAGTGACGTTAAAATGAGCGGCCAAATCTTTGACCAATTCTCGAAAATCGACCCGGCCGTCGGAAATAAAAGCAAAGTTCATCCGATTACCCTCGAAAGAAAAATGGACGTCGACTAACTTCATGAATAGGCCGTGCCGTTCAATCATCCCGCGGCAGAATTCCAGCGCTTCTTCTTTCTGGGCGGCATCGGGTAGGCCGGCGACATCGTCATAGTTAGCTTTCCGAAGAATCGGTTTCACTTCCCGGTTGCTGGCGGCCGCCCCTTCTTCTTTGAAGATAGAAACTACCTTGCCCATTTCCGTTCCCAATTCCGTTTCGACGATTACATAATTACCGACCGACAAATCTAGTTTGCCGACGGAAAAATTATAAACCTTATCCCAGGGAGCGAATTGTATCTGCGCAATCAGCATAAAAGAATGAAAGAATATTAAAACTCTGGGACCGGAAGACGCGAGATCGACTTGATTATAGAGAGTAGCGGACGAATTTCAAAATATTCGCGCCGCCTAAAATGTCTTTGATTTTTTTCTTATCGTCCTTGATATATTCCTGTTCCAATAAGCAGACCTCCGAATAATATTTACCCATTTTACCCTCGACAATCTTATCAACCATATTCTCCGGTTTTCCTTCTTTTAACAGTTGCGCTTTATAGATTTCTTTTTCTTTAGCCATTTCCGTCGCGGAAACTTCCGCCGGCGCCAAATATTTCGGATTAGCCGCGGCTACTTGCATGGCTATTTCAGCCGCTAAAACTTCTTTACCCGGCTGGTCGAGCGCGACTAAGACGCCAATCTTATTGCCTAAATGGGAATAGGCGGCCACGGTCGCGCCGCTGACGATTTCCAGGCGTTTGACGCCCATTTTCTCGCCAATCGTTCCGCTCAAACTGGCTAAACTTTCCTGGACACTGCCGCCGTCCAGCGGCAAGCTCAAAAGATCTTCCACCGTGGCCGGCTTATTGATTTTAAGCAAATTCAAAAGCGTTTCCGCCAAAGACTGGAATTTCTCGTTGCGGGAGACAAAATCCGTTTCCGAATTAAGTTCCAGAATGTAACCTTCATTTTTCGCGTCGTTAGTCGCCACTTTCACCACGCCCTCGTTAGTTTCCCGGTCGGTGCGTTTGGCGGCCTTGGAGATTCCTTTCTTGCGCAAAATTTCCACGGCCTTATTGATATCATTACCCGCCTCATCCAGAGCCTTTTTGCAGTCTACCATGCCCGCTCCGGTCATTTCGCGTAATTGTTTTATGAGTTCCATATAATTTTAAATAATAAAGAGTATTTTTGTCCGGACTCGCCGGAATGTTTTTATTTAACTTCCTTCTTCACTCCCGTTAAAGCGTTTTTAATCGCCTCCAAAACCAATTTAATGGTTTTGGTGGAATCGTCGTTGGCCGGGATCGGATAATTAACCTCGTCCGGATTGACGTTAGTATCACAGATAGCGATAATCGGGATGTTCTTTTGTCTGGCTTCCATGACCGCTGTTTCTTCTTCTTTAATATCCCAAACAAATAAAGCGTCCGGTAATTTACTCAACGACGACAAACCGCCGACGCGGATTTCCAATTTTTTTATTTCCCGGTCAAAATTCAGACGTTCTTTTTTAGTATATTTTTCCAGTTTGCCGGTCTCCCGTTTCTCAATCAAATCTAAATATTTCTTAACGGATTTTTTCACCACCGGAAAATTAGTCAAATAGCCGCCCAGCCATTTTCCGACGACATACGGCTGGCCGATTTCTTCCGCCATTTTTTTCAAAGGCGCGGCGACCTGGCTTTTAGTACCGATGAACAGAATACTTTTCCCTTCGGCTACCAGTTTAATCATAAATTCCAAAGCTTCCTGTAATTTTTCCTGTGTTTTTTTCAAATCGATGATGTAGACACCGTTCTTAGAAGTGAAAATAAATTGCTTCATTTTCGGATGCCAGCGGTTAGTCCGATGGCCGAAATGCATGCCGGCTTTCAGCATGTCTTCGATTTTTGGTACGTTTGTCATATTTTTTCTTTTTTACGTCTGCTCGCTTCACCCGCGTTTAACGCGGGAAGAAAAATAATGGCCATAAGGCCATAGGAGCATGATAATTAATAATTAAAATAAGGCCTCAATTTAGAGACCAAACCTCTACCTAATAATCTATATTAATATATGACTTTTGTCAATAAATAACCTTTTTATTTAATTTTAACTAATTTTCCTTTAATATAACTGTAATATGACCTATGACTAATCACATATTGACATAATAATTTAATAATGTTATTATATAGAATCAAATAGTTCTTTAATGTCTAACCAAAAAATAATAACCATGAAAAAAATTTTTCTCGCGGTAATCGTTATTTTTTCTTCCTTGGCCATTGCTAAGGCGGAATCGAACAGCAAAGGCACTTTGAAAGATGTCGGAATAGTTAGAGCGGAATCGAACAGCAAAGGCACGTTTAAATCCGGTCAGCTGACTACCATTTTAGTTCCCCATGTTAAATATACCAAACGGGGCATTAGAAACAAACACATTAAACTGACTTTCTGGCGGAAGACCAATAACTTCCAAACGTTATGTCTCTGGATTGTAGGAGAAAAAAACGACAACAGCTGTATGCATTCGCAGATTATCAAAAGGCGCTGTCTGGCCTATTAAAAAAATGGTAAAATTATAAAAAGCATTCTACGGAATGCTTTTTTTAATGATTAAATCATTTTTTACTGCTGATAAAAGGCCTTCATCGCCGCATTGAACTCCGCCGCCTGCTGATTATATTCATTAACTTTCGTTCGATAATTCGCCAAAACGGCATTATACTGACTGACTAAATTATTATAGGTCGGAACAAGATCGTTGTATTCGACAATCTGCCCGCTGTTATAATAAGTATCCATTTGCGTCTTCATGGCGCTTAAATTATTTTCCCGCGTCCGCGAATCGTTCTCCAATTCATCAATGTCCGTCTGCCGCGCGTTCAATTCATCCTTAGACGTTCTCAGAGCTTCGACTTTGGCGCGCGTCGCTGTTACGCCGCGATAAACCTGACCGGACGTTTCCTGATAAATTTCCATTTTTCCTAAACCGGCGGAATCAAACAGGCCGACTAGATCGTTATCCGGCGTTTGCGCCTGTCCGGAGCTGATGCTTTCGGGAATGACGCCTAAAGGAAAATAATTGGTGGTCTCGGCGTAACAATAACCGGAACCGTTGAGCGAATATTCCGCCGGGCAAGCAATCCCGACCGCGGTATGGTTACGTTCGGGAAAATCGAGAATCGCCGCGCCGTAACCGAGTTGTCGCAAAAGCGCCACGGCTAAGAAGGTCTTATCCGAACAGACGCCCTTATCCAAATATAAAGTTTCGTACGGATAGTAAGGATTAGTGTTGCGGTTACCGTCAATCGCCAACTTCGCGTGATCGTAGGGGATATATTGAATCAAGGCCAGCGCAAATTCCGCCAGTTGATCGCTATTCCAATCATTCGCGCCGGCTATCGTCTTTAATTTCGCGGCCAGGTCGACCAGCGAAACATCGCCTGATTTAACCTTTAGAAATAACCCGTAAAAAGCTTCTCGCAGATTTGGCGGCTCTTCGGCACTGTTATAACTATAAACTTTCGGCGAATTTTTATAAGCCTTATATAAACTTTCCGATAAATTTTGGGTAAACTCGTAATTATTTCCCTGATATTTAAAAGTAAAGCGGCTGATAACGGTTGTAGTGGAGGCCGATGGAACCGGATCGGCGGACGAAAGAGACGAGGATGAACCGGTCGCCGAAGCGGACGAAGAGGTAAAAATCGGAATCCGCGCTAAATCATTATTGGTAATACCAAGCCCTTTCGACCGCATCAGATTAAAAGAGTCTGTCGGGCGGCCGAGATAATATAATTTTAAATCCAAGGGATCAACGTAATAAGCCTGTCCCTTATCTTGGACTTTTAATAAAATCCGGCCGGCTAAACGGCGCGGCGCGATCTTTTGCCAAGTAGCGAAGTCAGCGTTGGTTATTCCCAGACCCAGAGAACGCATGATCTGAAAAGCGTCATCCGGCCGACCCAGATAATAACGCCTACTATTTACCGGATTGACATACCAGGCCTGCCCCTTATCCTGGACGGCCAAGAGAATCCGGCCGTTTAAATTAGTCGCGGCTTGCGCCTCGGAAACGTTTGAAAACGCTGGTGCCAGACTAAAAATGACGCCAAAACCGATAAACAGGATGGCTAAAAACAAAATCGGCTTAGACAATTTAAAATTCATAAATAAAAGATCGATCGATTTAAAAAATCAATCGACCAAAGTGACGAATAAATCTTCAGTCGGCGGCGTCGGCAAATGGCTGGCATCATTGATGTAGCTAATCTTAATATAACCGTCGCGGTCAATGACGAATTTATTAATCGACGACTGAAAAATTTCCAGAGACAAAAAGCCAATGACATCCGCGTTCAAAACGCCGGTAATCAAAGCTTTAATAAAATTACCGTGGGAAAAAATCAAAACTTTTTTGCCTTTATTATGCCGGAACAGATCCGCCAGCGCCCGGCGAGCGACGGTCTGCATCTTGTCCAAATCCTTATCAAGCGTCCGGCGGCGGCGCAGTTTCTTCTCTCGCGTTTTTTCCGACATGTTAAAATATTTTATCTTATACCAATCGGTCCAGTCGATTTCATCCAGGCGGTAATCGATTAAAAGTTTCTTTCCGGATTTTTTAATATATTCGGCCGCGGTTTCCTGCGCCCGCTGTAAACCGCTCGCGTAAATTTTATCAAATTTCATCGTTAACAGCTTTTCCGTTAAGAATTTACGCTGTTTCAGTCCGGTTTTGGACAACGGCATATGATATTCGCCCAGTGTTTTTTCCAATCGATAATCCGGATGACAATGACGGACTAAAAAAATCTCCGTGTACGGTCGGCGCGTCTTCGGTTTTAATTTAACGTAGGGATTCTGATACATAAAATAAGGTAATTATTTTTCCCAAAAAATCAAGGCTAAAAATTAACGAAAATTTATTTCCGCGAACGGCCAATTTAATAAATGGCGCAAAATCGCTTCGACAAAATCGGCGCGACGATTCTGATAATCCAAATAATAAGCGTGTTCCCAGACATCAATTGTCAATAAAGGCTTCAAGCCCCGCACCCAGGGGTTGTCGGCGTTCGCGGTCTTGATTATTTTAAGCGTCTTTCCGTCTTTGACCAGCCAAACCCAACCGCTACCGAACTGGCTAACGGCCGCCGCTTTAAATTCCGCGTAAAAATTATCCAGAGATCCGAAAGTCGAATCAATCAAGGTCGATAATTCCGGCGTGATTGCCGGTGCCGCCTTTAACTGAGAATCTTCCGCTGGCGCTTCGGCCGGCCGCAAACTGTTCCAAAAAAAAGCGTGATTACAAGCTTGGGCGGCGTTATTAAATATTGCCGTTTGCGCCGGATCGGATGCGGTTTTTTTTATGATACTTTCCAGGGTCTCTTTTTCCAGTTCCGTGCCGGCCACCAGCTTATTCAAATTATCGATATAAGCTTGATGATGTTTGCCGTAATGGAAATCTAATGTCCGGACGGAGATATATGGTTCCAAAGCGGCCTGGTCATAAGGCAATAAAGGTAAGGTAAACATATTATTAAAAATTAATGAATAATTCATGTTTATTATAACAAAAAAATACATAAAAGACCATTTTGCTAAATAAAAAAGGCCGCTTATCGGCGACCTTTAAAAAACCATTTTCCAAAAATCTTATTTATTTTCCATTGCCTCCTTTAAAAGCGGCCATTGAAATTTCGGTTTGAGGATAATTTTTCCGGCGGCAACTATATCAGCCACTTCCGGGTCTTCTTGTTTATACTGATCCAATTTAACATCACAAGCGCTGATTACCGGAATACCTTCCCACTCCAACTTACCGGAACGATTAAAAGCGCATAAGATAGCGACTAATTTTCCGCCGTGACTTTCAATTAAGTCCTTAATCTGTTCGGTAGTGGAAAAATTATTAGTAACATCTTCCACCAGAGCGATTAGATCGCCGGGATTAATCTCGTGCCGATCAATAACTAAAGTACTTTCTTCCCTGACATTTTTTTCTTTAACCGCGGCGACAGTCACCACTTTTTCAGCAAAGATTGTCGGACATTTTAAGGAACGGCCGATATCACCCGCCAATAGCAGACCGCCCATAGGCGCTCCCAGAACTTTATTAATTCCTAGACCCGGCATTCTCGCTTCCGTAGAGATTAAATCGGCGAAATATTCCCTGACTGTCGGAAATGGTTCCGCTTTGGCGAAATTAAGATAAACAAAACCGACCAAATTCTTATGCTCGCTTAAGGCACCGACATATTTTTTGGCATAACAAACGACCGGACCAATATATTTTCCGTCTCCATCTTTCGGACTTTCATAATAACCTTCGCAGTTGCGCAGGGTGGCTAAAGGGTCTCCGGGAACTACTAAACCGGCATCAACTTTAGCCAATTCTTCCAGAGTTAACCGACGGCTTGTGGCGGCGCTGATTTCTTTTTCCGGATTACCCTTGGTTAATTGCGCTCCCATAACCAAATAGGTAGCGCCAGCTTCCAAGGCTTTCCTCGCGCCAGTCACTCTTTTCTGATGTTCATCCTTTTTTTTCATCCATTCATCACGAATACCGGGAACGATAAAGTTATAATCTGCTGGCAGATTTTTCTTCAAAAAATTCAATTCCTGAGGCGAACAAACAACCAGGTCGAACGGTTCGAGGGTAATATCCAAATTCTTATCTTTAATTAATTTTTGATAAGCTTTTCGAATATTAACAAGGTCGTTATAAATCTTAACTTCCGGGGATTGTCCGAAACGAGCCTGGCATTCGTCGACGCTGATATCGGTTACCATACTAACCATAGCTAATTTAGTTTGCGGCAATAAAACTCTTAATTTCAGGAGTGTTTCCGCGCTGACTTGCGAACTGACCGTCAGGATTTCCGGAGTGATACCGGGAGCGGCATACTTTTTCAAAACATTTTCCACTGTGGCGGAAACATCGTAAATTTTCAAGTCCAAAAAAATACCAGCGGAAACCTTATGCGCCATTAGGATGCTCCTGATACTTTTAATAATGTCCGGCCCACCAAAATCGATATTATGGACGCCGTCATTTAATTTAATAAAAGCCAATAAATTAGCTAAATCCGGAAGGTCAATCAAGCTTTTAATGGTTTCCAGCAGTTTAAAACCGCTTTCATAGCCGTCGAAAGGCAGAATAATCACTCTTTTCATCAGTACAAAGTTTAAGTTAATACTATATTTATGATTTTTAAATAACAAAATAATTAAGTTATTTTAATTAAAAATTAAAAAAATGTCAAATAAAAAAGGCCGCTTATCGGCGACCATTTAAATTACCCCTCTCTTCAACTGACGGCGCAGTTCTTTATAATCCGGCAGAATCCGCGCCACTAAACTCCAAAATTGCGGCGAATGATTAAATTCTTCCAAATGGCAGAGCTCATGAACGACAATATAATCACGAACGCGATCCGGCAAATTAAGCAGGCGATAGCTGAAATTGAGATTGCCTCTCCGGGAACAGCTCCCCCAACGCGTCTTCTGATTGCGGACGCTAACTCGATTATATTTAAAACCGTAAAAGCAGTTAAAATATTCCAGCCGTTCGCCAATCAGCGTCCGCGCTTCCTCTCTCCGTGCCAGATAATCAAAGCGACGGCGGCGCGCGAATAAACTAGATGCCAAGTTATACATACCCCTTTCTCTTCCCTCTCAACTGCCCGCAAGCCGCGGCAATCTCCGTGCCAAAACTGAGACGCACGGTCGTCGGTACATTTTCTTTTTCCAAAATCTTTTTAAAAGCGTCTATTCGTTCGCGTTCCGAAGGTTTAAATTTTCCGGTCGCGTTATAAGGAATCAGATTAACCATATACAGCGGATTTTTTATCAATTCCGCGAGTTCCAGCGCGTTCTTGTCGCTATCATTAACGCCTTTGATCATCAGGTATTCGAACATGACGCGCCGTCCGGTGCGAGAAATATAGTTGTCGACCGCCTGGAATATCTCGCGGAGCGGATATTTTTTAGCCACCGGAATCAACTCGCGGCGCAAACTGTCGTTCGGGGCGTGCAGTGAAATTGCCAGGTTTATTTGAATCTTTTCTCCGGCCAAACGCTTGATTCCTTCCGTTAAGCCGACGGTAGAAACTGATAGGCGGCGAGCGCCAATATTCATCGTCTCCGGATTATTCAAAAATTTGACGGCCTTAATGAACTCCGCGTAATTTAGGAATGGTTCACCCATGCCCATAAAAACGATATTGTCTATTTTTTCACCCTTGCCTTCCGCTTTCAGCCGCCGCGCCCAAAAAATTACCTGTTCCGTGATTTCTTCGGCCGTTAAATTTCGGCTGAAGCCGTTCATTCCGGTCGCGCAAAAAGCGCAACCCAAAGGACAGCCCGCCTGGGAAGAAACGCAAATCGTATTGCGGCCGGTTGATTTCTCCACTGTTTCCGCTTTCTCCGTCTTTTCGCCTCTCTGCCGGATCAAAACCGTTTCGATTATTTCTCCGTCCGTCAAAGTAATCAAAGCTTTCTCGCTTTTTCGCCCGCCGGCGGTCTTAAAGATTTGCGCTTTAATTTCCAAGGGACATTCCGCTGTCAATTGCTCGCGTAAAATTTTGGGCAGACTGGACGCTTCGCTCCAAACGGAAATATAATCCTGAAACAGCGCTTTATTGATTTGCGCGTAACGGAATTTCGGTTCGTTTTTTAAGATTTCTGATAATTTGTCTAAATTCATTTGATTATTATTTTTTCTTTAGAATAATCTTTACAATCTCGCTCCGGCTGGAAGTTCTGATTGGCGGTCCCCAGGTGCCGGCGCCGCCGTTAATGATAATGGAAAAATCGCCCTCCTGAAACAAACCGTAACCATAGCCGTGATGCGCCAATTTCGCAACCAGATTAAAAGGAAATAACTGTCCGTCATGCGTATGGCCGGAAAGCTGTAAATCGATACCGGCGCTTTTGGCCAGCGGGACATTTTTGGGAGCGTGAAAAAGCAAAATACTCGGTTTCCTCTGATCATAATTCACCTGCTTTAAAATCGCCGCTTCCAGATCGAAATCGCTGTTAAAAGAATAATTAATGCCGATAATCTGCAGGCCGCTAACCGTTTCCATCTTGTTATCCAGAATACGCACCGGATTTTCTTTTAAAAGGTTGATGACGCGGTTGAACCCCAAATACAAATCATGATTGCCGAAACTATAATAGATTCCGCTCGGCGTCCGTAGTTTGCTGAACGGATGGTTCATCCAGGAAAAATCCGCTTCCATGCCATCAAAGAGATCGCCGGTAATGAAAACCGCCTCCGGTTTAAGATTGTCGACGCGGGCGATTAAGCGGGAAAAGAATCTTTTTCGATAAACCGGTCCGAGATGGACGTCGGAAACCTGTACTACGACTTTATTATTCCAATAATCCGGCAGGTCTTTGATAGCTACTTCATATTCGATAACCTGCGGATTCCAGGCGTTATATAAACCGTAGAGAGACACCAGACTCGCACCGCCGAAAAAAATAAATTTCATGATACCGGCCGGTACGGTGAAATCAAAAACTACTCCGAATAACCGGAAGAATAAAATTAAAATAGCCATCAAACCGAAATTGACCAGCAAGCCGATCCAGAAACCGGCAATCATATAATACCAACGGGTAAACGGATTATCCCATTTATGGATCAAGTAAGAAGCGATAATTGTGCTGACAAATAAAAAAGAAATCAGGGAGATAAGGATAAAATGGTGTTGCCAAGCGGCGATATGCAGTAATTTGGTGACGGCCAGCCAAAAAACGGCGTGTCCGAGGAAGACCGCGAGAATTGAAACCGCAAAAAATATTAATTGCATCATAAAACCGGCGGAAATTAACTTTATTTATTAGGTTTTCTCAGACTTTCAAGTAATTTCTGATAAAACTCCAGATTATTCAAACTGGCCAATTTATGCCCCAAAGATTCGTTCATTTTAAACAAATGGTGCAAGTAGGAACGCGAATGGGTTTTTAACTCACTTATCTTACTGTTTTTATTAATCGGTGTAAAGTCGGCGGCAAATTTAGCGTTATTGATGTTGACTGTCTGCTTCGCCGCGAACAATTTACCGTGTCTGCCTTCCCGCGTCGGAATAACACAATCAAACATATCCCAGCCCCAGGACGCACAGCGGATAATATCTTCCGGCGTACCGATGCCCAAAGCGAAACGTAATTTATCCGCGGGAATAAAACTAGCGGTGCGGCGCAAGACTTCGCCTAAAAATTTACCTTCTTTATCGACCGGACGCGCGCCAAAACCGTAACCGTCAAAACCGATTTTTACTAATTCCTTAGTACAGTCTTCCCGCAAATCAATTTCCGCGCCGCCCTGGATAACGGCAAACAGCAGAGGTCGTTTCGAACCGCGCAGTTTCCGTTTCTTAATTTGTCTCTCATATTCAAACTTGCAACGCTTCGCCCAGGCAACTGTTCGCGCCACCGCTTTCTCTAAATCGCGGCGGGAAAATTCATTTGGCGGGCAGTCGTCGAGACAAACCATCATATCGACACCGAGCGCGAATTGGATCTGAATCGATTTTTCCGGTGTCAGTTCATGTTTTGAACCGTCTAAAGGCGAACGGAAGATAACTTTATCATCGCTGATATTCCCCGCTCCCGGATTACGATGGATTAAAGAAAAAACTTGATAGCCGCCGGAATCGGATAAAAGCGGCCCGGACCAATTCATAAATTTATGTATTCCGCCGGCCTTTTCCAGAACGCGCAAACCGGGCTGTAAATACAGATGAAAAGTATTAACAACCAGCGCTTCGGTTTTTGTTCGTCTCACCTCTCCATTATCGGTCAATTTTACAAAACCCCGCGTCGCGTCCGGCATGAAGAACGGCGTTTTCAAAACACCGTGAGCGGTTTTAATTTCGCCCCAACGACCACCGGATTTTTTCGTTTTAATCAATCTGAACATATTTATTGCACCACTCCCGAATTATTCAAGCCGGCGACATCATCATCCTCTAGTTTGGTCGTCTTCGGATCGGTTTTTCTGATAATCGTGTCTTTGGTTTCCGTATCCATGGCGCTCACGGTCGAACCGGGCGATAAAACTAAAATTTTATTGCGGTCGGATTCGCCGGGGGTGATGCTAATATCGAATTCAGCGTCCACGCGATAAACTGAAACCGGCAAACGACCGATTTCCCAAATTATCTGCCGGCTCGTTTCATCATAATATAGATTACCGACATTAGTCGCGTTTTTTCCTCCCCAAGAAACGTAATTCGGCAAATTAAAAACGACGCGCGTATCGGTTAGTTCATGTAAATTATTCTTCACTACCCAATAGACCTTAAAACTGGTCTGACGGTTAACTTGCGGCGGCAATGATCCCGAACCGACCGGAATATTATCGACGTTAAAATAACGGATTTCTTCGTTTAAACTCAAGTCGCTATTGATCCGGCTGGTAATCGTATTACTTTTATTATCTTGCCCTTTAACCGGCTTGTTATTCATGCCATATTGCCCATAAGCGGTAATCACCAAATTTTTACCCAGATCGCCGTCCTTAAAAAGCAAAAGACCGAGAGAAAAATCAACCGCGCCTTCCTGCCCCGGTTTTATTTCCGCCAACTCCGGAATCTCCTGCTTTGTCCAGATAATTGAGTTGTTCTGAATTTGGCCGCCTTTTTCGTTCTGCAAAGAATTCCAATCCAGGAAATCGCCGCTCAGAGCCGCCATGACCACCACGTCTTTATAGGAACTGTCGCCACGGTTAGAATAGGTCAACGAATAATTCAGGGGCTGACCGAAAGTGATTGCACCGTCGTTTTTGGAACCGTTCAAGAATAAAGTCAGATTCAAATCGCTGTTGACCAGTTCCGGTTTAATTATTTTTTCCCAGAAAACATAAGCCTGGCCGTCTTCGGTTTTCTTTTCCAGACGCACCTTGATTTCTAAATTATCCGATTTTTTCTTAATTTTATAAGTCAGAGGCACTTCTTGGCGGCCTAAAGCCGGATTCAAACCGCTCACCTGCCAGCTGGCGCCGCCGGTTTTGACTACCGCAATTTTTTCCGCCGTCGGTCCGGTGCCGACGGGACTACTGGTCGCTTTTTGATCGCCGGTAACAACCGCCGCGTCCGTTTCGGCTGGCAAAGAAAAGGCGATGTTAAAATCACCTAGGTAGTTATTCTGCCCTTCGGAAAAGATCAATGTCATCTCATTATCCTGATTCAAAAAAGCAGTATTAGAATAATCCAAATCAACACGCCAACCCGGACCGCCGCTTAAAGTCGCGGCCGAAGCCTCTTTCTTGAACTGGCTAGTGAAACTGCCCGGCAGATAGCTTAAACGGCCGGAAATAACATTGACCGAATCGGCCGGACTGATTAATTTTCCGATAATCGTCAAAGTCGCGTTGCCGCCCGGAGCCAAATCCGGCAAAGCCCAGCCGTAATTACCGCTGGTCGGCGGGATATTGGCCGCGGTAAAAATAAAATTTTCCGGATATTGCAATTCCAGATGCACCTGCGACAAAGGATATTTCGTCGGATTATGATAGTCGATTTTGTAAGAAAATTCTTCGCCGGCCAGAATCTTTTCCGGAGCGGTAATTTTCAATTCCAAAGAATTAATATCGCCGCCCCGATTGAAAAAATAAAAATAAACGAGATAAGCGGCTAAAGCTATCAAGGCCAGGAGCAATAACCGGCGAAATAAGCGGACCAGAAAAATCGGCCGCTTTCTGGCCTTCATCGTCTGCACATCCGCCCGGCGCCCTTTTTTATCGCTGTAGATTTCCAAAAGATTGGAATCGATTTCCTGTTCGCGCACTTCCTGTTTCATGACGCGCTCGAAAGTCGACACTTCTTTCTCCGTCGGCATCGGCCGTTCCACGAAAGAAGATAGACTCGATTCCTCTTCCCGGCCGACACGCAAGACTCTCTTTATTTTTTTTTCAGGCATACAGTTATATCGCAAATTATTAATTTTATTTTATCGGTTCATTCTTTCCCGTCAAGATAGAATAATATTTGTCGGAATTGATTTGAGCGGTAATATCCCAGCCGCCGGTACCGTTTAAATTTTCCGGATAACGCCAAAAAATACGCCAATCATCGGGTAAAATCAAATGGCCGGAAAATTCACTCGCTTTCGCGCCCGGCTGTTTCTGAACCAACAAGGAATGAGGCCACAATTCGGTCGCGTCGGGATTGAACCAGTTGTTCAGCCGTTTCCACCCGCTTTCGTCCGCCGGCTTACTCCAAAAATTAAAAGGCAGACGATATCTTAAGACGATTACCGTCGTTTCGCCCGGATCGACCAGCGTCCAATTAGCGAAAACCGTCTTATTATTTTCCGGATAAATTTTCGTTCCGGAGGTCGGATCAGTAACGGCGGAATTTTCCGCGGCCAATAAGGGGTTATCTTCCCAAGACTCTTCCGGCCTAGCCTGCAGATATTTTTCGTCTGGCGACTGAAAACCGGTGGCGCTTAGAAGTTCACTGCCTAAGGGTACATAAACTCTCAGCCAATCGACATTTCTAACCCCGGTCAGCGGTGTATTCTTTATGCCGTTATGCGTCAGGGCAATCGTGAGCGTATTTACAATCACTCCGTCGGATCCGACTTCGCTCGTAATTTCGATCTTCTCGCTTATTTCCCGATCGGATTTCTGTCCAGCGATGTTAGTGTTAACAACCGACAAATAATCTTTAGCGGTATCTTTTATTTCTCCCGCCCAATTAAGCTTGGCGACTTCCGCCTGTAAAGTCGGATCGGTAAAATAAAGCAAAATCTGCTTTTCGGTCATATTTTCTTCAAAGAGCGTAATAATTTTTAACAGATTTTCTTTGGTCAGCTTCTGCGGCAAAACTTCTAAAATTTTCGCCAATAAATCACCGATGATTTTTTTCGGCTTATTGGCGGCGTTGACCTCCAGCCCTTGCTTCAGAGGAACCGTTGCCGCTACCGGCGTCGAAGTCGCCGGCAAAACAGCGACCGCTTCCGGATTAGTCTTCGCCAAATTTTCCCGCTCCGTCACTTTCTGAACTGTTTCCCAAAAATTATCAGCGTTTATAATTAACCCGTATTCCGCGCTTAAATCGATTGGCCCGGTAATTTCCAATAAACGTTCAATGACCGTCGGTGTCACACTGATGACTCCGTCCACGCTGGGACCGTCGCTTTTTTCATAGAACCACATTAAATTACGAGCCGTAGTCGGCCAATCCGGCCACCAATTAGCGTCCCAAAAATGCCAAAGAGGATTAACCAGCCAGAGTGGTCGCGGCGCGGCGACGAGGACGCTCAAGCCCGCTTCGGTATCGTAAGAACCGCCGCCCGGAACTTCTAAATTACGGATTTTTCCATCGCGCAAATCGACTAGAGCGTAACTGCCCAGAAAACCGCCGCTGGCCCGCAGTTCGGCGTTGTTTTGAAAAACCAGCAAATATCTTTTATCGCGGCTTAAACCCAATATCTCTTTCAGCTTATCGCCGGTTGTCACGAAATTATCTAAATTTTCCGCCAACAGTACCACCTGCTTATTTAAAAACTCAAATTTATCGCGATAATTATCGGGTAAATTAGCCGAATTGATTTTTTTCACTATTTGCTCCAGTTCTCTGATATCTTTAACCGCGGCGTGACCGTAAGTCAGAAAGTTATCCAATGTCCCGCGGAAATCATTCTTGTCGCCGTTAAATAAACTATCGGTCGCCAGCACCAAATTGCCGCCCAAGGACGAAGCGCTGGCGCCCGCCGCTAAAAATTTCTTGCTTTCCGCCGCTAGTTTAATCTGCGGATTATCCGATAAGGCCGCTAAAGACAGGAGCGAATCATTTATCTTATTCAAATCCGACTGTGCCGATAAAAAGCTTTCGCCAGCAGAACGAAAGTTGAGATCGGCACCCTGAAAATCCAGCTTGGCGGCCGAAGCGGCGGCGGACATCAGACTATCCAAAGCCGACTGCGACTTACCGACGATTTTCCCTTCCCAGGCGCGCCAATCCAATAGTTCAAAATAAGACAAAAATTTAAGCGACGCAATCAGCAAAAACAAAACTAAAATGAAAGAAAAGGAAGAATGATACCAGGGAACGATTTTCGCCGCCGGCGTTTTAAAAAAGGGCCGACCTTTAAACCGCGGCGCGGCGCGAAAAATCCGTTCTTGTTCTCTGAAAAATTCCCGCCAACGATTTTTCGGCGCGCGGCGAAACAGGTTTCTAAAAAAATTCGGAAACGGACTTCGGAAAGAGCTAAAAACACTCCCCAATCTCTCCCGAGCGATGCTTAATTTAAAGTTCAAATTCACTCCCCGATCGTTTCTTCTTTTTATCCGTTTTTCCAAAACAAGTCGGCCGGTCGGACGCAGATCCACGACAAAATTAGAGAAACGTTCTCTGTCCGGGTTATCCTTGTTAAATTTATTTTTTTTATTGTCAACCATTTTTATATGTTACGCCTTAGGAATTCAAAACTTCGCGATAAATTTCCAAAGTCCGATGGGCGCATTCCCACCAATTATATTTTTTCGCCTGAACAGCCCCCCGGCGCGTTAAATCAACCCGTAAATTATCGTCATTTAAAACCCGCCGGATTTTCTCCAGCATTTCCGCTTCATCTTCCGGATTAAAATACAAAGCCGCGTCACCGAGCACCTCCGGCAGACTGGTCCGATTCGAACTGATAACCGGACAGCCATTAGCCATCGCTTCCAGCGGTGGCAAGCCAAAACCCTCATATAAAGAAGGAAAAATATAAACCCGCGCGGCGGCGTAAAAAATCTCCAATTGGGCGTCCGGCACGTATCCCGGAAAAATTATCGGACTATTAAAATTTTCTTTCTGCCATAAATTCAGAGCGCGGGCAAAAGCCTGAATCCGTTCATAAAAATAATCCGCGCGGCCGACCAAAACCAGACGCAATTCCGGCTGGACGGCGTACAGGCGACTAAAGACCCTAAGTAATGCCTCCAGATTCTTATGCGGATAAGCGTTACCGACATAGAGCAAAAAATTCTGGGGGATGTGATATTGATTTAAAGTTTCCCGACTGTCTAATTTTGAGACAAATAAGGAATCTCGGCCTTTGGATAAATTGGCCACGCCTTCATAAGTAACGGCGATTTTCGTCGGTGAAATATGAAATTTTTTAACGATGTCGTTTTTGGTAAATTCGGAAACCGTAATAACTTTTTTCGCCCGTTTCAAAGCGCAAAAAATCACCAGCCGGTAGGCGAAATTCTTTAAATAATAAACGAACCGGTGGCGCGTCGTGGCGCGGATCGTCGGGAAATGCGTCAAGATCAAATCATGGATAGTGACCACGAATTTGGCCGGCGTTAAAATCGGCACGTTGAAATGCGGAAAATGAACCAGATCTAATTTTTCCCGCCACAAATAAAAAGGCAGGATTACTTGCTCCCGCCAAGAATACCAACGGCAGGAGATTTTTACTTTCTTCACCCGTTTATCGTCGTTTATAAATTCGTCGAAATTATCCGGACTTAAAAAAATGACATAATTAAAACCGGCGCCGCCATCAGGCGACGGATCGGCGCTCGCTATCTTCATGATATTGTCGACCACTTCCTGCGTATACCGACCCAAGCCTTTGCCGATCGGACCGTAGAAGCGGGCATCGATGCCGATTCTCATGCGCGGTAAAATTAAATCGTCGGTAAATTAGGGGGCGGCGGCGCGTCTTTAAGCGCCAAATCGTCTTTAAGCGTCGAATTTGTTTGATAGGCCGCTTGGACTGTGCCGGTTGATTTCGCTCCGGTGCTGGTTAAATTTTCATTAAAAATATCCGGCAAAGACGAAGCCTTTTCTTCCGCCAACGGCAAAGAAGCTGGCGCGTCGGCCTTGCGACCCGGCGCTTTCTGCATCATCGCCGCTTTAACGTTAGCTTCGACTGGAAAATGCCAAATAGTCGCCAATTCTTCAATATTAAACAATCCCGGTCTCCGGCCGCGCGAATCAGATCGACTGATATAAGCCTTAAAAATTTTTCGTTTTTTCTCGATCAGGCGCGGTGCTCTTAAAAAATACTGGGCCTTCGTCATAGTCATATCCATATCCGGCTTTAAATTATTAAGATCTAAAGACGCGAATTGTTTCATAAAACCGACCAGGCCATTGGCCACCTTCGCCTTATTCATCACTTCTCTTTTAGCGACATAAACCGCCCTGATTTTAGCTTCAAAACCTAATTTGGAGGCTTTAATCTGAATGCCTTCCACTTTGCGTTTCTCTCCGGGAGTAAGATCCATCATCGTTTTCGGCCGCTCTTCTTTCTTATCGCCGGATTCGACATCGCCCCAAATAGGATAAAGGATTTCGCTGGCGTTACCGAGCGCTTCCACGCCCTTGAGCGCTAAGCCTGTCTTACTCTTGTCCTTACGGCCAAAAATTTTATTGATTTCTTTTTCTGAATCTTTAACCCAATCGAAACCGGTCGGGATAACGATTATCTGGAACCAGAGCTGTTCCCCCTGACGCAGGGAACCGCAAAGATCCATCAGACTCGCCATCGGGTCTTTAAATTGCGTTTCGCTCGGTCCCATCTGATGTTCGAATTCCTGATAACATTTAATCGGATAAGCACTGGAATCTTTTTGGATGAATTCCGTCCCCCAAATATCATATTCTTCGTCCGGAACATTCTGCGGTACCGTCTCGGTATAATCGTCCACCTCGGAAATTTCCGCATCCGGATATTGCGAATAAACCGCGGATTCGACCAGATTGCGGAATTCCACCGGCGTCCAAATCAAAAACTGCGTGTATCCTTCCAGACTGACTATCTCAAAACTGAATGATTTTTGAAATTGCCCTTCGAACCATTTTTCAAAAAAGTTGATAGAACCGTGGGCCCCGGCGAGATAGGTGAACATATTTTCCACTGCCTTCGGCGATTGCTCGTTGCCTCGAGGAACATCAATAGCTAAAAGAACATTCCGGTGACTTTTTCCCCACTGTATCCGAATCCATAATAAATAAACTTCTCTGACCCCGATTAAAAAAACAACAGCGATGGCCAGCCAGCCGAAATTACCCATGAAAACCCAAAACATCTGTTCGGAGGGCAGATTAAAAAACTGTTCAATGCCGGAAGTATTAATGACAATATCCATAAAAATCACCTGGCTATTACCAGCCAGCCGGGAAAAAATTTATAGTCATATTTTACCATATAACCCTAAAAAAATAAAACCCGATTCAGTGAGAATCGGGTTCTATTTATTTATAAGTCTGGTTTTGTTTTTTAGGGTTATTTCTGCCAGTCTTTCAGGCCGTAAGTGCCGCGGCTGACCAAGACATAACGGCCGTCCAAAATCAATTCATTATGAACGGTAGCGGCATTAGCCGTTTTCTTGTCAAATTTCATTTCGTTGATCTGTTTGGCGATTTCCGTAAAATGCAAAGGGTGACCGACATGCTTTAAGATTAAATAAATCTTATCGTTAACCGTTTTCGGTTTCACTTCGCCCCAATTGGCAACGCCCCATTCGCCATATTTGTTCCGTTCCAAATTTTTTATGGACTGCATCAGGGAGTATAAGATTTTATTACTGTTGATGATTTCCGCCTTATCGGGAAAAGTTTGGCTCTTAAAAATCGGGGTGATATCGGAACTGGCGGCGGGGTTCAATTTAGACTGATTCTTATTGTAAGTTTCCAATTTCTTAAGCAGGTCAAGCAATTCTTCGGTCGTAAAAGTCTTTTTCAAACCTTCGACTTTGTTAAGCAAATCATCGGCCAATTCTTCCAAATGACTGACATCGGCGTCCTTAGTCTTAAAAGAATGATTGAATTTGTCAGACTCTTCCACCGAATCCCAATCATCGTTCATCAATTTAGAAATCAAAAAATTAAAATGATTGCGATAAATCTGGCGGGTATTTTCATAGCTGGGATCGTCGGTTTTAATTTCATTGTTAATTTCCAGGCAGATAACCGTTAAGATATCCAAAAGATAATCGCGTCTAATCAGCCCGCCGTGTTCGCCCAATAAATGTTGGACGGTTTCTCTTAAAGTCGAAATGGAAGATTCCAGGTTTTCCAGCTTCTTGATTTTTTTAATGCTGGCCGCCTCTATCTGACGCACCCGTTCTCTGGTTAATTTATGCAGACCGCCGATTTTTTCCAGGGTTTCTCCTTTGTCGCCTTTCAAACCAAAACGACGGGATAAAATATCCTTTTCGCGATCCAGCAAATCAGAGAACAAAGAGTTGACGATACTGATTCCATCCAGACGAGTCAATTCTTCAGACTTCTCTTCCTTAATCATTTTTTCTAATAAATTTTCCATATTAATAAAAAAATCGCACCGTTTTATTTAATTCCTACTTAATTTATCACATTATTTTACATTAGTCAAGACCTGAAAGCCGCCAAAGTCGAAAATATTGTTTCAAGAGAAATCTCTCTAATATAAGCGAAAATATAAACATTAAAACTAAATTAACCATAATCTTCAGCCGGCCGGTGATATTTTGTTTTTTCCAATGTTTGACAAAAATTAAATGTTGACCCAAAAAAGACCAGGAACGAACCAGCCGGCTTTTTTGGCGACGATCTGAAAGCGCGTTCCAAATTCCCTTGCCCGACGAAACGGCCGTGCGGTCATGATAAATTACGGCGGTGGGAACCAAACGCGATTCGTAGCCGGCCAAGAATAAACGATAAGCCAGATCGCAATCTTCCTTATACATAAAGAACCGTTCGTCGAAATACTGTATTTTTTTATTTTCCGCCGGACCGCGGCGTTCGGCGATTTTCGCCAGAGTGTTCAGACGAAATAAGCCGGCCGCGCCTGAAGGTCCGAGTATCGCCGCTTGATCGTATTGGCCGGAGTCGGCCAAACCTTGGCCTAAATCCAAAAATTTTAAACCGGGACGCAGGACCAGACCGCAAGAATCAATATCATTAGTCTTAGTCCGGCCGACAAAATCCCAGCGCCGGATTTTCGGGGCGGCCGAAGCTAAGTTTCCCTCTTGATCCAAGGCGGTTATCAATTCTTTGATCGCCGTTGGCTCCAAGATCGTGTCCGGATTAATGACTAAAAAATATTCAGCACCGGCGGCCAGCGCCGAATCTATTAAAATATTATAAGCGGCGCCGAATCCCAGATTCCGTCCGACGGTTAGATATTCGGCTGACTGCCGCGGTTTGGACGGTTGATCAAAACCGGAATTATAGGCTTCCAGAGCCAGACGATTTACTTTATTGTCCGGCGAACTATTATCAAAAACATAAACCCGGTAATCGTCCGGCGCTAAAAAAGAAAGAGCCGCTTCTAGGCTCGGCAAAAAATAAGCCAAATATTTGGCGCTGGCTTCGTTATAGACGACGAATCCGACGGCTAATTTCATATAATCATCTTAGCGGCTAATTTTTCTTTGGCGAAATTCTGAGCTTTAAGCAAACTATCGAAACTGCCGGCGTCGAACCATTCCCCTTCAACCATCGCCACTTCCAGCTCTCCTTTTTCCAGATACCAATTATTAACTTCCGTAATTTCCAATTCACCGCGCGCGCTCGGTTTCATATTCTTGGATATTTCCACGACGCGCTTATCATAAATATATAAGCCGGTGACCGCGTAATCACTTAAAAACTCACTCGGCTTTTCCACGATTTTTTCCGCCCTATTTTCAGAATTAAATTTAACCACCCCGAATTTTTCCGGATCGGATACTTTCTTGGCGAACACTCTGGCACCGCCTTTGAAGCTTTTAATAGCCGCCGTAAAATCATCTTCGAAAATATTGTCCCCTAGGATCATCACTACGTCTTCGTTATCAATAAAATTCTCGCCGATGATAAAAGCCTGAGCCAAACCTTCTGGATGATCCTGAATTTCATAAGTGAATTTTACGCCGAATTCCTTGCCCGAGCCAAGGAGATTGAGGTAGTCGCCGGCTCTTTCCGGCGCGACGATAATCAGAATCTCCTTAATGCCGGCTTTAATCAAGGTATTCAAGGGATAATAAATCATCGGGCGATTATAAATCGGCAATAATTGCTTACTGGTGATTTTAGTCAACGGGCGGAGGCGCGTACCCGAGCCGCCGGATAAAATGATTCCACGCATATTTTTACGGTTAAAATAAACTTTAATGATTAAATAAAATCCCTTAACTCTTTTGAGTCTTCTCCTCTTCTTTTGATTTTGACCGGTCGATTTCCAGATAATCCGCTAGCGCCAGTTTCCAATTTCGCATTTTCCGAACCTTAGTATTCTTCAAAACGGAAAATTTAGGCCGCCTAGCGGCGCGCACCAAATTTTCGCCGCGTATCGGCCGCAGAGCGATTTTTATTTTTTTCAGCCGGAAGAATTCCGACGCGGCTTCATACCAGGTGACCGGCCCTTCGTTAACCAGATGATAAACTCCGAACGGCACTTCCAGTTCCCAAAGACGTTTCGACGCTTCCGCCAAATCCGGCGTATAGGTAAAGCAACTCCGTTCTTCGTTAACGACCGTCAGTTCTTCCTTATTTTGCGCCAAACCGAAAATGATGTCAAAAAAACTGGGCTTGGCTTGCGGACTTAAGCCCAGCGGTCCGAAAAGCTTGGAAGTCCTAATCAGGTAATATTTTAAACCGCTTCCGGCGCGCCGCAAAATCTCCTGTTCACCCTGGAATTTGCTCTCGCCATATTTATTAACCGGATTCGGCACATCGTCTTCCCGGAAATCCGATTTTGATTCTGTCCCGTTAAAAACATAATCCGAAGAATAGTGGAATAAAACCGCTTCCGTCGCCAGTGCTAAATCAGCCAGTTTCGCCGGCAATTCAACATTCAGTTTCCAGGCAATTTTATATTCCTCTTTATCTTCGCATTTATCTACGGCATTATAGGCGACAGCGTTGATGATTACCGTCGGTTTGAGTTCGCGGATTTTTTCCGTCAGCAAGGTAAAATTCAAAACATCCAGTTCTTCCCTGTCCCAGGAAACGACCTCGTAATCCGCCGCGAATGATCTTGTCAGTTGCGTTCCCAGGTTTCCCCGGCCGCCAATAATAAGAATAGTCATGGCTCCAGTATAATTTATATATTGACAAAAATCAAGAAAAACTATAAAATTAAAAGAATTTAGTCATTTAACAATTTGTAAATATTCACCAAAAAATAGAAAAAAGATGAAAAAGATGCTTATGCTTTTGATGACGATTATCAGCTATGCCGGCTATTGCGGCTCTACTGGCCCGGCCGGAGCGATAATCAACTATGACGGCCAATGGCTGATTTTGGAAAAAAATCAATTGCTTAATCCGCGCGGCCAACTATTCGTGAACCTGGCGATCAAATCCGGACGGAACGTTCCCGATGTCTGGTACAGAATCTACGGCCCGTTCAACGGCGGAAATGTTTACGTCGTCCGCGACACGCTGATTTCGGCCAGCGGTATCACGAATTCGGAAACGAGCAGACGCGCTTATGACGTCTGGCGAACCAGAAAACCTTTGGTTGAGGAAACGCAAAAAGCGGATTTTAAATGGTTACCTTTTTGGGGGGAAACCTCTAAAAGCCAAAAAATCTTGGAATATCGGAACCGATCTATCGTCAGGGAGTTAAAACTGTCGGAAGAATCGGTTATTTTCTTCGGAAATATCTTTTTGTTCCTCATCCTCATCGCAGTCGGTATCTTCATCCGAAATTTGTTCAATAACTATGGTGTCGTTAATATTTTATTGGTAGCCATCCTTTATTTTATGATACCGGTTATCTATCTGCTGTTTCAAAGATGGGCGGTCAGCACTTGGCTAGTATCAATAATCCTGATTATGACCATACTTCTATTTCGCGCTTTCGATCATGGCCACCGCGAACTTAAAGACTGGACCAACCAAAAAAGAAGATATTTCGGTTTGGCCTTTAATGGCGGCGGCGCAGTCTTAATCGGCCTGATTCTTTGGTCTTCAATGGGACACTGGCAATTTATGCCATTTTCTCTAATCGCTTTTACGATCGCCTCTTTCCTGCCCTTCGGTTACGGAAAGTTCGATCTTGAAGGCCGTTTTACTCCTGAAATTTTAAAAAACGAATCAAAAAAAGAAGATCATGAAAAATCCGTTTAAATTTTTAGGTTACTTTTCTAAAAATATCGCGCCGCCAAAGGTCGGAGCGATCGGAGAAGTAAAAAAAATAGCCGGACCGAAGGAAGAAACGACTGGACCGGATTTCCTGCGCCTGGGAAAAATATTTTGTGACCACTTCGACAATCCTTCAGCTAAAAATTTAAAACAGCTGGAAGAAGAATTCGACAGGCAATGGAAAAAACTCAGAAACGATGATGACTTGGTTTCATTTCGATATTTTGCGCCGCCGACCCGCTGGTCGATAGTAGCCGACGAGGCTCTGAAATCGATTAACGATCCGAAAAAACTAAAACTTTTTTGCGAGCATTCCCCCCAGAACGCAATCAGTAAACTTTCTCTTTTTAAAAAATGGGAAAGAGCCAGCTGGGATTTCCTGAAAAACAACAATGATCTGGTTATCCTGGCCAACGGAGCCAAATATCTGACGGAAGATTACCAGCAGGAGATTACCTTTCTGATCTCCGGCGAAATGACGCGAATTAAAGATGACAAACGCGCTCTGGCGCTTCTGGAAAAAATGGACGGTCCGGTTGATTTATCGGAGAAAGCGCAAAGAAATCTTTTTCGAATCATCAAAAACTCCTCTGATGGCTTTATGCTAGTCTGTAAATTATCCTTACCCGCCCCATTATTTCGTTCCGGTGAGCGTCAAAATCAGGTTCAAAAAATTTGGGACGAGGTAATCCTGGAAAAAGTGCTGGAAGCAGAGACACTGGAGGAGGCGGAAGAAAAAATCTGCCAGGCGCGAACCGGTTTCGTTTTAGTGCCGGAAATCTGCGAGCATTTGATCTGGTTGGCGAGACCGCGCCAGCCGAAAACAGAGATTTTAAGGCTTCTGGAAAAAAATGAAATCACCGCCAAAAATCAAGAGCAAAATAAAATAAATTACCAAGTCGGCTGGAAAGCGTATCAGCTACTCGCCCGCTATCACGGCCGAGACAGTTTTTGGGCCGCTTTGGCTTTACAGCAATGGCAGGAATCATTATTAGCTAAAAATGATCTGGACGAAAAAGAACTGATTAAACTTTGGGGACAATTACCGGAAAAAAATCAGCTCAACGATTATCTGGAAAAAGTTTATCTGCGCCGATTAGTCAGAAAAAAAATAAATCTGACCGGACCGGAACCTATCCGGAAAACGGCTTAAAAATAAAAGCCCTCTATATAATAAGAGGGCTTTTTAATTTTTACGGTTCGGTTTTTAACCGAAAGTGATCGTGGCCGTCAGCTTTTTCAGCCGAATATTTTCCTTTTCCGCTTCCAGCCAATCGGAAACGACCCGGGTTGCTCCTTGAGCAATTATCCGAAAAAATTTTCTTAGCGTTTTCATGATCTATCTTTTTAAAAAGAACAATATTATATAAAATATTTATCAACAAAATTAAATTTCCCAGTCCTTTCCCTGCCGAACCAATAGTTCTTCCGCCCGTTCCGGCTCCGCCATTATTTCTTTGATTATTTTTTCCAACCGCATTCCCTGCGAGCCCTTAACCAAAATAACATCGCCGGCTTTAAGCCGATTCTGCAGGAACCGGCCGGCCTCTTCCGCCCGGTCGAAACAAAAAACATAATTGTCGGCCAGACCCGCTTCTACGGCACCGCGCGCGATGTCGCGCGCCTTTTCGCCGACGGCGATCAAGCAACCAAGGCCGCTTTCGGCCGCCTTCGCGCCGACTAAGCGATGCCCCTCTTCCGTATAATGCCCGATTTCTAGCATGTCACCCAAAACAGCATACTTGGACGCCGCGTCGTCCGTCTTCAGGCGGCGCAAAACATCTAAAGCGCTAATCGCCGCTTCCGGCGAAGAATTATAAGTATCATCAATGATAAAAGTCTTCTTAATTCCCGGCAGAACATTCATCCGTCCGGGCGGCAAAGAGAAATCGCTCAAAGCGCGAGCGATTTCCACTAGGTTAAGATCAAAATAAAGACCGACTGCGGCCGCGGCTAAAGCGGCGTAAATCGCCGTTTCAGTCATAACCGCGCTCATAAAAACCGGCACAATTGAACCCTTATAATTCATCTTGAAGTTAAGTCCGGAAAATTCATAGTTCCCTTTGGTAAAATTATAAACAATATCCTGAGCCAACAAATCCGCTCCCGCTTGCAAACCGTAAGTCAAAACCCGCGCTTGACTGGCTCCGGCCATCTCTCGCGTCAAATCGTTATCGTAATTTAAAATCGCCAGACCCTTGTTATCCAAACTTTCTATCAAGCCCTGTTTCTCTTTCTTGATATTTATGAGACTGCCAAAATATTCCAGATGTGAATAGCTGACCGCGGTGACCAGACCGACTTGCGGTTTCACGATTCCCGTCAGATAGGCCATATCACCCGGTCGGTCGACACCCATCTCCAAAACCAAGACTCGAGGATAATCCCGATCCGTAATCAAAATCAATCTCAGCGCCCGGAAAAAGACTAACAGCCAGCCGCCGATATTTCGGCCGGCCGATTCGGCGCCGATAACCGTCAAAGGAAAACCGATTTCATTATTATAGTTTTTCGGACTGAGCCGGGCTGTCAGTTTATCCTTCAAAACCGCGCCCACCGCCTCTTTGGCGCTGGTTTTGCCGATGGAGCCCGTAATCCCGACGACTACCGGCTGATATTTTTTCAAAATCAGCCGCGCCAGCATTCTAAGTTTTAACTGCAATATCTTCTTCATAAAATTTTTTATTGGCGCGTCTTCGGAACCTGATAATATTTCAGCATGAAGTCGGCAACTTCCGTCCACAGAGGCAAAGCCGAACCTTCGGCGTATTGTACATCCTTGGGATCATCTATCTTCGTCAACATCACGAAAGCCGGATCATCAATCGGCGCGATGCCGACGAAAGTATGGATATATTTGTCTTTACTATAGCCGCCGCCGACCGCGACTTGCGCCGTTCCGGTCTTGCCGCCGATATAATAGCCGTCGATATAAGCGCGCTTGGAATGTCCCAATTCCACGACATTGACCAACATAGCCGAAATGGTCGAAGCGGTCTTGTCGCTAATAATCCGGCTCAGCTGTTTCGGTAAAAGATCTTCCCGCTGGCCGCCGCGGACAATCGCCTTGACTATATAAGGCTTCATTAAAATCCCGCGGTTAGCGATTGCCTGGTAAGGCATAATCATCTGAAGCGGCGTAGCGGCGATTCCCTGACCGAAGGAAGCGGTAGCGGCGTCGATTTCTTTAATTTTGCCGCTTAAAAGATTGCCGATATTGCCGGCGCTTTCCGCGCCCAATTCAATCCCCGTCTTTTCCCCGAAACCGTATTTCTTAACATAATCGGCGAATACTTTCGACCCGACCTGACGCATGGCAAAAATCGCGCCCGTATTCAAAGAATTTTCTAAAACCACATTCATATCGACCACGCCGTGCGGACCGTGCGTTGAAAAATCGGAATTTTTAATCGGTTTCGACCAGCCATTAATCATTATTTGCCCCTCGTCTTTATAAGTCGTCGAAGGCAAAACTTTCCCCTGATCCAGCGCGATGGACATCGTCACGGTTTTGAACACCGAGCCCGGTTCATATTGATAAAGCAAGGCAGGATTATTATAAACGCTGATATCACTGACATCTTTGTAATCGTTGGGATTAAAATCCGGCACCGAGCACATGGCGATAATCGCGCCGGTTTTCGGATTCATAACGACTACCGAACCGCCGTCCGCGCCGTGTTTCTTGACCGCTTCTTTCAATTTTTCACAAGCGACGAATTCAACATTGCGATCAACCGTCAGAATCAGATCGGCGCCGTTTTCCGGTTTGATGTATTCCCGATCATTAACGATAATAACATTCCCCTGGCCGCCCTTTTCCGATTTGAGCGAACCGTATTTGCCGAATAATTCATCATTAAAAAATTCTTCCAGTCCGTAACGGCCTTTACTTTCTCCGTCTCCGTAACTGACAAAACCCAGAAGATGCGCGCCGATTTCATTTTCCGGATAATAACGAAATTTTTTCAAATCAAAACCGATTCCCGGAATTTTTAATTCTTTCGTCACTCCGCCCGAATTTTCTGCCGCGGGCGCGCTATTCTTAAAAACCACTTTATCATTTTTCAACTCCAAATCAGCGGCCGCGAGCGGCGTGGAAGTGGTAGTGGCCAGAAAGGCAAATAATTTCAGCAAATCGGCGTTATCCACTTTTTTATTCTCCAGCGGTTCGTAAACATCACCTGGTTTGTCCAGACGCTTCAGGTAAGCGGCCAGTAATTCTTCTTTCGTCGTTGTCGCTATAATCGCCGGCGTGCCGCTGGCTTGACCTTTCATCTCCGCCTCTAAACGCGGCCGATCAAAAAACTCATAAAACTTTTCCGCCAATTCCCGCGGCTTAGTGACCTCTTTGGGCACGGCGTATAAAACCGCCAAATCTTTATTGGTCGCCGCCGGATACAATTTTTCTTGGCCGTTCGTATTTTCCGTAAAAAAAATTTTGCCGCGTTCCGGTTCCAGTTGGCTGGAAACCTGATGCTGATTGGCGGCCAGAGCCGTATAGAGATCGCATTGCCTGATTTGCACGCTAAACAACTTATACAATAACGAACCGGCTAATAAAAAAACGATCGCGACGACTAAACGCCAGCGACCCGTATTGATTTTGACCTTTGTCGGACGGGAATTATTTTGAGAATCGCGCCACATATAATTACTTCTTGGCGACGGCGGAACGGTTGACGGACAAATATTCGACCTCGCCGACGGCGACCATATTTAACCCCTTTGTCCGGGAATTCAAAGAATAATAGGATTGCGTCGAATTGACCGCTTCTTCGTTCGCCATTTTCTCGCCGGCCAGAACCGCTACCTGAGATTTCAAATCACGCAGAACGAATCCCTGAACCGTCAGATTATTGATATTAATTAAATAAAAAGCGCCAAAAAAAGCGATGACGGCGAATAAACCTAAATTGAAATATTTTAGATTAAAACCGCGGCTTTTAACCGGGCAGTTCAACCGAGTGGCGTAACAATTCACGATTTTGGTCATACTGTTGGAGCAAGCCCGCTGATGCGGGAAGTAGATTGGCGTTAATAAATTATCTTAATTTGAAAATTATCCTATTTTGGCCGCGGCGCGCAACTTGGCGCTCCGGGCGCGGAAATTATTGGCCGTTTCGGCGGCGGCGGGAATCAACGGCCGTTTAGTCAGAATTTGTAAATTCTCCTGAGCCTTAAAAAATCTTTTAACAATCCGATCTTCGCCACTATGAAAAGAAACTACTACCAAGCGCCCCTGAGGCTTAAGAAGATCGACCGCGACCGGCAAAACTTCGGCCAGGACTTCCAACTCTCCATTCGTTTCCATCCGGAGCGCCTGAAAAATTCTGGTGGCCGGATGAATCTTAGAATGGAAGCGGAAAGGAACGATTTTCTCCACGATTCCCGTTAAATCAGCGGTGGTAGAAATTCTTTTCGTCCGCCGCGCTTCGACAATCGCTTTAGCAATCTGATAAGCCCGGCGCTCCTCGCCATATTCCCGGAAAATCCTGGTTAATTCCAATAGAGGGTACCGATTGACTATCTCTTCAGTCGAATGTCCGACGGCCGGACCGAAAGCCATATCGAGCGGACGTTCTCCTTTAAAAGAAAAACCGCGCGTCTCATCATCCAGTTGCGCCGAGGATAGGCCAAGATCAAACACCACCCCATCAAATTTAGCGGCCGCTGAAAAATTAGCGGCGACAATCTCTTTTAAATTTTTAAAATTATCTTGAACCAAAACTATATTATTTAACTGTCTGGTCTTAATTTCCCAAGCGGCGTTTTTAAGCGCCAATTCATCCAAATCAATACCCAGGATTTTTCCCGACTCGCCGACTTTCTCCGCGAGCGCCATCGTGTAACCGGCGCCACCCAAAGTACAATCAATGAACCGGCCGCCGTTTCGAGGGTTAAGATATTTCAGAACCTCCGTTAACATCACCGGCACATGAAAGTAAGCCATAAAATTTTAAATTCCCAGATTTCCCAGCTCCGCGGCAATCGCGTTACTATTCTTTTCCGCTTCGCTCTTATATTTATTCCAGGCGGTTTCATTCCAGATTTCCAAATGATTATAAAGACCGGCGATGATGACACTTTTTTTCACGTTGGAAAATTCCCGCAAATACTCCGGCAGAGTGACTCGGCCCTGATTGTCAAATTCCACGTCCATCGCGCCGGCCAGCATATGACGCATAAAGGCGCGGGCTGGCGCCTGACTAATCGGCAAAGAAGCAAACTTTTGCGCAATCTTTTCAAACTGTTCTTTAGAATACAAAAATAAGCAGTTGTCCAAACCCTTGGTGACGACTGCTCCTTTTTTTAAGATGGCACGGAACTTAGCCGGAATGGCCAGACGTCCTTTGTCATCGAGATTATGATTGTATTCGCCGATGAACATAGAATAATTAAAGAGGCGGAGACGGAGACAGAGAAATGAAGACAAACAAATTCACCACTCTTCCCCATAATTCACCTTACAAGTATGATTATACACCACCGATACCCTATGGTCAACACTAATCTTTATGTTAAAATAAGCCAAAAAAAATAACAAAAAACCACTTATCAACAAGCGGTCTTCTTAATCTAAAATAATTGGTTAAAATACCCTAAAAGTTTTCAACAACTAATGCACAAGCTAAAAACAAAACGCCGCCATTGTTTATTCCGAACTTCCCGGAATTTTCTTCGCTTTCCCGATATTCGGTTCATGATTATAAAGCGGCTCGACAACAGAATAGCGCGCGAATTTCTTGATTTTTTTTAAATCTTTCGCCAGCACTCGCGATTCCCCGACCACCGGGATTTTTAAAGCGTAAGCCAGCGCGTTGGCGGTAATGACGCCGATGCGTAGCGCCGTAAAACTGTCGCCGCGATCGGCGACAACAATTTTTTTGAGCGCGCTTAATTTTATTTTTTGCGCCCGCAGAAGCCGATCGATTGCCGGCAATAACTTTTCCGCCTGCTGTCGCGCGGCTTTAAATTTTTTCCGCGCAACGATTTTTGTTCCGGAGCGACTGGCGCGCGACAAGATAATAATTATTTCCGCTCGGTCGGCGGTATTGATATGGAGAGTCATAAATTATTTTTCCGTCAAAAATATTTTTTTAATATCTTTTAAATCGTTGACCCGCACGAGCCTTTCCCTCAGCTTAGCCGCGCCGGGCAGTCCCTGCGCGTACCAAACCAGATGCTTTCGGAATTCAACGATGCCTGTTTTCCCTTTTAACTTCTGCACCAAACCGGCCTGATCCAGCGCGATTCTGAAAATCTGCCGCGGTTTTAAATCGATAATCCGGTCGGTTTTAATTTCTTTAAACAGCCACGGCCGACCCAAAACGCCGCGCGCCAAGCCCAAGCCCGCGGCGCCGCTTTCTTTTAAAGCCTTTTTAGCGCCCGCTAAATCAGAGACTCCGCCGTTAGCTAAAATCACTCCTTTAAAAAATTTCCGCGCCGTTTTTATTATTTTTAAATCTGGCGTCCCGGCTAAACCTTGGCTTAAAGTTCGCCCGTGAATCATCACGGCCGCCAGCGGCAAATCGGAAATATTTTTCAAAAACTTAAGCGCGTCAACTTCACCGGCCCGCGCTCTAATCTTCACGGATACCGGCAAATCCGTATTGGCCAAGACCGCCTGAAGAACGGCGCGAGAATTTTCCAAATTCTTCATGAGACCGGCGCCGGCATCCTGTTTAACGATCTTATTGGCCGGACAGCCGAAATTAATATCCAGGCCATCGGGTTTTACTAATTTTGTTATAATCCGCGCCGCCGCCGCGAAATGTTCGGGATTTGAACCGAAAAGCTGGACGACATAATATTTTTCCTGCCGCCGGTCAAAACGCAAAAGCTCCAAAGTCGCGTTCCGGCGAGTAGCTTTTTTACCGCGAGCGCTCTTTTTTCCGTCTCGGTCGGCGGCGTAAAAAAGCGCTGTGGCCGAAGCCATCTCGCTATATAAAACATCCGCCCCGTATTTTTTACAAATTTGACGGAAGGCGGAAGCGGTGAACCCGGCCATAGGCGCGAGTGCTAAAATCGGTTTTTTCCGCTTAGTCAGTTTTTTCCAAAAATTTTTAGGCATCTTCTTTCTTATTTTAAACTCTTCTTTTTTTTATTTTTTATCTTGGCTCAGCCGGCTTAATTTATAAGCTTCTTTTCCATCTTCAATTAAATATCCGCTCTTCTCTATTTCCAACCGGAGTTTATCCGCTTCTGCCCAATTTTTTTCAGCGCGAGCAGATTGGCGGCGTCGCACCAGAGATTGGATATCTTCCGGCAAATCAGTTAACCGTAATTCCTCCGCTTCGGCGTCGGCTTTTTCCAAACCCAAACCGAAAACTTGGTCAAAATCCAAAATCGTCGCCAATTTATCAGCCGGGCTCAGCTTTGATTTCAGAACCGAAAAAACGACGGCCAAGGCTTTCGGTAAATTCAGATCATCATTAATCGCCGCCAAGAACTTTTCGGAGAACTTCTTGTCAATCACGCCTTCAGCGTTCTTGAGAGCCGGATCAGCGACCCGAGCGGCGCGCAAAGCAGAAATCTGAACCAAGAGACTAGCCAGACCCTCCGCCGCCTGCCGCAAATTTTCTTCACTGTACTCCATCGGTTTGCGATAATGAATCTGCAAAGCGGCGAAACGATAAGCGAGCGGATTGATTCCTGGCTTTATAAAAGCGTTATCCAGTGTCAAAAAATTAGCGGCGCTTTTAGCCATTTTCTTGCCGCCGGCAATATTCAAAAACGCGCCATGTAGCCAATAATTAAAAAACTTCTTACCGGTTGCGGCTTCGCTCTGCGCAATTTCGTTGGTATGATGAATATTAATATGATCAATGCCACCACAATGAATATCCAGTTCGCCGCTCAGATATTTTAAACTCATCGCCGAACATTCAATATGCCAACCCGGAAAACCTTTACCCCAAGGAGATTCCCATTCCATCTGACGTTTTACCGCGACGGGCGAAAGTTTCCATAAAGCGAAATCAGTCGGATTCTTCTTTTCTGGATTTTTTTCCACGCGCGCCCCTTCCCTTAGTTCCGCCAAAGGCAAATGGCTGAGCTTGTTATAATTTTCGATTTTAGCAGTATCAAAATAGAGGCCGTCGGTCGTCCTATAGGTATAACCTTTTTCCTCTAGGGTCTTAATCAACGCTATTTGTTCCGGAATATTATCCGTCGCCCGGCACCAAATTTTCGGCTCCTCGATATGCAGAGTCGCCAAATCCTTCCGGAAAGCGGCGGTGAAAAATTCGGCGATTTCCCAGGCGTTCTTTCCTTCCCGCGCCGCGCCAAGTTCCAATTTATCTTCCCCCATATCCCGGTCGCCGGTCAGATGGCCGACATCGGTGATGTTCATGACATGTTTAACCTCATAGCCGTTATATTCCAGAACGCGCCGCAAAAAATCTTCAAACAGGTAAGTCCGCAGATTGCCGATATGGGCGAAATTATAAACGGTCGGGCCGCAGGTATACAAGCCGACGACGCCGGCCCGGAGCGGCCGGAATTCTTCCTTATGGCGCGAAAGCGTATTGTACAAAGATATTACCGGCATATTTAGCGCTTTAATTCATTAACGAATTTTTCCAACTTATCACCATAACTATCTTGTCCTTAAATTATTGTTCCAACTCTTGAAAACGATTCTTATATTTCGGCTCTTTCCGTTTCTTATCCGAGTGAATCCGCCCTTTAAGCGAACCGGCTTTCCCTGCTTCCCAAGCCGAACGGCCGAACGCGCGAACCGCCGCTTTCTTAAGATCCGTCTCTTTAATCTTTATTATTTCTTTGCTCATATTTCAATCTCTCCGACTAAAATATAAATTTCCCTTCACTGCTTATTTCCCGCCGCTTTTTCCGGTCGGACGGGAACTCTGCCGCCCGCAGTTTTTCCGGCAAATCCTCCTTATCGCCTGGGCGACCGACGGCAATCATTGCCGCTATTTCATAAGCGGCAGGAATATTCAAATTAAAACGCGCGGCTTCATAATCAAACCCGCTCATCGCATGAGCGATTAAACCGCGGCTGACCGCTTCCAGGGCCAAATTTTCCCAGGCGGCGCCGGCGTCGAAAAGAGCGGTTCGGTTGGGCTGATCGTTATAAGCAAAATTCTTCTGCGCCAAAATCAAAATCAAAACCGCCGCTTTTTTAACCCAAATCTGATTCGGCGCGGCTAAAACGGAAAATAATTTTTCCCAATCCGGCGTGTTATTCTTAACATAAATAAAACGCCAAGGCTGAGCATTATAAGCGGATGGCGCCCATTTGGCGGCCTCGAACAAGGCCATTAATTCCTCTTCGCTCACCGGTTCGCCGCTTAAGGCCCGCGGCGACCAACGCCACAAAAGAAGCGGATTGATTTCTCTCTCCGGCTGGCGAAATTCTTTTATGTTGAGATCTTCAGCCATATAATTTGGTGGTCGTTAGTGGACTCGAACCACTGACCTCCGCGATGTGAACGCGGCGCTCTAACCAACTGAGCCAAACGACCGATTCGTCGGCAACCCCGTCCGTTCGTCTATTCTTCCGGACCGCTATAGTCGACGCCCACAATCGTAATCAGCTCGTCGGTAATCTTGATATGCCGTTTCTCATCCGCGATAATTTCTCGCAAATCCTCTTTATCTTCTTCATTATCCACTAATTCCAAAAGTTCGGAACAAAGAGCCAAAGCGCGTTTTTCGCTTTCCAGACCCTTTTCCAGATTGCCTAAAATGCCGGATTTGGTCATGTTGCATTGCTTGTCCATATTATTTGTAATTAGCTTTAATCTTGTCGATCATCAGGCGATGCTTGCGCGATTCGTCAGCCAAAATTTTCATCTTAGCGCGGATTTCCGGACCTTGTTCCGCCGGAAAACAATTTTCCACGCCCAAACCGAGCAGTGTATCGTACAGCCAAATTAAACTGCTTTCCGTCTCCTCTTCGGCTTCCAGTTTAAGTAATAATTCGGCGCGGGTTTTTACTTGTTCCATATATTTTTATATTATTAGGCCTTATTTTGGTGCCCGGAGGGGGATTTGAACCCCCAAGGGATTGCTCCCGCAGCGTTCTGAACACTGTGTGTCTACCAATTTCACCATCCGGGCGTCTGAATATAGTTTGCCATAAAAATTTGGGGTTGTAAATGACTAAAAGTCGTCCGAAAGTTGACAAAGGTCTTTAATATATACTAATATCTATTCAGTAGAATTAACATCAGTGTTTAACGAAAAAATAAGAAGATGAATAAGAAAAGTTTTAACGCTTACTACCAAGGGCCGGTAATAGTGGTAAAAAATTCCGCCCGCTACAAAGACGGCGAAGTTCTGATTTCAATCGGTGAAAAAGTCGGCGGTCGGATAAAGAACGTCAAATCGGTGGATATTAATGAGCTTTCGATGGATGAAAATCTAAGAAGCCTGATAATAAAAACCGTCTTGAACACCGCTCGAAAAAACGGTTTAATCGAAAAAAAACCAATCAAACCGATTAAAATCGCGCCTGCCCATTATTTTCCCCAATTCGGTAAGCAAATGCAATTAACTTAAATTTTGTTTAAACACATCAGAGCCAACCGGACCATATTCGGTTGGCTTTTTTCTTTTCCGGATAATTCGTTTCTGGACGTCGATTCCGTGATATAATGTAATTATGCTCAATCTTGATACCGAACAACTATATTTTAACCAAGGCTATAAACTCATTGCCGGCGTGGACGAAGCCGGACGCGGGCCGTTGGCCGGGCCGGTCGTGGCCGCCGCCGTGGTTATCGGGCCGGATTTTAAAATCGATGACGCCGATCTAGAACTCGTCGCCGATTCCAAAAAACTGACGCCGGCACGGCGAGAAAAACTTTTCGGCATCATTAAGACCAAAGCACTGGCGGTGGAAATCGGCCTGGCGGACAATGAAACTATTGATAGAATAAATATCCTGCAAGCCAGCTTTCTAGCCATGCGGCGGGCGATTTTCAAATTAACGGTCGAACCGGATTATGTTCTGACCGACGGGAAATTCCAGATTCCCAAACTGAATAAACCGCAAACGGCGATTATCTCGGGAGACGCGAAAGTCTGGACTATCGCCGCCGCCTCCATAATTGCCAAAGTCAGTCGCGACTGGCTGATGCGCGAACTGGATAAAAAGTATCCCGAGTATCTGTTCGCGAAACACAAAGGCTACGGCACGAAACTGCATCTGGAGATGATTGAAACTTACGGCCCCTGTTCTATCCACCGCCGAAGTTTCGCGCCGATAAAAAACCTGATAAAATAATAAGTTCCCAAAACAAAAGACCCTTCGATACCGAAGGGTCTTTTTAGTATTTCCAATCGCTTAGAATTACTTAACTTCTTCCACGGAAATCTGGCGTAAGTTGTCGTTGGTAATGCCTAAGCCCAGAGTCCGCATAACGCTGAAAGCGTCAGCCGGACGGCCGAGATAATGCATCTTCAAATCAACCGGATTTACGTAGTAAGCCTTGCCATGATCTTCGACTTTCAAGAGGATGCGGCCGGCTAATCTAACCGGGGCCTTGCCCTTATAAGAGTCGAAATTCTTGTTGTTGATGCCTAAACCTAATTTACGCATTATGTTGAAAGCATCAGCCGGACGGCCTAAGAAATATTTGGCCTGATTAACCGGATTAACATACCAAGCTTCGCCTTTGCTCTGGACCTGCAATAAAATGCGGCCAGCCAAACGCTTAGCTAAAGCCTTATTAATCTTCTTAACCAGATTCTTTTCCGTCGCGATGAAACTGGCAGTATTACCGGAACCGCCGGAAATTACTCCTTCGCCGGTTACCGTCACGGTCGTCGCCTCGTCGATGACGCCGCAAACTTTCTTCGCCGCTTCCTGTTGAGCCGCGGTCAAAGTGCAGTTGTTCGGCGTGCGAGAAATGATACCGCGATACTGGTAGCCCGCAAAGCAAGCTACGGCATAATCGCCATAGGTAACACTGGAGCAGATCGAGGTCGAACTGCCGCCACCGCCTCCACCACCGCCCGAACTAGCCGTAATCGCACCGGTCGCGGTGTAATCTATCGGCTTGGTATAATTAGCCGCATCCGCGCCGCCGAGGGTATAAACAACCGTAATGGTTTTGCTCGCTCCCACGGTCGCCGAGTTATAAGTCGCCGCCGCAGTAACCGTTACGGTCTCGCCGCTAGCTACTCCAACCAAAGTGCCGGCGGTTACGGCCGCAGTCGTATTACCGTCATATACTTTTGATGTCGTTAACGTCGGAGTCGTAATCGTCAATTGAGTCAACGCGCGCTGACCATAACCATAATCATACTCATAATCGGTGTTTGTAGCGCTACCGCCGATACGATAGCCATTGGAGTTATCATCATAATCTTCGCCATAGCCGTAGCCATAGCCATAACCCCAACCGACAGGATCACCTGTTTCACGGGTGAATTGCGCGTACAAATTCGGACCGAAAACCAGAGCGAAAACGCCGACGACCAAAAAGCCGAAAATCGCCTTCGCTAGCTTACTTTCCGAAAAAATAAAACTTTTTATTTTTTTCATTTTTTTAATTTAGATATTGTTTAAAAATAATTATAAAATTACGTAATTTTCGTAATCATTTTTAAACGGATTTATTTTAATTCGACCTTTATACAGAAATTATACTCCTTTTTAGTTTTCATAACAACCGATTTTTGTCAAAAGTTATCCACAGGAGACCGAATAAACTAAACTACTATTTCATTCAATATTAGCGGCCCTTTCCCGTTTATTATCACGGTATAGTTCCCTGATTTGCGTCAAGGCGGTAATGACTAAAAAGTAGTAAGCGTAAATGGCAAAAATTTCAGCTAAAACATCTTTTTTAAAAATCAAAAAGAAGGGACAAGAAACTAAAAAAACAAGAGCCGCACCGGCGGCATAGCGGCTATCAAGAATGAAGAGAAAAGAAATTAGGCCGTAAAGCAAAATTAAAAATTCCAGCGGATTAATATATTTAAACAGCGAGAAAACCAAAACTAAAACTACAACTGCGACTTTCAACCAGTCGCATTTTTTGACTAACGCTAGTCTCCGCCAAGCCCAGGAAAAAAAATTTTGTGTTTTATTCCGAGTCAGGATTAAAAAAAATTTTAAAGCTCCTTTCCAGGAATGAGCGGAAAAATAATTAAAAATCCGGAGGTGGGAGACAAGAATAAATAAAAGTGTAAATAAAACTACGGCCGAATGAAAAGCCGGCCAGAAAAAAAACGAGCGCCAAGTTTTCGACCATAAGGAAATAAACAAAGCCAAAAAATAAAATCCCAAAAAATAAGGATAGAATTTCCTGACTTTGTCGGCCAATTCCGCGCCCAAAATCTTCCGGTCAATCTTCTCTTGATTTTTTTCTTCAATTTTAGTGGACATATTTTTTTCGATCGGTTAAATAATCAGACCAGCATAAACCCAGTAAAAATAAACTAAGGCCGCCGAAAATCAGAACCAAAGACCAAACTATCTGCCAAAGATCGGTGTGGAAAAGGCTGATTAGGATAATTTCAGCCGCCGCGCCTAAAGTTAAAATGACCAGACCGGAACGGCGGGAGAGAGCCAAAAAATATTGAGCCAGAACCGTCAGCAAAGTCAGAGCCAACATCGCCCAAGCGAAAACCGGCAGGTACGGAGCGAGTGCCAGATATTTAACCCCGACCACAAGCTTAATAACGAACTCCGGAAAAATAGAAATAAACAGCGCGGCCGGAACCGCTAAAAGCGCCATCAGCCCCAAAGATTTAGCTAGGACGAAATACTTGCGGGAACTGAAGTCGTCTTTCAGGCCGGCAATCACCGGGAACATTACCAAAGGCACGGAACTGCCGATGAAAAAAACTATTCGGCCGATAGTAAGAAGCGCACCGTAAAGACCGGCCTCTTCCGGTGAAAAAAAATATTTGACGAACAGCATATCGAAATTATAAAAAAACTGCGACAGCACGGTGAACCATAAGACCAAAGAAGCGTAGCGCCAAATCTTATTGAAAGAACCGGAAAAATCTTTGGCTACAGCCGGCAGGCCGACTCGCTTAATCTGCCAAAAACTGAAAATAAAAGACGGTAGGCTACTTAACCCTAGGGCGAAAGAAGCGCCGATAAATCCGAACGGCCAAAATATCACTAAAGCGACTATTAACAACAAGCGACTTAGAGCATCCAAAAAACTACTGAAAGACAGAGCGGAAAAATATTGGCGGCCGGTTAAAAGCGCACGATTGACTATCAAGGGGAAAGTATAAACCAGGCTCAAAGCGGCGATGACGATAGTCACCGGCCGGCTGATTTTAAACAGCTCATTAAAAAATCCGGAGAACACCGCGACCAGCGCGAATAAAATAATCCCCAGATAAAAAAGGCGGCTGGTGGCGCGGCGGCGCAGGGATTTTATCTCTTCCGGCGCGGCGACCGACAAAACCGAAAATTCTTTAGTGAACGCTGTATTTATTACCACACCGATAATTCCCAGAACCGTCAGGAAAGACAGAAGCGCCTGATAGTCGCCGTATTCCGGAATCGTCAGGCGGCGCGTCAAAAGCGGATGAACCAGATAATTCAAAGCGGACGACAAAAAAGTGACCACCGTCAAAACAAAAGTCCCGCGCACGAATTTATCGGTCAGTAGTGTTTTAAGATTTAATTTCATAAACCAATAGAGTAGCCGTTTCTTTTATTAAACGCAAATATGACAAGTCATTTAACCAGCCGTATTTTTTCCAGTCGACTTCTTTCGCTAAAATAATATAACGGATAGGCGAACCAGCCGGAACCGGCGAGCCGTCTTTCCCCTGCACCCTCAGCCAAGCGGCCACGGCCGCGCTGTCGTAATTCTGGCTATTATCATAAATTCCACCGTATTCCATATTCGTCCCACTGATAACTGGGCAGGTAAAAAACACCGGCGCCGGATTAGCGATCACTTTTCCTGCCCAGTTAAAACTCAGATACATGTGCCAGGGCAAGAATAAAATTTTATCGGAACAGCTATAAGACTGGGTCGCCCGATTAACTAAAAAACTGTTAACTTCATACCAATCGGCCGGATACGGCGTCGATTTAACCTGATTGTTAAAACCCCAAAGTAAGGACGGCGTCTGCGTAACAATTATAACAGCGAGAACAACGGCACTTAAGCGGCGATGGCTCTTAACCAATTTAAAATCTTTTAAACGATTGACGCCAAGCGTCAAATAAAACAAATAAATCGGAATTATGACCGCCACCAATTTCTGTGGCTCGCGCAAACCCTTATACAGAGGCAGATGATCATAAAGAAACATCGTCAGTCCGCCAGTGAGCGGCGACTTGATGCCGACCGCTAAGGAGACGGCCAGACTGAAAATAAAAATCAGACCGGCGCTAAAAATCTTTTCGTCGCGACTGCGTTTCCGAAAACTTAAGTAGACGCCATAAAAAATCAGCGGCGTTAATAAAATGAAGCTTCTCTGCCAGCCGGGAGCGTCCGTTAAGTCAAAATATCGAAACTGTTCCTTGCCCCAGAAACCGGACATCAGCAAAACATTGGTAAAAGTTTCTGTTCCATCTTTACCGGCGGTCTGGAAAGCGGATAAATCCTGAGTGGTTATTCCCTGCTGGACGAAAGAGGTTAAAGGAGAGGCTTTAAAAATCAAAGCTACTAGCCAATTGGCGTTAATAAGCAAAACGATGACTAAAGAAAATAATAAAGCCAGCCAAAACTTCTTAATCGACTTTAATATTATCATTTCCCGACGTTTCAGAAACAATAAGATAAAAAACAATAAATAAAAAAGAGCTAGGAAAAAAATAAAATGAAGAGCGGATAACAGGACTAGAGCGCTAAAAACAGCGGCCAACCGTAAATTTTTAAAATCCAAAGTCTGCCAAGCTTTAAAAAGATAAGCGCCGGCAAAAAGCAAACAGCCGTAAGCGATTAAGACACTAAATTGGCCATAGAGCGCTCGGTCATAAACGAAGGGATTAAATAGGGCGAATAGGCTAAGAACAAAAACCAGACCGCGAGAAGAAACCGGCCCGCCCGTCGCGCTCTCCAACCAATCGCGCGCCAAAACTGTTTTAACGAAAAATCGCCCGCCCAATAAAATAAGAAACAAAACGCCGGTAATAAAAATCTTCTCCAAGAAAGCAATCGAAAAAATAAAAGACAATCCCTTAATTATCAAATTAAATAAGAACCAGACATTAGTCCAATCAAGATTAATATTCATCCCCCACGCCATATCGGTCAAAAAAAGATAACCCGAATGCAGTAGCCAAGGAGCTACAATCGCTAAAATAACTAAAACATAGCCACAGAAGGAGATCAATAACCGATTAATTTTTAGCTTTTTAAATAAATTCATTTCAAAGTATTTTTGTCTAATATTCTATTATTAAATTTCGTCCAAGTAACTTCGTTATATATAGCTAAACCAATGGCGTCTAAACCGGCGACACTTAAATGTAAATTGTCGCCATAATCATAGGCGGATAGAAGAGTATCAGCGATAGCAGGATCCATCAAGACAGGGTAAGTATCAACTACGTAATCTATCCCCGTAGCAGTATTTTTAATCCAAGTATTTATAGTTTGCAAATTAGCTAATCTGCCAGAAGTGTAACCCGAGCTCCCCTTGAATGGGCTAAGGGTTAAGGCAACTACCTTCAACCCGGTATTATGCGCTGCGGTATACATTGCCTGGAGATTTGATTCAATGGCGGTATTGTCAACATCATATATCACATCAACAATTCCGCCCCAAATAATCACGTATTCAGCATCAAGATTACTTAATATGTCATCGTTAAATCTAGCTAGCATTTGCGCAGTATAATTTCCTCCGATTCCAAAATTATTGCCATTCCATTTCTTCCCTAAAAGTGATAATAAACTATTTAAATAAGCATGATTGGTGGTATTGAAAGCAGTCAAACTATCTCCGATAGAATATATTTGATGAACTTGATTTGCAAATGTAGACGAATTAACTTTGATATAACTCAAATCTTTATTACTGATGCCAAGCCCTAATTTTTTCATTGTATTATAAGCCTCGGGGCCATCCTTTAAATAGTGCAAACTTCCATCAAATCCCACATAATAGGCCTCGCCCCTGGACTCCACTTGGAGAAAAATCCTCCCTTTTTGTTTTATTGCCAAATTTTTATTATTGTTAATTTTTTCTAAATCGGCATTTGTTATGCCCACGCCGAAACTCCGCATTATATTATAAGCATCACCCCCATTCCTCATATAATATCTCTCCGTCGTCGTTGGGTGGACATACCAGGCTTCACCATTATTTTCCACCTGAAGCAATATTCTACCTCTTAAGTGGTTACTCAGCGATTCGGCTTTTAGCGGTATGGTTGGAGTGATTAATATGATAATAAATACCAACCCTTTAAAAATGCCTGATAATATATTTAAATATTTTTTACCTCGCATAAGATTTAACAAAGTAAATATTAATATTTTTTATTTTTCCTCCTCCAACTATAAATTAAATAACCCAGACAATTAAATAAAGTTAGGCTGGTAATAAATAATCCGATATAAAATAATCTCTGCGGCCAAAATTCAATAATCAATTCCATATCATAACTACCATCAGCATTTTTGTGGCAATTATTCGTTGGGGTGCAAATCTTATCAGTATCAATCAGCCAGCTATTAGCGTAACTATTAGCCAACAAATGATCAGTGTTATCAGCTACCGGCTGTTTGAACCAAGTCTCATAGAAATGACCGGTGGATAAGTTATTATTTTGGATAGTGCCTTGAATATTTTTAGAGATAAAATCAATTTTATATTTTTCAAGATAATCCAAATTCTCTTTGTTGTCCTCAAATTTTTTATGTTTTATAACCCGCTCCACCCCATTTCCCAAATCAGTGATTAACCCCTGAGTTATAAAATAGTCAACTTCATCGCGACTGGCCTGATCATCGCTATTCCCGTCCAAAACTTTATAATCAACTAACTTTATTTCATCAACTTTATTTCCAACATTTCTATTACCTAAATATACTTTCCAGCCGTCATGAAAAGATTCACCAAAAATCAAGGGAAAACTTTTCCGAGCATGATGAACGACAACGCGATATTTAATCGGATTAATCTTTCTGAATTCAAGTACTGGTGACTCAGACTCCTGTTCGCGCGATATCTTATCATAATAATTTATCTTTTTATTCAAATCAAATTTTAATTCGTTTAATCTAATATTATTATCAACTAATTCTTTTTTTTGTTTCTTAGCCAACAAATTATCTTTTTCCAAATCAGAGGAAGTTATTCGTGTTTCCAGATCACCAATCTCAATTTTAATCTTCCGACAAACATCATTCTCCTCCCCTATATTAATATTATTGCTAGATATTAAAGCACCGAGTTTATCAAGACCCATTTGATTATTCTGATTTTGTTCTTGGAAATAAACAGCGGAACGGATTTGATAACAAGGATTAAAAACAATATCCGAAAGTCTATTAATTGAACCAGAGGATATTATTATAGATTTAGTGGTGTAAAAAGTAGGCAAAAAATAGTCGTTCTTGAATAATTTAATAGAACCAGATTCCCACTTACTCATTTTCAGTGAAAAAAGTTCATTTAATTCTGTTATATTTTCTTTTTCTTTAAAACCAAAGGAGGGCACGATATCGGCGTTAATTAAAATCTTTCTAATGTTAAAAATGCTTAGACTATTTTCTACATTCTCATTGGAAAAATTATTATAAATTATGTCAAATTTGCTACCCCAATAAGTAGCAACAAAGGATTTATTTAGAGCCAGCATTATTGGATCCATACCTCGATAGTACTTATTACTACCATGATTCAACATAGTAATCTGATAGTTAAGTGAACCGGGTAAAGATAATAATCGATAATCAAGCTTATCATTATTTATAACTTGTCTGACTTGCTGATACTCAGTTTTATCAATAAATTTTCTAGTAACGAAATCGACTTTATTTAAACTAAAATCAGGAATAAAGTTTAATGTCAAAAATGGTATACTACAAACAACTAAATACCCACCCAGAAGATAAAAATTAAACCGCCCTTTCTTTTGGATCATGGCGAATACCAATGTCAATGTAAATATAAAGGCTAGCAAAACACCAAATTTTTCCCAAGGACTTTTAAAAATATAGAAAAGCGGCGCATAGTTCATTAAAAACATGTAGATGTTTGCGAACGGATTGTTAGCGCCTTTTGTTAAAAATAGAACAATTAAAAACGTAACTAAAACGACAATTTTAGCTTTTTGCCATTTTTGATTTTTTATAAATAAAGATCCGGCAATAATCAACAAAGGAATATATAATATTATTTTAACAAAATTATTATCGTAAAATTGTACGATAGAAGAGTTATAATAATAACTGGGAAAAATAAATGATCCTAAAAAACGAAGTGATAACAATTGGCTCATCATTGATCCGAAACCGCTACTACTATTAATCCAATTGATAGCGATATCTCTTGTATAAAAAATATGAGCATCAAAAAATGCAAATTTAAAAAAAGGCAATAACCACCAAAAATTAAATAATACAAAACTTAGTTCTAAAATAACAAAATTCATCAAAATTCTTTTCGCTTTTAATTTATTCTCTTGCAGATAAGAAATTATGATGAGCGACATTAACAAAAAAATATGGAAAATCGCAAAATAAGGGATGCCTGCAAAGGAAAAAGAAACTAAGGCAGTAAAAATTCCGAAATAAATAAATAACTTCTTGTAATTTAGAAAATATTTATAGAGAATACTAAACGTAATCGGCAAGACAAATAACAGCGCCAAGTTCCAGAATGTCTGTCCATAAAGATGAATAGCCGAGAAAGGGTTAAAAATGTAAAAAAGACTAATTAAAATCGATGTCTTTAACTCAATTTTTAAACATTTATCCAATAAAAAAAACATCGCTATAAACGGTAGAAAATAAATCAAAAAGACGCTAATTGTATTAACTGTTTTAACAGACATTCCGATGTTATATAAAAAATCGAAAAAATCAAATATCCCAACAGGGAAATTCACTAATGAATTGGGCGCGCCAAGTCCGCCAGTTAAAGGTAGCCAAGTGTGCCCATATAGATTTTTTACCAAACTTACATCTAAAAAGTAATTCCCTTCTCCTCCTAATATTAAAAAATTATTTGAAAAAATTGTTATTATAGTTAAAAAGAATATAATAACAGCCCCAATAAAAATATTTTTCTTGTTTATTAATCTATTCATTTGTAAATTTTAATTTATCATCTTAATAATTTTAGCCGGAACTCCGGCCACAACTGAATAATCCGGCACATCTTTTGTAACCACGCTTCCTGCGGCCACAACCGAATGTTTTCCAATTGAAACACCTGGCAATATTATCACGTTTGCACAAATCCATGATCCTTTGCCAATGAAAACAGGCTTAGATTCGGATCCTTGAGACACGATATCTAGGTTCCTATTTTCATATATATGATTTTCGGTATATATTTTAACACCATGAGCCAATAAGACATCACTCTCTATCACCAATCCGCCATTTCCATTAATCACCGTACCAAATTGAATAGTAATATTATCGCCGACGGAAATACCCCGCAGTCCGCTTATGAAACAACTACTGGAAACCGCGAACGACTTGCCGGTTCTTTTTAGAAAAAACGAGTAAAAAAAACCTCGGGTATAATAACTCGTCTTAATAAGAAAGTAAATAATTTTTTGCATAAGACTCTTTAGATTATTAATATTTCTTACAAATAAATGTTAAATCCTCATTGCTAAAAAATTTAAAAAGTGGATATAAAGGATAAATCAAAAATTTTATTGGTGATTTTCTAATTGACCAAAATAAATCAAGTGGATAATCATAAAATTCATTTTTTATACTAACAACTTTTAATTTATTTCTTGCGCAAGCTTTATAGATAGTACTCCTATTGGGGATATTTAAATGCCTAGGGGAATCAAGATGAAACCAGTTTTCTTTTCCAAATCTAAATCCCAAACTTTTGTTATTAGGAACTTGAAAAACTAAAATACCGTTGTCTTTTATTATTTCCCGTGCTTTTTTAAATAAACTCATGGGCTTTTCTAAGTGTTCCATGACATGCCATAATGTTATAACATCAAATTTTTTTTCACCGAAATTTATTAGCTCTACAGGCTTATTATAAACATCAATTTTTTTTCTTCTACATATTTCTACTCCTTCAGGATTTATTTCTATACCGTTTTTTTCAAAAATATCCGAATCTAAACTCAACAAAAACCCTCCCCGGCCACAACCAATATCCAAAATAGAAAGTTTTTCTCTGCCCTTAAAATACCTACGAATATATTTTTCTTTAATTTTAGAAAATAAAAACTTATATAAAGACGCCCAGCAACGATTGGTAGACTTGTTTTCTCCATTCTCTAAATAATAACTAACCTCGTAATACTTTTCATAATAGTTATCACCTACTTCAATGTTGGGAATAAACAAGCATCCACAGTCCAAACATTTATATACGGGAAATCTTTCCTTTTTTTCTACTATATTTTTCCCATGGGTATTGAAAGATGAAAAGGAATACTTCGTATCTTCGCTACTGCAGAATCTACATTTATTTGGCATTTTTACATTCATAGATAGTTATGTAAGAATTTTCAATTTCTTCTTTTTCAGACGTCAATTTATAATTTACCGCTAAAGCATTATTTTTGGATTCTCTACAAAAAAACAACTTCTTTAAAAAAACCGGTAAATGCCGTGCGATAAATCTAATAATTTCAAATTGGGAAATAAGCGATAATATTTTATCCTTCATCTTTCTACTTTTTTCCTCATACGACCACCCGTTTTCTTTCATTTTTCTTAAAGACTCGTTATCTATTTGCCCATAGCACACAACACTTAAAAAATATTTCTCTAAAATTTCCGCTAATTCCATGGGGCGGTATTCATAAATATGAAAAGGCATAATAGGATGTTTTAATCCGCTGGAAGTAATATTTTTATTTACTGTCGCTAAAAAAAAGGTTCCTTCATTTTTTAATAAATTCTTAATATCTGTTAAATAATACTCACAATTTTCCCGATCTATATGCTCTATCACTTGAAAAGAAGTAATGACGTCATATTTTGTGAGAATGTTTTTATTAAAAGTGAACTCTAAATTCTTATTCTTATTATAAAAAAAAATATTTTTCTTGATAGTGTTCTTATCTATATCAAACCCGACAACAGCTCTTTTTGTAAATCTTGAAAGATACTCGGTGCCATACCCGCCGCCGCAACCATAGTCAAGAACGAAGTCCGTATCTTTAATCTTACTTTCAGCAAACTTATACGCAAATTGCAAAACAGCCTCTATTTCCTCAAACCTTGTATACAGAATCGGTCTTTCGCCAGTATTGATCAATTCTAAATAAATTTTACTAAGAATATTTCTCATCATATCGCTGATTTAAAAAATATTAGATTTAGAGACATTCCTTGCCACCTTACGCATTATAATAAAATGATGGTGCGAAAATAGCGAGAGCGGAGTTCGGGATATGGTAGCATCAAGAAGAGCGAGCGGGCGTGTTATAATATTAGCAATTTTTTGCAATACGCCGGGGAAATGTTCAGGAAAAAAATCCGTCATCGCACAAAACACCGGCTCAAAAGACGATGAAAACTTTTTGAGCAATTCTTTCCGCGAGAACAAAATTTCATGACTCCGCACAAGAAACTCAGTAAGTGCATATCTATTTGGTGTTCTGGATATAACGATTAGACCGGATGGTTTAAGCACTCGGGTCATCTCAGTAATAACCTTATCTAATATCTGTGAGGGGACATGCTCAATGACAGCATGGACAAAAATATGATCAAATTGTGCATCCGTGAAAGGGATATGGGTACCATCAAAATAGTTAAAATTTAAATTAATTGAACAGTCAGTAATATTTTTCCAAAGAGTCATCTGTGATGATTTACCAGCGGTCTTAAAGACATCTTGTATTTCCTCGCCTACATCATAAATATCAATGGCTTCCACTAGATATCCCATCTTAGATAAAACAAAACTTGTGAATCCTGAGCCGCAGCCGAAATCTAAAATTCGTATATTCTTATCTTCACCTGCGAGTGAAGCAAATTTTGAAAAAATAGGGTAAAAACCATTAACATATGGATAGGAATGAAAAAGAAAATTCTCTTTAACAAACCCACTCTGATTAAGAATTTCGACAAATTGAGCGAATAGTTTACTAAAATATTTTTTATTCATAATAAAGTTTTTTCAAAAACGGCAGAATATATCTTCTTTGCACGAATATTCCAGTCCCATACTTCAACTACTAAATCGCGCGCCTCTTTTGAAATTTTATCATATAAATCATTATCTTTCAGTAGTTTAAAAATATTTTCTGCAAATTGTTTTTTATTACCCTGGGCAGTCTTAATAAATCCCTTAGGATAATACGTCCTCAGGGCTTCCAGATCAAAACTCACACCCGGCAAACCCCAAGCCATACCTTCAGCTGAAGCCATGCCTCCACTATCATAGATTGCCGGATGAAGTATGAGTTTTGACTCTTTAAAAACATTATATTTTTCCGGTCCATCCATAAAACCCAATAAATTAATATTATCTTCTAGTTTTAAATTTTTTATTTTTTCCCTAACTTTATCTTCCAAAGGACCAATCCCTATCATAGCTAATTTAGCCCCCTTTTCCAGTTCGCAAACTCTTTTCCAAATATCAATAAGTTCTAAAACTCCTTTTTGATAATGGAATCTGCCAACAAAACAAGCATCATACATTCTTTTGTTAACTGGAATAATATTATTTTCTTTAAAATATTTTTCTGATTCTGTGATATCCACCCCTCCCTGGACAACAATAATTTTTGACCTATTTCTTTTTTTAGTTATAAATTTTTTTACGTCCGGATCTGAGGTGACAAAAACATAGTCAGCATATTTTTTTACAAAAAAATATGATAATCTTTGCGTCAACCAATAGAAAAATCCTCTTAACCAATTTTTTCCTTTATAAGGAGAGTTCCCATCTAGAGGATTCGGCGCGAATAAATAATAACCCGCAATCCATTTAATTTTCGGATTCTTAAGCTTAGTATATAGCGCAGGAACAAAATCTGAATAGAAATCAGAGGTGGAATAGATGTAATCAATATTTTTAATTTTCTCCCAATTATTTTTTAAGGCTACTATGCCCTTATAAGCTCTCCGAAAAGTACATTTTATAAAATCTACTAATGAGTTATTAAAAGATACTACTACATCTGTCTGGATAAACTCTATTTCATCGTTAAATATTTCATGAATATAGTTGGTTATTGTTTCTGGTCCGACTAAAATTATCTCTGATTTATTTTTCCAATTTTTTAGAAGCTCGGTCCAAATACGAGTTCCGCCGGAATCAATGAAAACTCTACTATTAGATTTACCCCCAAAACCATTTACAATAAAGGCTATTTTCATAACTATTATATACTTTTTAAAATTTAATACAACAGTATATTAATTATATCTAGTTTTATTTCTAATTATTTTAAAAATTCTCCAAAAGATTTAATCACATAATTAAGCATTTCTTTTGTCAGCCCCGGATAAACACCAATCCAGAAAGTATTATTCATGACTTCATCGGTATTTTTCAAATCCCCGGAAATTCTGTAATTAATATTATAATTTTTAAAATAAGGCTGTTTTGTTACGTTACCAGCAAACAACAAACGCGTACCGATTTTTTTATCATTTAAATATTTTAATAATCCTTCTCTAGAAAATCCTGCCTCTGGTTTGATTGTTAATAAAAATCCAAACCAACTCGGATCCGCTTCGCTATTCCAACTGGGCAAAATAAAATACTTTTCTAATTTTTTAAAAGCGGCATAAAGATAAGCGAAATTATCTTTTCTTTTTTGAATAAATTTAGGAAGTTTATCAAGCTGAACCAACCCCAAAGCGGCCTGAATGTCAGTAATCTTCAGGTTATAACCGATTTCACTATAAATGTATTTATGGTCATAGCCTTGGGGTAAATCACCAAGTTTCCAGTTAAAACGATTCTTGCAAAAATTATCAACCCCGGTCGAACAGACGCAATCACGACCCCAATCTCGCAATGATCTCACTATCTTACTTAAGATGGGGTCATTAGTCAAAATCGCCCCTCCTTCCGCCATAGTAATATGATGCGCGGGATAAAAACTGCAGGTTGATATATGACCAAAAGTTCCGGTAAATTGTCCATTATATTTTGAACCTAAGGCATCACAGTTATCTTCAATGAACCAGAGATTATATTCGTCACAAATTTTCCTTAATTCAGCTACCTCAAAAGGGTTACCGAGAGTGTGGGCAATAAAAACTGCTTTAGTCTTAGGAGTGATGGCTTTTTTAATAGATTCCAGAGATGCATTATAAGTTCCCAGCATAACATCCACAAAAACTGGGATAAACCCGTTCTGAATAATCGGATTAACGGTAGTCGGAAAACCAGCGGCAACAGTAATCACTTCGTCCCCCTTTTTAAGACGTTTCTCGTCCGGCAATCGAAAAGAAGTAAGAGCGCTAAGTGCCAATAAATTAGCGGAAGAACCGGAATTAACGGCGACACAAAACTTTAAACCCAAAAAATCTGCCAGACTTCTTTCAAATTCAGCGGCGTATTTCCCTTCTGTCCACCAGCCCTCCATAACTGCGTTAACCATATTAATCAATTCTTTTTCATCAAAAACTTTTCCCGAAACAGGGACTAGTGATTCTCCGGGGATAAAAAGCTTATGGGAAAACCGGGACTTAAATATTTTTTTGATTTCTGAATGTAAAGCGTCCATAATAATATTCTACAAATGTTCTAAAAATAATTTTTTATCAAAATTCGGTAAAATTGTCTTATAGTATTCCACTAATTTAGCAATGGCCTCTTTTAAATCAATAAACTCCAATTCAGGAAATTCTTTTTTTAACTTGCTTATATCACAGGTGTACTCATTATTAAGCCCATCTTTAAATATTTTAATCGGCAAATCCTTATTAGTAACTTCCAAAATCATCCTGGCAATAGTCAAAAGATCAACCCGCTGGCCGCTGCCGACATTATAAAAAACATCCTTCGGCTTGTTCTCTATAATTCTATCTATAACCTTGGCGGCGTCATTAATATAAAGATAATCAAAATAAACGTTCTGATTAATCGTTAATGGGAGGTTCAGCAGGGCCTTACAAATTGAATTAGAAATAAATCTGGTTTTAAAATCTTCATATTTTCCGAATACCCCGAAAAAACGAAGATGAGTAATAAAATCTGTGCCGACCGCCAATTTAGCCATCGTGAATTTCGCCAAGCCATATTCATCTTCAGGAATATTACGACCGAAGTCTTTTTCATTAACCAGGCGCAAACTTTGAGATTTATCATATTCCGCTCCAGAGCCGAAAACAATCATCCTATTAAAATATTCCTTAGCGGCCAACAGATTATAAAAAATAATCAAGTTACTCTTTAAAATGTCCAGCTGAATATTACTTTTCCGGTTGCCGCCGGTTGCCGCCGTATGCAAAATCAATTCCGGGCGATTAATTTTTATATATTCAAAAACAGACCGAGAATCCAAAAGATTCAGTTCCGACCGCCGCGGTGCCAATATTTCATATTTATCCTTCAAAATTTCCAGGATATTCTTACCGATAAAACCATTGCCGCCAGTTAATAAAATTTTCATACGAATTTTATCGTAAAAATTTTTCTTTTAAGATCCTTAACATTTTCTTCTTCTCATCATCTAAGAATGGGGCTTGATTTTCAATTGATTCTCCATAGACAACCTTGGGCCGAAGTGTGGATTGCGGGCTTAATTCTACTTCAATAATCGCCGGACCCTGAAAGTTAATTATTTTATTATATAAATTAAAGCCAGTGGATTTTTTTATTTTAAAATATTTAATATCGTAGGCGCCAGCAATCTTTTTTATATTGGGGCAAGAATAACCAATAACCGTTGACTGATAATTCTTATCAAAATACTGATCTTGGAATTCTCTAACCATTCCCAGGGAGTTATTATTTAAAACGAATATTTTGATTGCCAGATTATTTAATTTTACGGTCTCCAGTTCTTGGATATTGACTTGGAAACCGCCGTCCCCCATAAAGGCATAAACTGGCCGAGTCTTACCACCGCAGTAAGCGCCGATTGACGCCGGTAAAGAAAAGCCCATCGCCCCCATGCCGCCGCTAAACATCAAGTTCTGTCCTTCTTTGATTTTCCATGATTGCGCCAACCACATCTGATTTTGCCCGACATCAGCTACGATTATAGAATTTTCCGACACCGCTTTTGAAAAATTACTAAAAAATAGGTTAGGATTACAATATCCATCCTCCTCTGAATATTTATCGTTAAAATTCTCCTCGACCGATTTAATAAAATCCAGCCATTTTGTCTTAATCTTAATTTCTAAATTGTCCAGGCTGTCAAAAAAAATATTCAAATCAGTATTAATGAAAAAATAATCCTTAAAATCGTCTTTCTTTGAAAACCCATCAATATCCACATGAAAAATCTTAGCTTGAGTGGCAAATAAATTCGGATTACCGGTCTGTCTCAAATCCAACCTTGAGCCCAAAACAATTATTAAATCGGCATTAGCCAAGACGATATTAGCGCTCCGATTACCATAGGTACCGATAAAACCCGAATAATTATTCTGTTCGATAGCAATTTCTCCTAAACCCAAAAGTGAACTTACTGACGGTAAGCTATTATTATTCAAGAAATTTTTCAACTTATCTTTTGTCTTAGAAATTTTTATACCATTACCAAATAAAACAACCGGCGCCTTAGATTCTTCCAACAACTGCGACAATTTTTTAAAATCGGAATAAAGCCTGCCTCTCTCTTTGTCCTTTTCTTTATATTCTTCTGAATCAATGAATCTTTTGAGTGTTGCCGGTTCTATCTCAGCTGTTTGGACATTAAAAGGTATATCCAACAAAACAGGACCCGGACGATCAGTCTTCATTAAAAACAAAGATTTTTCCAATTCATACAAAATCTCGTTTGGTTCTAAAATTAACTTGGCGTATTTAGTGATGCCTTTGACCATTTCCACGACATCCAGTTCTTGAAAACCATTTTGTCTGACATTCTTACTGTTACGTAAATCCTTGGAGTTAACTTGTCCGGTAATGAATAAAGCTGGAGTTGAATCAAAATAACAACTTCCAATAGCCGTGACCATATTAGTTGCGCCAGGACCACTAGTAGAAATGGCGACGCCAAAATTTTTTCCAGAACGAGCATAACCTTCGGCCGCGAATCCGGCCGCTTGTTCATGTCGTGCCGGCAGACAATCGATCCCAGATAACCGACTGATTGAATCCTCTAAATTTGCAATCATGCCTCCAGTAAAATCAAAAACTATTCCAATGCCTTGGTTTTTTAAAAATTCAGCGATAAAGTCCGAACATTTCATAAAACGCTATTTTAAAAGCTCGACTTGATAAATAAATTATCTATGCCAATACTTCTTATACCATTCAAAGGTTTCTTTTACTCCCTCTTCAAAAGTATAATTTGATTTCCAACCCAAAACCTCAGCCGCTTTCTCGTAATTAAGGCTCTGGAAAGGAATCTCATTCTTCTGATTATTACTTATTTTATATTTACATTTTTTATCAACCACTTCGGAAACTTTTTCTATTAACTGTAAAACAGAAAAATTATAACCGGTACTGAAATTAAAAGCCTCACCTCTGGCTTTATCAATATTTTCCATCAGCAGAATATAGCCGTCAGCGACATCCTTAACATAGACATAATCACGAACAAAAGTTCCGTCGCTTCTTATTTCCAGAGTTTCATCGAAAATAAGAGCCTTCATTATTCCCGGTATAATACGATTAATGTTCAGATCTCCCGGACCGTAAATATTCCCGAAACGGCTTACCGCCACCGGCAAACCATAGGTCTTAGCGTAGGTTCTGGTTATCAGATCCGCGCAAGATTTAGAGACGTCATAAGGATGATCTCCGGCCATGGCCGCGACTTCCGTGGCGTTATCGCATTTTTTTCCATACGCTTTATCACTAGAAGCAACAACTATTCCTTTTATACTCGGACAATGGCGCGCCGCCTCTAAAATATTAACCGTTCCCATAATATTAGTTTCCAATGCTTCCCTAGGATTAATAAACGCGGTCGGAACTATCGGCTGAGCGGCGATGTGAAAAATATATTCAATTTCATATTTAGAGACAACATCAAACACTCGATTATAATCCTTAATATCACAAATAGCGGAGATAGTCTTTTGATCTAAATTCTTCTCCATAAAGTAAGAACGAAAATCTTTTGACCGTCTGGTAATAAATACCGCGGCTTCCTGCTCGACCAGCTTTTCGGCAATATGTCCACCAACTAAACCGGTCGCGCCGGTAATAAGGATATTCCTACCTTTAAAGTAATTACTCATACGTTTTATTATTTAGGCGAATTTCTATATGATTAAGCTAATTTCTACTCGGAGTTATTGCTATTTTTATGTATTCTTTAATAAATTGCTTATTTAAATGATAAATCATTTTCGTTTTAAAATCAATAAAAAAGACCCTAACTAAAATTTAGATAGGGCCATCGGTATAACCACCATTTTATGATGATCTACAGTCTCTACCGGCAAAGCATCAATTAAAAACCATGCACCATTGCTATTGGGCAATGTTTCTACCTCACACGCAAATATCAAATGAACAACATGCCCTCTTTTTTCGTGAAGATTATTGTCAAAACCGGCGAATTTTTTATTTAAAATTTTTCCGATATCTTCCTTTTCTTCCAGCCGTGTGAATGCACTTTCTGTCGTTTCCCCCGTCCTTAAAAAGGTGCCGGGACAATGCCAAAGCCCTCCATAAGATTCTTCTTCTTTTCTTTTTGAGAGGAATATTTCCTTACCTTTAGGCGTGTTTCTTAATATAACCGCTTCTATAGCTATTCCAATCGTAATGCGCGCTAATTCATTAAATAATTCTGTCCCATATGGTAACTTAGGGCTAACTCTTTTTAAAGCTTTAGCCGCATTTTTATTATCATTATCGTAAATGTTCATTTTTCTTTTCCTTTCCTTTTTAAAGAATTTATTTTTTCATTTCTAACTTAGCATAATACCATATCTAATAAATTATGTCAACAAAAACCATTTATACTGCTGCTAGTCTAGTCCTTAATAATAAGTATTTTTACCCAATATTAAACATAAAAAATCTATCTTTAAAAACTTAATCCCAAACTTTCCAAAATGGGTCATTAATCCAATATTTATTTAATTCCTCAACTTCTTTATAGGTATCCATGCATTTCCATTTGCCCTCGTGTTCAAACATGGACAATTCTCCCTTTAGCGCCAAGGGGTCAAAGGCCTGTTCAATCATTGTATTAGGTTTAATTAAATCTAAAAATTCATTTTTAAAAACCATGAAACCGCCATTAATTAAATCCTGCGATTGCGCCTTGATAGTGTCAGTAATACCGGTTTGGTAAAAATCTCTAATTTTCTTAGATTCCTTATCATAGTCCAGCAGGCCAAAACGACCTTCCCGACGCGCGCCAGTTATCGTGGCAATCGTATTCTGGCTTTTATGAAAAGCCACTAATTTATTTATATCGATATCGGCGACGCCGTCGCCATAAGTCACCATAAAATCCTCATCACCGATATATTTTTTTAGTTTTCTCACTCTTTCTCCAGTCAATGTCTCTAAACCGGTTTCAACGAATGTTATCTTAAAGTCATCGCAATCATTATTATGGAAAGTCACTTCATTATCTTTAGTACTTAGGGTAAAGTTATTCAAAAGAGTTCGCCAATGAAGAAAATATTCCTTTATCATATCGCCGCGATAACCTAAGGCAAGGATAAATTCATTATATCCATAATAGGAATAGATTTTCATGATATGCCATAAAACCGGCTTGCCACCAACACTAACTAGTGGCTTTGGTTTGAATTCTGTTTCCTCTTTCATTCTAGTTCCTTGTCCGCCGCAAAGAATTATTGTTTTCATAAAATATTACTTAAATATTTTTTTATAAAAAACCAACCGTAGCTTAATGTGAAAATAAAACACATCAAAGGGTGTAGGAACCAGGCGATATCGCGTACAAAAAGATAGCCCTTGACTGCCCGTAAAAACGGCGGAATAAACGTTAGATTGGCAAATATCATCAAAATCAGACGGATTGTGTCTTTTTTTTGAAACACACCATATTCTCTTTTTATTTTATCAGCGGAATAGACCTTGGCCCATAATAACCTCCTTTTTAAAAAAGAGAGAAAACCAATATTTATATAATGGATTATATGCCTATTCTTGACAAAAGCAAAAGTATCATAGCCTTTTCGTATTAAACTGACACACATATCAATATGGGCGACATTTTCTTTATAATCCATTTTGTCCAGCATCTCTTTTCTTATTAAGAATCCATTGGCGCCGATAGTCGGAATTTTTGCGATATCCGCTACAAATTTAACTTTATAATATTCCCCCCAATCTTGGGCGTCGCCAAAAGAATGCCAAATCAAATTATTATCATACGGCCCACGATCGGCTTTCCCTAAACCCACAGCTATCGGATCACATCCGCCAATTAGAGCAAAATAACGAGATAAAATCGGATCGGTTTTTCTGTAGCCATATCTTAAAGTCTCACAAGCCACGATTTCTTGATTCTCGAATGTCTTTACCATCTCGGATAAAGCATCTTTTTCCTGAAAACGATTATCAGCAGAAAAGAAAAGAATAAAATCAGATTGCGCTGTTTGTAACGCTATCCCCCCTCTAATATTAGGCCAATCTCTTAATTCCGGTCGAGAAATTACAGTTGCTTCATATTTGTGAGCAATTTTTAAAGTTCCGTCGCTAGACCCGCCATCGACAAGCAAAATATCAATTAAATTTTGATCATAATCTTGATTTCTGATAGAACTTAAACAATCCTCCAAAATCAATTCATCATTATAGGAAATCATTGCGACTGTGATGGAATAATCTTTTTTTATCATTATAAATTTATATTACAATTTCATCTTATCAAAACATTTACTTTCCAAAATCCACTAAATGTCCCAAAACCTTCAAACCGGAACGCCAAAGAAATTTAATATCCGCCCAGGAACGAACCGCGGCGACTTTGCGTAGAATGAATTGTGGCGTCATAAACGACTTATATAATCCCTGCGTCATTTCTTTAACTTCCGCCGTTGTCAAGTCACATTTCATCACCTGTTCCCGCTGGTCAAAGCGGTCGTAATCCTGAAAATTCAATAGGTTATTCTCCCGGCAATAGGCGTAGAGCGGCGTACCCGGATAAGGGATTAAAACCGTGCCTTGGAGAGTATCAACATATCCTTTCTTGAATAAATTACCGGCCAGCTCTACTGTCCGCCGCGCGTCTTCCCGGCTCTCCCAAGGGTAACCAATCATCGCCGTAATATGCGGCTCAAGCCCTGCCTCCTTACACATCTTCAAACCAGGTTCAATCTCCTCGACCTTCAAATTCTTGTTGATCGCGTCCAGAGTCTTCTGATTGGCTGATTCTAAACCGAAAAGGATGAAGCGGAATCCAGCCCCTTTCATCAGGCGCCAGGTTTCCGACTCGCGGATGCCGGTAATGCGCATATTGCAACTCATCGTCACCTGTTTATTATACCCCCGTTCAATCATTCCCGTACAGAATTCCTGAAGCCACGGGCCAATCGGCAAAGAGCCGGAATCTTCCATTATTTCCTTAACGCCTAGATCAATCAGATGCCCGACCTCGTCGAGCGCTAAACGCGCCGAACGCGTGCGAAAATTATTACCCGGGAAAAGGGTCGTCCAACTACAGAAACTGCATCTCCCCCACCAACAATCCCGACCACTCATCATATAGGTCCCGGGGGTGTATTTGAAATTGCCGTTCTGATAGGCGTATAGATACCACTTGGTTAATTCACGGTCGATTTCCGGAAGCGTATTCAGATCATGCAAATGATAATCCTGTCGGAGGCCGCTATTTTTAAATTCAGCGTTTTTAAATTCGCCGTCCGTCCAATTTATTTCTTCATTTTTACCGACTGCGTCCCAGACGCCCGCGACCCGAGAATGCCAGCCCGGCTCTAACTCCGCTTTCCCTTGTAAAAATTTAACGAGGTTCGCCAAGCCGAAGTCATAATCGCCGCCCGCCAAAACATAATCGACCTGGCAATAGCGCAGGCTTTCTTCCGGTTGCGCCGTCGCGTGATCGCCGACTAAGACGATTTTCAGCGGCCAGTCGGCCTTGGCTTTTAATTCATTTATTATCCGCCAATGGCGTTTGACGACCGGAGTCTTGGTTTCTATCATCACTAAATCCGGGCGGGCGGCAATAAGACGCGCGCGCCAGTCTTCATAGTTCAAACCCTCGGCAATCCCGTCGTCCCAAAAGACTTCCTCGCCGTTTCGCTTCAAAAGCGTCGCCGCGTAGGCGGGAATGACCGGATAGATATAGGTCGGGCTATTGAACCATTGGAACTGGCGATTCTGCCCCAGGAGCGGAATGCCTTTTTCTGAGGTAAGAGGGGGATAGGAAATAAAAATTTTCATAATTTCTAAAATGTGATCTCACTTAGACTAACGCAACTTGCTTTTTAAATTTTTTAGCGTTAAACCTTTTAAAAAATTAAATCCGTAAATCAGGTGCGTCAAAAAAATATAATAAACGGCGTTCAGGGCGACCAGCGGATTTTTTTCGTAGTGACGGATATCGAACAGCGCCTTTACCAGCGCCAGCAGATAAACCAGCCAGCCAATTCCATACAATTTCCAGACGATTCCGCCTGAAACTTTATCCTGTCCAAAAATTCCGCCGGCGACCATCAGATCGAGAATAAAACCCAGAACCACGAATGACAGAAAGACGCTCGGAATAAAATATTTTAGTTTGCAGGATGTTTCCGGATATTTCTTGGCAAAAAAACCGCGGTGGACGCCATAGCCGGCAACCTGTTTCAGATGCTTCCCCAAACCCGATCGGCGGTGATGATAGGCGATGAGCGCCGGATCATAAACGATGCCGTCCGGATATTTCTTAATTAAATCTAAACATAACTTCGTATCCTCGCCCGGCCAATACTCGCTGTCAAAGCCGTTCAGCTCCGCGAAAACCGCTTTCCGAATCGAGAAATTGACGCTCGGCCAGTCGTCGACAATCCGTTTAGCGCCGCTCGGCGCGTACCTTTCCGGATTACCGCCGGACAACGGACTTAAAAAAACCGCGCCCGATACTTTTTGCCAGAAATTATCATCCGGCGGCGTAATTGCCGGCCCACCGACGGCTTTCACTTTTTCGTTCGCGAAGTCCTGTTCCAATATCTCCAAAAAATTATTGGCCGGATAAGCGTCATCATCGATAAACACTAAAATTTCTCCCGCGGCTTCGTTAATCGCCCGCGTCCGCTTCACGGCCGGACCGACATGGCCGGTCGCAATCTGTTTTGTCTGCGGCCAGGTTTCCGCGTTCGTTTCATCCGGATAAATTATGATTTCATAATCCTCGCGGCTAACGCCCAAAATTTTCGGCACGGCTTCGCGGATATAATCGTTAATCGTTTTGACCGGGATGATGAAACTAAATCTGATCATAAATCCAACTTTCTTTTCTTTTTTAAAACATACAACGGCCGACCTAAAACCTCATTATGGATATGGGCGATATATAAAGCGACCAAGCCGAGCGAACATAAAACGATGCCGACTAAGAAAGTTATCAAAAGCGCCAGTTGCGCCGGACCGGAAAAACTGGAAGCGAAGTGCCAATGCGCCAGATACTTGCCGATTAAAACGTATAAGCCGAAAGGACCGGCGATAAATATGATCAGCAAACCGAGATAACCAGCCCATTTGAGCGGAATCAGGCTTAAGGAAATAAAACTATTCATCGCCAAACTAACCAATTTGCCAAAACTGTAAGACGGCCGGCCGTTTTTTCTTTCCCGCGCTTCGAAATAAATATAGTCGCAGTTAAAACCGAGCCAGGCGATAAGCGCCCTGGTCATTCTCTGATGCTCCGGGAATTTGTTGAATTGGTCTATCACTTGCCGATCCAGCAGACGAAAATCGGTCGCGTTCGGGATTAAGGCGGTAGAGGAAATCCAACCGATAATCTTATAAAATAAGAACGAACCATAATGTTTGATGAAACCGCATTTTTTATTTTTCTGCCTAATGCCGACCACCACGTCCGCACCCCGCTCCCACTTGGCGACGAATTCCGGAATAAGTTCCACCGGGTGCTGTAAATCGGCGTCAATCATAATCGCCGCCTCGCCGACGCAATTATTGAGTCCGGCGGTCAGCGCTATTTCTTTGCCGAAATTACGGGAGAATTCCAAAATCCTGACGAGCGTTTTCGTATTTTCGCCGATCGAGTCTGAAACATTCGCGGCGATTTTTTCCAGTTCTGCCTGGGAATTATCGCTACTGCCGTCGTTGATAAAAATAGCCTCGCACGGCCGACCGATTTTAGCCAACTCTCCTTTTAAGGCCGCAAAAAAAGACGGGAGATTTTTTTCTTCGTTATGAACCGGAACGATTAAGGAAAGATAAACTTCTTGAGACATATAATTATATTTAATCAGCCGGGCTGAGAGACAAAAGACGACTCACAGCTTTTCTTCACATTCTTCGCCGCTTTTCATGTTTTTAACCTTGTAAATTCCCCGGCTCGCCTCGTCTTCTCCGAAAATAATTACCGCGTCGATTTTTTTCTTATTGGCCAATTCCAATGCCTTGCCGATTTTTTGTTCTTCCAGACCGGTTAGGACGTTAAGGCCCCGGCCGCGCAGTTCGCGCGCTAATTTTTCGGTTTCATCCTTCAGTTTGTCCGTAAGCAAAGGCAGATAATATCTAACCGGTTGGTCTTTTACGGCTTGGGCCAATAAATTCCAGCTTTCCAGAAACAAACGCGTCGTCTCGTCTCCCGGCGCGAAACCGACCGCCGGAAAATTCTTCTGGCCGAAAATTTCCGCCAGGCCGTTATAGCGTCCGCCGCCGAACAGGGCGCGATTATTCTCGGGATTATTATCAAAAACTTCAAAAACCAGGCCGTCATAATAATCGAAACCGCGAATGATGGCCGGCCGGAATTCAATCCAGTCGCCGTAGCCGGAGGCCGTCAAACTCTTTATGACTTCAACCGTTTCCTTAAATCCCTGATTATTTTTCAAATCCGGCCAGAGCGCGGCCGCTTCTTCCAGACTCCGGCTGGCCATAAATTTTTCCAAAATTAAAATTGTTTCCCGGCTTAAACCGCTGGCCGCCAGACGTTTCTTAATTTCCGGCGCGCCGAGTTTATCCCATTTATCCAGTGTCCGGATAACGGCAATCTTTTCATCTGTCTTCAACTCGCCGGCACCGCTTAATACCAGAACCGCTTCAATCAATTTTCGGTTATTAATCGCCAGCGTAAAAGAATTTTGCGGCGGATCGAATTCCAGCATCAGATCCAAAGCCAGGCGCATCGCTTCGATATCGGCGCTCAGCGCCTCACTGCCGAAAATATCGCAATTCAACTGCCAAAATTCCCGATTCCGGCCACGTTGGGGCTTTTCATTGCGCATAAAATTGGCAATGGAAAAATATTTCAACGGTTTCGGGCTGGCGCTATAAATTTTTGTAATCATCCGGACGACCGACGGCGTCATTTCCGGCCGAATACATAATTCCCGGCCGCCCCAGTCGGAAAAGGTCACTAGTTCCTTACCGCCGACGTCTTCGCCGCTCTTGGCGCGATAAACTTCGGCCGATTCGACTAGCGGCGTCAGATATTCCTCAAAGCCATAACGCAAACAAACACGACGCCAAGTGTTAAAAATATATTTTCTAATCAAAAATTCCTCCGGCAACCAGTCCTGAGTTCCTTTCGGCTCTTGATTTGATAAAATTTTGCTCATATTAGCATAATTAAAATTTCCGTCTAACAAACCGCCTGATTATTTTTAATTCTACTATTTTTATCTATTTTTCGCAAACTTTTTTACCTCTATTCCCGACGGATTCCGGACTTTATTTTTTCTTTAGAAAAAATTTAATTTTTCTTAATCTTCGATTTTCTATAATGGGGACATTAATAATAAAATAATCTCTATGAAAATCCTAATCATCGACGATGAACCGGCCATCGTCCAGTTCTTAAAAGACGGCCTGCAAGCGAATATGTATGTCGTTGAAACCGCGGCCGACGGCGAACGCGGCGCCTTTTTGGGCCGGACCGGCAACTATGACCTGGTCATCCTGGATTATATGCTGCCGAAACTGGACGGCGCTCAGGTCTTGGCGGAAATCCGGCGGGAAAAAAGGCATATTCCGGTCCTGATGTTGACAGTCAAATCAGAGTTGAAAGAAAAAAACGAAGCCTTCGCGCTGGGTGCCGACGATTATCTGACCAAACCGTTCCTGTTCGACGAATTACTTTTACATGTCCGGGCGCTTCTAAAGCGGCCGGCAAAAACCGAAGGTGAATTTTTCAAAGTCGATAATTTGACCCTGAACACGCGCAGTAAAATCGTTCGACGCGGCGGACGGGAGATTTATCTGACGCGGCGGGAGTTCGTTTTTTTGGAATATCTGATGATCAATCGGGGGAAAATAATTTCCCGCAACCAGATTCTGGAACACGTCTGGGACTATAACGCCGATCCTTTTTCCAATTCCGTAGAAACGCATCTGGCCGGTCTGCGCCGTAAATTGAACCTTAATAAAAACCGCAACCTGATTCATACTTTTACCGGCCGCGGCTATAAGTTGGCGCTGAATAAACTAGATTGACAAAATTATTGATATATTTTAGGATAACCACAGTACTTCTTTAACAGTTCAGATCCAAGGAGGGATCCAGCTATGTTACTTATTCTACAAATTATCTTAACGGTGGTCGCCTGGAAACGGGGCTATAAAGCTTGGGCGTTGATACCGATAGTCGTCGCTGTTTCAGTAGGTCTAATAATCGGCGCCAATGGCGGAGATCCTGGGAGTGCTTTAGTTCTGGATATAATCGTCGGCGTAGTTCTGTTGCTGATGATCTTCCTGTCGCCGCGCTCTAAAAAAATAGAGCCGGAAAGTCCGGCCAACTCAGCTTCAATGGGGGCGGAGTGAATAACTGCTGTCCGCTTCAATCAATTAGTCTCTCAAACCAACGGTTAATTAAAATCATCTTTTTCGAAAAAGATGATTTTTTATTTAAAAAATTTTCGGCCTTTCAATTTCTCCGGTAGGTATTCTTGATTCCTGTCATCTTGGAGCGGCGTATATTTATAATCTTTGGCGTAACCCAGATCTTTCATTAATTTCGTCGGCGCATTCCGCAGATGAAGAGGCACCGGCAGATTGCCGGAAGTTTCCGCTTCTCTTTTGGCCGCTTCATAAGCGGTATAAGCGGCGATGCTCTTCGGCGATTTAGCCAGGTAAATAACGCCCTGAGCCAGATTGACGCCGCATTCCGGCAGACCGGTCTTATGGCAAGCTTCATAAACGGCATTGGCGAGCATCAGCGCGCTATTATTCGCCAAACCGATGTCTTCGGAAGCGAAACGAATCAACCGGCGGGCGATATAGAGCGGATCTTCCCCAGCCTCAATCATTCGTGCCAGATAATAAATCGCCGCGTCCGCTTGGCCGCCGCGCATCGATTTATGCAAAGCGGAAATCAGATTATAATGTTCTTCACCGGTTTTATCATATAATAGATTGGGCTTATTAATAATATTTTTAATCAATTCCGAAGTGATTTTTCCGCGCCGACTCTCCGTTCCGCCAGCGGCTTCAATGGCGCTCTCCAAGATATTCAAAGCTTTGCGCGCGTCGCCGTTAGCCAGTTTGGCGATCAAACCGCGCGTTTCTTCCGTTAATTTTACTTTTAATTCCCCGGCCGCTCGGTCGATAATATTCTCCAGTTCCGGTGCCGCCAGCGCGTCCAAAACCACGACCTTGGCGCGCGAAAGCAAGGCGCCGTTAACGGCGAAACTGGGATTTTCGGTCGTCGCGCCGATAAGAATAATCGTTCCGTTTTCCACCTGCGGCAGAAGCGCATCCTGTTGCGCCTTGTTCCAACGGTGAATTTCATCAATGAATAATATCGTTTTTATTTTCAGTCGCCGGCTCTCTTTCGCCCGTTCCACCACTTTTTTTAAATCTTTCACGCCGCTCTCGGTCGCCGAGAATTCCACGAATTCCGACTTGGTTTCTTTGGCGATTATAAAAGCCAGGGTCGTCTTACCGCTTCCGGGCGGACCCCAAAATATCAAAGACGGAACTTTATCATTCTTAATCGCCGCATAAAGCCATCCCTTAGAACCGATTATTTTTTCCTGACCGACAAATTCCGCCAAACTCTTAGGTCGAAAATAAGTCGCCAGAGGCATATCTTTCAGCATATCAACATTCTAATCCTTTTTTAGAGTTAATAAAACTATTGACAAAATAGACTAATAATGATTAAATATGGTCAGAACTTTGATAACCGAAAAGTATAAATTAAAATAAATCAGACATGGAAAAATTAAAAAAATCAGAAAAAATTTTGACGCGTGGCGCAAAGTATTTCCTTGATGCCCTTAACGCCGTCATCGCGACTCTCTGCTGTCCCCGGCTCTGGCAATCGCTTTTGATTGTCGCAATTTATTACGGCGCGTTCTACTGGGTCAGTCGATATTTTAGCCTAAAAGAAGCCGTATTAATCTATTATATCCTGGGTCTTCTGGCTTATTTGACAATTAACGCGCTGATTCTGAAAGGACATCCGCTGATTATCGCGCTCTTTCTGGCCTTCACTATCATCATGATAATTTTTTCTTTCTTCGGCTGGGCTCTCCATTTGTTTAGCTTCTTCCAAAAAATTTTCGGAGAGACGGCTCAGATAATCTTCGACTGGCCGGCTTTGATTTCCTCCTTCATACTGCTAGCCTTAGCCGGCATAAACGTTATCATAATATATGAGAATGAAATGGAAAAATTTAATAGCCGCCACCGAACAATCGATTAAAAAACCAAAAAACAATCAAAAAACCCTCGCCACAACGAGGGTTTTATTCTTTCCGCAAAGCTTCGATCGGATCCATCTTCGCCGCCCGTCGCGCCGGATAGACGCCGAAGAACAAACCGAAACCGAAAGCAAAAATCAAAGAGACAATGAACGCTTTCAGCGGAACCTTAAATGCCCAGGCAAAACCGAGAGCGCCAGCGGCAACGGAAATCAACCAGGAAAACAAAACGCCGAAAAAAATTCCGATCAACGCGCCGAGAAAAGTTATCAAGATCGCTTCGACTAAAAACTGCGTCATGATATGGTGATAGTTGGCGCCGACCGCTTTGCGCAAACCGATTTCCGCTGTCCGTTCGCTAACGATGACATACATGATATTCAAAATTCCCACGCCGCCGACCAAAAGAGAAATCGCCACTATGGCCAACAAGAGCCAGGTTAAAGCATTAGTGACCACATCAAGCATATCCATCATATCTTCCATCGTCGAAACCCGAAAATCGTCGCGATCCGGGTCGGTGATGTCATGATTTTCCCGGACGACGCGTCGAATTTCCTCCGCCGTATCGGCCGCCAATTTCGGATCGGAGAATTGATGAATCATATACATCAGATAATCGATCCCCATGATTCTCTTCTGCAGAGTTCTAATCGGCACGTAAACATAATCATCGAAATCCATGCCCATTGTCGCGCCACGGGATTTCATCACTCCGATTACTTTGAATTTAGCCCGTCGGATACTGACATCTTTGCCCAAAGCGTCGGAGTCGCCGAATAATTTTTCTTTCATCTTACTTCCTAAAACCGCGACTTGGGCCAAAGACCGATCGTCGTCGTCGCTGAAAAAAACCCCTTCAGCGACCTCACTTTTGTCGATATCCGGATAACTGGCGCTCAAACCCATAAGATAAGCTTTACGGGAATCATTTCCGAAACTCACTTTTTCCTGCGCCATGACCGCGCCGTAACCGTCTGTAATGTTAGGAATTTTCTTAACATCTTCCATGTCCTCCAGAGTCAGGGTCGTCACCTGCACGCCTTCAACCATCGCCATCGAACTCTGACTGTCATTCGCCGTTCCCTTCTTAGAATTCAGGACTTTAATTTCCGTCTGGATTATATTGGTGCCGAAAGATTCGAGTTGATCGACCATTAGCCCTCTTATTCCCTCGCCCGCGGAATAAACAATAATGACGCTGGCGATGCCGATCATCACGCCGAGTACGGTTAAAAGCGTCCGCAACTTGTTGGCGTTCATTGAGCGCAGGGCGATTTCCACGGCGAGAATAATATTATTCATAACTTAAAGCTTCGACCGGCTCCAACTTGCTGGCCTTGCGGGCTGGATATAAGCCAAAAATCAAACCGATTAAAGTCGAAACTGACAGAGCCAAGGCGATTGAAGAAAAAGTGACGACAAAACTATAATGATACCCCAGACTATTGACGATGATAAAAATCAGCCAGGACAACAGGACCCCGAAAATAACGCCGATAGCCCCGCCGGTTAAAGTCAGGGTGACAGCTTCGATTAAAAATTGAAAAATTATATTTAAATTATTGGCACCGACCGCTTTGCGCAAACCAATTTCTCTGGTTCTTTCATTGACGCTGATAAGCATGATGTTCATGATGCCGATGCCGCCGACAATCAGGGAAATCGCGGCCATCGCCGCCAAAAAATATTTCAAAGCGTTGGTAATAGTCATTATCATATCAAGCGCCTGAGCCATACTGCGAACCGAAAAATCATCGTCTTGTCCACTCGGGTCAGTGATATCGTGGCGGACGCGCAGAATAGCGGTGACATCGGCCATCACCTGGTCGATGTTCTTTTCACTATCGGCTTTCACCCGGATAAAACTTAAATGGTTTACGCCGTTGATTAATTTCTGGGTGGTCTTGAGCGGCAAATGGATCTGGTCGTCATAATCGACAAAAGTTACTTTACCTCGCGGTGCCATAACGCCGATTACCTCGAAAGACTGTTTCTTGATTCTTATCTGGCGACCGATAGCGTCGGAATCGCCGAAGAGTTCTTTCTTGACCGTATCGCCCAAAACCGCCACTTTCGCCATATCCTGATCTTCTTCCGCGGTAAAAAACCGTCCGGAAGCGACTTCGCCTCCTTCCACTTTCAGATAATCCGTCGAACAGCCGTTAATATTGGTTTCATAACTGTTCTCGCCCCAACTGGCTGTCGCCATACCGCGGGAATAACCGACGGCGCCATCAATATTAACCGCCTGCTTGCGAATCGCTTCCAAATCATCATTGATTAAAGTAGTTATCTGCACGCCCATGACCGAAGCCGGCGGTCCGTCGCTTTCCGACTTCCCCGGCAAAACACCGACTAAGTTACTGCCCAACCCTTTGACCTGATCCAAAATCAGACTCTGCGCGCCCGCGCCCAAGGAGATAATCAAAACGACCGCGCCGACGCCGATGATGATTCCCAACATCGTTAAAAAACTTCTAGCTTTTTTAGATAGAAGTGCGGTAAAAGAAATCCGGATGGCTTGGCTGATGGGCAGGCGCATGAAAAAATTATTTTAATAGCTCCCCGTCGCGGGCAAAACGGCGATGTTCGATTCTTCTATCGCTGACAATCAGGCCATCTTTGAGCTTAATGACCCGCTTGGCGTGTTCGGCCGTATAAGTTTCATGAGTGACTAAGATAATCGTATTACCCTCATCATTCAGTTTTTGTAAAATTTCCATAATCTGGATGCCGGATTTGGAATCCAGATTCCCGGTCGGCTCGTCGGCAAAAATTACCGAGGGTTGGTTAACCAAAGCGCGGGCGATAGCCACGCGCTGTTTTTCACCGCCCGAAATCTGGTTGGTATAGTAATCCAAACGATGCCCTAAGCCGACGCTTTCCAACACCTCCTTGGCCCGTTTATTCGGGTCTTTTTTATTTTCCGAGTAAACCAGAGGAAGTTTGACGTTTTCTAGCACCGTCGTCCGCGGCAAAAGATTAAAGGCCTGGAAAACAAAACCGATTTTTTTATTGCGCAGTTTGGCCAGTTGTTCTTCGTCCAGATGCGTGACATCTTTCCCCTCCAATAAATATCGTCCGGTAGTCGGACGATCCAATAAGCCGAGAATATGCATCAGGGTCGATTTTCCCGAACCGGACGGCCCCATGATGGAAACGAATTCGCCGCGTTCAATGTCAAAATTCAAGCCGTGCAGGACGGAAGTTACGACCTCGTCGCTCAGATAATCTTTATGCAAATCCTTAATGCTAATTAACATAATTTATTTAGGAATCCTTATAATTTATTTGAGAGTTTTCACGAAGGTGACGATTTTCTGCCCCTCCGCCAGGCCGTCGCCGTTTATTTCCAACATCCCTTCGTTGCCGCTCAATCCGGTTTCCACTTTTATTTCCCGTAAGACATCTCCGGTCTCCAGAACGCGCACGAATTTTCCGGCGCCATTCTTATCGACGATCGCCCGTGCCGGAATCATAAAAATGTCGTCTTTCCGGTTAGTCGTGATTATCGCGTTAGCGGTCATACCGGCCTTGAGGTCTTTTAAATTTTCCGGCGCGTCGGTCAGATTTATTTTTACCTTATAATATATAACGTCTTGAATAATGGTTGAGGCCGGTTCAATCGAATAAACCGAACCGCTGAATTTACGCGCTTCACCGAAAGCATCAAAGGTAATTATCGCCTGATCGCTCATCTTTACTTTAGAAATGTCCGCTTCGGAAATATCCACTTCCACTTCAAAATTATTTTCCGTCAACATTGCCAGCGCCGCTTTCGTGCCGACCTGCTCGCCGATTTCATAGTTGATTTTCGATACCTGGCCGTCAATCGGAGCGATAATCTGGCTGTCGGTTTCCTGCTTGCGGATCAAATCAAGATTGGACTGCGCCTGATCGAGCTGGGCTCTGGTTAAAGCGATATCTTCGGTCCGGGCCGGACTTTTAATCTTGGCCAGTTGCTTATCGGCGACGCTCCAGGCTTCTCGCGCCGCTTCCGCTTTCGCCTCCGCCGTCGTTTGCTGTGATTCGCCATTCAATTTGGCGGAATTATAAGCGTTGCGGGCAGACTGTAAAGCGTCGGTTAAATTCACTTGCGCCGCGGATAAAGTATCGGTCGCGACGGCAACATTATTTTTATAGGCTAAAACTGCGTCGCGATAAGTATAATCGGCCGTCTGAATAGCGCTCACGCCGGTATTAACGACCGTTAGATTAGTGCTGATATTGGTTTTATAGGAATCCAAAATAGTCTGGGAAACAACGGAAGAAACGACACTATTTTCCAGGGAACTAAAACAACTGTTTAAAGTCTTATAAACATCATTTAAATAAGCCAAAACCGCGGCCGTCAAACTTTTCAGGTTGTTTTCGCTGGCTTCGGCTTGCGCCGCCAGTAAAGCGTTATTCGCCTCGATCTTCAAAGGAGCCGCGGCGTCGTAATATTTTTTAGTGTCGTTCAAAGAAGCATAATTCTTAACGCTGAAAACCTTTTCCAAATCGTCGTCGTCAAGCAGGCGGTTGACATAATCCAGGGCGGAATTGGCGCTGGAAATTTTAGCCGCCGCGGTCGTCAATAAACTGTCGCGACTATTATTGACGGTCTGCTGAGAATTGCTTTTAACATTATCCAGATTAGTCTGGGCAGTTGAAACCGCTTGTTCCAGCGGTGTGACATTAGAACTGTCGGCGGATTCAAGATCGGCCAATTTTTTGGCGGCCTGCTTTAAATTTTCCGTTACCAGTGCTTTCGTTTTATCCAGATCGGTCAAAGCGGCCTTATAAGAAGTTCTGGCCTGGTTAGCCTGAGCTTCGGCAATAGCAATATCCTGAGTCGTCGCTCCTTTCAGCAATTTATTTAGATTGGCCGCGGCCACCTCTAAACTGGAGGAGGCCTCCTTTTCCTTGATTGCCAGCGAACTTAAATCCAACTCCGCCAATATCTGGCCCTTTTTAACCAATTCGCCGACCTTAACGGCAATCCGATTAACCGCGCCGGCGGCGGCGAAATTTAATTCCATTTCTTTATTAGCCTTAATCGTTCCAACTTCGGATACGGTTTGGATCATGGTTCCTTTTTTTAGTTCGACCGTCGTATACTCCACCTGCGGTTTCTTTTTGGCGGTCAAAGCGAAAATCACGGCTAAAACAACAATGATTATTGCGGCGATCAGCCACTTTTTTTTCTTTTTCTTTACCATATATCTGATTTTAAGCGTTTATTTTAGATTTATTATATTATAGCACGAAACGGTCGAAAATCTATTCCCAATACAGTTTCAAACCGAGCATAATCAAGACTCCGACGACGATGCTTAACAGCTGAAATAAAGATTTATAAACGGCCGTTTCTTTCTTCAGTTCCGGAATCAAATCGGCGGTGGCGATATAGATAAAGCCGCCAGCCGTAAACGGAATGATAAATTCTGAAAAACCGGCCATTTTAGAACTGAACAAGACCGCGGCCAGAGCCCCCAAAATCGCTGTCAGAGCCGTTAAAAAATTCAGGAACAAAGCGCGGCGGCGGGAATAGCCGGCGTAAAGCAGGACGCCGAAGTCGCCGATTTCCTGAGGAATCTCATGGGCAATGACCGCAATCAAAGTAGCTATGCCCAAAGGAACGCTGATTAAAAAAGAGCCGGCGATGACCACGCCGTCAAAAAAATTATGTAAGCAGTCTCCCACCAGATTCATCGTCCCTAGATGATGCGGATGCGTCGGCCCGGTCTGGATATGGCAATGCCGCCAATGGACAATCTTTTCCAAGACAAAAAAAGAAACCAAGCCGATAATCAGCCACAGCCAAATTCTCAGACCGCCGTCTTTGGCCGCCGCCTCCGGCAGTAAATGCAAAAAACTGTCGCCCAGAAGAGTTCCGGCCGACAGGCTGACTAAGAATAAAGTTAATTTTTCGATGAATTTAGGAGAAAAAGACAGAAAAAAAACGCCTAGTAAAGACAGGGCGGAAACCAAAAAAACACCACCGAAAATATATAGATACAAAGACATAATATTCGCTATTTCCTCCTCAGTATGACAAATTAACGCGGAAAAAGCAAGATAATATCTTAATAGCTATTCGCTTCGCAAGGCATCGACCGGATCCAAACGACTGGCCTTCAAAGCCGGATAAAAACCGAAGAAAATTCCGACTAAGACCGAAAAAGAAAAACCGATGATTGGGCCGGTCGTTGAAGAAGCCATACTAATGATATTAAAATGAGAAATAATCGGAATCGCCCCTTGGCCGATAATCATGCCGATTGCGCCGCCAACCATAGACAGAATAACTGATTCTAATAAAAATTGGCTTAAAATGTCAGATTGTTTGCCGCCGATCGCCTTAGCGATGCCAATTTCTTTGGTTCTTTCCGCCACGGTAACGAACATAACATTCATGATGCCGATGCCGGAAACCAGCAAAGTAATCGCCGCGATCGCGGTTAAAAGAGTGGTCATGGTTTTGGCCGATTCTTGCGCCGCCGCAACCATACTGCCGGCATCCATAATCTGGAAATCATTTTCCTGGCTGGCTTTCAACTTATGCTCTTCTCTCAATAATGTCGTGATACTGCTGGTCGCCAAGGAGGTATTATCGACATTATCGACGGCTGTAGTAATCATCACCTGCCCCCGGGAGCCGAGAATGCTTTTTTCGGCCGTCGTGCTGGGAATAATAACGGCGGAATCGACGGAAATCATGCCGATGCGCGAACCTAATTTGTTTAAGACACCGATAATCTCCAATTTCTTGCCGCCGACGGTAATCTCACTGCCAATCGGATTCTGGCCGTCGGTAAAGAGATCGGATACGACGGTCGCGCCGACAACCGCGACGGTTGTTTTTTGATCGATATCATCAATTTCTATTCCCCGCCCCTGGGCAATCTGTAAATTGGAAATCGTAATAAAATTTTGATCAACGCCGACGACACTATAGCTCTTGTCGACTGAGCCGTAAGAAACGCTCGCGTTGCCTTGGATAGCGCCCGTGGCCGAAGCAACATGATCGGCACCCAGTAAGATTGCGGCATCGGCGGTTTTTAATTTCGAACTGCTGGTAAATCCGCGACCGCGATTAGGCATAATCAGAATGGAATTGGCGCTCAGATTTTGAAATTGGGAATTTACCGATTCCTGCGCGCCTTTGCCGACAGCAAAAACAGCGATGACCGTCGCCACGCCAATAATAATCCCTAACATCGATAAAAATGTCCGCGTTTTTTTGGCGAGCAAGGATTCAAAGGCCATTTTTATGATTTCCAGAAACATAATATAATCAATTTTAATCTCCTAACTAAAACTTTAATAGCTATTCTTTAATTTATAATTATTATCCAATACTTGTCCGTCGCGTAAATAAATTATCCGATCAGCGTATTTCGCGACTTCGGCCGTATGCGTTACCATCACGACCGTCCGCCCTTGCTCCTTAAACTTTCTGAAAATATCCATTACCTCCAGACCGGATTTAGAATCCAAGGCACCGGTCGGTTCGTCCGCCAAGATTATTTCCGGATCATTAATGAGCGCCCGGCAAATCGCTACCCGCTGTTGCTGTCCGCCGGAAAGTTCGGTCGGCTTATGATGGATACGATCGGCCAGGCCGACGGATTTAAGAAGCGCTTGCGCTTTTGTCTCACGTTCTGACGCCGACATTCCGGCATATAAAGCCGGTAAAGCAACATTCTTTATCGCGGAAAAACGAGAAAAAAGATTAAATTGTTGAAAGACAAAACCCATCTTTTTATTACGAATAAAAGCTAAGGTAAAATCATCTTTAACGACGCCAATATTTTCTCCCTCCAAAAAATACTTACCTTTAGTAAGGGGGTGAAGACAGCCGATAATATTAAGCAAAGTCGTCTTGCCGCCACCGGATTCTCCCATAATCGCGACAAATTCCCCTTTTTTAATTTCCAAGTCAATTCCTTTTAAAACAGGGATTTCTTCGCCATTCGCCAAATAATATGACTTCCTAGCATCTTCTAATTTGATAGCAATATTTCCGGCCATAAATTACTTGAGTAATTTTCTTCTTTAATAAATAATAATATCGCCTTCATTCAAGCCGCTGATTACTTCCACTTTCTTGCCGTCAGTGAATCCGGTCGTCACATTGGCGATCGTTCCGTCTTTCTTCTCCACGGACGGCTTGCCGCCGATATTATGAACGGCGGCGACCGGCACCGTCAAAACGCCGGGAGTTTCGGCGGTGATAAATTCTATCGCCGCGGTCATTCCCTCTCTAATCTGCGAAGTGCCGGTATTAGTCAAGATGACGCGAACGAGATAAGTGACAATACCATTGGAGCTGGTCGTTGAAGTCAAAGATATAAAGCTTATTTCCCCGGTCAGATTGGCGCCTTCTACGGCTTCAAAAGTAACTTGCGCCTTATCGCCGACTTTTAACTTACTAATATCCGCTTCTTCAATGTTCGCCTCGATAAATAAAGTATCGTTATTGATAATCGAGGCCATAGTCTTAGCGCTGTCGCTTAAGATGATATCGCCGGTCTTATAATTGAGCATCGCGACGACGCCATCAATCGGCGAAGTCAAAGTTGCCTGTTCCATATTATATTTCGCTCTATCGACAGAAATGGCTGCCGAAGTAAGTTGCGATCGAGCCGAAGCCAAATCCGATTCGGAAGCGGGAGCGATCAAATCATTATAATCATTCTTCGCCTGATCCAACGCAATTTCCCGAGACTTAATGGAAATATTAGAGTTATTAAGGCTTTGCTCCGCCTGACTTTTCGTGGTCGCCAAATCGTTAACCGCCTTATTATAAGCGAGCTGATATTGGTTCAAGTTGCTTTTGGCATTACTGACCGATTGGACAGAACTATCCAAGCTAGAAATGGAGGAGTTGATGCTGGTGCGATTAGAACTAATCGTCGACTTGAATCCATCTAATTTAGTCTGCGATAAATTAGCGAAAGTAATGGTAGCTTCCATTAAAGTCTGCATATCAGATAAATGATTCTGAAAAATAATCAAAGCCGCGTTAGTCTTGACAGCCGCGGCATCGACCGTCGTCTGATCGGAAACAACCAAAGAACTGACGATGGCGTCCAATTCATTACGCGCTCGTTTGGCCACGGCATAGCTGCTTTTAGCTGTACCGTAAGAACCGGAGTCCTTGGCACCTAATACTTCTTCGAAGTCAGAATTAATCATCGTGTCATCGACGCCGAGAATACTATCGGAATCACGCAAAATCTTCTGCAAGGAAATATTAACGGATTTTATATTGCTGACCAGACTGCTATAAGCACTACGGATTATTTCACTATCATTGATATCGGAGTTCATTTTCAAATTATTGGTGGCGGTCTGGACATTCAATTCTCCATTGGCAATGCTCTGGGCTGTACTGGATTTAGTTTGTTCCAAGCTTACTTTCGCCTGGTCCAAAGATACTTGGGCCTGATCAATCGCCGCTTTTGCTTTGCTTATTTCACTAGCGGTCGGCGAAGCGTTCTTGGTATTAAAATTAGACAGAGCGGATTGATAGCTCGCATAAGCGCCGCGCAATTCAAATTCCAGAGTTTCCGTCTTAACGCTAGCAATCTTATCGCCTTTTTTAACTTTATCTCCCTCTTTGACATAGACATTGTTTACTTCCAAGTTGCCGCTGACCGGAAAAGATAATTCCACGCCATCCTTCGCGACGACTTTGCCGCTGGAACTAACGGAAATTTTCAAATCTTCTCTTTTGACCGTCGTTTGTTTCTGCTGAGCGACGACAGTGGTCTGTTTAGTATTCCGACCGAAAAAATAATAAACGGCACCGGCGACAACCAGAACGATAACAATGATAATCAGAAACTTTTTCTTAAACAAAAAACCAAAAATTCCCCGTTTAGCTTTTTTGCTTTCCTCCAAAATTGATTGAGCCATAAATTTATTAATTAATAAGGACGAAATCGGCGACTTTCTTATCAGTCACGGCGGTATTAAGCCAGATAGTAATCGTTTTATCAGATGTCACATCGCTTAAGGTCGCCTCCACCATAGTCCTCTTCTTAGTTTCCGAATCAACAGATGGTTTTAACATCTGAATCCCCACCGGAATAATTACTTTCTCTTCGCCGGTACTTAATTCTTTCAGTTTCGCAAGCATCTGAGCGCGGCTTTCCGTATTTTGTTCATCGGGGCCGCCCATCATCGTTCCCCTCGTTCTACCGCCAGAAGCACCGGCGCCACTGGTTAAACTGATAATATTTTTAGAATTTGTGCCATTAGTATTAGAACTCTCTCCCTCTTTCGGCGTCGAGCTGGCGTTCTGTCCGCCAGCGGGCATATCTAACTTAAGAATAGTTACCTCATTGCCAACGATGCTTTTTACCATGCCCCGAATATCAGGCGTCCTATTCGGTTGACCAAAATCAGGCATTCTCATCTTGCCGGGTCGCTCCGCATTTTGTGGCTGTCCATTTTCTGGAAATCGATTACCAACCTGAGAATTATTGCCACAGCCAGTTAAAATCAATAACAGGGCGGGAAAGACTAAAAATGAGGTGAAAATTGTTAAAATTTTTTTTCTAGTCATAGTTTTTTAATACTTAATTTTCATATTAAAATAGCCATACCTATTATAATAAATACGCCTATTCCTATTAATTTCTTCAATCTAAGCAAAAATGGTCCACCGCCAGGTGAACCTTTTTTGCTTTTAAAAATATTAATTGCTCGGAGCGCCAGCTGGAAATCCACCATCCGGAGCGCCTTCCGGAGCGCCTTCCGGAGCGCCTTCCGGAGGTGTACCGCCTTCCGGCGGAGTTCCCATTTCTCCGTTTCGAGGCGCGTCAGCAGAATTAGTTCCGGTTAAAGACACTTGGCTACACCCAGTCAGAAAGACCAAGGGGAGCAGAAGAATGGCTGAAACCATGATAACTTTCTTCATCTTCTTCATAGCTTATTTTATATTAGTTAGCTTCAATTATATTATACCATTATATTATACCATTATTTCTGAGATTCGCCATCGCTATTCCCGAAGCCGGTGCCCATTTTTTGGCCAAAACCGCCTCGACCATGATCCATACCCAATCCTGAACCGTTACCCATTCCCGGACCGCCGACACCGAGTTCTTTCATAATCGTTTCAGCTTTAATCCGAAGATTATTCGCTTCGACATATTTGTCAAAATTATCGGCGCTAATCTTACTTAAAATCGGAGAATTGGCATTTAAAGCCTTTTCCGCTGTTACCCAAGCGTTATAATCGCCCGCGGTCAAAGCCACTTTGATGGCATTCATTTTTACATCCCCTTCCGTCTTTTTCGCTTCCATCGCCGCTTTCTGTTCGGCTGTCATATTTTCTGGTTTAACCCCATTAAAACCGCGACCATGATTTTTAATAGCCGTGCTGGCGATACCCGTCGTACTGGTCTCATCGGAAGAGGCACTAGCCACTAAAACGCCACTAACTAGCATTGATAAAATAGATAAGGCGATCACTCCTTTTGTTAATTTCCTAATTTTCATATTAGTAATGTTAATTATTAGACTTCACGGGGGAGAGCGCTCCCTATTTTTTCATCCCGTTTAATAACACGCTTAATAATACGCTAAAAATAAATATTTTCTTCTTATCAAAAAACGCCTCAACTTTTTGAGGCGTTTATTTATATTATATAGTTAATATTTATTCATTATTAAACATTCTCGAATCTCCGGGCGCTAGGAACAGCGGTGGCCGACAATCCGGCGCCGGGCAATTGAATTCATTCCTTCTCACCCCCGGACGCCCGAAAAATTCTCTTCCTGGACGAACCGGTCTGACAATTTCCGCTTCAAACTCCTTTCCTTCCAGAACGCGCCCGATTAGATTAACCGGCTGACCGACCTCCGGCCTATCCAAAGGAAAATTTTTCATTTTAGTCAGAACCCGCCAATCATCGCCGTGCGAATCCAAAATATAGAAAATACCATTATTCTCTTGAGCGATAACCAGTCCCACCAGACGGCCCTCAGCCGGATTGAACCAAAAATCCATCTGACGGTTTATCACCTTATCATATAAAGGCGCCCGTTCTCCCAGGACATTATCGATTTTTTCTCCCCAGCCGGCCAGGAATAAAAAACTTCCCAGAATCACGCTGGCTAAAACGGCGCCAACGGCGATAAACCAAACCGGATAACGGTAACTATTTTTCACATGCTTTAAATTATAGTAAAGGATGAAAATAAAGAGACCGAGGAAAATCAACCAAAAATAAGGCAGAGTCAACAAAAAGAATTCCCCCAGGCTTTTATGAGTTTGCTCTCTTATTTCCCAGCCGCTGAATTTCAAGAGATAAATCATCACCGAAACCGAAGCCGCGCCAAAAGCCAGGGCCAGCGCACCGGAAATCCAAACGACGTATTTTTTTAATAAAAAATGCCAACGGGGCTTGGGCGCGATTCCCGCTTCTTTTATTTTAGCGACCAATTTCTGGTCAAAGTCGTTAATGTCCATATATTTAAATATCGTTTATAATCCGGCCGATTTTCTGCCGCGCCAATTCTTTTTTGAATTCACTTTTAGCCTTGCTAATCATCGAAGCCACTGTCCCCATCGGTTTTTTTATAATATCGGATATTTCCCGGTAATTTTTTTCTTCCAAAAATTTTAAAATTAAGACCTCCCGGTATTTTTTATCCAATCCGTTTAAAATCTTAAAAATATTATTCTTAAGAATCTGCAAATCGGCGCCAATCTCAATATTGATATCTGCCGCTAAATTCCTGGCCGCCGCGTCGTCGATATTGACCGCGTAACCTTCGGGCCGAGCTTTCAACCGCCGGTGGCTGCTGATTACCTGATTATGAGTAATTCGATAAATCCAGGAAGAAAACTTCAAATCGCCATTAAAATCATTCAGGTTCAGATAAACTTTAATAAAAACTTCCTGCAGGATATCTTCGGCGTCTTCGTTATTAACGCTGGTCAAACGCCGGATATAGCTCAATAATCTATTCTTATAGCGATCCACTAGATACAAAAAATCATCCCGGTTTTGGAGGGCCAGTTTAACCAGTTCTTCGTCGCTCGCGTTTGTAGCGCTCTTAGAATCAATCATGTTTTCACTATGATGTCCGTCTCAATTTTCTTCGCTCTTGTTCCACTAATAAATTAATACGTCCGGAGCGAAAAAATTCTTCGACTGTTAATAAAAGACCGGAAAAACCGGTCTCTTTATTTCTCCGCACGGGATGAAGGTGTCGCGCCTTCGCTACCGGTTTTGGAGACCGGTGTACTACTGTTATACTAATCCCGCCAACAAGCGCTTCCGCGCCTTAGTAAGTTTCCTCAAAAACCTCGAAGTAAGCTTGCGGGTGGCTACAAGCCGGGCAGACGTCCGGAGCTTCGGTTCCCTCATGAATATAACCGCAATTATTACATTTCCAGCGCTTCACCGTCGGTTTCTTGAAAACTTCCCCTTTTTCCAAATTAGCCAAAAGTTTCCGGTAGCGCGCCTCGTGCTTTTCTTCCACCTCGCCTACTTCTTTAAAAAGTTTAGCGATATCGGCCTGCCCTTCTTCCAAGGCTTCTTTCTCCATCCGCGGATACATCTCCGAATTTTCATAATGCTCGCCCGCGGCGGCCGCTTTTAAATCTTCGACCAGTTCCGCCGGAATAAGCCCGAGTTGTTTCGCCCAGATTTTGGCGTGCGCTTTTTCGTTTAGCGCGGTTTCTTCGAAAATATTGGCGATTTGAATATAACCGGCTTTACGGAAAGCGGAAGCAAAGTAATCGTATTTATTGCGCGCCATGGATTCGCCGGCAAAGGCTTCCTCCAAATTCTTTTTGGTTTTTGGTCCGAGCATATATTTTTTTATTAGCTACTTTTTTTAACAGACGCTTTTTTATCGATAACCTTCGCCGCTTCCGCTCGGAGAGCCGTTTCCATTTCGCTCTGCAACCGGTCGCAACTTTCTCCTTCCAGAGAATCGCAGAACTCCAGTTCATAAATATGAAAAACCGTTACGGCCAGAGCCACTAACAGCGGACCTAAAATCACGCCCCAAAAACCGAAGAGAACGACGCCGCCAAGAATAGAAAATAGGACGAACAAGGGATTTATTTCCGCCTCGTCTTTAACCATATAAGTACGAATGACATTATCGATTGTCCCGATAATCAACGCGCCCCATAAGAGAATAAATATTCCCTGCCAAATGTATCCGGTCAAAAGATAATAAAGTCCTATCGGCACATAAAAGATCGCCGAACCGATATAAGGCAAAAGAGACAAGAGCGCGACCATCACTCCGGCCAGAAAAGCCGGAAAGCCAACAATCGCGAAACCGATGGCGCCGACGACGCCTTGGGCGATAGCAACCACGAAAGTCGAAATGAAAGTCGTCCGGCTGACCGTCCGGAATTTCCGGAATAATTCCTTATCATATTTGTTCTGGAGCGGCGACAGCAACATCAGTTTATCCAGCATCTTTTTCCCGTCCACGAAGAAAAAGAACATCGCGATGACTATCAGGATCAGGGACACGACAAAATTAGTCGTTTCCTTCAAGGCGAAAGTCGCGCCGGATAAAATCCAGTTGCTGGATTCCTTAAGCGCGCTTAAAAGCGTATTCTTGAGGGTTTCATTATGAAAATCAATCCTGTCCAAATTCAGATAACGCAAAGCGCCACGCTGGAAAAAATCGGTCTTAAACAGATCGTTAATCGTATTGTCATTGAAGAATTCCACCGTCGCATTATAGGCGACGATTGATTTGTCGCCAGCGTAGGTTATCAGCTTAATGGCCGGCAAGATGATGATAACCAAAAGCAAAAGGCACATTAAAATGGCCGCTAAATTCCTCCGCCCTTTCAAAAATTCCGAAAAACGGACGAAAGGCGTATAGAAAACCGAGGCCATGATAGCGGCCACCATGATTTCCGTCAAGAAAGGCCTAAATACAAAATAACAGCTGGCAAGAACCAGAGCCACTAAGATTAAAAGGAACGGCTTGGTTAAATTCTTAGACATATATTGAGCCGCCGGAAACCGGACGGAATTATTTAGTCTCTTTGTGAATAGTATGCGCTTTGCATTTATTGCAGTACTTCTTCAACTCCAAGCGTTCCTTTAAGATTTTCTTGTTTTTATGGGAATGGTAATTGGTCGTCTTACAAACCGTACATTCCATCTTGATCATGTTGTCCTGGGACATAGATATGAATTTAATAATTGAAATGGCAATCTTCAATTTTTTTTAATTTTTAATTGATTGACCTATCCTAACAATATAGAAAATCCGGATAAAAGTCAACCGGCAATCGACGGTTTCGGGCTGAATTTCGCTTATTTTTGGCAAGCGGGGCAATAATGCGTGCCGCGCCCGGCCACTTTTTTCTTTTTTATCGGCCGGCCGCAATTCGGGCATTTTTCCCCTTTCCGTCCGTAAACTTTCAAAAAACGGGAAAAATTTCCCTTTTGACCCCGGGAATCGACGTAATTATTAAAGGTGGTGCCGCGATATTTGATGGCGCGACGGATAATCCGGTTTATCGCCAGGCGAAGTTTTTTCGTTTCCGAACCGGTCAGCGAACCGGCCGGCCGTTCAGGATTAATTCGCGCCGCCCATAAAGATTCGTCGACGTAAATATTGCCCAGTCCGGCAATTAATTTCTGGTTAAGCAACAGAGCTTTGATTTTCGTCTTCTTGTTCTTTAAAACCGTTTTTAAAAAAGGCAAAGAAAAAGCCACGGTCAAAGGTTCCGGACCGTAATTATTTTTTAACAGCCGCGATAATTCAGCCGCCGTCGCGAGTTTCAGATAGCCGAAACGACGCAGATCGTTGAAGAACAGGCGGCCGCCAGAAACAAAACTGATAATCGCCCGCGTATGTTTATTCGGCAATTCGCCGGTGATTTCCGAACCATGCCCGCCAGCGATCTTTGATTTTGAACCGATATAGATTAACTGGCCGGTCATTTTTAAATGGATCAATAAATAGTCGGCTGAGGGCTTACCGCGTCCGGCCGATTTAGTGTCTAGCGGCGACAGATTAAAAATCAAAAGTTTGCCGCGGCGGCCGACTCCGACAATTTTCCGGCCGTTTAAATTACGCGTAAAAAAAACCGCGGCGGGAGAAGCGGTTTTAGCGGAAAGAATATCGACCGACGTGATTTTCCGGTGTAATAAGCCGGCAACCAAATCGCGACGGATAGTTTCTACTTCCGGTAATTCGGGCATATCTATTTAAGAGAGACTAAGATCGTGATTATTATCGCCAAAGCGACAAATTCAACGATAAAAATTTTGAGCAATCCTAAACCTATTTTGTCGGGATTAAGCAAAGGCATAAATTTACGGGATCGTTCTCTCTAAGAACCGTCTCCCTATAAGTGGGCCGAGAAGGATTCGAACCTTCGAAGGCGCAAGGCCAGCAGATTTACAGTCTGCCCCAGTTGACCGCTTTGGTATCGACCCTTTAAAAGAAGCCTGTTATAAAACAAGCCCCTCTATAATAAAAAAAATATGGAAGGTTGTCAAACGTCCGGTTGGCTTATTAAGGCAAACTCGCGCCGGACCCGATCTTATTGCGATACGGTACTTAGGACGAATCGGGTCAAAGCGTAGGAAGTGAAGATAACCGCCAAACCAATCGCCGACCAGACGATAATATCCCGGCCCTTCTTTACCTTTTCCTGATTGCCGGAAGAAGTCATCCAGGTTAAACCGCCGAAAACAAACATTAAAAGCGCCAAAGAGCCAACTACGCCGAGAGCGGTATTGATTATCCGACCGATAAGGGCTTGCGGAGAATCAACGCTAAGGGGGTTGGTGAGGGTAAGGGTAGAATCAATAGCCCCGCTACTTCCGCCGGTCGTATCAATAGCTCCGCTTTGTGCCGAAACCGAGGCCGCCCCTATGAATAAAATCGAAATTAGGGATATTACCGTTAAGAAATTTTTCATTTTTTTAAAAATTAATTGCTTCTAACCAGTATCATTATAACATTTCGCCCGAAAATAAAAAAGAGGGGGTCAATCGTTAGATTGCCTCCTCTATAATTTTGACTTGTCGTCTTAATTAGTTACCGCCACGGTTATCAGGTCATCGATATTAGCTCTGATCTTAAAATAAACATGGCTTTTTTCAGGAATTACGACATTCTGTCCTCCATCATATTCCGTACCGTCGGAAAAAATAATTTTATAATTATACGTCGGCGAAGAAATATGATAGTTAAAATGTCCGTTATCAGGAACGGAAAGCCAAGCGGTTTCCTGCCCCGGTTTTAATTGGTAAGCGTATTTCCCTGGTAGCAGAATCCTGCAAGGGGCATTAGCCAAACTCACGCTATTTTGTCCGGAAGAATTATCTTGTTTCCCAGGCACAAAATAATGCCGTGAAATGTTATAAACAAAAAACAAAGATAAGAAAATCAGGACGGCTGCACCGATTTTAGATTCCGTTTTCTGAATAGAACTGGCTCCTCCTAAGATTAGGAGGGAAATTACGAGACCAATTAAATTTCTGACGAAACAATTCATACTACTCGGCAACAGTTTAAAGCTGGCTACGTAAACGACTAAAGCCAGAGAGAAAGCTAACATGACCTGTAAAACGACTCTTACCATCGGGGGAATTTTTTCCCAAGAATAACTTCCCGACTTTGTCGCGGTGTCTGACGCTTCCATCGTCTGCGCTGTTTCCTGCTTACTCCTCTTAGGAATAAACTGGGATTGTTCTGGTTTCATTTTTTCTTTTCCCGTTTAATGCTTATAAGTTGAGTTGATTCCGGCTCCTAATTTGGCGCCTTGGGCGGCGGAATTATTGCCGCCTTCCAAAATAATCACCTTATCGGTACTTCCCGATTTTTCAACCGCTTCCCACTGCCGGTGTTTGATTAAAAAATTAGAGACTTGATTCCGATTGATTCCGCTATCAATGATTTTTTTAATTCTGAGAGCGGATCCTTCGCCATTTAAAACTAAAGCCTCTTTTTCGCCTTCGGCTAAAAGAATTCGCGCTTTTTTTTCGCCTTCGGCTGAAATAATTCGCGCCGCTTTACCAGCTTCCGCTTCAATAATCATGGTTTTCTTTTTAATCTCCGCCGTTTCTCTATCTTTTTCGGCCGTTAAAACTGTTTCTCTTATACTGGAAAGCTCTTTAGTTAATTCTATGTCGGAAATTACCATACTGACCGGCTTAATACCCCAGCTCATCAGCGTCATGTAAAATTCGCTATTTACCCATTCCTTTTTAATCTCTTCTGCAGGTTTGGGACCAGGCTGATCGGCGGACAAACTGGAAGGACGAAAATCAATAAACGTGGCGATGGCTTCCAAATAAAAATTATTCTTCATTTCAATCACCTCCTCCAACTTATAAATGCCGAGGAACGACCGTAAAAGACTGTCCGCTTTCTCCTCAACCGCCCTGAATAAATCATTCGTGGCGTAAGTTGATTTTTCAGAATCAACTATTTGAAAGTAAAAGAACGCGGCAATGGAGGTCGAACAATCCTTGAATTCGACATCACCGCCGCCGAACCCAGTCTTTACTCCTTCATCAAGATAGAGTTCCATTAATTGCTGTCCTTTAAATGCGGAGTTACGAATTTTAACGAAACCGAACCAAGGGAAAAGCAGATATAGTTTCGGTTTAAGCGGCTCCCCAACATACTGACCAAAAATCTCAACAATATAATCCCACTGCTGAGGAACAATCGTCCAAGCTTTTATCAAAGCGGGAATCGCGAAGAGCAAACCAATAACCAAACTAATAATAACGGTCCAAACAGGACCTAGCTTCAGAGGAATAGATATGGCCAGAGAAATTATTGATGAAATTATCAATAAAATCGCGAAAAACCAAATCCAAATTTTAGTGTTTTTTTTCATGACTTGAGTCTCCTATTTTTAGTTGTTTTATTTTCTTTATTGTTGTAAAAGAGCGACTTTTGCCTAAGCATCCAAAGCTCATTACGTTAAAAACATTATATCACTTTTTTATATATTTGTCAACATTATCAAGATTCTTTATTTTTAACCCATTTTTCATACTAATCAAGCTTTTTTTAAAACAAAAAATTACCTAATATTAGGTAATTTATGTCTTATAAAATTCTGGTCTTTTTAAAACGCCATTACAAACGTTTTTCCTCTGAGCCGTTGACCGGGATTGAACCGGTGACCTTCTCCTTACCATGGAGATGCTCTACCAGCTGAGCTACAACGGCCTATCTAATCTTCTAATCCTTCGATCTTCTCTCGCCATTCGATCAACTTATTATTTTCCGGATTAACCGCCGCCAATTTCTCCCAACATTCCTGCGCCAGCGATTTATCTTTTCTTATTATACTTAAATCTAAAATTAAATCAAGATAACGGGGATTGTTCGGTTCCAGATCCAACGCCGACCGAGCGTTTTCCAGGGATGCGTCCAAATTTTCCGCCTCTTTTTCCACTCCGGCCAAAGAGAAATAAATCTCCTGCCGGGTCAGATCGCCCGATATTTTATCGCCGTTATTCGTCCGCGCCAATTTCAAAACATGCTCATAGCTCTGGCGTGCTTCCGACCACTTTTTTTGCCGTTCGTATAAGTCGCCGAGCCGAAAAAAAACTTCCGGATTCTTTTGATCCAGACTGACAATTTCCAATAATTTCTCTTCCGCTTCGTCAAACAAATCTTTTTTTAACAAATCATCGGCTTCGAAAAATAATCCTTTAATGCGTTTCTGTTTTTCCAGCCAGGGAATTTTCAGACTCGTTTTATAGCCGGTTTTTATTTTTTTAAGCTGATCTTGCCGGGACTTTAAAAAACCGGACAGCTGGCGCTTTAAAAATAAGGCTAAGCGGCCGAACCAGCCGCTCCAGCGTGCCATATCGCGCTCCACCCGCTGTTTGATAATCTGCTCTTTAAATTTTGCCTCTTTTTCCCCCGGAATATTGGTTACATCCAAAATCGCCAAAGCCGGAAACTTTTTGATGATTATCGACAGAGCGACAATTAGGGCAAAAACAATTAAGCAGACGGAAATTATAACTGGCATATTTTGCTGAATTCTTCGGCTTGCAAGCTGGCACCGCCGACTAACAAACCGTCGTTGTCTTTTAATTGTAAAAACTGGCCGGCATTTATAGCGTTAACGCTGCCGCCGTATAGAATCCGAACTTCTTTCTTCAAAATTTTCGCGACCTGCTTCTTAATGAAAGCTAAAATTTCCGCCGCTTCTTCCGGAATAATCGGTTTGGCGTTCTTATTAGTACTGATCGCCCAAATCGGTTCATAAGCGACGACCAGATCGGCGGCGCTTTTTATCTTAACGCCTTTCAGGGCGCGCCGTAATTCCCCGCTTAGATATTCTTTCGTTTCGCCGTTATTTTTTTCCGTTAATTTTTCACCGACGCAGAGAACCGGAACCAATTTGGAATTCAAGGCCGCTTTGATTTTTAATCCTATAAGGGCGGAATTCTCATGCAGATGTTCCCGCCGTTCACTATGGCCCAAGATAACATATTTAACGCCGAGCGCCCGTAAATTAAGGGGAGAAACTTCACCGGTCAAAGCGCCATATTCGGCCGGAGCGCTATCCTGCGCGCCCCAAGACAATTTTGACGATTTCAAAATCGGACCGATAAAAGGCAAGGCGGAATAATCAGGACAAATAACGGCCTCAATACTTGAGCCGTTTATTTTTTTTACCATCTTCCGGGCGAGCTCCAGACTCTCCTTAAGGCTGAGTTGCATTTTCCAATTGGCGATAACCAGCTTTTTCATAATTTTATTTTTTAATTTTAGTCTTCGCCCAATCAATCGTTCTTTTAATTCCTTCTTCCAGATTGACGGTCGGCCGCCAGTTCAAAACTTCCTGGGCGCGCCGATAGCTCAGACAGCTCCGTTTCTGTTCGCCCGGTTTGGCCGGCGCTTCCTTAATCTTAATCGGCGATCCCAGCGCCTGCGCGATATATTTTCTAATTTCCAATAAATCGGTTTCTATCCCCGAACCGAGGTTTATTTCACTGCGGCAAGCGATATCTTTCGCCAGGCATAAGCCGCGGACGATGTCATCGATATAGACGAAATCACGCGTCTGCCGGCCGTCGCCGTATTGGGTGCTTTCCTGATTACTGACGGCATTATCGACAAAAATAGAAACTACTCCGGCCTCGCCGCCTCTAAATTGACGCGGTCCGTAGACATTGGCGAAACGTAAAATCGTGTAATCCAAACCGTAAACCTGATAATAGCAATTCAAATATTTTTCAAAAGTCAGTTTATGGATGCCATAGAAAGAAACCGGATAGGCCGGATAGTTTTCCGGGGTGGGAATTTCTTCGGCGTCGCCGTAAATCGCGCCGCCAGTGGAAGAAAAAATAATTTTTTTGACTCCGTTCAGGCGGCAATTATCCAGGATATTGAATCCCCCCTGAACATTAATTTTATTATCAAAAATCGGATCGATCATTGATTTGCCGACTTCCATCTGCGCCGCCAGGTGATAAACGAAGTCAAATTTTTCCGCTTGAAAAATCGCGGCGACTTGCGGCGAGCAGATATCAACTTGATAAAACTTAGCGGCCGGATTCAAATATTCTTTTTTACCCGAAGACAAGTCGTCGAGCACAACCACCTCTTCCCCCACGGCAATAAGTTTGTCGGCCAGGGTCGATCCAATGAAACCGGCACCGCCGGTAATGAGAATTTTGGGCATATATCTTTCATAATAACACGGTTTTTGCCCATTGCCAAACCCTTCTTTTTTTGTTAAAATAATGGTAGATAATTAATTAAAAATCCAGCTAAAAATACCCTTAAAAATCGGGAATTTTTTGTTTTAATGTTTAAATAAAGATATGGCGAAAGACTCTAAAAAAACCAGTGATTATGGTGCCGATCAGATTACTGTTCTGGAAGGTTTGGATCCGGTCCGAAAACGGCCGGGTATGTATATCGGTTCGACTTCGGCGGCCGGATTACATCATTTGATTTGGGAAGTTGTCGATAATTCGATTGACGAAGCGATGGCCGGTTTTGCCACGAAAATTTCCGTTTCCCTGTTGCCCGATGGCCTGGTTTCGGTGATTGATAATGGCCGCGGTATCCCGGTGGAAAAACATAAAACCACCGGCGTTTCCGCTCTGGAAACGGTTTTAACCAAACTACATGCCGGCGGTAAATTCGGTGGCGGCGGCTATAAAGTTTCCGGTGGTTTGCATGGCGTCGGCGTTTCTGTAGTAAACGCTTTAAGCGAATATCTGAAAGCGGAGGTGCGTCGCGACGGCAAGGTTTGGGAGCAGGAATATAAGATCGGCAAACCGCTTAAAGCGGCGAAACCGGTCGGAACTTCGAAAGAAACAGGAACGACGATTACTTTTCGACCGGACAAGACTATTTTTACCGAATTGGAATTCAGCTGGGGAAAAATTCTCGACCGCTTACGACAACAGGCTTATCTGACCAAAGGAATCACTATCAATGTTTTCGATAAGCGCGCCGGCCACCGCGAAAAAAAATATAAATTCCATTTTGAGGGCGGCATCAAATCCTATATCAAATCTTTGCACCGCAACAAAACCGTTAAGAACGACACTATTTTTTACATCGATAAGGATGTCAGCGACTGTAAAGTAGAGTTGGCTTTACAATACAACGACGAATATAACGAAACGCTTTTAGCTTTCGCCAATAATATCCATAATCCGGAAGGCGGAACCCATGTCGTCGGATTCCGGACGGCTTTAACCAGAACTCTGAATAATTACGCCCGCGCCAAAAATATTATTAAGGAAAAGATGGAAAATTTGACCGGCGACGATGTGCGCGAAGGTCTGACCGTAATCATCAGCGTTAAACTCCCTGACCCGCAGTTCGAAGGCCAAACTAAAGGCAAACTCGGCAATGCCGAAATGAAGGGTTATGTGGAAACTATTTTCGGCGAAACTTTTAATACCTTCCTGGAAGAACATCCGAAAGAAGCGGAAGCGATTGTCAGTAAATGTTTATTGTCAGCGCAAGCGCGTCTGGCGGCGCGAAGTGCCCGGGCGACAATCTTGCGCAAAGGTGCTCTGGAAGGTATGACTTTACCAGGAAAACTGGCCGATTGTTCCAGCCGCCATCCGGAAGAATGCGAATTATATGTCGTCGAGGGCGATTCCGCCGGCGGTTCAGCCAAACAGGGACGTAACCGTCGTTTTCAGGCGATTCTTCCTCTCCGCGGTAAAATTCTTAACGTGGAACGGGCGCGCTTGGATAAAATGCTCGCTAACACCGAAATAAAAAACCTGGTCATCGCCCTCGGGGCGAATATCGACGAGCAAATCGATTTGGAAAAATTACGTTATCATCGAATTATTATCATGACCGATGCCGACGTCGACGGCGCTCATATCTGTACTCTGCTTCTCACGCTTTTCTTCCGTCATTTCCAACCGCTCATTGATAACGGCTACGTTTATATCGCTCAGCCGCCTTTGTACCAATTAAAAAAAGGTTCGACTGTCCGCTACGCTTATACCGATGAGGAAAAAGAAAAAATTATCGTCGAACTCGGTGGCGGCGTGGAAGAGGTTGTAGAGACGGGAGAAGAAAACGACGAAGGCGAATCTTTGGAAATAACCGAAGAAGATAATAAGAAAAGCAAAAAAGACGCCGAAGCGGAAGATAAAAAGAAATCGTCCAAAATCACCATCCAGCGCTACAAAGGTTTAGGTGAAATGAATCCGGAACAATTATGGGAAACTACCATGGATCCGGAACGCCGCATCGTCAAACAAGTAACGATTGAGGATGTAGCAAAAGCCGACCAGATATTCGATATGCTAATGGGCGATAATGTCGCGCCGCGAAAAAATTTCATCCAAACACACGCTAAAAAAGTTAAAAATTTAGATATCTAATATGTATATTTATCTTCTCTGCCCGATTGCGGCTTTTATTATCGCCCAGGGGACGAAAGTGATTATCAGATCATTCCATCATAAGATTACCTGGCACGATTTTATCGCTTATTCGGATATGCCCTCCGGCCACACTTCAATTGTAGTTTCTCTGGTAATCATTCTAGGACTAAAACTGGGGTTAGGCGCGCCGGTCTTCGCGGCCGCTCTGGTCTTCGCGGCGATTGTCATCGTCGATGCCATCGGTTTAAGAAATTATCTGGGTCAGCACGGAAAAACTCTGAATATTTTGGTTAAAGATTTGAAGGAGGATGAATTCCTGGATCGCAGTTATCCGCAACTGCTTGAGCGCATCGGCCATACGCCTCTCCAGGTTCTGGTCGGCGCTCTGGTCGGCGCTCTGACCAGTCTTATCGGTTATCTATTATTTTAAAACGAAACAATAAAAAATAATTAAAAAAATACCGGATATTCTTCCGGTATTTTATTTTTCAATCAGGCTGTTTCCCGTCATCTCCGGCGGTTGCTTAAGACCCATGATCCGTAAAATCGTCGGCGCTAAATCGGCTAACGTTCCGGCCGGAGCCAATAAGCTTAAATCGTTATCAAGCGGATCAGTCAGACCGATAGTCTTCCCTTTAAATTCTTCGCCGATAATCAAGATCGGCACGGGATTATCGGTCATATCTTTATCAATTATTTCTGTTCCGGGAACACCCATTTTCTCGGCATTGCCGCAAGCGGCGGAAATAATCAAGACGCCTTTTTTGGCGGTCATAGCTGTCAAAATCTTTTTTAAATCCTGATCGATAGTTTCCATCGCTTTTTTCACTAATGTCCAATCACCACCCGCCGCCACTAAATCCAGATAAGGAATCGCCGCAATAAGAAAATCAGCCGGGTCGTCGCGATTTATTTCCTTGATTATCGCCGCAATCGTCCGCTTCAAAGCCAGAGACGGCTTATTCGTATGGTCGCCCGCCTCAGAAGAAATTATTTCCCAGGCTTCGCGGGCGGCTTTATCTTCCCGATGTCCGTTAAAAAAGTGAGTTAAAGCGGCAAATCTTTCAGTCTCAGCAATTTTCGTTTGTTTTAAACCAGCCTGAGATAAAATAGCCGTTAAAGTCACGGCAGGAACGGTATTTTCAGCGGCGATTTCTTGCCCAGCGCCCAAAGTCAGATAGCGGGCGTTAAGAGTTTTATTATCTCCAGCGGCCAGTAGTGCCGTCGGGTATTCTTTGATTAAATTCAGCCAAGTCGGAGTTTTGGCGGCGGCAATAGCATTCGCTTCGCTAGGGGAGGCAACACCCAAACCGTCCAACAAAAGCAAAACTACCGGCTTAGGCCGGTTAAGTGGGGGCTCCGAGTTTTGATTTTCATTTAAGGAATTTACAATCATAAAAGAGTTTCTATCTCCATCAGTCGATTATATTTCGCCAGCCTTTCACCGCGCGACAAGGAACCGGCTTTTAGATAATCCGCACCGCTAGCGACCGCCAAATCAACAATGAAATCATCAGTAGTTTCGCCACTGCGATGCGAAACGATAACCTTATAATTATGTTTCTGCGCTAATTTTATACAATCCACGGTTTCCGTCAAGGTGCCGACTTGGTTTGGTTTAATAATAATGGCGTTGGCCGCTTTCTCTTTTAAACCGATACGCAGACGATCGGAATTGGTAACGAACAAATCGTCGCCGACGATTAGCATCTTACTTCCCAATTCCGCGGTTAACTCCCGCCAATCCGCCCACTCATCTTCAGCTAAGCCGTCTTCCAGATAAAAAAACGGATATTTTTTCAACCATTCATTATATAAACTAATCAGGTTGGCCGGGTTGAAATACATATTATCCAGAGAAAAGAGATATTTCTTCGTCGCTTCTTCGTAGAGAACCGACGAACCGACATCAACTCCTAGGCGTAAATCCTCGCCCGGCTTATAGCCGGCTCGAATGGCCGCGGCCAGGATGAATTCAATCGCTTCGATGCTCGAATCCAAATCCGGGGCATAACCGCCTTCCGCGCCGGTGTCAGTATCATATCCGGATTCTTTCAAAACTTTAGCCAGTTCATGAAAAATTTCCGCGCCCATTCTAACCATTTCCGCGGCGCTATTCTTTTTCGGAATGATTAAAAATTCTTGAAAATCCAAATTGGTGTCGGCGTGTTTGCCGCCGTTGAAAATATTGAAAAGAGGAACCGGAATCTTCGGCGCCAAAAAAGAAAAACTCTCTCCCAAATAGACAAATAATTCCTGCTTCTGGCTAGCGGCCGCGAGACGCGCGCAAGCCAAAGAAACAGCCAGAGTCGCGTTGGCTCCTAAATTTTTCTTGTTCTCACTGCCATCCAGATTAATTAATATTTTATCGATGGTCGCCTGATCGGTTATTTTTTGACCAATCAATTTCGGCGCGATTATTTCTTTTATTTTTTTGACCGCTTTCAGAACCCCCTGCCCGCCATAGCGTTTCGCGTCGCTGTCGCGCAATTCCACCGCTTCATGGCGACCAGTGGAAGCGCCGCTGGGAACGCTCGCTTTAGCGCTCTGGCCATTGTCCAGGAAAACCAGCGCTTCCACGGTCGGATTGCCGCGCGAATCCAGAATTTCTCGGGCGACGATATTTTTTATTTTAGACATAAAAATAATCTTTTAATTTTTAATTATTCCTTTCAGCCCCGGAAGCTTATCGCCACCGAGATAAGAAAGCATCGCTCCGCCGGCCGTGGAAATCCAATCGACGTATTCGGCCATTTTGGTTAATTTTAAAGCTTCGACGGTTTCGCCGCCGCCGACGACGCCATAAGCGCGACCGGAAGAACGAGAAGCGATCAGACGGGCGATTGCCAAGGTACCGTGTTTAAAACTGTTCTCTTCAAATTTTCCGAACGGGCCGTTCCAAACGAGGGTCTGCGCTTTTTTGATATAATCCGCGTATAAAGAAATCGTCTTCGGACCGATATCCAAAATTTTCTCGGTCGATTTGACGGCCGCTGGCGCCTTAACGCGCGCTTCGCCGCCGGCGGTCTTAACTACGACATCTGGCGGTAAAATTATTTTCGGAACCAATTTTTTTCCTTTATAAAATTTAGCGATACTGGCCGCGCTCCCCTTGTCGACCAAAGACTTTCCTGTTTCCCATTTCTGAAAACTAAAAAAATTATTGGCCAAAGCGCCGCCGATCAGAATCTGGCTGGCGGCCGGATATAATTTAGAGATTAAAGGCGCCTTCGTCGCGACTTTCGCTCCGCCCATTATAACCACCAACGGTTTGCGCGGTTTTAAAACTTTATTGAGCGCGCCGATTTCCTGTTCCAATAATAAACCGGCGTAAGACGGTAAATATTTTTTAATGGCTGAAACCGAAGCTTGCGCGCGGTGGCAGACGGCAAAAGCGTCATTAACATAGATATCGGCCGGAGCGGCTAAGGCTTTGGCAAAAACGGCGTCGTTAGCATATTCGCCCGGATAAAATCGTAAATTTTCCAGCATCAATACTTCGCCCGGCTTAATTTTTTTAGCGGCCGCCAACACCTTCGGACCGATTGCTTCCGGAGAAAACTTCACCGGCCGCTTCAATAAAGTTTTAAGACGCGCCGCCAGCGGCTTGGTCGAAAGAGCCGGTTGGCGACCGGAGGGTTCGCCCAGATGAGTAGCTACCAGCAAACGCGCGCCCCGGGCCAATAAAAATTCTAAACTGGCGAGCCCGGCCCGAATCTTGTAATCTTCCTTGATCTTTCCGGCGGCGAGCGGGACGTTAAAATCAACTCGCAAAAAAACCGTTTGCTGATCTAATTTTTTAAATTTTCTAATCGAACTTATTTTCATATTTCAGTCTATCTCTTTTATTTCAGTTCTCCCAACTTTAACTCCAGATCTTTCTCCACCCCGGCGCGCAAATAAGTAAGAGTAATTTTATCACCGGCGTTATAAGCGGACAGGACATCGGCTAAATCGTTACCGACACCGATTTCCTGATTATTAACCCAGGTGATGACGTCACCGGCTTTAAGCCCGGCGATTTGCGCCGGACTATTTTTAACGACGGCCGGTTGAGTATCGGTCGGATAAAGCCAAGCACCCTTGTTCAGATTTAACGCCGCGGTCTTCACCACGCTTAAATCCAAATAATTGAGTCCAAGAAACGGACGAGCGGGCTGATCTTTTTTTAAGAGCGATTGCCAAAAATAATTATAAGAAAAAGCCGGAATAATTTCTTTATCGGCGGCGATGATGGCCGTCAAATCTCCGGCCAAGTTAAAGACGAAAGAACTTTTAAAATTATTTTCCGCCGCGCCGGCCAAATCCAGACGAGCGTTCAAATAATCACTGCTTAAGACCGCCGGGGTCTTAGTTAAGGAGGTTAAAGTTGTCGGCCGGACAGAGTTAAGGTTATTAATCACCAACAGGGTCTCCCCTAAAGAAAGTTCCGAACGGGAAACAATTTTTTTAACCGGTAAATTAGCCGCGCCGGCTAAATGAAAAACCAGGAGATTGCCGGGCAGGCCCTTGAAATTGGCCAGCTGATCGATTTCATAAAGTTGCCGGTCGTTACCGATAGCTACGTAATTTTTCGGGTTAAAAGCCGCTCTCAAATCAGCCGGAGCGGTCGCCACTACCCAACCGTCAGAGGTAATTATCAAACCGATGAATAAAGGCTCATCTAATTTATAATAAGCTGCTTTTTCGACGCTAACCGCCGCGGAGCCGGTCTCTTTGAAGATGCCGACTAAAACCGGTCGGATATTATTAATCGTTTCCGCTATCTTAACGTCTTGATTAACTACTACTTTTTTGGCGTCGCGAATCACCAAACCGGCACTGTTCGCGTCCAGATTGGACAGGTTGACTTCGCCAGAGAGATAAGGGAAAGAAAAATCTTTTAAAATATAAACGCGGGTGACGATTTCTCCCAAAATTCCCGCGAAAAGACCGCAGACGACCGCGAGAGTAATCACGATCCAGAAACGCTTGCCGGACTGTAAAGAATTAGACATAAATTATCAAATTAAACATAAAAACGCCGACTAAAGCCAGCGCGCCGTCAAAAGTAAAACTAAAACGGCGATTGCGCTTAAAATTAAGGGGAGCTTTAAAGCGGAAAAAACCAAGCCGCCGCGCGAATCCAAGCGAACAATCAGGATTGATAAATAATAAGCGATAGCCAGAAAAAACGCTAATAAGTTGAAGCTTAACGGCAGGAGAGAAAAGACCCAGGCTAATTCCGTCAGAATCATGACCATGATGAAGAGCAAATTGCCGGACGGATGCCAACCGACCTTAAGAGGAAAAAATTGAATCAGAAGCAACCAGGCAATCGGGACAAAGATTGAAAGTGTCGCTATCAGCGGCCAATTTAAAAAAGTCGGCAGACCGAACAGAACGCCGGCGGCCGCGAAAATCGTCAAAAAACCGCCGCCCGAGAGCAAACTGTCCAGTTTATCCGCCCGTTCCGGCACGCTGTAAGTGGAATAATAGTATAAGTTCTTAAAGTAAGAAAAAAGGAACCAAGCGACCAGCAAAAAAATCAACTGGATCCAAAAACGACCGACAATCATCGTGGCGTAAGTGGAAAAACTTAAAAAAAACAAAACCGGAGAAATTATAAATGGCGGCCAATCTCCGGCCGCATTCTGACGAACGATGGAACGCACGCTTAAGGTTATCAAGAGAACGCCCAGAGCCAAAGCGGAATAAAAAAACGGCGGTTCAAGCAAAAAGGCCTGGCTCAGAAACCAAACGATGAGCGGTATGACCAAAGGAATAAATCGACGATATTTTTTCATAATTTATTATTGGGGCAAAGTAGAGGTTGCCGCCGGAACGGCGACAACCGCCGGCGCACCGCCGTCAAAAACCGACGTAGTCGAACCCGTTTCGCTGGTGGTAGCCGCGCCTTCGATTAGGCCGGTCTCCGGTAACGGCGGCTCCGGAGAAACGATATCTCCGGCGGACGGCTCGGCTGAACCGGATGCTGACGGCATGGGCGTAATAATATAATCATCTCCTCCGGCCGTCAACTCCAGACTTTTTACTTCGCCTAAAGTTGCCAGATCATTAATTTTCAAAAATTTATTAGAAAAAGTTATCAAACTGTCATTAATATAAAGACTGCGCTTAACCGTATTATCATAATAGTTGAAACCACCCCAAGAATCGGATTGACTAAAATGACCAGCGGCGGAATGATCAATTTTTCCTTTCAGAGAAAAACTATCGTTATTAATGGTAAAAACTAAGGCGCCGGCGAAAGCCAAACGGCCGTTATCGCGCAAAACGGCGGGAATGGAAAGTAAATTTTTCTCGGCCGAGTATAAAAAAGCTTTATGGTCGGAAAGAGCGATGGAATCGCTGTCAACGCCAAGCAGATAACTATCCGCTTCTTTTGGCTTGCTTAAATCGGTAAAATCAAATAAAGATAATTTCAAGCCTTTGACCTTTACGCCGCCGTCCGCCGTTTCTTCGACGTCGCGTCCGAGGCCGATTAATTTATTGCCATCCTTGTCGATTGGATGGAGATAATTGGAAAAACCGGGAATTTTTATCGCTCCCAAAACCGCCGGTTTAGCCGGATCTTTCAAACTGATGACGAATAAAGGATCGGTCTGCTTAAAAGTCACCAGATACGCGCGATCGCCGATGAAGCGGGCGGCGTAAATTTTTTCCGTCGTCGCCAGATTTTCCAGACTACCGAGCGGTTTCAGATTAGCGTCTAAAACATAAATATTACTGTAAGAGTCTTTCGCCTGGTCGTCTAAACGCGACCAAGTCTGGTTTTTAGTCGTCGCCAAACGCAGGTTTCCGCCGTTTTCGTCGAGAGAAAATTGGTTTAAAATTTGACCGTTAACTTCACCCATCGCCCGATATTCGATTTTATTGCCATTAATCGCAATCTTATGGATAACGGTCTTCTCCAGCTCTTTTTCTTTTTCAACTAATTTCTGTTTAAGTTTTTCGTCTATTTCCGTGCCAAACGCCGTCTGTTCAACGTCGCTTAAAGAAGCGAGATAACGATCGATGATTTGCGCTATTTTATATTTCTTCTCATTACTATTAAGAATAAAAAGCGGCGCGGCCTCTATTTTATTTACTTTATCCTGATCAGCGACGTCGAGTTTAGGGTAAACCAACTCCTTTTTCACCAGTTGTTCCAAATCATATTCGTTTAAATACTGAGTATAAGTGATATAAATGTTATTTTGAGAAACATAGAGATTCTGGCTATTATTCAAGAGATAAACCTGGCCGTTAATCGCTTCGGCGTTATTTTTAATATTGATAGCCGTGATGTTGGTAAAATTATAGGAGTCGTAAGGAATATCGAAGTAATAAACCTCCGGCGCAAAACATTTCACGGCCGAGTCGCATTTGACGGAGAGGACCTGGCCATTTTCTAAAACTCGCGGCACGAGGGGCTCGTTAGCGAGGTAACTGCCGTAAGTATTGGTCAAGAAATAGACATAATCTCCTATCAGACGGGCATCATAATAGGAACCTTCGAAATCCAGGTCGCGTACCTGTTTCGGATTGGCCGGATCGGACAAATCAAAGACTTTGAAAAAAGAATAAACATTCTGACGCCGAAAAGTTTTATATAACGGCTGGGCATAAATCTGACTATCGGAACCGAAGACCGCCAAAAAATTACCGTTGATAAAAATATCCTGCGGCCGGGATTGAAAAGTTATTTTGCTGACCGCGGCCGCTTCCGCCGCCGGCGTCGCTTTGATAATCGACAATTCGTTCCTGACCAGAGCGTAAATATAAATACCGTCCGTTTTAATAATATCCGCTTCGTCTACGCCCGCAACTTGATTATTGGTTTTAGAATAATCTAAAGAATTATTGGGTGTTGAACTGTCTCCGCTCGCCGTGGCGCTTTCCGATACGACCAAGCCGCTCGTATTCGCGGCTTGGGGAGCGGTGGCCGATAGAGTATTTTTGACGGCCGCTACGTCGACCGCGGTCTGCAAAGTACCGCGATTAAGACTACTTTCGGGGTTATTATTTTCAATTAAAAATTGGGATAACTCCTCATAATTATTAAACTTTTTTAATTGATTGGTATTACTTACCGTCGGTGCGGTCGTGGTCGCTTCCGAAACGACCGGTTCCTGGATTAACGGCGCTGGCGCCGTCTGCTTCCACGGGAAAGTACAGCCACCCGCGAAAATAGCCAAAACCGATAAAACCAACGATAATTTTAAAATTCTTTTAAACATATCCCAAAAATTAGTTTATTTTTAACTAAGGTAATTATAGCATAAATAAAGTCATTTGATAGTCACTTCCGTTCCGACCGCGACGCGGTCATAAAGATACTGCGCCGAACCGATGCCCAGACGGATACAGCCGTGGGATACGGGTTTTCCCAGGTGATTGGTTCCTTCGCGATAGCCGTTCGGCCAGAGCGGCAGTTCATGGATACCAAAAGAACCGTCCTTAATTCCGAGCCAATACGGCATCCATAATTCATACTTATTGGACCAGGCCTTTTTACTTTTATTGACGATCTTAAAATTTCCTTTGGGTGTCGGCATGCTGGCTTTGCCGGTGGAAACCGTAAACTGCTTCCAAGGTTGGCCGTCCACGAGATAAATCAGCTTCTGATCTTTTAAATTCACTTCTATTTTCAGCGGTAATTTACTGGCAGCGCCAGTGGCCGGATCGAAAGCCCGGTCAATTTCTTCCCCGTCTTTATAACCATCGCCGTCGGTATCGGGATTCAAGGCGTCGGTTCCGAATTTCAACTCCCAATAATCACTTAAGCCATCCTTATCCATATCGCTCTTTTCTATCTTTACTTTCTCTGGATTGAAAGGCGAATAACCACTGGCTAATTCCGCCGCGTCGCTATAACCGTCATCATCGGAATCGATAGTGAGTTCGGCCGCCAAAACCGCCGGAGCGAAAAATCCGTAAAAGAATATGAGAGCCAACAGAAAACCGCCAGACGAAAGTGCAAATTTAAATAAAGGCTGATATTGCTTCATCTTATTTATTCAGTTTATTATCATGTCCTCTTATTATCGCGTCCTCCATCCTGTTGGATTGAATACTCACAACCGCAAAACTTTTGACGGTAAATCCCCAGCTCCTTAGCTAATTCCTGCGAACGACGATAACCGTCATCGGCTTGAAAATCATCATCTAAAAAAACCAAACTGTTCGTTGTCGCCAAGCCGTGGCCGATGGCTTTAATCATCTCCGTATCCTTATAAGGACTAACCAGAAGAGTTGTACCGAATAAATCGAATCCTTTACTCCGGGCTAACTCGGCGGTTTTGACCAAACGATCGCGATAGCAAATCCGACAGCGATCGCCGCGTTCCCGATCCGCTTCACGCCCGTGTATTTTTTCCCGCCAGCTTTCATGGTTATAAGGCTCGACAAGCAAAGGCCAAGCGAATTTTTCCGCCAGCAATTTCACCGGCGCCAATCTTTTTTCATACTCCGCGGCCGAATTTAAATTCGGATTATAAAAATACCAGGTCAAATCATAATTCGGCGCCAACCGGTCGCGGCTGATATAGGCGCCGCAAGGCGCGCAACAAACATGCAAAAGTAATTTTTTCATAAGAATTTTTGTTTCTGATTATTTTTTGAACGATGATCTAGCCACCAAAAACCGATAATCAATAAGGACATAATACCCACTAAGAATAGCAACGCCAAAAATTTTCCTCGGCTCTGCAGGAACAAGCCGCTAAGACCAAAAACCAAAGACAGACTATAAAAAATTAAAACCGTTTTACGCTGACTGAGGCCGAGCGCGAGCAGACGATGATGTAAATGACGGCGATCGGCAAATTTAAAAGGATTCTGACCGCGCCCCAAACGGCGAATAATCGTCCAGGCGACATCCAGAATCGGAATACCCATGATTAAAAGGGCAATGGCGATTTTTCCGCCGGAAATAATCGCCAGAACTCCCAGAATATAACCGAGCAGTAACGAACCGCCTTCACCTAAAAAAATCCTGGCCGGATGCCAATTAAAAATCAAGAAACCGAGACAGGCGCCGGCTAAAAGACAGGCGGCGAAAGCGATATCCGGCTGGTAATACCGCGTCGTCAGCGTAAACAAAAAAATAATGAACCCGCCAATGGCGCCGATGCCGGAGACCAGACCGTCCACGCCATCCAAAAGTTTCGTCGTATACATCATGCCCAGAAGCCAGAGCGCGATAATCAGCGGCGAAATAAAAAACAAAGAATTCAGGTCGAAATAACCGCCGAAAGGATTAGTGATTTTGGCAATTTCCACGCCGCCGGAGATTAAAATAGCGATGGCGAACAAGGGAAAAATAATTTGTTGCCAAGGACGCAAATTATATTTATCGTCCAGAACGCCGCCGATAATAATAACCAAGGCGCCGCCGGCAAATCCAACCAGATGGGACCAGCGAAGATTGCCGGACAAAAAGTGATCGGAAAATAAAAATAAAAAGGAAAAATAAGCGCTAAAAATCGCCACCCCGCCCAGTAGCGGCATCGCGCTCGTATGAATTTTTCGGCTGGCAGAATTAGCGGTATCAGGTAAATCAACTATATGAAAACGAAGGGCAATTTTCCTGACGAGGAAGGTCAAAAGCGCCGTCACCGCTAAAACTGATAAAAAAATAATAAAATAAAACATTTCTAAAATTATAACTCCGGCGCTTTTTCAACCTCCACTTCCGCGTGACCGTTGATGATAACCGTATCGCGGCGTTTCAAATCGCCGGCTAAAATTTTATTGGCAATCTTGTCTTCAATCTTATCCTGAAGTAAGCGCCTGAGTGGTCGGGCGCCGAATTTCGGATCATAACCTTCGTGCGCCAGAAGCGTCACGCCTTCCTTATCGGCTTTCAGACTAATTCCCTTGTCCGCCAAACTTTTCTTGATTTTTTTCAGCATCAGGGTGGTAATCGCGAAAAGATCTTCTTCGCTCAGCGGCTTAAAGACAATAATACCGTCGAAACGGTTGATAAGTTCCGGCCGCATGTATTTATTAAGCTGATTGTCTATTAACTCCTGCTTAATAATATTGACGGCGGTTTGGGCGCGAATTTGTTCCTGAATATAAACAGCGCCAATATTGGAAGTGGCGATGATTATCGATTCGGAAAAGCTGATGGTCCGACCTTGGCCGTCGGTCAGGCGGCCGTCGTCCAAAAGCTGTAAAAATAAATTTAAAATATCCGGATTGGCTTTTTCGATTTCATCGAGCAAAACTAAAGCGAAGGGTTTTTTTCGCACCGCTTCCGTCAGATAGCCGAGCGTCCCGTCCGAATCGCCGATCATTTTCCGCACGCTGTCCGGCGATTGATATTCACTCATATCCAGACGCACCAGATAATCCTCGTCGCCGAAATAAACTTCACTGACCGATTTCGCCAACTCCGTTTTACCGACACCGGTCGGTCCTAAAAATAAAAAGCTGGCGATCGGCCTTTTACTGTCCTTCAATTCGGCGCGCGCGCGGCGCAAGCTGGCCGCCACAGCGCTGACCGCCTCTTTCTGGTCGACCAGGCGTTTATGGATTTCCGTTTCCAGATTTAATAATTTCTGGCTTTCCGAAACTGTCACTTTGCTGACCGGAATGCCGGTCAGTTGGCTGACGGCCGCGGCGACCTCCTCTCGGCCGCAAAAAAATTTAGCCGGATCATTCTTAAAATTATTGGAAGCGACCAGAGCCGCTTTCTCCAGTAAATCAATCGCTTTCAAGGGCAAAAATTTATCGTGCAAATAGCGCGACGACATGATGACTGCCTGTTCCAAAGCGCCGTAAACCAAATAAATCCCATACTTCGACTCCAAAAGCCCGACTTTGCTTTCCAGAATCTGAATCGCCTCGTTGACCTCCGGTTCTTTAACGCCGATAGTCGTCAAAACGTTACCAATCGCTTTATTCTCAATATAATGAGTATAATTTTCCGTGGTCGCCGAAGCCAGACAATATAGATTCTTCCGCCCGATAGCTTCGGACAAGATTTCCGAAAGATCCAAACTCTCCCGACTGCCGGCGCTGATTCCGATTATATTCTCAATATTGTCCAAATATAAAATAATGTTTTCTGAACGACTGATTTCGTTTAAGCTAGTCAGCAGGCGTTCCTGCGCTTCGCTCGCGTCGGCGCCAGCAACCAGACGGGAAATGTCCAATTCCACTAAACGTTTGTCTTTTAAAAAAGGCGGCACGTTTTCTTCCACCATCAGCTGTGCCAAACCGTCGATAATCGCGCTTTTGCCAACGCCAACCGGTCCAACCAGAAGAACACCATTATGCCCGCCGGAAAAAGCCTCGAAAATACTGGCTATTTCTTTTTGCCGACCGACGCAGATATCCAGCGCGCCGCTCTTCGCTCGGATAGTTAAATCATGAGAAAAATGATCCAAGGTCGGAGTAGCAATCGCGGTATAAGCGCGGTTCATGTTGTTCCCCGGCTTGAGGATCGCCAAACGACGATAATCACGATAATTTTCTAACAAAAGACGATTGATCCGGAACCAAGCGACCGTGTTAATAATCTTATCCCGATCAATTTCTAATTCGTAAAGGATTTCCGCCAGATGCGGATCATGATCATAACAAAATGAAACAATATTTAAAAGATCAACGCTGTTCTGATGTCTTTGATAAGCGTCGACAAAAGCCGAAACCAAAACCTCCTGCAAAGCTGGAGACAATTCCGGCGACTTCTGACTTTCGACGTCCTGCGGACCGACCAGATGGCGGTCGATTAGTTCGACTAGCCGCTTGGCATCCACATTCAAACGGATGAATATGTTTTGAACTTCTTTGGTTTTCAACAGAACCCGAAAAAGATGAATAGCTTCCACCCGTTCCTGACGCAATTTATTGGCTAAGAGGTAAGCGTCCTCCACGGCGCGACTGGCATCACGCGAATAAGCGGCGGCGACATTGTATTTTTTCCGGCCACGACGGTTATTTTTTTTCTCAGCGCCAAAAAGACGAAAATTAATCTTCCTAGCCGAAGCCCGGATTTCACTGTTTTTATAAATCAAGAATAAATCAAACCATAAGGACAGTAAAAAAACTAAAATTAACGGATCGAATTTTTTCCAAAAAAATAGAAGCTGAAACGGATTAGCCGCCAACATCACCTGATGCCGAAAAAGCCAAAAGCCAAAAGCCGCCCAACCGGCGAAAATTATAAACCAGGTAAGAAAAATCAAAAGCCGGTCGATTTTTTCTTTGATTCTTTCCAGATTGACCAGCGAGCGCTTCAGTTTCTTCCCCCAAAATAAAAACCGGCCGGAAAACCAGGCGCCGCGGCCGCCCTGATCCTGCTCTTCGGTAAAAATTATTTTTTCTGATAACGCTTCAGCCATATTGATACGGTCTGGCCGTTAAAATTTATTTTAAAAATTGGAAAGACAAAGCCAGCAACAATCCTAGAGGAAAAGCCAACCAAGCGGCCAGAAGGAATAAAAGAATCATCAGCCAAAAGACCAAAATCACGCCGCGAAAAATTATTTGCACCAGACGCATCAGGAAACTGATAATCCGGCTGGCAATATCGCGCTGGCCGTACATTGGCACGAAAATATTCTTCAACCAGATACCGAAACCCAGAGATTTTTCCCGGTCGCGCCAGAATCGCCAGACACCCTTCAGCAGACGCCCGAAACCGACACTGTACCACCAGATTGGGAAATACAAAATTTCTCCTAAAATCTGGATAATAATCTTACCGGAATAGGTTAAAAAATTATGATTAAGCATTAAAGCTATTATAACATAAAAGTCCAAATAAAAAACAGCCCACTTAGCGGGCTGTCGGGAATTTAATATTTTCAATTGATAATTTATGGTCGGCCAGATTTCTATCTTAATTCCCTCTGATTTTGGGAAATAGAAACGCAGACATCTTTAAAACAACCATCTTCTGATTCCTGATTATGAGTCCAACCTGAAGAACCAAAGAAACCGAAATGATGATAGACCCCTTCCATAATACAGACGGCGCGATGAAACCATTTTTCGACGATTCTTTCTCCGGTCAAAATAAAAATAGTCATCGCCACTTCAGTCAAAACATGAGCGTTAGTTCTCTCGAAATCTTGACCGAACTTAGTTTTAATCGCTTCCGTTTGTTGCTGATAATCAAAATTAGAAAATAATCCTTTAAAATTTATCAGATAATAACCAGCCAGAGGAAGATGCTCAGGCCATAGACAACCGCGCGAATGTAAATTATTAGACATTTCCTTAAAGTAAGGCTGATTCTTCCTATTTATTATACTTACATAATGATAGTACAAATCGGATGCTGATCGGCCGCTATAGTAAACCAGCCGCCAATCCTCGCCAGCTATCTCGTTACGGCGAGCGACAAGTTTTAAATCTGTCACCGAATATTTAATCGGCGATTTTTGTTGTTGCACATTCCAAGCCAAATTAAAATTGGCAACTGTTAATACCCGGCGATAACCCAGGATCTTCTTGGCTTGAGAGAGACTGCTCAACCCAAAGACGCCATCGGAAAACTGACCGGGATCATCTAAATAATCCTGAAAATTTTCCGAAGTAACCTGTCTTAATTCAACTTTTTTCCAGAATTCTTGCCATTGGCCAGCCGTAATTGACGACCGGTCGGAAACAATTACTTTTTTACTCATAACCGTTAATTTAAATTGTTAAAAAACTATCTGAAAACGCCAAACTTGACGTCAACTTATACTGCCATATAATAAATATATTGTCAATATTTACATGGTCTATATATTATATTATGATTAGATTAGCACTCTCTTAATAAGAGTGCTAAAAGTTAAATATTTATAAATATTTCTTAAAATTAAAATACTCCTATGTTCAATAAATTCACGGATAAATCACAAGAAGTCATCATTAACGCCCAAATAATCGCCTCCGCTTACGGCCAGGCGAATATCGAAGCTTTGCATATCCTGCTCGCGCTCCTGCAACAAAACGAAAGCTTAATTAAGCCGGTTCTGGAAAAGATGAAAATTGATCCGGATCGGATTGAGGACCAAACAATCAAAGCAATTCAAAAACTGCCGCGCGTCAAAACCAATCCGAACAGTGGACCGGTTCAGGCCGTTTCCGGCACGGCGGAAACCGCTCTGGTTTTAGAGCGGGCGCAAAAGGAAGCGGACGGCATGAACGATGAATTTATTTCCACCGAACATATCCTTCTGGCGCTCATCGGCGTGCCTTCGCCCGCGCAAAGCGTGCTTCTGTCTTTCAAAGTGGAATACCAAAACGTCAGAAATATTCTCAAAGAATTGCGCGGCAATCAGACGATCAACGATCCCTTCCCAGAGAATAAATATAAAGTGCTGGAAAAATATACGACGAACTTGACCGAACTCGCTCGACAGGAGAAACTTGACCCGGTCGTAGGACGCGATCAGGAAATCCGCCGCATCATGCAGGTCTTATTGCGCCGCACAAAAAATAATCCGGTTTTAATCGGCGAAGCCGGTACCGGTAAGACGGCCATTGTCGAGGGCTTGGCTCAACGCATTATCAGCGGCGATGTCCCGGAAAATCTAAAGAATAAAGAAATCGTCACATTGGATCTCAGCGCGCTGGTCGCCGGCGCGAAATTCCGCGGTGAATTCGAAGATCGCCTGAAAGCGGTTCTGAAAGAAGTTAAATCGCAAAACGGTCGCATAATCCTATTCATTGACGAGCTTCATACCCTAATCGGCGCCGGCGCTTCCGAAGGCTCCATGGACGCTTCTAATATGTTAAAGCCCGCTCTGGCGCGCGGCGAGCTGCGGACCATCGGCGCCACCACGACTAAAGAATATCAAAAATATATCGAAAAAGATTCGGCTCTGGAACGCCGCTTCCAGCCAATCATAGTAAACGAACCGAGCGTCGATGATACGGTCAGTATGTTACGTGGTCTGAAGGAAAAATATGAAGTCCATCATGGCGTTCGCATAACCGATAACGCGCTCATCGCCGCCGCGAAGTTATCTCACCGCTATATCAGCGACCGTTTTCTGCCGGACAAAGCCGTAGATCTGATTGACGAAGCGACTTCTTCCCTACGTATGGAAATCGATTCCATGCCTGATGAGTTAGACCAGCTAAAGCGCCGAATCAATCAGTTAGAACTGAACAAAGCCGGACTGACGACGACCGACAAAAAATCACCGAAACTGCGAGTACTGAACGCTGAATTGGCCAAATCAAGAGAAAAGTCCGACCAACTGGAGCTACATTGGAATAATGAAAAAAATATCATTTCACAAATCCGCGCGTCCAAGAAAGAAATGGAGGATTTAAAAATAAAAGCGGAAATTTCCCAGCGTCAAGGCGCCGATCTGACCGAGGTGGCTAAAATCAGATATAGTTTGCTTCCCGAACTGGAGAAAAAAATCCAAAACCTGCAGACGGAACTCTTGAAAATACAAAAAAAAGGCCAGCGGATTCTCAAAGAAGAGGTGGATGAAGAAGATATCGCTAAAGTCGTGGCGCGTTGGACCGGCATTCCGGTTAATAAGATGCTTCAGGATGAAATCAAAAGACTGAGCGAAGCCGAGGCCGAACTGGCCGAGGAAGTCATCGGTCAAGAAGAAGCGATTAAAGCGGTCGCCAGCGCTTTACGCCGCAGTCGCGCCGGCATCAATGAAGAAAAAAAACCAATCGGCTCCTTTTTGTTCGTCGGCCCGACCGGCGTCGGAAAAACCGAACTGGCGAAAACCTTGGCGCGCTTTATGTTCGATGACGAAAAAGCACTTATTCGTCTGGATATGAGCGAATTCATGGAGAAACACAGCGTCGCTAAATTAATCGGCTCGCCTCCCGGCTATATCGGCTACGACGAAGGCGGGCAACTGACCGATAAAATCCGCCGCCATCCTTATTCCGTCGTTCTTTTCGACGAAATCGAGAAAGCTCATCCCGACATGTTCAATATGCTACTGCAGATTCTGGACGACGGCCGCCTGACCGATTCCAAAGGACGCGTCGTTAACTTCAAAAACACCATCGTCATTATGACCTCCAATCTGGGCAATGAAATCATCAAACAATATTCTATCGGCTTCGCCGACGCGGGTGATAAAGCGCAGGCGACCAAAATGCGTACCGCCGAAATGAAAGAAAAAATCGATAAGATTTTAAAAAATCATTTCAAGCTGGAATTTTTAAACCGCATCGATGAGATAGTCCTGTTCCAGAGTCTGACGCCGGAAGCACTGGAAAAAATCGTCGATCTGGAACTTAAAAAAGTAGAAAAAAGATTAGGTAATAAAAATATTGCCGTCAAGGTCAGTCCGAAAGTCAAGAAACTTCTGGCGGAAAAAGGCTATGATATCGCTTACGGCGCCCGTCCTTTAAAGCGCATCATTCAAACCATGATTCTGGACGAACTGGCTTCGGAAATTATCGCGGGAAAAATCAATGACGGAGATAAAATTCGCATCGATTTGAACGATAAAGAAACGGTTGTACTGAAAATAAACGGCTAAAAATAACGATAAAATTAAAAAAACCCTAAAAACGGGCTTTTTTAATTTTCCTTTGTCACAAATTGAAAATTATATTATAATGTTGGCATATGAAAAATCACAAAATTACAATTTCTCTCTGGGCAGTTTGCCTGGCTCTGGCGGTTCTGGCGCTACCGGCTATTTCCCGGGCGCAAGTTGAAATCGATCCTGATTTTAATCCGCACCGGATATTGGAGGATAGCGAACTGCTGAATTATAACGCCATGAGTCTAGCGGACATTCAAAATTTTTTGCAAGCTAAGGGTAGTTTTTTAGCCAGCTACACGACCATAGACACTTACGGCAATCAAAAAACGGCGGCGGAAATAATTTACAACGCGACCCACAATAATTACGACTGCGATAACGCGGATCTGAGCGATGAACCGACGGAAACGGAAAAATCCTTAAAATGTCGACATATCACGACAGTCAACCCAAAATTTATTCTGGTTCTCCTGCAAAAGGAATCAAGCCTGATCGAAGACAGCAGTCCGAGCCAAAGTAATTTGGATTGGGCGACCGGCTACGGCTGTCCGGATAACTGGGTCTGCAACCCTTACTATAAAGGTTTCGGCAAACAGGTTAATAGCGCCGCCCTTCAGTTTTACGCTTACATGACCGAACCGAACCGCTATAATTACAAAGCCGGCCAAACTTACACCATCAGCAACACCATTCAGCCCTACTGCGTCGATTCCAACCAGATAATGTCGGTTACTCCACAAAATCTGGCTACCGCCGGTCTATACAATTATACACCCCATGTTTTTAACGGAAATTACAATGTTTATAAGCTCTGGAATAGATATTTTCCTAAAGTTTCTCGGCTCTATCCCGACAGTTCAATTATCAAAGCCATGGGCGACCCGCAAATCTGGTTGATAGAGAACGGCAAAAAAAGACATTTCGCCAATTGGTCGGCGTTCATTTCCCGTTTCCATCCGGAACAAATAGTCGAAGTTAACAGCGCCGATCTGGATAATTATCCTAACGGCGAAGAAATCAAATTCGCCAATTATTCCTTAGTCCGGACACCGGATAAAAAAACTTATCTGCTGGTCGATAAAGAAAAACGCCCCTTTGCCAGCGACGCGGTATTCAAAAAAATCGGTTTCAACCCCGAAGAAGTGGAAAAAGCGACGTCGGAAGATTTGGTCGGCTATTCTCTGGGGAAAACCATAACCGCCACCTCGACTTATGTTACCGGCGCTTTATTGCAGGATAGCAAAACCGGCGATGTCTTCTATGTCGAAAACGGCATCAAGGCGCCGGTTGATAAAATCCTGCTGAAAACAAAATTCGCCGAACAAAAAATAATCAAAAAAACCACTAAAGAATTAAAAGTTTACGCCACCAGCACACCGATTTTGCTGAATGAAGGCACATTGGTCAAAACGGAAAATTTCCCGCTGGTTTACCTGATTTCCGACGGCAAAAAACGACCCATAGACGACGCTACTTTCCTTAAACTTGGCTATAATCCTAAAAATGTCATTACAGTTTCTTCGCAATTCTTATACAACTACGATGCCGGCGAAGCGGTCAAATAAGCGATAGATTATCTATATACCTCAAAAATTATGGCTTTAACCAATATCGCTTTGCTTCCTCATTCGCCGCTACTAATACCGGAAATTGGCCGGGCTAATTATAAATTCTTAGAAAAAACCGCGGCCGCCTATGAACAGATTGAGAACAGTTTAAAAGCCGCCGCCGTCAATACCGTTATCCTGATAAGTCCTCACGGCTCTTCCCAGGCCGATTCTTTTACGCTGAATGTCGCGCCGGAAATGGAAGTAAATCTTAAAGAATTCGGCTTTATCCCGCCGAGAACCGTCTTTAATGGCGACGCGCTTCTGGCCGATCAGATAAAAACTGCTTTGCGCCCCGGCTTCCCGCTCCGCTTGATTTCCGAACCATTTCTCGACCATGGCAGTTCCGTCCCTTTGTATCTTTTAAAAACTTTGGCGGCAGATTTCAAGATAGTAATCATTTCACCAGCAGAGAATTTAAATCTGGAAGAGCAACTGCGTTTCGGCCAAAAATTACAAAGCGTGATTGCCGCCAGCGATAAAAACATCGCGGTTATCGCTTCCGGCGATCTATCGCATCGGCTTAAAAAAAAATCGCCGGGCGGCTATTCTCCCAAGGGCGCCAAATTCGACAATAAACTGATTGAATATCTGAATGAACCGTCGATTGCGACAACTGCTATTTTAAAAATAGAAGAAAAGATGATTAAGGACGCGGGCGAATGCGGTTTAAAGCCGATCTTAATTCTCTTAGGCGTTCTATCCGATCAACTTTGGCAATCGCAGGTTCTCGCCTACCAAACCGATTTCGGCGTCGGTTATCTAAGCATGGAGTTTAAAATTAAAAATTGAGTAAATAAACACAGATTATGACCGCTGACAGTTTCACCTCATTCTCCGATATCATAAAAAATAAAAAAACTATCAAGCCGCCCGCTTATCCCTGGCAAGATTTAGCTTTGCGCGTCATCGCGGAATTAGGCGTCCCCGGTTTTAAGCGCAACTCCGTCTTCAAAGCCTGCAAAGAAAAACCGGGCTACCAGATTGAGACGGCTTTAAACGATACTAAGGAATTATGTAAAAGCGGCGCCAAATGGAAATATTTTTTCAAAATAATAGATCAAAACCAGCCGGAAACGGCCAAATCCGCGACCGCGGACAACTAAAAGAATATGCCTCAGGAACTAAAAATAATCACTAATCCTAATCCGATTCTACGAAAAAAATCCGTGGCGATCGATCCAGAAAAGATAAACGTCCCCGAACTAAAGGAGATGCTTCTTGATATGGCGGAAACGATGCTAAAAAAAGACGGTGCTGGTTTGGCCGCGCCGCAAATCGGCCGGAACATCCGCGCCATCGTTGTCCATCACAACAACAAAACTTTATTCTTAATCAATCCTCAGATAACCAAAAGATCCTGGGCGCGGGAAATCGAAGAGGAGGGTTGCCTCTCGGTCTTAAACGACCAAGGTGAAATCATCTACGCGCCGGTGGAAAGATTCAAAAAAATAAATTGCGTTTACCTAGACGAAAAAGGACGGAACAAAAAAATAAGCGCCGAAAAAATTCTGGCGCGCGTTATCCAGCACGAAATCGATCATCTGGACGGAATTTTGTTTATTGATAAAATCGTCAAAACAAAAAATTAAAAATTTTGACGCTGTTTCTTACTTTTGATCCATTTGACAATCTTCCAGCCGATCCACAAAATAACTAAAATTATCAGCCCCCAAGAAATTTCCCGATAATATCTTTCAATCAAGGCTTGATTGGCGCCCAAAAAATAACCGAGAGCGGACAAAACACTGACCCAGAGAGCGGCGCCCAACGCGGTATAAAATACAAACTGGCCGTAAGGCATCCGGCAGAAACCAGCCGGGATGGAAATCAAATGGCGGACGACCGGAATTAAACGCCCGAAAAAAGTGGCGGAACGGGAATTGCTTAAAAAATATTTTTCCGCGGCGGCGATTTTTTCCGGCGTGATAAGAAACAATTTTGCCCAGCGCGAAGCGGCCAATTTATAAATGACTAGCCGACCCAAAGAACGGGACAAAATATAATTGACGGTTGCGCCGATAACGCTCCCCAAAGTTCCCGCTAATATGATAAGCGCTAAACTCATTTTTCCCTGGCTGGCCAGATACGCAGCCGGGGGAATGACTATCTCGGAAGGCAGAGGCAGAAAAGAACTTTCGATCGCCATTAAAATCGCCACGCCGGTGTAGCCGAGTCCCTGTGTCACCATCAAAACCCAATTGATTATGGCCGTTCCCATATAGTTTAAGGCTTAAAATAACTACGTTGATTATATACCCCATAATATCATCCGCGTTGCCAATATGTCCACAAGAAATAAAAACAAAAGAATCCGCGTTATTTTCATGGGTACGCCGGAATTCGCCGTTCCCGGACTGCAGGCTCTTATCGCCGCGGCCGATTTGGAAATTGTCGGCGTTTTTACGCCGCCGGATAAACTGATCGGCCGCAAGCAAATTTTAACTCCGGCGCCGATAAAACGGGTGGCCTTGGAAAATAACCTGACGGTTTTCCAGCCGCCTAAAATAAAAACCGCGGCGGAAACAATAAAAAATCTGAAACCGGATTTAATCATAATTATCGCCTACGGCCAAATCATTCCCCAAGAAATATTAGATATTCCGCGCTACGGCTGTCTGAATATTCATGCTTCCCTGCTTCCCCGATACCGCGGCGCGGCCGTCTTAAACGCGCCGATTCTCAACGGCGATAAAGAAACTGGGGTGACGATCATGAAAATCGACGCCGGCCTTGACACCGGCCCCATTTTACGGCAAGCTAAAATACAATTGAACGGCCGAGAAATATTGGAAGATGTCCATGACCGGCTGGCAAAATTAGGGGCGGAGATATTGATTCCGACTATCCTTGATTTCGTCGCCGGAAAAATAAAACCGCGAGCACAGGATGATTCGCAAGCCACTTATGTTAAAACATTAAATAAGAAAGACGGGCAAATCGACTGGCAAAAACCGGCCGCGGAAATAGAGAGGATGATTCGCGCTTACAATCCCTGGCCAGGAACTTATTCCCGGTGGCAAGGGAAAAACCTCAAAATTATTACCGCGGCGACGGAAGTTTTGACGGTCAATAAATATCAACCAGGCGAATTATTCCGACAAGAGCAAAATTTGGCGGTGCAATGCGGTCAGGACGCCTTAATTATATTAAAATTACAGCTGGAAGGAAAGAAAATTCTGACAGCCAGAGAATTTTTGGCGGGAAATTCCAAACTAGTTGGCCAAATTCTGGGATAATTTTTTATTCCTATCATGGTCCCTTCGTCTAACGGTTAGGACGCCAGGTTCTCATCCTGGCAACAGGGGTTCGATTCCCCTAGGGACTACTATCGGGGAACTGACTGGTGCCAGTTCTCTTTTTGTTTGTAGAATTAGCGAAAGTTTAGGTGTTCGATTTCCTGTAAAATCAAAAATGGGTTTTTCGGGAAAAATCAAACTCTGTAATTTTAGTTTTTCTTGATAAATGGAGGCCAAATCAAGAGGCAGATTTATTGGGGGTTTTTACTCTATTTGACATAATTTAAATAATTTGTTATAATTATTTAAATTAAAAATGTAATTTAACAATAAAAAAAGGAGGCAAAGTTGAAAACCCTATTTGTTCTGTCTGGAATATTGTTTATTGCAGGATTTGTCCCTTATATAATTTCTATTTTACATAAAGAAACAAAACCTGCAAAAGCATCTTGGATTATTTGGGTCGCTCTTGATACTATTACATTTGCCGGCATGCTCGTTAAAGAAACGGCCAACGGACAAATTATCGGTGCTGTTATAGGTGGCTGGTTAACAGTTATTCTCGCTTTAAAATATGGAATTTCTGGTTGGTCAAAATTGGACAAATTTTGTCTTGGCGGAGCTATTCTTGGAATTGTCCTTTGGCAAACCTTTGATGATCCAGTTTTAGGAATATTAACAAGCCAGGGCGCAACATTCCTTGGCTCTATACCGACATTTCTATCTGCATGGAAAGACCCAAGTCGCGAAAATAAATTTGCCTGGACGATTTTCTTTGCGTCCTGCGTATGTGCAGTTATCGCAATACCTCATTGGACTTTAGCTGACGCAACACAGCCAATCACGTTCTTTGTGGTAGAAAGCACAATGATGTATATTTTATTTATCCAACCTTTAGTAAAAAGGCGTTCAAAAAAAGCAATTCAAAGTTCCTTGTAGTCATGCTACTCGGAACTTTTTTATTTAAAAATTTCCGCCCATTTCTCAATTTCCCCAATAATCTCATTAAAATTTTGCGAAATTTCAGACCTTAAGACCACCAATTAAAAAGCCCCCTTCTAATCCCCTTGACATCTATGTTAGAATAATATAACATAGAGTTATATAATTCTAACATCAAATTCGGACCTCAAAAATCCGAAACAAAAATGTATGACTAGCAAACAGTATCAAGGCTATAGAATCGCCATCGTCATCATGCTTTCAGCTTCTATTTCTGTCGCCATCAGTCTGGAAAACTATATTGCTCCGGTTATCGCGATAGCAGTCGGCCTAATTCTGATCAGGCTCGGCCGACAGAAAGTCAAAGAAGTGTTAGCGGACGAACGCGACTATTATATGGCAGGAACCGCGGCGCGCTACAGCATTTCCATCTTTTCCGTTATTTTAGTAATCGGCATGTTTATCCTAATGGCTCTTCAGGATAAGAATCCGGAATTCGCCAACATCGCCATGCTTCTCGCTTATCTGACTTGCGGCCTAATGTTGCTTAACTCCGTCGTCTTTCATTTCCTCAAAACGCGCGAATCCGGTTCTAAGGTCGGCTTCGCCAAAAAATTCAAGCATTACCTTCCTTTTTTTCTGCTCGCCTTAATCGTCGCCATTATTCTTGCCATCGCCAGTTTAAGAATGTTTACTCCCGAAGACGAATGGATTTGCGCCGATGGAAATTGGACTAAGCATGGCAATCCGAGCGCAACCAGGCCGACCGAAAAATGCCGCTAAGCGACAACTTCAATAGTATGACTAACAATATAAAAGAATTACGCCTGCGTCATAATCTCACTCAGGAAGAGTTGGCACAGAAAGTCGGCGTCAGACGCGAAACAATATTATTCTTGGAAGCTGGGAAGTATAATCCTTCGCTTAAATTGGCGCATGATACCGCCGCCGCTTTAGGCGTCACCGTCGACGAACTTTTCCGATTCTGATATCTTATCCTTCTTCGGCTCTTGCCAAAAACAAAATCTTTTGTTATTATCGAATTTGTAATGAAACTGGCTTATTAACAGCCTTTTTATTTATATTGCGCCTATAGCTCAGTTGGTAGAGCAGCTCCCTTTTAAGGAGATGGTCGTAGGTTCGAATCCTACTGGGCGCACCGAATACTAAAAGTTCTTTAAAAAAACTAAATAAATAAATCATGAAAAATATTTTACTGATTTTCTCATTGATCATGATAATCAATAGCGTCAGCCGGGCGCAATCGATTATTATGTCCAAACAAAGAACCTATCTCCAAGAAGATATTGCTTTGTTGGAAAAGATGTCTAATCCGACCCCTTTTGATTCTCTCCTTGTTTTCAAAACTGTTAACCATCCCGATTACGAGCTTTGTCTTAAAATCGTGGAACAAGAATGCGATTTGGTTTATGAATTCGAAAAAACGATTCGAGCAAAAAAACCATTTTGGCGCTCTAGAAAAAAACACACACTAAAAACGCAGACAGCGATGAATAATCTGAATATTTTTTACAGACAAACAAAACCAATCTTGGAAAATCTGGAAAAAAAATATACGGAGTTCTATAAGGAAACGCGTCGCAAACATCTGAACGAAAAGGGATTTTCCTTAAAACGTTAATTAAAGACCAAACCGGAATATACCAATCCGGTTTTATTATTGCCAAAACTTCGAAAGTCTTCTATATTAATCAATAGCCCTAAGGCCGACTTAGCTCAGCTGGTAGAGCAGCTGTCTTGTAAACAGCAGGTCGTCGGTCCAAACCCGACAGTCGGCTCATAAAAACTCCTGATTTCACCATAAAAACCGCCTTTCTGGCGGTTTTTTAAATCCTTAATGTGGACAATCTGCGCAAAAACTGTGCTTGAAAAATAAGCCGGCATAAGCTAAGATAATAAAATGATAAAGTAAATTTAAGCTGGTCCTAAAATACCGTTAAATTCCAAGGATATGACCACAAACGATCAAAATCTAATCGCCAAGGTTCCGCCGCATAGTTTGGAAGCTGAAGAATCTCTTCTCGGTTGTCTTCTGATTGATAAGGATGCCATCATTAAAGTAGCCGACAGCCTTATGCCGCAGGATTTTTATAAAGACGGCCATAAGATAATCTACGAGACCATAAAAGAAATATACGGCAATCAGGAACCGATCGATATTATAACTCTTTCCAACCGGTTGGAAGAAAAAAAGCAACTGCAAACTGTCGGCGGTCGGACTTATCTGGCTCAACTGTCCAATACGGTTGCTACTTCCGGCAATGCGACTAACTATTCCGGCATTATCCAACGCAAAGCGACCCTGCGCCGCCTGCAACAAGCGGCCGCGGAAATTTCTTCTCTGAGCTTCAATGAAGAAAGAGAAATCGACGAAATCCTGGATGAAACCGAAAAAAAAGTTTTTGGCGTTTCCCGCAAATATTTAAAAAATGCTTTTTTGCCTTTAGATAATTTACTCACGGCGGCTTTTGATCGCATTGACGAACTTCATAAACATAGCGGCAAACTGCGTGGCCTGTCCACCGGCTTCCCCGACCTGGATAATCTGCTGGCCGGCCTGCAGAAATCCGACCTGATTATCTTGGCCGCGCGTCCTTCCGTCGGTAAAACCGCCCTGGCCTTGGATATCGCCCGCCAGGCGGCGATTAAAAGCAAGGAAGGGGTGGGTATCTTTTCTCTGGAAATGAGTAAGGAACAATTAGTGGATCGCATGCTCTGTTCCCAAGCTAATGTCAGCTTATGGAAGATGCGGACGGGAAACTTATCCGACAAAGAAGAGGACAATGATTTTGCCCGCATCGGCGAAGCGATGGGCAAATTGGCGGAGGCGCCGATTTATATCGACGATTCTGGTACGCTTTCGATTATGGAAATCCGCGCCAAAGCGCGTCGTCTGCAAATGGAAAAAGGCCTAGGTCTTATCGTCATCGACTATCTGCAGTTAATGGAAGGCCGGGGAAAATACGGCGATAACCGGGTTCAGGAAATTGCGGAAATCAGTCGTGGTTTGAAATCAATCGCCCGGGAACTGAATATCCCGATTCTGGCGCTCGCCCAACTTTCGCGAGCCGTGGAAATGACTCATCCGGCCATCCCGAGACTATCGCACCTGCGTGATTCCGGCTCTATCGAGCAGGACGCCGATGTCGTTATGTTTATTTATCGCAAAGCGGCTGACCGCGGCTATAATCCCAATGATCTGCCGCTAGATGAACGTTACCGGACGGAAATTCATATCGCCAAACATCGCAACGGCCCGACCGGAAAAGTTGACTTGTTTTTCGATGAAAATACGGTCAGTTTCAGAAGTCTGACTAAGAAATCAAGCGAGCCGGCACCGGTGGAATTTTAATCATTTAATTATAATAATTTTAAAACCGGTTTCTAAACGCCGGCCATAATAATCTATGTTCAGTAAATTAAAACAGTTTAAAGATTTACGCAGTCAGGCGAAAACCATGCAGAGCGCGCTGGCGGGCGAAACTATCACCGAAGAAAAAAAAGGCGTTAAAGTCGTTTTAAACGGCAACATGGAAGTGATTGACTTAAAGCTCGGCGATAACCTGTCTAAAGACTCCCAAGAAGATATTTTAAAAACTTGTTTTAACGATGCCCTAAAACGCGCCCAAAGACTGATGGCGAAAAAATTACAGGAAATGGGCGGCATCCCAGGAATGAATTAAATGAAATATCCGGCCGCCATCCAAAACTTAATAGAAAAGTTTTCTGAATTACCGAGCGTCGGTCCGAAAACGGCTGAGCGTTATGTTTTTTATTTATTGAAGCAAACGGACGAAAAACTAAAAAATTTGGCGACGGCGATTGGCGAATTAAAAGAAAAAACGACACTTTGCCATAGTTGCTTGGCTATCGCCGAGAAAAATCCTTGTCTGATTTGCGCTGATAAAAACCGCCGGACAGAAATTCTATGCTTAGTGGAGAATACTCGGGATTTGGCGGCGATTGAATCGACCAGACAATACGACGGCCGCTATTTTGTGCTCGGCGGGCTGATCAACACTATCGATGAAGTCCGACCGGAAGATTTGAATATTGATAAACTAGTCAAAAAAATAAAAAGCGATAATATCAAAGAAATAATCCTGGCTCTAAATTTTACTTTGGAAGGTGAAACAACCGCCTTGTATCTAACTAAAATCTTAAAAGATCATTTAAAAATCACCCGCTTAGCCAAGGGGCTACCGGCCGGCTCCGATTTGGAATATGCCGACGAAATCACCTTGACAAATGCTCTAAAAAACCGTAATATAATCTGAACAAACAAGGAGGTGAAATGATAACCGGTTCTTTAATTCTGCTTTTTCTAACGGTAGTAATTTCGATGATTATAGTTCTGGGAGCAACTTACATTATCGGCCGTTTCAATAAAAAAGTCGATCGTCAAATAAAATTTGAACTTAGCTGGTCTAACGTCCAAATATTATTAGACGATATTAAGTCGATGGTTAAATGGATATTCCGAAGAAGATATATCCTGTTTCGAAAAAAGAAAATAGAAAAAATCTTATTTCGAAAAAAACGAACCATAATCAAGATATTTTTGCATCGCGTCACCAGGCGGCTGAAAAGAAGACAGCTGAAAAATTAAAAAACCCGTTCCTAATAATTAAGAACGGGCTTTTATTTTATCGGCTAGTTTAAAAAATCTAAGCGATTTTGAGAATCTTCAGAGCGGTAAATTTCTGGCGATGACCGACGGTTTTCTTATAGCGGGTCTTATTCTTATATTTGACAACCGTCACTTTCTGACCTTTAGCGGTTTCTAAAACTTCCGCTTCCACCTTTTCGCCCAAAGACGGCTGGCCCAATTCCAAACTGGAGCCGGTGGCGATTAAAAGAGTATCTAATTTAACTTTCTGGCCGTTCTCCGCTTCCAGTTTTTCTACTTTGACGGTTTCCCCCTCCTGGACTTTATACTGTTTGCCGCCGGTCTTGATGATTGCGATTTTTGACATATAAGACGTGTGTTAGAAATAAAAAATCAGAACTAAATCTGAACTAAGTTAATAATAGCAAATATTTGAAAAATGTCAACAAATGGGCTATGATTAATTTGAGGTTTCAAGATAAAACAAAATAACCTAATATAAGCTAAATATGGCTAATTTATTGATAGAAGGGGGTAAAAAACTGCACGGCACGCTTAAAACCGGCTCGGCGAAAAATTCGGCGGTGGCAATTTTATGCGCGACGGTGATGCTTAAAGGAAAAACCACTTTAGACGACATCCCGCGTATCGAGGAGGTCTATCGGATCATCGAAATCCTGTCTTCTTTAGGTCTGAAAATAAACTGGTCCGGAGAACATGCTTTGGAAATAATTAACGACGGCCGCCTGTACCCCGAGCGGATTGATCGAGAATCTTTTATCAAAACCCGTTCCGCTCTTCTGCTGATGGGTTCTTTAACCGCTCATTTTAAAAATTTTTCCCTGCCCAAAGCCGGCGGCTGTAAATTAGGCAAACGAACCGTCAACCCTTATATCATCGCTTTAAAATATCTGGGAATCAAGGTAAAAGAAACGGCTAACGCTTATAACATTAGCTATGAACGGAAAAAAGCGGCACGGTTTACGCTATACGAAACTAGCGACACCGGGACGGAAAATACGATCATGGCCGCGATTCTCGCTCCGGGCGAAACGATTATTAATTTCGCGTCTGCCAATTACATGGTCCAGGATCTGGTCATCTTTTTAAAAAAAGCCGGCGCAAAAATAGATTGGAACGGAACTAATTTAAAAATCAGCGGCGTCAAAGAATTGCGGCCGGTCAAAAATTACCCGATTATGCCTGATCCGATTGAATCGATGGCTTTTATTTCTTTGGCCATTACCACCAAATCCAACCTAAAAATTACTAATTGCCCGATTGATTTCTTATTGCTCGAAATAGAAAAACTGAAAGTGATGGGTCAAAAATTCAAAATCGGCCGGCTTTACAAATCAAAAAACGGTTATTTCGACTTGGCGGATATTGAAGTGATTCCCGGCCGCTTGAGAGCTTTGCCCGATAAAATCCACCCCCAGCCTTATCCCGGTTTAAATATCGACAATCTCCCTCTTTTCGTCCCGATTCTGACTCAAGCCGAGGGAGCGACCCTGGTTCATGATTGGATCTACGAAAATCGGGCGATTTATTATATTGAATTAAGCCGGCTGGGCGCGAATATCATGCTCCATGATCCGCATCGCGTTACCGTCACCGGCCCAACCGAACTGAAACCCAACGAAATTGTCTGTCCGCCGGCGCTCCGGCCGTCAATCAATATTTTAATCTGTATGCTCGCCGCCAAAGGACAATCGATTCTGCGGAATTCTTATTCCATTGACCGTGGTTACGAAAACTTATACGAACGGCTGAATAAGGTCGGGGCGGAAATAACCATTCTTGACCGTTAATTTATGTCCAAAAAAATTCGCGACTATCTTTTTTACGCCTTTATCTTCCTTTTTGTCGTGGGAACGGTTCTGGTTTCTCTTTATGCTTCCGGCTATAAAATAAATCTCAGCTGGCCGCCGAAATTCAATCGTCTGCTGATTAAAACCGGGATGCTGGCTCTGGACAGTTCTCCTCGCGGCGCCAAAATCTATCTGGACGGTAAAGCGCAAACTAACTCGTCCCTGATGCCCTGGGAAAAAGAATATCTAACGACCGCCGCGAAGATAAAAAATCTCCTGCCGGGCGAATATGAATTAAAATTGGAACGCGATGGTTATTGGCCCTTAAACAAGAAAGTTAGCATCTATTCCGGCCAAACGACTTTTTTAGAAAATATCAACCTTTTTCGCAATGATCTTCCCTTGTTAATCATCCCGGTTCCGGTCGGCGAAATAGAACTCAGCCCCAGCCGAAAGTATCTCTACGCGTCTGGTTCTCAAAAAATAATCACTCTTAAAACCGAACAGGAAAAAACTTTACCGTTTCCGACCGATGAAACGGGTGTTTGGCGGAAAAACAGCGATGAGCTATTAAGCGGCGGGCGTTTATTCAACGCGGAAAAAAAGACTGAAACGGATTACCGACAGTTAATCGGCACTGACGCCAGCGACTGGTATTACGACGAGAACTCCAACCGGCTTTATTATCGAAATAAAAATTCGCTCGCCTATTTGGATCTCAACCAAAATAACAGTGTCCTGGTCGCCGCCGGCGAAGATTATCAGACCTACGAACCGCGCGGCGAAGAATTGTTCTTAGTGACTGGCGGGACTTCAACCGTCTTAAAAAAATACTCCTTAAAAACCAAAAAAAACGAACAGGAAATCGTTTTACCTAATGTCGGCCATTATCTTTTCCAGCGCGGCGACAGCAAATTCCTGACAGTCTACGACGACCAGAATAAAACTTTATACTTACTGAATCCGGCGAATATCGCCAGTAGCGAAAAAATAATAAAGAACGTCACTAGCTGGCAGTGGCTGGACGAAGAAAGTTTGCTTTACAGTAATAACTGGGAAATTTATTTCTTCAGCCTAAAAACCGGCACTTCTTCTCTTTTAACCCGCGTCAGCGAAGAAATCGTCAAGATTATCTGGAATAAAAACGATGAATATCTGATTTTTTCCACCACGCAAAGTTTAAATGCCTTCGATTTGAAAACCGGAATAATAACGGCCATCTTTAAAACAGAAAAAATCGCTTCGCCGGTTTTAGACGATAAAGACGGAATTTTATATTTCTGGGCGCAAATCGGCCAGCAAGAGGGGGTCTACCGCATTTTCCTGCAATAAAACCCGACAAAAGCCTTACCCTTTGCTCAATTCCTTGATCAGTTTCTTCAAATCAGCTCCAATCTCTTTGTCTTTCAAACCGAATTTTAAAGTCGCTTCAATAAAATTAAGTTTATTACCGGTGTCCAGCCACTCGCCCTCTATCTTCTTGCCATAAATCGGCCGCGACGCTTCCAGCATCGTGTCAAAAGCGTCGGCCAGACGAATTTCTCCGGAGCGGCCGGACTTCATACCTCCCAGTGTCCGTAAAACTTCCGGCGTAATAGCGTAAATCCCGACGGCCGCCAGATTGGAAGGAGCGGAAGCGACTGACGGTTTTTCGACGAATTTTTTGATTTCATAATTACCGTCGCCCAAATCCAATCCGTCGATGACGCCGAACTTACTAACGTCCTTCCTGTCCACTTCCGACAAACCAACGACCGAGTCGCCGTATTTTTCAAAAGTTTCCATAACTTGCTTGATTGGGGAGATTGGCGCGTCATATAAAGTATCGCCGAACATCACCATAACCGGTTCATCATCACGCACTAAATGCGCCGCGCATAAGACAGCGTGCCCGTCGCCGAGCGGAATCGGCTGGCGAACATAAGAAAATTTCGCCAAGTTTTCTATTTCTTTCACTTTTTTCAACAAATCGAGCTTATTCTTTTCCACCAAGGTTTTCTCCAATTCGAAAGAATAGTCAAAATGATCTTCAATCGCTCTTTTCCCCCGACCGGTAACAAAAATTATTTCTTCTATTCCGGCGCGAACCGCTTCTTCCACTAAATACTGAATGACCGGTTTGTCCACGATCATCAGCATTTCTTTCGGTTGAGCTTTTGTCGCCGGCAGAAATCGCGTGCCGAAACCGGCTACCGGAAAAATTGCTTTTTTAATTTTTAACATAAAAATAAATAGCTTATTTTAAATTAGCTGTTCTCTGGTCTAACGACTTAATTTCAGTCTTTACTCCCCACTTTAAAAAATATTTCAACCAGGAAAAAATATGGTGCCAGGTCAGGCGATCCAAAAAAATCGCGAAATACCAAGGATGTTTGGCGCTTTCCCGGGCATGATCGTGAATGACCGTCGCTTCGGAATTATAAACCACCTTTAACCCCCGCACCCAAAACTGGCGGCTTAAATCAGTATCCTCAAAATACATAAAATATCGGCAGTCGAACAACGGTTCGAAAATTCGGCCGTCTGGCAAAGGCTGGCGGCGACGGAACATCAGACACGAACCCATCAGCCAATCGACTTCCCGGATAGAATCATGATCAAAATCATCCATGGTAAAACGGTCACGGACTTCTTTGAAATAATCACCTAAAAAAGTCCGGCGTAAAATCGGCATAAAAAAATTAGGCCAACGGGCGCAGGAAGATTGCAGAGAACCGTCGGGATATAAGAGTTTCGGTCCAACCATCCCCGTCGTCGGATTATTTTTTAAATAATCCAACAAAATTTTAATCGCTTTACCTCTAATAATCGTATCCGGATTAAGAACCAAAATAAACTCCCCGACAGCATTTTTAATTCCCAAATTATTGCCGCCGCCCATCCCCATATTTTTCGAAGCCTTAAGCAGACGCAGACGCGAATAAAGAGCCGGCAAATCCTGCAAATCATCGCCAGAATCGTTATCGACGACAACAATTTCATAATCAATTTCCGGCATCTCGGCCGGAATTATTGCCGCCAAAGAAAAAAGGAGCTTTTGCCGACTTTTATAGTTGACGATAATGATTGATAAATCCATAGAAAAATTTAACCGCCTCGCTTATTTAAATTGAAGAAACAATTTCACCAACCGCCAATATAAATCGAAGACCGGATTAACCAGATACTTCAGCACCGGATTCGCGATTTCCTGAAATTCAATCCGCCCGGCGAAATCAGCGGCGATTTGGGAAAATGGTACGAGACTGATTTCTTTTATTTTCCGTCTTTCCTCGGCAATCCGGACATAATTTTTATAATTTAAAAAATAGCCGTAAATCTTTATTTCGGTGCCAAACCAACTGTTAAATAAGGAAAAAAATAACAGGCCGATATCCATTACCAAGCATGGCAGGCCGATCAGAAAGAAAAAGTAGGCCGGATAATACGACAACATGGTTAAATAACGGTTCCGTTCCATATAATAAAGCATTTTCGTACTACGAGTAAATTCGTACTTGTGAAAAATAATTGATTGCGGCGCCAGAATAATCTTATAGCCGGCTAATTTCGTTTTCAGGCTTAACGTTAGATCGTCATGATACATGAACAGTTCTTCGTTGTAACCGCCGATTTTCTCAAATACGGCGGGGCGGATTATGAACGAACAGCCGCTAGCATAACCTTTTATTTCCGGATAACCGCTAATCTCCCGATCTGATTCGCCGTAAGCGGAAGTAAAACCGAAACCTAAAAAATGGATTATATTGCCCAGACTGTTTATTTTCGGCTGTTTTTTTTCCGCTTCGTTTCTCGGATAGAGTAAAATTTTCGACTGCGCGATTCCGGCGGACGGATTTTCCTCAAGAGCTACCACTAATTTCGTCAGCCAATCAGGCTTCATTTCCGTATCCATATTAACCGTCACCAAATATTCACAGCCGTCCGTCAGCGCCCGCTTGAATCCTAGATTACTAGCGGCGCAATAATTACCGTCAAGACGCGACAAAATCAGCGCCTCCGGATAACTTTCTTTAAGATATGCGAGCGATTCCGGCGTGGAGGCGTTATCTACTATATAAATAAGCGTATTTCCTGCCGGATAGTCCTGCGCGCGCAAAGAATCCCGACAGGCTGTCAGGAAGCGCCGCGCATAATCTTTATAATTTACCAAAATTATTCCGACTTTTTTAGGCATAAAAATAAGGGGTGTTTCATTTTATAAAAACTCTAATTACCCCCCAAACAATTTTCAAAATCCAATATTCCCATTTCTTTCCCCATTTCTGAAAATATTTTAACATTGATTCGCTAAAATATTTTTGCCCCTGCCCGCGCTTAATCTGTCGGAAACTCGCTCCCACGTAATCCACGCATTGCGCCGCCGGAGTATACCAAACCTCCCCTCCCAGCTTATAAACCTGACGGCAGAAATCCACTTCTTCAAACCAGATGAAATAACGCTCATCCAAAAACGGCCGGTCCGACCCGCTGATTTTTCGATAATTCTCACGATTGATAAGAAAAAACGCGCCGCGTATCGAATCGACTTTGGCGGCCGCCGCATAGTTGAAATCCGCACATAGATATTTATTGACCGCGGCGGGAATAAGGTGCGGCACTTTTAAAGTAATCAATAATTGGTCAAAAAATCCCGGAAAACGACGGACTTGTCTGATGACTTCTCCGTTTTCATCAATTAATTTACAACCGCTGACCGTAGCCGACGGATTATTATTCGCCCAGGCTAAAACTTTTTCCAGAGTGTCCGGCTGAACCCGCATATCCGGATTAAGAAGCAAAATAAATTCTCCCGTCGCCAGTTTAATCGCCTGATTATTCGCCTGGGCGAATCCTAAATTTTCCGAGTTAGCTATCAGGCGGGCGGCAGGAAATTCAGCGCACACCATGTCAACACTGCTGTCAGTAGAGTCATTATCGACGACGAACACTTCGAATTTAAAATCGCCAGACGATTCAAATAAGGATTTTAAATTAGTCCGTAATTTGTCTTTGACATTCCAAGAGACGATGATGATTGATATGTCCATATTACGAAACCGGCTACCGGCCGATTTTGATTAATTTCAATCTTTCACCGATGCCACTAAGAATTTTTACTTGATATTTACGAACGCCTAGTTCGGTAGCCAAAAATTTAATCAACTCCTGGTTAGCCTTCCCTTTTTCCGGCGCGGCACCAATAGCCACTTTGATGGTTCCATCCGACATGGTTCCTAAAAAGCCAGTCTTACCGGCCCCGGGCAAAACCTTAATTCTTAAATAAATTTCTTTATTATTAGCTAAATTTTCAATAAATTTGGTTAACATTGTTTTTAATTTTTAAACTGACTACAGCTAACTTATTCTTACCCCTAGTTTACCTCTTTTTTAGGCTTTTTAAAAGCCTAAACAGAATATAAAACCCCTTCTGTCAAGATTTATTTTATTAAAATAATGAGTTAGAATATAGGTACTTACCAATCATTTAGCAAGCGTTAATAAGAAATTAAAATTAATCTTATGGGCGAACAGAATGACGAAAAAAAAGAACCTTATAAGCGTCCTTCCTGGGATGAATATTTTATGAAAATAGTGGAGATGGTCGGGACGCGCGGCAACTGTGACCGTTTTCGCGGCGGTTGCGTCGTTACTCGCAATCGGCGCATAGTCGTAACCGGTTATAACGGCGCTCCGGTCGGAGCCCCGACCTGCGACGAAGTCGGCCATGAAATGCATACTGTCGTTAATGAAGACGGCACCCAGAGCCGTCATTGCATCCGGACGACTCACGCCGAACAGAACGCTATCTGCGAAGCGGCTCGAATGGGTATAAGCTTAGATGGCGGTACTTTATATTGTCAGATGACTCCCTGCTATACCTGCGCTAAGATGCTTATCAATTCCGGCATCAAGCGCGTAGTCTGCGCCAAGGACTATCACGCCGGACAAAGAACCAAAGAGATATTTAAAGAAACTGGCGTGGAATACTCTCTGGTGAATGACGAGGTGACCAAATACGAAGATCAATAAATCTTCATCTTATTGATAATCATAAAATATATGAAACAATATCTTGACCTCTTGCGCGATGTCTGGGAAAACGGCAAAAGCAAGGATGATCGTACCGGCACCGGCACGCGTAGCGTCTTCGGCCGTCAGGTTCGCTACGATTTAAACGCCGGTTTTCCTCTTCTGACCACTAAAAAGCTTTATCTGAAGGCGATTATTTATGAACTGCTCTGGTTTTTGAAAGGCGACACCAATATTAAATACTTAAATGATAACGGCGTCACCATCTGGGACGAGTGGGCCGACGAAAATGGCGATCTCGGCCCGATTTACGGTAAACAATGGACCGCCTGGGAAGCGAATGACGGAACAAAAATAAATCAGATCGCCAACGCAGTCGAAACCTTGAAGAATAACCCGACTTCGCGCCGCATCATCGTCAGCGGCTGGAATGTCGGCGACTTGCAGACCCTCATCGGCGGCAAAAAAACCGCTCCGCCTCCTTGTCATACGATCTTCCAATTCTATGTTTCTCATGACAACCGGCTGTCCTGCCAATTATATCAGCGCAGTGCGGATCTCTTTCTCGGCGTCCCTTTTAATATTGCCTCGTACGCTTTGCTGACAATGATGATGGCTCAGGTCTGCGGTTTAAAATTAGGGGATTTCGTCCATACTTTCGGCGATCTCCATATTTATAATAATCATTTCGAACAAGTGCAGACACAACTGAGCCGAACACCGAAGGCTTTGCCGAAAATGATTATCAATCCCGAGGTCAAAGATATTTTCAGTTTCCAATACGAGGACTTTAAGCTGGAGGGCTACGATCCTGATCCAGGCATTAAAGCACCGATAGCGATTTAATTAATAACCCGCCTCCTTAGGCGCCCAGCCGAATATGATTCCCGTAACCATGATGATGGCGATAACCGTTGACGGTAAAATCGCCAAAGATAAAACTCAATTCGCCGACTGGACCAGCCGCGAAGATAAAAAACTGTTCGTGGAGATTTCTAAATCTCACGGGGTGGTTATGATGGGCGAAAATACTTTTAAAACTTTTCCGGCGCCTTTGAAAGAACGCTTAAATGTTGTCTTTACCGAACAAAAAAATCCGCCGGCTCAAGAAAGAGTTAAATGGGCCAGTGGCGAACCGGCCGACATCTTGAATGAACTGGAAAAAATTGGTTATAAATCCGCTTTGCTGGGCGGCGGTTCCTATCTCAATTCCCTGTTTTTAGAAAAAAAACTGATTACGGAAATAATTTTAACCGTGGAACCTAAAATTTTCGGCGCCGGTCTTTCTTTATTCAATAAAGATCTGGATGTCGATCTGAAATTATTGGAAGTTAAAAAATTAAATGATAACACTTTAATGTTGCGCTATCAGGTGCGGTATTAATGTCTTGAAGACCCAAATTATGTCCAAAATTATTCTCGGTTTCGCCGGCCACATCGCCAGTGGCAAAGATGTCTGCAAAAAATACCTGATGGAAAAATACGGCGCCGGTAGCCACCGTTATTCAACGGTCTTACGCGATATCTTGAATCGCCTATACCTGCCGACCGACCGTAACAATCTGCAAAATCTGTCTCTGGATCTGCGGACGCGCTTCGGCGGCGATACTCTAGCTCGCGTCATAATCGAAGATATAATCCGGGACGAACGGGAAATAATAGTCATCGATGGTATCCGGCGCCTGGACGATGTCACCAGCCTGACCAAAAAATTTCCCGATCTTCATATAATCGGCATTGAAGTCGACGCTAAAACCCGTTATGAACGCCTGGTCAAACGCGACGAAAATATCGGCGACGCGGCCAAGACTTTCGAACAATTCCTGGCCGACGATCAAAAAGAGGCGGAATTGGAAATTCCGACGGTTATGGCGGCGGCCGAGCATAAAATTAGCAATAACGGCACGTTGGAAGAATTATACGCGCAGATCGATCAAATTATTTCCAAAATTAAAAAATAATTGCAATTAAAATAATCACGCCAATCTATGACTTTTACCGAATACCAAAAAAATTCGCGACGCACTGCTCTTTATCCTGAAAGGGACGCCAATTTCGTTTATCCGACCCTGGGGCTGGCAGGCGAAACCGGCGAAGTGGCGGAAAAAATAAAAAAAATCATTAGAGATAAGGGCGGGCTGGTCGAAGACACTGACCGGCAAGAAATAGAGAAAGAATTGGGCGATGTTTTATGGTACCTGGCGCAAATCGCTACCGAACTGAAAATAGATCTGGAAGATATCGCCGCTCATAATTTGGAAAAACTACTATCGCGTCTGGAAAGAAATAAGATTGGCGGCAACGGCGACAACCGTTAAGTCGCCGACGGTGCCGGCGGAATTACGGCGGCTAATCCTCTTAAACTTATGACCACGAACAAAGAAGGAAAATTCATAGTCATCGACGGTACCGACGGTTCCGGAAAAACCACTCAATTGGAACTGCTAAAAGTCAATCTGGAAAAATCCGGCTACCGGGTAGCCGTGGCTGATTTTCCGCAATATAATACCAAATCGGCCGGAGCGGTCGAAGAGTACCTGTCGGGAAAATATGGACAGGCGGACGAAGTCGGACCTTACAAAGCGTCTATTTTTTACGCTGTCGACCGTTACGACGCCAGTTTCAAAATCCGCGCCTGGCTGAAAGACGGCCAAATCGTCCTAGCCAACCGCTATACCAGCGCTAATATGGGTCATCAGGGCGGAAAAATATCCGATCCGGCGGAAAGAAAAAACTTTTTCAATTGGCTCTACGATCTGGAATATAATATCTTTGCCATTCCCAAACCAGATCTTTCCCTTATCCTGCATGTCGAACCGGAGATTTCTCAACAGCTGGCTAAACAAAGGGCGCGCGAAGACTGGAGCGGCAAAACCAAAGATATCCATGAAGATAATTTGGAACACTTAAAAAAAGCGGCTGCCGTTTACCGAGAAATTGCCACCGATCTTCCCGGTTTCACGCTGATAAGCTGTACGAAGAACGGACAAATCTTGAGCCGCGAGGAAATCAGCTCTCTGGTTTGGCAAACGGCAAAAAAAATAATCGGCTAAAAATAAAAACATGAAATATGATGTCATCATCGGCCTGGAAATCCATGCCGAGTTGAAAACCAAAAGCAAGATGTTCTGCGCCTGCGACAATAACGCTGAAGGTCAGACGCCGAACACGACGGTTTGCCCGATTTGCTTGGGTCATCCGGGAACTCTGCCGGTGCCTAATAAGACGGCTATCGACTGGACAATCCTGACTGGTCTGGCTTTACATTGTCAAATCAATCGCCTTTCCAAGTTCGATCGCAAAAATTATTTTTATCCCGATTTGCCCAAAGGTTACCAGATTTCCCAATACGACCAGCCGTTCGCTTATAACGGTTATCTGGAAATAGACAGCGACAAAATCGCTATAACTCGGATTCATCTGGAAGAAGACACCGGTAAATCCGCTCATTTCAAAGATCAGGGCCACACGCTGATAGATTTCAATCGCGCCGGCACGCCGCTGATGGAACTAGTTACCGAACCGGTCATAAAAGACGCGGCAACGGCGAAAAAATTCTGCCAGGCCTATCAGCAGATTCTGCGCTATTTAGAAATCTCCAACGCCGATATGGAAAAAGGTGAAATGCGCTGTGAAGCGAATGTCAGCGTCCAGAGAGCCGGCAGTTGGAAATATGAAAACGGCCTAATTCTGCCTAAAAGAGGAGGTTGGCTGTTTGGCGGTAAATATAAACTCAGCCCGAAAGTGGAAGTGAAAAATATCAATTCTTTCCGCGCCGTGGAAAAAGCGATTAATTTTGAAATCGAACGGCAGACGGTCTTATTAGAAAAAGGCGAAAAAGTAACCGCGGAAACTCGCGGCTGGGATGAAAACAAAGGGCGGACAATCGGCCAGCGCGCCAAAGAAACGTCGGCCGACTACCGTTATTTTCCCGAACCTGATATTCCGCCGTTGACAATAAGCGAGGACTGGCTGGCGCGCCTGCAAGGAGAATTGCCGGAATTACCGGCGGCCAAAAAACAACGCTTTATAGACGAATATCGGTTCAGTCCGGAAATCACCGCTATCCTGACGAGCGATAAAAAACTGGCCAGCTGGACCGAAGAAGTTATTTCCGAACTGGATGCCTGGATCGAAGCTAACGGCGACAGCGAGACGCGACAGGAGAAACACCTGGCGAAAACCGCTGGAAACTGGATTACCGGCGAACTGTTAAAGCACCTGAACGCCCATAATCAAAAAATAAGCGACCTGAAAATTACCGCGGAAAATTTCGCCAAGTTGATTTGCCTGGTCTATCAAAATAAAGTCAATTCTTCGGCCGGACAAAAAATTCTGGAAGTAATGTATGAACACGGCGGCGATCCGGAACATATTATGGCCGACCTTGGACTGGAACAGCTGGATAATACGGCGGAATTGGAAACGGTCGTTAAGAATATTTTGGCGAACAGTCCCGATCAGGTGGCTCAATACAAACAAGGCAAAACCAATGTCCTGCAATTCTTATTAGGAAAAGTCATGGCCGACACCAAGGGTAAGGCTAACCCGAAAATAGTCAAGGAATTGTTGGAAAACATTCTCGCTGATAAAAAATAATTAACAAAAAACTCCCGGTATTTACGCTCTCCGTCGCGATTTCCGAATAATTTCTTGCGCTTCCGCCAAATTTTTAATCCAGTTTATCTTCGTTCCCTGCTTCTCCCAGCGCCGGAACCAGGTTTTTTGCCGTTTGGCGAAACGATAAATCGCCGTGCTTAATTTCTCAACCATCTCCGGATAAGATAACTCTCCAAGCAGATGCGCGCTGGCAAATTTATATTCCAGACCGAACGATTTTAAGCGTTTCCAGGAAACGCCTTCCCGATTCAGTCTTTTTACTTCCGCGATCAGGCCTTCTTTTTCCAAACGATCCAACAATCGTTGCATTACCCGCGCGCGCAAGATATCATCCGGCCAGACAAGACCCAATAGTAAAAAATCATAGGGCGATTCGTTGCGGCGCGGCGCGGTTAGACCGCCGCTTTTTATAATTTCCAGATAACGAACCAGGCGGCGGATATTATGACGGTCGCTATTGTTAATCCGGGTCGCAAAATCCGGCTTGAGTTTTTTTATTTCCGCGAAGAGCGCGGCGGCCGATAACTTTTCCCAGACGGCGCGTTCCGCTAGTTTCGGCTTCGCCGCGGTGAGCGAGTAATTATCCGCCAGCGCCTGTAAATATAGGCCACTACCGCCCACCACTAGTGGCAATTTCCCGCGCCGTAAAATATCGTTAATCGCTCGGAAAGCCAGCTTTTGATATTTAGCCAAATCAAACCGGGTTTTCGGGCTGGCCACATCGATCAGATGATAAGGAATTCTCTGGCGGCCAAAATGATATTCGGCCAAATCCTTACCCGTGCCGACATCCATGCCCCGATATACCTGGCGACTGTCGGCGCTGATAATTTCACCATTCAATGCCGCCGCCAATTTAACGCCCAGAGCGGTCTTGCCGCTGGCGGTAGTGCCCAGAATCATCAAGACTAACGGCTTTTTATTGTGGATAACTTTATTTGGCATATTGATTATCTATGGTATAATATTATTACAGGCAGTTCTTTATATGTTTAATTAAAAACTGGAAAAAATGAAAAAACAAGTAATCTGGCAAAGGCAATTATCATTTCGAGCGACACAATGTGGTTTACAAGAAAGTCGCAAGTAACAAGGAATGGCTAAAAAAAAGTAAAAGTGGAAAGCCGGAAAAATAAAACCGGCTTTTTTATTTGATCAATTCCCCTTCCAAACCGAACGGCCTGGCTTTAGTAATTTTGACGGAAACGAACATTCCGTCGATTTTTTTCAAACTATTTGTTTTTCGACCGGAAGCCGGATTATTGATTAAGACCGTCTGATAAGCGCCGGTTTTGCCGTAATACTGGCCGCGCTTATTCTTCCCTTCCGCCAAGACGATAACCGTCCGGCCCAAACACCGTTCATTATAATCAGTCGCGGTTTTTTTTAAAATCTCATTGATAAAATAGGCACGGCGTTTTTTCTCGGCCGGAGCGACATCATCCGCCAATCGATAAGCGGCGGTTCCGGGCCGCGGACTGTACTGGGAAATATAGGCCATAGAAAATCCGATATCTTTAAATAACTTTACCGTATTCCCGAATTGGCGACGGGTTTCGCCCGGGAAACCGACAATCACATCAGTCGTAATCGCGATATCGGGCCGGACAGCGCGAACTTTCCTGATCAAATTTTTATAATGCGCGGCGCTATAACGGCGATTCATCGCTTTCAAAATCAGATTATCGCCGGACTGAACCGCCAGATGCAGATGATTACAGATTTTTTCCGAAGAGCCAATAACTTTAATCAGGCTGTCGCTCATATCTTTGGGGTGGCTGGAAGAAAACCGGATCCAAAACTTTCCCGGAATATTCGCTATCCGTTCTAATAACCTCGAAAAATCAACCAGCGCGCCGCCCGCGCCGGCGGCGTCCCGATAACTGTTAACGTTTTGCGCCACCAAAATAATTTCTTTATAGCCGGCTTTAACCAGAGCGCGCGCTTCTTTAACGATATCTTGCGCCGGCCGGTAAACTTCGCGACCGCGGGCGTAAGGCACAACGCAGTAGGAACAAAAATTATTACAGCCATTGCCGATAGGAATATAAGCGGTAAACCGGCTTTCATGTTTTGGCAAAATACCCAGATATTTTTCGCCCTGAGACAGACGAATCGCCTCCAGACTGAAATACGGATTAAATTCTTCCCCGGCCAGAAGCTCCGGAAGTTTCAGCATCTCGCTGATTGGCAAAAAGATATCCGCTCGTCCCTTCAGACGCCTCTGAACGTCTTCGCGCCGGCTCAAACAGCCGGCGATAACAATTTTCGCCGCCGGGTTATGCTTGCGGATCTGATTGGCCAGACCATAAGCCCGGTCTTCAGCCGGTTGCCGGATGCCGCAGGTATTGATAATAACCGCGCCCGCTTTCTTGAAATTCGCTACCGCTTTAAAACCGTGGCTCTCCAAAAAAGCGGCCAGCCGTTCGCTGTCCACTTGATTCATCTGACAACCGATAGTAATTATATTGTACGTTTTTACAGTTTTCATAAAACGCGTAACGGCCGATTACCAAATCGGACACCGGTCTGGCCAATATCAAAATTGTCCCTGTTCTATTCCGATAATCTTTCGATTTTATACAAACCGAACTTGGCGCTGGTTTTTCTGACTAATCTCAGTTTCAGCTTATAAGAAGATAATTTCCGTTCGTTAAGATAAACGACATCGGCGTCATTCAGATAAAAATTATAATAATAGACCGGGTAATGTTTGCTTAATTTGGCGGCCGCCGTTAAAATTTCGTCGTTGGAAACAACACCCATAATAACGCGGCGTTCGGGCCAAAAAAACTTATCGTGATAACGGGTGATGATAACCGCCGCCGGTTCGGTCATCGCCCACACCATTTCGGTATTGGCTCTTTCCGACTGGTTATTATAATACAGGTAAACCAAACCTTCCTCCGAACCAAAAAGGACGAAATTCAAAGACAAATAAGCGAAAACCAAAACAGCGGAAAACTGCAAACCAGTAGCGATTATTTTCCTGATTCGCGATACCGTTTCCGGACCGATAAGCAAAATCGCCCGGCTGACGCGCACTAAGGCTAAAGATGAGAGCGGAATAAGCCATAAATAAATCGGCAACCAATAACGGGTATAGGAATTCCCGATGGTAAACCGCGTCAAATCAGGATTATCGTTAAATTTCCAACTGCCATAATAAAAAATCAGAAAAGCGCTAACAATCAAGCCGGACAGAAGATAAACCAGATACTTTTTTTTCCGCTGGCGGCAATATTTGACCGCTAATAACAACCAACCGCTTAAACCGGCGACGGAAAGAACCGAAAACATCTCCCAGATATAACGCCGGGACATTTCCAACGATTGGCTGTAATTAAAGCCAAAATAAAAAATATTGTGAAAAATCTGACTAAGGTAATGATAGTAGTAGCCAAACTGGCCGGTCCAAGTGAATCTTAACAAGTTGCCGCCGGTATTGACAATATCGTCAATCGACCGGTTCATTTCGTTATAACCGCCATGCCAAAAAGAACCGTATAAAATTTGGTTATAATAAGCGACCGGAACTAAAGCGAGGAACAAACCGGAAAAGAAAATAATTAATTTCGTCGCGCCCAAACGGCGAGCGTAAAATAACCAAATTAAAAACCAGGCCGGCGCAAGCCATAATAGTTCCGAAGTGCGCGTTATCAAAGCCAAGCCGGCGAATAAGCCACTACCGAACGTAGCTAAAAATTCCAGCCATAAATGTCTCTTTAAAGTCCAGGCGACAAAAGGCCGGTCAGCTTTATCCCGCTTCGGTCCGAGCGCCAGGATGAAAAGATAGACAGCGGCCAGAAGCAAAAAGATAAATAGTATGTTATGGAACATCGACCGGGTCGTATAATAAATATAAACCGGAAATAAAGCCAAAATAAAAGCTGACCACAAGCCGACGCGGTTACCGAATATCCGCCGGACGATCAAATAAAAAAGAATTAAACCGACGGCGGCGAAAAAGGGCGTCAAGAAAGGGATAATCGCCAAGCCGAAAACGGCGGCCAGACTGCCGTAAATCAGAATGATTCCCAGGAAGCTAACCGGTTTAATCCAACCGGAATCCGTGCGGACGCTCCGGGGCATAACCATATTATCACCGATGACGTTAGCCGGGTCAAAAAAAGCCAGCTGGCCGGTCGTGCTAAATTTTTTGGCAAAAAAATAATTAGCAGTTTCATCCGGCGACGACCACTTAACATAGTCCTTATCCTGTGATTGGTAATTAAAACTGGCGGTCGCGATAAAAAAAACCACCGCCAGCAGGCCGATTAACAATAAATTTATCTTTTTTTCTTTAATTATTTCCATTACTCTAATGTTATCCGAAATTGCCAATTTTAGCAAGAATTTGTTATCATTAAGGTATTATGAACAGATCAAAAACAAGTTGGCCTAAAATCGCCGAAAATATCAATAATCGGATGTTACTGCTTATATCTCTAACGGCCGTATTCGGGGCGGGAATCTACTATTTCTACTCTTTAAACCAGCGTGGAATTATCTTGTCTTTGATTTTAATTGTCGCCGGTTTTTATTTTTTTAAAAACCGACCGGGAATATTCGGTCAAACCGTTAAAAATACTCCTGCGAAAAAAATCGCGACCGACACGGAAAACGAAAAAAAACCGGGGGCGGTCAATAAAAAAAATATCCTCCTAATCTTAGGCTATACCGTATTTTATTCACTCCTGTTTTTCCGGCTTTGGTCCAGCCAGAGCGAACGCGCCTTGATTTCCCCTTGGGAGGTAGTAAATTATTCTTTTTTTTGGTTCTATGGCCTAAGTTCTCTGATTTTGATCTTCATTCTGATAAATAAAGAGATTGGCGGCGGTCTCAAAAAAATCTTTCTTTCCCTGCATTTTTTCCTGTCCTTCGCTGTCGCGATAATCATTTATAAAATCGGCTACGGTTACGATCCTTTCGTCCATCAAGCAACGATGGAGCTAATCGCGGCCAAAGGGTTAGTTCTGCCCAAACCGCCCTATTATTTGGGTGAATACAGTTTAATTGTCATAATACATAAAATCAGCGGATTATCTATTTACTGTTTGAATAAACTCCTGGTTCCCGGTTTGGCCGCCTTATTCCTACCGACAGCTCTTTTCCGATTCTTCAAAAATGTTCACGCGAAAGAAGCGGACAACCCGGCCGTTTCTTCAGCTTCCTTCTTGGCAATCTTATTTCTATTAATTCTGACTTTCTCTCCTTTTATTGTCACTACGCCGCAAAATCTCAGCTATTTATTCCTAATTTTAACTGTGCTGGCCGGTTTTAGCCGTGCCAGTCTGCCGGAAATACTCATACTGGCGGTCGCGACCGCGGCAATTCATCCTTTAACCGGCTTGCCAGCTCTGGGCTGGACCGTCTGGCTGGTCTTTAAAAAATACCAAACAGCGCTGGCGCCAGTTTGGCAAAAAATCATCAAGTTCGCGATTTTTCTGTTCACGGCTCTGGCTCTGCCGTTCGCTCTGTTTTTTACCGGGGGGGGCGGTCTGAAAAAAATTGACGGCGGTTCATTATTGGAACCGATAAAAAGCCTTTTCGCCGGTCTTAGCCTGGCTGGACGGGAAGATTGGCTCCTGAATTTCGTTTATTTTTTTGCCACTAACTATAATCTATTGCTGATAATCGCCATCGGCGGCGGCTTATGGTATTTTTACGGACGCCGCTGGAGAGATAAAATAACCGACGAAGATCGTGGCCTTTTTAACGGCCTAATTTTTATTAATCTTTCTCTGCTGATCGCCTATTTACTGAGCGGTCGAATTCTTTTTAATGATTTAATCAGCTACGAACAAGCCGGCTATGCCAGCCGAATACTGATAATCATGGTTATTTTTTTCCTGCCTTTTATTCTGGTAGCACTCCGGGGATTAATCCTAAAAATACGCCGCGCTGATCCGGCGATACGGACAAGCTGGCTGATTTTTGGCATCAGCCTTTTGACCGCCAGTCTTTACGTTTCTTATCCCCGCTTCGATAAATATTTTAATTCGCGCGGTTATAGCACCAGTCAGAACGATATCGCCGCCGTTCTGGCAGTCGACCGCGCCGCCGGCGGTCCTTATATCGCGTTGGCTAACCAACCGGTGAGCGCCGCCGCCCTTCAATCATTCGGTTTTGATCATTACTATCAAGGATCAAACGGACAAATATATTTTTATCCGATTCCGACCGGCGGAGCGTTATACCAGTATTATCTTGAGATGGTTTACAAAAACCCCGACCGCCAAACCATGTTGAAAGCTTTGGACTTAGTCGGGGTCGATGAAGGCTACCTGATTGTCAACAAATATTGGTATCAGAGCGGCCGAGTAATAAACGAAGCGAAACTAACGGCCGACGATTGGCAAACGATAAACAATGAAATTTATATTTTTCAATACGAGCGTTAACAGCGGGTATCCTCAATTTACCGGCTTTCCTGATAATCCCAAACCGGACCGATGGAAAAAATCTTATTATTTCCTTCCTGATGAGTCAGCACCAACAATTTCAACCGGCTCAAATCTTCTCTGAGACCGGTTTTTTGAACCGCCGAGCGCAGATCCAATTGTTTGACGGCCGGCGTGGCCGGATCGGTTTTCAACTGTTTGATAAAATCGGCGACCAGTTCATTATCGGCGGCGGCCAGAGTCTCTCCGGTCAATTCTTTTATTATTATCTGCTTCAACGCTCCCAGGCTGACGGAAAAATTTTTTATCTCCTGCCACGCCGGACGCACTTCCGTTTCCAGCCGCAAAGCGGAAAACATTCCTATAATCATATCACTGTCGGCCATTAATTCATTAATCAGGCTAAGATTCGGTTCGACGTAAGAATTTTCGTTCCAACGGGAGAAATTATTAAAATTTTGTCCACTAAAAGGCTGACTAACCTCATATTTTTCCAATGGCAGTTGAAGATTGATCCAGGCGCCGACCGCGGTCGCCAAAGATTTGTCTTGCCAGGCGGACGAGTGCGCGAAAACCGGCCACGCGCTTTTGTTCGCCTCCAAAGAAATCTTAAGTAAGTTCAAATTCGACCAATAATTCGATAGGTGCCAAACCTGGTTTTTATTCAATTCGTCCCGCAGACGAGCCGCTTCCCGTTCATAATTAGAGTAGTTGGTATTCTCTTCAAAATAAGCATTGTCGCTCAGCGGGTAAATCAAACCGATTACATCCAAAGCGAAGCCGTTGCAACGGCTGACGGTCTTTTTCACGGAACAAGCCGTAACGTTATTGGCTTTAGTGCTGGTTCCTAGGTAGGTATCTACGGCCGGAACCGTCAAACGGCTAAAAAGGTAATCATTAGGCCAATACGGCTCGGCCAACATCTTAAAACCTAATCTAGCTCTTAGCGCCAAATCGTTTTTCGCCAGGCCGCCGGAAATCTCGGGGAATTCATAAGCCAATAATTTAACGCGCAATTTTTCCAAATTTCCAGCCGCCGCTTTATTTTGATCACCGAATAATTCCTCAATCTTGTAATCCGGACCGAAAAGTTCGTTTAAAGAATCACGATAATGGACATAATTCAAATCATCCCGCAAGCCCTTAAAAAAAGACATGACTTTATAAATCCGCGCCCATTTATTCTTCAACTCCGACAAAGAAGAAAAATCCTGGGCAATCAGACTGACAGCCGTTAAATTTATCCGCCAGTCGGCGGCGTCCAGCAAACAATCAGGACAATTCTTATCGCGATAATTGAGCGGCCAGACCGAATTCAACCATTTAGTCGTCAAATAAAAATTGTTCAATTTGGCGTTGGAGCGGTAATCGGCCGGCACGGTAAAATCTTTATAGTTCCGGTTATACAATAAAACCGGAGATTTTGCCTGATCTTTCGCTCCTTCCCGAATAAGCTTCTCTTCCGCCAGAACATCATCCCGCAGATAAGGCGGAACCGTAAAGTAAAAACGTTCCCCCTCGGACGCGGAGAACCGGTCTTTTTCAGTCGTTCCCGAAGCGGAAATTTGGTTGATGGCCGGTTTTAAAAGATTGAGCGCGACCGCAAAAAAAGCGGTTTCCAGCCTTTCACCTTCCAGAATGGAATCATTAACATTGCCGATAGACGCCAAACGGGCCTCATAACGATTTTTCGCGGCCGTATAAAGCTCTTTGTTTATTTCCCAGAGGTTATCATAAAAGACATTTTCTTCCGTGTCTTTGAAAATTTTTTTTAAAATATTTTGATAATAATAAACCAAAAAATCGGAAGTGATTAAGATTGGAACCTGTTTATTATCCAACTGGCCGTAGAGCGAATAAAAATCCGGCGCTTCTTTCGGCCAAGGATTGTCAACTAACGCGAAACCGTAATTACTCAGGCTCTCCAGACCGGGATCAAGATTTAACTTGCGGGAAACGTCGTAATAATTCATGACGTCTATCTTAACATTCAAAGGCAATTTATAATCATTTATTTGGGGCGTGAACTGATTATTCGGCGCCTTATAAAAATCGGCGAACGATAAATATTCAATGGCCAGGCCGGATAAATCCGTCCCCGTGGTTGTCGCTGTTTCCGTTTGCTCTGATCCGGGTAGGATTGCCGGAGTTTCCGTTGCCGGCGTATTAGTGGCGGCCGGAATCAAATCAGCGCCGGTTGAAGACGGCTGATTTTTAACTGGCCAATATTTTTTAACCGCGAAAAAAAGGCCGAGAGCCAAAAGAATGACCGCTCCGGCCAAAGCGGCAATCAGCAAAATTTTTTTCAGCGAAAAACGGGGTGGTTCCGGAACGCCACCGGAATCGTCGGTTGGCTCAAGTTCGGACGATAAAATCATCGGCTGTTCGTTGAACATATTATCTTAAATATTGATTCTTATTTTTATTGTGCTCTTCATTAGTATGGGCGTAAATAACTTCATCCTTTCCTTTCGGCGTCAAAAAATAATAATAATCGGTGGCGAGCGGATATATCGCCGCTTTAATCGCTAAGATTCCGGGATTGCAAATCGGACCAGGCGGCAAACCACGATATTTATAAGTATTATAAGGCGAATCAATCACCAAATCTTTCCCGCTGTGTTGCGGCTGATTGTCGTTCAAAATATAAGACAAAGTCGCGTCTGATTGCAAAGCCTGACCGATTTTCAAACGATTCCAAAAAATACCGCTGATAATCCGAGCGTCGCGATTATCCGTCTTTTGATAATCAATCGGCGCTTCTTTTTCGATAATCGAGGCCATCGTGATTATCTGGTAAATAGTCTTGCCTTGTTTTTTGATATCCGCTCTCATCGCCGGCGTCAATTTCTTATCGAAATTATCCAGCATTTTTTCGACCACTTCTTCCGCGGTCGAGTCGGCGTAAATGCGGTAAGTGTCCGGAAACAAGTATCCTTCCAGGCCGTAATATTTCGGCTTATCGACTAAAAAAGAAAATCGGGCGGAAAAATCGGGCGGCCAATCTTTATTTTTATCATAACGATAATCGACTTGCGGCTGACCGACAACCCTGAAGAATTCCTCATTCGGCCATCGGTTCTGACGGACGAAATACTGTTCGATATCATTATCGGTCCAACCTTCCAAAATCTGAATAGTATCTTCCGTTTTGACGACGGCTACCGGCGGCGCGGGCTGACGGGTAAACTTATCGATAATCTTGGTGACAAAAGCCGGAAAATTTTTTTCGTGGTCAACAATCAAATTTTGATAAAGGCAACGGATATAAAAAAGCCCGATAATAAGCGCCGTGGCCAACAAAATCACGGCGGTGATTAAAAAATATTTTATCAGTCGTTTCATAGTTATTTGGTTGGTTTGGACGCCAACCGGGAAGTTAAAATCTTTAAGCCCGCCGCGCGGGCAATCAATTTTGAACTGGCGCGGATTTTTTTGCCCAAACCGTCGACCATTTTTATTTTTAATTTCTGACAAACCGGATATTCCGGCACGTCACCCAAACTTTTCCGGTCACCGCCATTGGCAAAAATATCAGGATGAATTTTAGCCAGAGAGCGGCAGACAGTTTGATCATTGTCGATTGACAAGAAAACCTCATCCACATCGCGCAAGGCTTTGATTATTTTTAGACGATCGGCCTGCGACATAAAAGAAACGCTACCCTTCGCAGTCACCTGACGATCATTATTAACGATAACCACTAACTTATCGCCCATTTTTTTCGCCCGGGAAATTAGTTCCAGATGACCGACGTGAAGCGGGTTAAAATAGCCGGAAACGGCGACAACAACAAATTTTTTAGACATAAAAAATAATAAAATCAGATAAATATATTATAGCAAATCCGGGGGAAAATTAAAATAAAAAACCGGCGTTGACACCGGTTCTCTATCTTTCAGCAACAATTAAAAATTACATCATCCCCATTCCGTCCATTCCCCCATGGTTATGGCCGTTCTCACAAGAACAGCCCTTATTTTCCGGCTTGTCGGTAATGACCGCTTCTGTCGTTAAAAACATCATCGCCGCTGAGGCGGCATTTTCTAGGGCGGAACGAACAACTTTGGTCGGATCAACAATACCGGCTTTAATCATATCCACAAATTCTCCGGTCGCGGCGTTATAACCTTTAACCGTCTGGCTGTTTTTATTTTCTTCAATTATTCTCTGTAAAATCAGGGAGCCGTCTACGCCGGCATTGGTCGCGATAATCTTAATCGGTTCCAGAATAGCCTGGTTGATTATTTTTTCGCCGACCGTCTGCTGATACCCGTCTTTTAGTTCCTTCTCAAAACCGGCAAAATTAGCGCCGTAACAGGCAACCGCCAAAGACAGTCCGCCGCCCGGAACCACGCCTTCTTCCACGGCCGCTTTCGTCGCGTTTAAAGCATCTTCAATTCGATATTTTTTTTCTTTCATTTCCGTTTCCGTGGCCGCGCCTACTTTTATGACCGCCACGCCGCCGCCCAATTTCGCCAGGCGTTCCTGTATTTTTTCTTTATCAAAATCCGAATCGGATAATTCTTTTTCTTTTTTAATCGCCTCTATCCGGGCTTTGATCGTCTTCTCGTCACCCTTGCCGTCAACGATGGTTGTATTATCCTTGGAGGCCACGACTTTCCGCGCCTGACCCAAATCGCCGATCTCCGCCTTATCCAATTTCAAACCAATTTCTTCCGTAATAACCCGCGCGCCGGTTAAAACCGCAATATCTTCCAGCATCGCTTTACGGCGATCGCCAAAACCCGGCGCTTTGATTCCTAAAACATTAAAAGTTCCGCGTAATTTATTAACTACAAAAGTCGCCAAAGCTTCACCGTCAATATCTTCGGCGATAATCACCAGGTCTTTCTTGCCGGACTGGACGACTTTTTCCAAAAGCGGCAAAATATCCTGAATTGAAGAAATCTTCTTATCGGTAATCAAAATATACGGTTCATTCATTTCCGCCTTCATTGTTTCCTGATTGGTGATCATATAAGGCGAAACATAACCCTTGTCGAATTGCATGCCCTCTACGACTTCCTTTTCAATACCGAAAGACTGCCCTTCTTCCACGGTAATCACACCTTCCTTCCCGACACTGGCCATGGCTTCGGCGATAATATTACCGATTTCCGGATCGTTAGCGGAAATAGAAGCTACCTGGGCGATTTCTTCTTTAGTGGAAATAGATTTCGACATCTTTTTCAATTCGACTACGATTTCGCCGACCCGCTTTTCAATGCCGCGCCGGATTTCAATCGGATTAACGCCGGCCGCTACCAATTTCAAGCCGAAATTGATAATCGCCTGCGCTAAAACTGTTGCCGTCGTCGTACCGTCTCCGGCCGTGTCATTAGTCTTGGAAGCGACTTCCTTAATTATTTCGGCGCCGACATTTTCGAACTTATCTTCCAATTCAATTTCTTTCGCGACCGTTACGCCGTCTTTAGTAATAATCGGACCGCCATAACCCTTGGCGATAACCACATTACGGCCTTTCGGACCAAGAGTCACTTTTACGGCGTTGGCTAGTTGATCCACACCGCGTTTTAAAGCTAAACGAGCCTTTTCATCGAAAATTATTTGTTTGGACATATGATTTACACCGGTCGCTGACATATTTTTCCGCTTAGATTTTTTCTGTGGCAAAAATGAACTAAGTTCATTTTTGCTCTACGAAAAAATATGCGCTCTAAAATATGTCAGCACCCAGCTTATTTTAAAAATATATTTATTCCACAATAGCGATAATATCATTCTCGCTTAAAACCAGATAATCTTCACCGTCGATTTTTATTTCATCCGGCGAATATTTCTTGAATATTATCTTATCACCGACTTTTACCGTCATAGCCGCAGTCTGGCCGTTATCTAAAATCCGGCCGCTACCGATAGCCAAGACTTCGCCCTTTTCCGGTTTTTCCTGGCTGGCGGTATCCGGTAAAACAATCCCGGACTTTGTCATTTCTTCATTCTTCGAAGGTTTAACAATAACATTGTTAAATAATGGCTTTAGTTTCATATTTTTAGCTTAGATTAAATAATTTTTATTAGCACTCCGGATGCCTAAGTGCTAACTATATTAATATTTTAGAGCTTAGTGAAGCGGTTGTCAATATCCCGAAATGATAGTAAAATGAAGATACCAACATAAAATTTATGACTATTTTCCACAGTTTAATTTTAGGCTTTATCGAAGGCCTGACTGAATTTCTCCCGATTTCTTCAACCGCTCATTTAATTTTAGCAGGCGAGTGGCTGAGGATTCCCACTACCGAATTCCTGAAAACTTTTGAAATTTCCATCCAGCTCGGCGCCATTCTGGCCGTTGTCGTCTTATATTGGAAAAAAATTTGGAATTCCTGGGATCTCGTCGGCAAAATTATCACCGCTTTCATTCCGACAGCCCTAATCGGCTTAATTTTTTATAAAATCGTCAAAAATTATCTAATGGACAATAACTATCTTATCGCCGGAGCTTTGCTTATCGGCGGTATTATTTTGATTCTGTTTGAAAAATATTATTCGCGAAAGAATTCCGCCAAAACCGAAAAAGAAAAAGAGGCGGCGGCCGGTCTGGCGACCGAAGAGATTAATCTTTCTTATAAACAAGCGGCGATTATCGGCCTTTTCCAATCGCTGGCAATCATTCCCGGAATTTCCCGTTCTGCCGCGACGATTATCGGGGGGTTAAGTTTAGGGATAAATCGTAAAAATATAGTGGAATTTTCTTTTCTTTTGGCCGTCCCGACAATGCTTGCCGCCACCGGTCTAGATTTGTACAAAAATCAGGAGATTCTAAAAACTCTGGCCAGCCAAGAATTGATAATTTGGTTGGTCGGCTTCGGAGTTTCCTTTATCACGGCCATCATCGGCGTCAAATTCTTTATCAGATACATCCAAAAAAACAATTTCGTTCCCTTCGGTTGGTATCGGATAATTTTGGGCCTGACGGTTTTCGGGTGGCTGTTAATGAGATAAGGAATAGCAACTACAAAAACATAAAAAAAATAGAGCCTAAGACTCTATTTTTTGAACATTAATCGCACCAATTTATTTATCCAACGGCTTCAAGGAAGAATGATGATGCTTAATTTTCCAATCGCCTGCTTCGTCTTTCTGCCAAAGGAAAGTAAAGCGAGCTTCCACCGTCTGGCGATTATTTTCTTCTCCGATCTCAAAATCATACAGGCCGGAATGTAAAAAACCGGAAATATTGCCGTCTTTATCAACAGCGGTTTCTTGTACCGCTTCCTCAATAACCTGGCCCTCAGGATTTTTCTCTAAAAAATGTTTGAAGTACTTTTCCGCTCCGTCTTGTCCGTGTTTGAATTCCGGATTAAGCGTCGGCAAAAAACTAGCATCTTGAGTATACAACGACGCCACTTCATGCGCATCCCGACTGAGCAAAGATTGATTCCAGGCGCTAAAATTCTTAGTCGCTAATTCTTTTAACTCCGTCTGTCGTTCTTTTTCCATACTATTCATTTTATTTGATTCGTGAAACATATATTTATAATGTACAATTATTATATTAATTATTTATTATCCGTTCCTTTAAGCCTCCGCCAGCGACTGACCGCCCGTAAACGTGCCAGTTCTTTCTCAATCTTCGCGGCGATGGCGGTGAATTGGACATCGTCTTCGGCTTTGGCGTTCTTCTTCAGCTCCTCCGCCCGCGCCTTGGCTTCTTGAATACGCGTTTCATCCAGTTCCTCGGCTCGTTCGGCCGTATCGGCCAGAACGACTATCTTATCTTTTCTGACTTCAATAAAACCGCCGGACACCGACATGATTTCCGGTGAACCGTCAGGGAGTTTAAGTTCAATAACTCCGGGCTGTAAAACCGAAACCAACGGAATATGATCCGGTAAAATAGTAATTTCTCCGCTGGTCGTCGGCACGGTAATCTGCAGGATTTCCTGTTGCAAGACGACGCGTTCTGGCGTAACGATTTCAAACTTTATAATCTTGGACATAACTAATAGCAATCTAAGATTTAAGCGCCCACCTCTTCAATTCCACCCTTCATATAAAAATCATCCTCATTTTTATCATCATATTTCCCTTCCAGAATTTCCTTGAAACCGCGAATCGTATCCACGAGCTTGACGTACCTACCCGGACGACCGGTAAACGCTTCGGCAACAAAATTCGGTTGCGATAAAAACTTCTGAATCTTTCGGGCGCGAGAAACGATAATCTTATCTTCCGTCGATAATTCTTCCATACCTAAAATTGCGATGATGTCCTGTAAATCTTTATAGCGCTGTAATATCTTTTGGACACCGCGAGCCGCTTCGTAATGTTCCTGGCCGACAATTTTCGGATCTAAGATGATAGATGAAGAATCTAAAGGATCGACGGCCGGATAAAGTCCTAATTCCGACAAAGAACGGGATAAAACTACGGTGGAATCCAGGTGGCCGAAAGTCGTGGCTGGCGCCGGATCGGTCAAATCGTCAGCCGGAACGTAAACGGCCTGGATGGAAGTGATGGAACCGTTCTTGGTAGAGGTAATTCTTTCCTGCAGTTCGCCCATTTCTGAGGCTAAAGTCGGCTGATAACCGACGGCGGAAGGCATACGACCCAACAAGGCGGATACTTCCGAACCGGCCTGCGTAAAGCGGAAAATATTATCGATAAACAAGAGAACGTCCTGATTTTTTTCATCGCGGAAATATTCCGCGATAGCCAGGCCGGATAAAGCGACACGAGCGCGCGAACCCGGCGGTTCGTTCATCTGGCCGAAAACCATAGACACCTTATCGATAACACCACTATCTTTAAATTCATGATATAAATCATTACCTTCGCGCGTTCTTTCTCCGACACCGGCAAAAACCGAATAGCCGCCGTGTTCGGAGGCGATATTATGAATTAATTCCTGGATGACAACCGTCTTACCGACACCGGCGCCGCCGAACATGCCGACTTTACCGCCTTTGACTATCGGGCAAATCAAATCAATAACCTTAATACCGGTTTCCAAGATTTCCGTGCTGTTGGATTGATCCACGAATTTCGGCGCCGGACGATGAATCGGATATTTCTTTTCCGTCTTCACCGGTTTACCGCCGTCAACGACTTCGCCCAAGACATTAAAGATGCGCCCTAAAGTTTCCTGACCGACCGGAACCGAAATCGCCGCGCCGGTATCAATCACTTTATCGCCGCGTCTTAAGCCGTCAGTAGAACCCATCGCCACGCAACGGACGAGATTAGAACCGATATGCTGTTCGGTTTCCAGGGTTAATTTTTTGCCATTCAGATCAACCTCCAAGGCATTGTAAATTTCGGGCAATTTGTCTTCAAAATAGACATCGGCGACGACGCCAATGACTTGTTTGATAATCCCGCTGTTTTGTTTGTGTTCGGACATATTAATATTTTTATTTTGTATAAATTTTTTTTACTCCGCCAGCGCATTCGCGCCGGCGCTGATTTCCGCGATTTCCCCGGTAATCGCCGCCTGGCGGGCTTTATTATAAAATAAGGTCAACTCACTCACCATATCATCCGCCGCTTCCGTCGCCTGGTGCATCGCGGTCATCCGCGCGCTGTGCTCCGACGCGTTCGCTTCCAGAAACGCCTGATACAACTGCACTTCCAATAGACGCGGAATCAGCAAATCAAGAACTTCCGTCGGGCTGGGTTCAAAAATATATTCATTGATAACTTCGCCGCTATTTTTCTTAGCGTCAGGGATTTCTTGATTATTCGGAGACTTCCGACTATCTGTCTTATCATCCGCCGCCTGATTGCTGGCATTTCCTAAATTTTCATCCGCCGCGCCCGCTTCGACCGGCAATAATTGTTTAACCCGCGGTATCTGTTTCACGGGATTGATAAAATCGGTATAAGCGACGAATATCTGATCGTATTTACCGTCCTGATAATCAGTCAGGACCATCTTTACTATCGGATAAATCTCCGCTGTTTCGGTAATCAATTCGCCTTTCTCGAACTCGGCGGCGATATTGTGTCCCTGGTTATGGATTGACGCACCTTTCTTGCCAGCCAGAATAAAATCAACTTGAAAATTACGATTTTTAAAAATTTCTTTTGACTTATTAATCACTGCCGTATTATAACCGCCACACAAACCGCGGTTGGCCGTAATTAAAATAACACCAACTTTTTTAATTTCCAATCGCGGGGTCAACAAGGGATGAAGGGATTCACTGCTGTTCTTATTTAGCTTAGCCAAATGCCAAACCATTTCCCAACTCAAACCGGCATAACGCCGAGTCTTTAAGACCGCGTCGATCGCTTTTTTCATTTTGGACGCCGCCACCATTTCCATGGCTTTCGTGATTTTCTTGGTGCTGGAAACGGATTTAATGCGGCGCGATATTTCTTTGGTCTTAGCCATCTTATTTCATTAAATAATCCACTGTATCCTTATAATCATTAATCAATTTTTTCATCTTCGTTTCAATTTCGTCGGTCAACTCCTTCTTCTCTTCAATCAATCTTAAAGCTTCGTCATTCAGGTCGGCGTGCTTGTATAAACCGGCTTCAAATTCGCGAACACGCTCCACCGGCACATTATCCATCAAGCCGTTAATCAGCGTGTAGTAAATCAAAACCTGTTTCGCGACCGCTAAAGGCTGATATTGATCTTGTTTGAAGATTTCATATAAGCGTTGGCCTCGTTCAATCTTTTTCTTCGTATCCGCGTCCAAATCCGAACCGAATTGGGCAAAGGACGCCAGTTCGCGATATTGCGCCGCCTCCAAACGCATCTTGCCAGCCACTTTTTTCATCGCCTTAATCTGCGCCGAAGAACCGACGCGGGAAACGGACAAACCGGCGTTAACGGCCGGACGATTACCTTTATAGAACAAATCTGGTTCCAAGAAAATCTGACCATCGGTAATAGAAATAACGTTAGTCGGGATATAGGCGGAAATGTCGCCGGCCTGGGTTTCGATAATTGGCAAGGCGGTAATGGAACCGCCGCCATTTTCTTTATTTAATTTACAGGCGCGTTCCAACAAGCGGGAGTGCAGATAGAAAACATCGCCCGGATAAGCTTCGCGTCCCGGAGGTCGTCTTAATAATAATGATATTTCACGATAAGAAACGGCGTGCTTGGATAAATCATCATAAATAATCAAGACGTCTTCGCCTTTATCGCAAAAATATTCGGCTATCGCGCAACCGGCATAAGGCGCGATATAAAGCATAGAAGCCGGATTAGAAGCTCCCGCCAGAACTACCGTCGTGTAAGCCATAGCACCCGCCTCTTCCAATTTCGCGACGATACCCGCAATCTTGGATTCTTTCTGACCGATAGCCACATAAATACATTTCATATTCTGGCCTTTCTGATTGATAATCGCATCAATCGCCAAAGCGGTTTTACCCAACTGACGATCGCCGATAATAAGTTCGCGTTGGCCGCGGCCAATCGGAATCATAGCGTCAATCGCTTTGATACCGGTCTGCACCGGTTGTTTGACGGATTCGCGGGTAATAACGCCCGGAGCAATTTTTTCAACCGGATAAAATTGGGAAGTTTCAATCTTACCTTTGCCGTCCAAAGCCTCGCCCAACGGATTGACCACGCGACCAATCAGCGCTTCGCCGACCGGAACTTCCAAAATTCTTTTGGAGGCGCGGACTTCGTCACCTTCTTTAATGGCTGTATAGTCGCCTAAGATAATGGCTCCGACCTGATTTTCTTCCAAATTCAAAGCCACGCCGGTCACTTCGCCGTTTTCGGTTTTAAACATTAAAATTTCGCTCATCATCGCTTCCGCCAAACCGGAAACAAGAGCAATGCCGTCGGAAACCTTTAAAACGCGTCCAACCGACTTTTCGCTGATTTCAGCCTTAAAACCGGATATCTCCTCTTTCAGCTGTTCGATGATAAAATCTTTTGTAGTTGACATATTATTTTATTTGTGATATAGTAAATAAGAACTAAAAGTAATTTAATAATCTAAACTCCAGGAACCATGACACTCAAGAGAATAATCGCCCGTAAACTAAGGGGCCAGCAGAGAATCATTTCTAAAATTTTTATAGGTCGATATAAAACTTCGGCCTTTACCGATTTAGATTCTGCCCTGAGACATCAGGAAAGCATTAACCGCCATCTGGATTCCGAGATAAAAAATTTCATCTCAAAGAATGCGCGGCTATTCCTTAAGGGAATCTTTAAGGGTAACCCGATTAAAAGACAAAAGGTAGATATTCGGGAAAACGGGGATTATACAGAAATTAAAAAAACTGTATATTTCCGAACAATCCCGAATCTCAACATCGAGAAATGATCAACCGGGGCTATTCACAACTCCCCGCGCCACGATCATTAAACGAAACATAATTTTCTCATCCCGCCGTCAGTCAAACTGACGGTTTTTTTTATTTAAAACTACTAACTACTTATTTTATCTCCCAATTCCGCCAGACCGTTCCTTAAACTGCCGTCAACAACCTTATTATCATATCTTAAAATGAATCCACCGATTAAATTCTTATCTAGTTCTTCCTCCAGATTTATTTTTTTGGCGCCGGTCCGGGATTTCAAATAATCAACCACTAATTCCCGCGCGGTCGGACCTAATTCGCGGGCGCTTATCAGTTTGGCCGCCAATTCTCCGTGTTCGCGATTCCACAATTCTAAAAAGGCCGTGATAATTTCCGTCGCCCTGTTTAACTCCCGCTTCCGTCCCAAGACGGCCGCAAAATTTTTCAAGACAGCCTTAATCTCCTTTTCGGTTTTACCGCTAAGGGAATCATAGAGGCCTCGGGCGTATTGTTGCGCGGATATTTTCATGGTTACTTAATCAATTTTTTAATCAATTCCCGATCCTTATCGCCGGTCATTTTCTCATTCAATAATTTCTCTACGGTCAGAATCACCAAGGCCGCGACTTCTTTTTTCATTTCTTTCAGGGTTTCCGCTTTATCGCGGGCGATTTTCGCTTTCTCGTTATTGATAACCTGGCCGATTTCTTCCTTGGCTTTGGCGACCAGTTCGTTCTTCCGGTCTTCCCCGCGCGCGCTCGCCTCTTCCACTATCAAGTTCGCCTGCTTCTTGGCGGCGGTGATTATCTCCGCCCGTTCTTTTTCAGTCAATGCCAGTCGCTCTTCGATTTCGTCGGCGTTCTTCAGGCTTTTTTCAATCTTAGCCGATCGTTCGCCCATAGTCTTAAATAACGGTTTAAAAGCGAACCAATATAAGACTCCGAAAACAACGGCAAAATTAATCGTCTGAGCGATCAAAAGTTTAACATCGACGTGGAAAGTAGAAATTAATGATTCCATACGAATAAGTTGAATTTAATAAAGCGGACTGACAAATAATAACCTCACGTTTTCTCCCGAATTCGTCAACTGGCGGATCAGGAGAAATTCGTCAAACGATTATTTGATACTGAAGGCGATAACCAACGCGTAAATGGCGATGGCTTCGGCGAAGGCGGTGATGAGCAACATCGCGACCAAAATCTTACCGTTGGCTTCCGGGTTGCGACCGATAGCTTCGACGGCTTTCGCACCAATCAAACCGATACCCAGACCCGGACCAATCGCGCCGATGCCGATGGCCAGCGCTTTCGCTAACATGACATTTTCCATAATTTTTTTATTTAAATATATTTAAATTAGTTTTAATTCTCTTTTCCCGTTTTCCCGCAGACTTCTTAATGTTCCTCGGCGGTCGTATTCATGGACAGATATGTCAGGATCAACATGGTAAAAATTAAAGCCTGAATCAAACCGACTAAAACCTCCAGGAACAGAAAAGGAATCGGCAGACCGAAGGCCATGATTGCCGCCATCGAAGCGAGCAGAACTTCTCCGGCGAAAACATTGCCGAACAACCGGAAAGACAAACTGGCGATTTTAGCCAACTCGCCGATAATCTCTATGATGCCGACGAAAAGCTTAATCGGGTTGATAAACAAAACAGTCGGATCGGCTTTCACTTTTTTCGGTATTTCCAAAAGGGTCTTGATGTTTATGAATTTATTAAAGTGATTCCAGGCGCCAAGGGCCATTACGCCCAAAATATGACTGGCGACCACGCCGATTATCGCCAAAGCCAAAGTCGCATTCAAATCGGCCATGCCGCTCCGGAAATAAGGGACGAATAACAATTCTTCACCGGATTTTACCACCTGACCGATCGAACCGATACCCGGCAAAATTCCCAACCAGTTATTGATAAGAATAAAAAAGAAAAAAGCCAGGACAAACGGCGCAAACTTCAAAGTTTTTTGGCGGCTACCGGTCACATTATCGAAGACATCCAGAAACAGCTCAACTATCGTTTCAAAAAAATTCTGAATGCCGCGCGGCACTAAACTTATTTTTTTCCGGATAGCGACCGCCAAAATGATTACCAAAATAAGCGCCAACCAGGAATTCAACATGGAATTGGTAATCGGAAAATTACCGATATGGGCAACCGGCTCAGCGAACAAAGTATTTTCTTGAATCAATTTTTCGGACATTATTTTAATTTTCTAACTTTAATTTTTTGTTCTGAATCCTCTATTCTAACGCTTCGTCTTTTTTTAAACTGTCGCCTTCGATCCTTTTCAATTCTTTCAGCGCGTTGATTATCAGGCCGAACATCGAGATCAGGAAAGCGACACCGGTCGTAATCAGAAAAAGCCAAGGGGACGTATTATATTTCTGATCCAGCCACTGTCCTAAAAACAAACCGATTAAAACCGGAAAGACGATCCAGGCGGATAAAACAGCCACTAGGCGCGCCACCGTCGGCCAAGAATAATTTTTTCCGGCCGGGGCGGGTTTAAGCGGAAGCGGGTTGCCGGAAACGGACATCTTATTATCCATAATTTTTAATTTTAACCATCTCTTTTATAGCGCAAAAAACCGAACGTGTCAACTCTCTCTTTTTTTACGATTTATCCTATTTTACGGTTAAATTCGAAAAAAAGCGCGCGCCGTCGCCGTAGTCGCTTCCGCCACTTTTTCCAATTTGATACTCTTGATATCGGCGATTCGATTGGCGACATATTGGACCAACAGCGGCTCGTTCCTCTGGCCACGGTAAGGTTCGGGGGTCATATAGGGCGTATCAGTTTCAATCATTATCTTACCGAGCGGCGTTTTTCTGATCAAATCGTCCCATTGCTGACTGAAAGTAATCAGGCCGGTAAAAGAAATCAGGAGACCGAGACGAAAATATTTCCAGGCTAAATCCTCGTCGCCGGAAAAACAATGAACTACTCCCCAGGGCTTATCTTTCGGTATTAGATGCCCGTATTCTTTCTTGAATTCCTGTAAAATCATCAGCAAATCATCATGCGCCTGACGGCAATGGATAATTACCGGTAAATCCAGACTACGCGCCAGTAACAATTGTTGGGCCAGAACTTCATGTTGTTTTTTCTTGACAGCGGAGATGTCTTTCTTTGGATCCAAATGGTAATAATCCAGTCCGATTTCGCCGATAGCTACGACTTTTTCGAATTTAGCCATTTTCTCATAACTGCCGTAATCAAATTCTTCGGCGCGAGCGGCAATACTATAAGAATTGCCTTCTTCGGCACTATCAATCGGACCATCTTCCAGATGAATCGGATGTAAACCGATAGCGGCGTAAACACCTTTCTCATATTTATTGGCATAATTCAAAGCCCGGCCGGAGGTTTTTAATTCCGAACCAACCAAGATCATCCAGGTATTATTATCCAAAGACCGGCGGATGACCTCATCGGCGTCGTCTTTAAAAGCGGAAAAGTTGACATGAGCGTGAGTATCAATAAACATAATAGATTGATTGGCAAACGAAATTTAAAAAACGCGAAAATCGCGCTTTTCAAATTCTAATAACCGCTTAGATTACTACTTCTTTTCGACATTTTCCGAACCGGCGGTTGTCGGTTTAGCTTCACCGCCAACCGGCGTCGCGCCGTCTTTTTTGCAACATCCGTCGTGACTATCGCACTGGCATTTGCAACCGAACAGTTTTTGGAACCAATTACACATATTATTATAAACTAATAATAAAGATCTTTATATTTTAACATCTGGACAAAGAAAGTCAACAAAAGTGAGGGTTGATAAAATTTAGGTATTGACAGAAAATGATATAAGTTATATAATATAAAATCATTAATAGTTCATTAACTTAAATAAATAAAAAATGGAAAGAACTGCAGAAAATGCTACCTTGATTGCGGAAGAAATAATCATAGCCATCACGGAGAAAGAACAAAAAACTTTTTCAATCAAAGACGATCGACTAAAAGAAATAATCAGACTGATGGAAGATAGCTCTTTATCGATAAGGAAGCTGGAAGATATGCTAGGCATCAGAGACCATAAACTTTTAAAAATCGTCACGGGTACGGAAAATTTAGAAGAAGACTTCTATCAAAGTCTGATCAGATTTTTTTCCATACTGAACGCCCATTAAATTAACCAAAAGGACTGTAAAAAACAGTCCTTTTTTTTAATTTATTTTTTTACGTTAGTGATTACAGTTCTAAATCTTCCAATAGTTGCTTCTGTTTTTTATTCAATCCAGCCGGAATTCTTACGGTTATTTTCACAAACTGATCGCCGGTACCGCGATTATATAATTTGGTTATTCCTTTTTCCTTTAATTTAAAAACCGTGCCCGACTGCGTGCCTTCGGGAATCTTCAATTTTACCGAGCCGTGAATAGTGTCCACCTCAATCTTATCGCCCAAAATTGCTTGCTTAACACTAATAGTTTCTTCCGTTCGGATATCATAGCCGGCGCGAATGAATTTCTTATGGGCGGAAACTTTCACGCGCAGATATAAATCGCCGGCTGGCACGCCTTTCTGACCGGCTTCTCCTTGGCCGCTTAATTTTATTGATTCGCCGTCATTGATGCCGGCCGGAATACGAACTTTAAATTTAACCTGATCATGATAAACACCGGCGCCGCCGCACTTCGTACATTTTTGCGAATAAATTTTTCCGTCGCCGCCGCAATGCGAGCAGGTCGCTTGCGTCTGAATATTGCCTAAAATCGTACGCTGGATACGACTGACATGGCCGGTGCCATGACAGGTCGAACAGGTTTCAATTTTCGCTCCCGGTTCGGCGCCATTACCATGACAGCGGTCGCAAATTATGTCCTTGGAAAAGCTAATTTCTTTTTCCAGACCGAAAGCCGCTTCGAGAAAATCCAGATTTACTTTCATCTCCAAATCGCGGCCGCGAGATTGTTTTCGCGAAGCGCCGCCGCGGGAAGAGCCGCTGCCGAAGCCGAAGATGTCGCCGAAGCCGCCAAACATATCGCCCAAGTCTTCGAAATCGAAGCCTTGCCCGCCCTGGAAACCGCCGAAACCCTGACCGCCGAAGCCGCCTGCGCCTTGACCGCCGGCATTATTAAATCCGCCCTGATGGAAAGCGGCCGAACCGAACTGATCATAGCGCTGGCGTTTTTCCGCGTTGCCTAAGACCTGATAAGCTTCGTTCAGCTCCTTGAATTTCTCGGTATCGCCACCTTTGTCCGGATGATGCTCGTGCGCTTTCTTGCGAAAAGCGGTCTTGATTTCATCGGCTCTCGCGGATTTACCGACGCCTAATATATCGTAATAATCTTTGGGCATAATTATTAATTTAACAAGTTGCCCCTCTGAAAAACAGAGAGGCAACCTATAAAAAACTAATTACTTCTTCTCCTCCACTTCCCCCTCCACGACATTATCATCTTTTTTATCAGCTCCGGCGCTAGCACCAGCCTCAGCGCCCGCGGCACCCGCTCCCGCCGCTCCTGCTCCGGCCGCATTCGCGCCCGGTTGCTGGTACATCGCCGCGCCAATCTTTTGCGCGATGGTATTTATCTCTTCCATCTTTTTCTTCATCTCGTCGAGATTACCAGACTCCTTCGCCTTTTTAAGTTCGGCATTCTTGTCTTCAAGTTCTTTCTTATCCTCGGGCTTCATCTTATCGCCCGATTCCTTGATCATCTTTTCCATCGTGAAGCTGACGGCATCGGCCTGATTTTTTATTTCTACTTCTTCTTTCTTTTTCTTATCATCCTCGGCGTGTAGTTCCGCTTCTTTCTTCATCTTCTCGATTTCATCTTTTGACAAGCCGGAAGATGCGGTAATCGTAATCTTCTGCTGTTTATTCGTCGCTTTATCGGTCGCGGAAACGTTCAAAATGCCGTTGGCGTCCAAATCAAACTTGACTTCAACCTGCGGAATACCGCGCGGCGCGGACGGGATGCCGTCCAAAGTAAAATGACCCAGAGTCTTGTTATCGCTCGCCATCGGGCGTTCGCCCTGGACGATATGGATCTCGACCGCGGTCTGGCCATCAGCGGCCGTGGAGAATACTTGCGATTTAGAGGTCGGAATAGTCGTATTCCTTTCGATTAAAGGCGTGGCGACGCCACCCAGGGTTTCGATACCTAAAGTGAGCGGGGTAACATCTAATAACAAAACGTCCTTAACATCGCCCTGGAGCACGCCGGCTTGTACCGCCGCGCCCATAGCCACGACTTCGTCCGGATTAACGGTCAGGTTCGGTTCCTTGCCAAAGAATTCTTTCACTTTCTGTAATACCAAAGGCATGCGGGTCATACCGCCGACCATTAGAACTTCTTCAATATCATTAATGGAAAATTTAGCGTCAGCGAGGGCTTTCTTGCACGGCTCGATTGTTTTTTCGACCAGATCCATAACCAAAGCTTCGAGTTTCGCGCGGGACAACTTCATAACTAGATGCTTCGGACCGTTCGCGTCAGTCGTAATGAACGGCTGGTTAATCTCGGTCTCCTGCGCCGTCGATAATTCGATCTTCGCTTTTTCCGCCGACTCTTTTATTCTCTGTAGAGCTAAGGTATCCTTAGACAAATCGATGCCCTGGTCTTTCTTAAATTCTTCGATTATCCAATTAATAATCCTCTGATCAAAATCCTCGCCTCCCAAATGAGTGTCGCCGTTAGTAGCCTTTACTTCAACAGTATCGGCGGAAATATCAAGTACGGAAACATCAAAAGTTCCGCCGCCCAAGTCATAGACGACAATCTGCTGGCCAGCTTTTTTATCAAAGCCATAAGCAAGCGCGGCCGCGGTCGGCTCATTAATAATGCGTTTCACATCCAAACCGGCAATCTGGCCGGCGTCTTTGGTCGCTTGGCGCTGAGAATCGTTAAAATAAGCCGGAACGGTAATGATCGCTTCCGTGATCTTTTCGCCTAATTTCGCTTCCGCATCGGCTTTTAATTTAGACAGAATCATCGCTGAAAGTTCCTGCGGCGTATATTCCTTATCGCCCAATTTCACTTTGACGCCTTCGCCAGCCTGTAAAATCTTATAGGGCACGGTTTTTAAATCGCGTTGGACTTCATCTTCGCCGAAATGGCGGCCGATTAAGCGCTTGACGGCGTAAACCGTATTTTCCGGATTAATGACCGCCTGGCGCTTGGCCGATTGGCCGACGATGCGTTCATTGTTCTTGGACAGCGCGACAATAGACGGGGTCGTGCGGTTACCTTCGATGTTCTCAATGATCTTCGGAAGACCGCCCTCCATGATCGCCATGGCGGAGTTCGTCGTTCCCAGATCGATTCCTAAAATTTTTGACATATGGTTTTTTTATTTATTATTTTTAATCATTAACTCATTCCCGACCCCGCCAATCAGGGCCGGTATCAACTAACGATTATTTTTTCTTCGCTTGAATTTTAATGGTCTTCGGTTTGACTTCAGCCGCTTTCGGCACGGTAATCTTTAAGATCCCCTCGCCGCTTTCCGCGCTAGCCTTATCGCCATCGACTTTCGTCGGGAGCGGAATTGAGCGGTAGAAAGAGCCACGACGGATTTCCTTGCGGTAATAATTCTTATCCTCGACTTCGCTCTTCTTCTCGCTTTCACCTTTGATGGTTAAAACATTATTTTCAATAGAAATATCAACTTTCTCCGGATCAATGCCGCCGAGCTGTGTCTCGACGATCACATTGTCCTTGTCTTCATACATATCGATCGCGGGCGTAAACCCGAATTGATTGCCGCGGACTGTCGGCAACATTTCACCCATCGCTTTTTCCATGTCATCGAACTCCGGAAAGAACGGGGCCCATTTGATTAATGACATAAATTTATATATCTTTCCATAAAACTTGATTATCACGCCAAGTGAATACGGAAAGAAAAATTAAATATTTATTCCACGATTACCTTCGCGTGCCTGATAACCTTACCGTTTAATTTATAGCCCGGCATTATTTCCTGCATGACTGTCTCACCCTTGCCGTCGATTGCTTCCATTAAATCATGGTCGAATTTTTCGCCTACGGTTTTTATTTCCTCAACGCCGCGGCTGGCCAAGATATCCTTAAACTGCTTTAAGACATGGCGGACACCGACGGCCCAAGGACTTTTTGCTTCTTCCTCGCTCAGCCCGGACAAAGATAATTTCAAATGATCATAAACCGGGATTATATCCTGCAAGAAATCACTAACCGCGTATTTTACGAATTCTTCCCGATCCTTCGCCGTCTGTTTCAGGAGATTCTGATAATCGGCTAAAGCGCGCAGGTATTTATGCTCGGCGCTTTCCGCTTCTTCCTCGCGGAGGAACTCGAAACGCGGCTTTTTAACGCCCTCGACTTCCACTTCGCCGGAAAACATCGCCCGCGGCCGCACCCAGAGCTTTTTTTCATCCTTAATATCCCGGTAAACGACCATTCCTTCTTTGGTCTCGGAGTCCCGGACTTCTTCTAAAACCTGATATTCGCCGCCTTTATAATGGCGGTAAATTCCTTTCTTCAATTCTTCCATATTATTCAAACTTTTGTTTAATAAATTCCACGAGCGCCAGGTTCCGATTATAGTCCATGCGCATCGGGCCGATAATGCCGAAGAGACCACTCTGGCCGTTATGCTTATACTTCACGAGCACTGTGCTTAAGAAATTTCCAAAGGGATTTTTCGCCCCAATCATCACCTGTTCGCCCATTCCTAAATCTTCGAAAACATCATCAATAATTTCTTCCAGACGATCAATAATACCGGACATATCACAGACGGCGTTCACCTGCTTGAATTCCGGCTGGGAAAAAAGATTGGCTAAGCCGGTATAATACAGATCGTTTTTATGAAAAGCCCAGAAAACCGCGCCGTTCGCCAGCTCGGCAATCGCTTTCGCCGTCTGTTTATAGGCGCTCTCCTCTTTCTGAAAAAGCTGACCGAGAAGCTTCTCTTCCGTTTCACGCAGACTCTTTTTCTTATCCGCGACTTGCCAATCGGCAACGATAAGCTCGTAGGCGGCGCCCGTCGGCACGCGGCCGGCGGAAGTATGCGGCTGATAAATATAGCCCTCTTCTTCAAGCTCCATCATCTCATTGCGCACCGTTGCCGGCGAAATTTCCAGCTTATACTTCTCCACGAGGCCGCCCGAAGAGACCGGCGTCGCGGTCTTCACGTACTCCTTGATTATTGTTTCCAACAAAAATTTTTTACGGTCGGAAATCATATAAAACCATTATATAAAATATTAGCACTCCCGTCAAGAGAGTGCTAATAGCTATAATTACTTGCCTTTTTTAAAAAAATACGAAAGCCAAAGACTTCCGTTTTTTATTGGCCAAAAATAACTGAGTTCCCTCCTTTAGAACCCGATTGCTTGCCGGTCATCCAGGAACTTCTGATACTGCTCCGGGCTGAAAAGCTCGCGATTGGAAAAATTATGCGCGGCCCGATAGACCAGGGAATAATTCTTGGCTGGATAATGGTTGATCAGACAATCGGAAATCAGATGTACCATACCGCCCAGGGACAAAGCCAGGATAAAGACAAAGACTATGGTTCGGCGGCGCAGGCACCAGGCGGCAATAAGCAAAAGCGGCAAATATTCCCAGGCATGGAACCAGAGACGAACCAAATCGCTCGTCAGGAATTGCCGGCCGTTAAAAAACATATAAAAATTAAAATGCAGACCGAAAACCAAAAAATATTCCAGGACATGATCCAAGTCAATTAAAAAACCGCCACAAACGCCGCCGATAATCCCAATCAGCGGCCGCTTGAAATGGCGTCCGACAAGGTAGCCGGCGAGAACCGCCAGCACGAAATGGATAAAAAGATGCAAAGGCAAAGGTAATTCCATAAAAATACTTAATTCTAATTAGATTTATTACTAAAATACCAGTTTAGAATATCTTTGGCAATCGGTACGGCGATAGTGCTTCCTTCCACGCCTTCTTCTACCAATACCATGATCGCCACCTGGGGATTATCATAAGGAGCAAAACCGATAAACCAGGCATGCGGACTTTTTTTGGTCGACCATTGAGCCGTCCCAGTCTTACCCGCGACGGAAACTGGCAAAGCGTTTAAAGAACGAGCACTGCCCAGCGTAACGGTTTCGCGCATCCCGGCGCGAACAATTTTTAAATTGGCAGTATCAATAAAATCGCGCCGAATTACCACCGGCTTGATTTCTTCAATAATTTTATTATCCTCCCCTAAAATTTTACTGACTAAATGCGGTTCGTATAAGATTCCACCATTGGCGATGGCGGCGGTATAATTGGCGACCTGAAGCGGTGTCACCAGAACGTCACCCTGACCGATGGCGAAGTGATAGGTGTCGCCGATATACCATGGCTCTTTTTTAATCTGTTCTTTCCAATCGGCCGTTGGCACGAAGCCCGCCCGTTCGCCCGGCAGATCGATGCCAGTCGACTCACCTAAACCGAACAGCCGCGCGTATTTTACCAAACCGCTTACTCCCAATCCTTTAAAATCGCCGTAGCCACCACCAATATAATAGAAAAAGGTATTGACTGAGTTGGCAATCGCTTTTTTAACATCAATCACGCCATGGCCGCCCGCTTTCCAATCGGGAAAAAACCACTCGCCGATACGCAAACCGCCGGTACTTAAAAAACTGGTAACTTCCGTAATGACCTTCTCCTGTAAAGCGCCGGCCGCGAAAATCGGTTTAATTGTCGAACCGGAAGGAAATTCTCCGCTCACGGCTCGATTAAACAGGGGCTGATTGATATCTTCCAAAAATTTATCATATTCTTTCTGGCTTATACCGCGGGCGAATAAATTATTATTATAACCAGGCAAACTGACCAGCGCTAAAATTTCGCCGTTATCGGGGTTCATGACAATAACCGCGGCCCGGTGCAGATTAGCCTTTTTTAAATAAGCATTAGTCACTTCTTCCGCTTTTAGTTGCAAGCTGGCATCAAGCGCCAACTGCAAATTGACGCCGTTTACGGCCGGTACTTCATTAACGACTTTTTTCTGACGGCCAAGGGCGTCTACTTCGATATTCTTGCGACCCGGGGTTCCTTTCAATTCTTTTTCCCAGGAATATTCGATTCCCATCTTGCCTACATAATCAATCGGCGAATAACCGGCTCCCAGAGTTTTTAATTCCGAATCGTTAATTTTGCCGGTATAACCTAAAATATGAGCGAAACTGCTTTCTCCTAAAACTGTAGATCCTCCGTCAGCCGCCGGCAACAAATATTCGCGGCGAATCTTACTGGATAAAAATACCCCGGGCCAATCCGGTAATTTCAAAGCGATCAGCATCGCCTTGTCGTAGTCAATATTATCAACTACAAAAAGCGACTGATACGACTCTAGCGACCCAATATCAACTTTAGACAAAGATTCTTTGAGTTTATAAAACTGGCTACTGTCCGCCACGATATTTATCGGCGCGGTGCCGGTCGCGGCGAAAATATCGTCAGTGGCGGTTTGACTGCCGTCCAAAATCTGACTGATCTGCCGCAAAAGATTATCGCGCACCAACTCATTTTTCGGCAAATCAATCGGCCGGAAATACAGAACAAAATTAGCGGTATTACGCACCAACGGTTTTAAATCTGAGGTATAGATGATTCCCCGTTTCGGATCAAGAACTTCGGCGCGCAAACGGTTGTCTTCGGCCAGCAGACTGTAATAATCGTTCTTTATAATTTGCAACCAAGAAGCGCGAAGAAGTAAGACCATCAGAGCGATTACCGCCGCTAAAGCGAGATATTGAAGCTTGGAAAAATCAAAAGAACGGCTGACTATCTCTTTGTGGCTACTGTCAGCTAAAAACGACTGTTCGGTCCAGTCGGTATAATAAAATGAGTCCTTTAATTGGCCAAAGCGGAATTTCCCCTCCTTAACCAGAAAAAGGTCATCGTTTTTGGCGCGCAAAGACTCAATCAGGCGATTTTTTCCGGCATTTTTGAAAATATTATGACCCATAATTTTATCTTAACGCGGATTTACGGGAAAGGCAAACTAGCCCACCGCCATTTTTCAGGACTTTATTTTTTCTTTAAAAAAAATTTAAATTTTATTAATCCCCCTGGTCGTATAATAAAATCCTAATTGTTTACTTGCCTAATCTGCGCTAAAATAAAAGAAGATATGCGGATTTTAATTGTCGAAGACGATAATAATATTATCCGGCCGCTGATGGCCGCTCTGAAGACGGCGGGATACGCCACTGATGTCGCTTCCGACGGCGAACGCGGTTATTTTTTGGCGCGCCTCAACAATTACAGCCTGCTTATCTTAGATTATAACCTGCCAAAAATGAGCGGCCGGGAAATTATTAAAAAAATTCGCGGCGACGGATCACCTGTTCCGATAATCATAACAACAATCCACGGCGAATTGGACGATAAAATCGATCTACTGACGCTCGGCGCCGACGATTATCTAACTAAACCTTTCGCTTTATCCGAATTATTGGCCCGAATCAAAGCGGTTTTACGGCGGCCAAAAAATTGGGAAGGACAAACTTTAAGATGCGGAGAATTAGAACTTAATCCTGATAAATTTCTGGTTACCAAAAACGGTCAGCGGATCGACCTGCCTTCCAAAGAATTCGCCCTGTTGGAGTATTTGCTGAAAAACAAAGGACGCATTTTAACGCGTCAGGAAATAATGGAACATGTCTGGGATGAAAACGCCGATCCCTTTTCCAACACGATCGAAGTCCATATCTGGAATCTCCGGAAAAAACTGGAAACGAAAAATAAACGGCTAATTTTTACGTTTTCTAACCGCGGCTACAAGCTTGACGAACAAAAATGACGAAAAGAGTGGAAAACGAAAAAGCGCCGACAAATTATGACGCTAAAAGACCAAATCAAAAATCTGGTTAAACCTCGTAGCCGCGACGAAGAACCAAGGCGACAGGAATTAATCCTTAATATCCTGCTCTGGCTTTCTACTCTGGGCTTTGTTACTTTAAACATTATTCACTTAATCGATTTTTTCCGGGGCGCGCGAAACCGCAGCCTGCCGTTGATTTATATTTTCCTGATTCTGGTTTTCTTCATCTTTCTGCTTTGGCTGTCAAAAAAGGGGAAAGTGAAAACCGCTTCCTGGTTGCTAATCGCCGTTTATTCCCTGCCGACTTTCTATTCTTTTATCACCTGGGGCGCCGATTTACCGGCGGCGCTGATTCTCGCAGTTCTGATCATCGTCCTGACCGGTGTCTTAATCGGCGGCAACCTGGCTTTAATCAGCACGATGGTGATCAACATTTTTCTCATCATTCTGACCTATTTTCAGAGCGCCGGAATAATTTCGGTCGACGACTATTGGCGGAAAGAATTGCCGGAGTTGCGCGACGCGGTTGTTAACGCCGTTTTGTTTTCGATAATTATGGTTATCACCTGGATTTTTTGTCAGGAAATCAAAAAAACTTTGGCCAGAGCCCGGCGGAGTGAAGCGGATTTACGGCAGGAACGGGATTCTCTGGAAATTAAAGTAGCCCAAAGGACGAAACAACTACGACAGGCGGAGACGGAAAAAATCACCCAGCTTTATCGACTGGCGGAGTTCGGCCGCCTGTCTTCGGGAATTTTTCATGATTTGATTAACCCGTTGACGGCGGTTTCCTTAAATCTGGAGCAATTCCGGGGCGGAGAAAAAAATAAAATTACGGACGCTAAGTCGTACCTCGGCCAAGCTCTTCTGGCGACGCGAAAAATGGAAGGCTTAATCGCCTGTATCAAAAAACAAATCCGTCAGGAAAGCGGTCCGACGATTTTCGCGGCCGGAGAAGAAATCCGACAAATTATTCAAATCCTGGCTTATAAAACACGCCGCGCCAATATTAAAATAAAATTTTCCGGCGATGACGGCATCAAACTCTACGGTGAAGCGATAAAATTCGGACAAATTGTTTCTAACCTGTTAGCAAACGCGATTGAAGCCAGCAAAGATCACGAAAAATCAAACGATAAAGAAATAAAAATCGGCTTGAAACGCCAAGACGATATCGCCGTCATGACCGTTAGCGACAACGGCGACGGCATTCCGGCGGAAAATTTGACCAAAATTTTTGAACCGTTTTTCAGCACAAAAATAGTTCCGTCAACCGACGGCGGCGGTTTGGGAATCGGCCTGGCTTCGATTAAAAACATCACGGAAAAAGATTTCCAAGGAAAAATTTTCGTAGCCAGCCGGCTAAATCAAGGGACAATCTTCGCTGTTTGTTTTCCTCTTTTAGACAATTAGTTAAGCTCGGTCTTAAAGTGCTATAATAAATAAGTGAATATCCTCTCTAAACAAACTAAAAATATGGCCATAAAAACAAACGGCGGCGCGAAAATTTCCACCGCCGACCTCAAAGCCCGATCTTTGGTGGAACTCTATCCTCTGATCAATTCCCGTCCTCAAGGCTTAACGACCGAAGAAGCGATTGAACGTTCTCAGATTTTTGGTTACAACCAAAGCATTAAAGTCAAAAAACTGAATCCGGTACTTAAATTTCTAAGCTATTTTAAAAATCCGCTTATCCTAATTCTAATCGCCGCGGCTTTGCTTTCCGGATTAACCGGGCAGATTCGCAGTATGGCCATCATCCTATCAATGATTTTCTTAAGTATCATCCTCAATTTCTATCAGGAGCACAAATCCAGCAAGGCGGCGGAGAAAATTAACAGCCGCTTGGCAATTAAAGCTTATATTCAGCGCGACGGCCGAAAGCAAGAGTTGGATATCAAATATATCGTACCCGGCGATATTATTTATCTGGCCGCCGGCGATATCGTCCCGGCTGACGGAAAAATAATTATGGCCGACGATTTCTTCTTAAACGAATCAAGCCTGACCGGCGAAAGCCTGCCGATAGAAAAGCGGATAACGGAAAATAACGCGATTTTTTCAGGCACCAACGTGATTTCCGGCTTTGGCCAATTCCTGGTGACGGCGATCGGTTCTAACACGGAATTCGGCCAAATCGTTCAAAAGATTAGCCGGCCGGAGCTAGAGAACGCTTTTGAAAAAGGGATAAAAAGTTTCGGTTTTCTGATTATCCGCATTATCGCCTTTATAGTAATGATCATTTTTTTAATTAACGCCCTAATGCACAAAGGCGTTTTTAATTCTTTTATTTTTGCCCTAGCTGTCGCTGTCGGCGTTACGCCCGAACTCCTGCCGATGATTATGAGCATTAATATGGCCAAAGGCGCGGCGCGAATGGCGAAAAAAGGTGTCCTGGTTAAACGGCTTAATTCCATCCCCACCTTCGGTTCAATGGATATTCTCTGTACCGATAAAACCGGTACCTTAACCGAAGACCACATCGCGGTTATCGAACATATCGATATTTTCGGCCAAGAGTCCGATCGGGTCTTTAAAGACGCCTATATTAACAGCTACTTTGAAACAGGGATCAAAAGCGTTCTGGACGAAGCGGTTTTAGCCCACCAGAAGCTGGAAACAGAAAGTTATACAAAAATCGAAGAACTACCTTATGATTTCAATCGCAAACGGTCTTCAATTATTTACGGTAGTGGCGGCCTGATGACAATGATTACTAAAGGCGCGCCGGAAGAAATTTTCAAAATCAGCACGCATTATTTGCAAGGCGGCGAAAAGAAATTACTCAACCCGGAAATCTTAAAAACGGCCAAAGATTTATACGATCGGCTAAGTACTGAAGGCTTGCGGGTTCTGGCGATTACGGAGAAACAAATTACGGTTAAAAAAGACCGGTACCCCCCAAGCGAAGAAAACGAATTGATGCTTCTGGGTTTTATGGCTTTTTACGATCCTCCGAAAAATGATGTTAAAGAAACTTTGGTCTTTATGAAACAACACGGTGTCGACATTAAGATTCTGACCGGCGACAGTCCGCTCGTCACTAAAAAAATCTGCAATGACTTGGGTTTAGAAATCAAAGGAATCATTACCGGCGAAGATTTGGACTTAAACCGCCTGACTGACGAAGAAATCTATAAAAGAATCAAGAACGCCACTATCGCCGCGCGTCTGTCTCCCAGCCAAAAAGAAAAAATCATTCTGGAACTGAAGAAAAACGGCGCGGTTGTCGGCTATCTGGGCGATGGCATCAACGATACGCCGGCACTTAAAACCGCCGACGTCGGAATTTCCGTGGAGAACGCCGTCGATGTCGCCAAAGAGACCGCCGATATCATTTTGATGCGGAAAGGACTGAAAGAATTAATGCTGGGAGTAATCGAGGGACGCAAGACTTTCGGCAATACCATGAAATACCTGTTGATGTGCCTGAGTTCTAATTTCGGCAATATGTTTTCTATGATCGGCGCCAGTCTATTCTTACCCTTCTTCCCGATGACCGCCGGACAAATCTTATTGAACAACCTCATCTACGACAGTTCGCAATTGTCTTTGCCCTCCGATAACGTCGATTCGGAATATGTCAAAAAACCCAAACATTGGAATATCGGCTTCCTCAAAAAATATATGGTTGTTTTCGGATTGATAAGTTCGCTTTTTGATTTTTTAACTTTTTACGTTCTATACGGCGCTTTCAAACTTTCCGGCGCGGGCTTTCAAACCGGCTGGTTTATCGAATCTTTGGCGACACAAACCTTAGTAATCTATATCATCCGAACGCAAAAAATCCCTTTCATCCAATCTCGTCCGAGCAAGGCTTTACTTGCGACCACTTTGGGCGCAGTAATCTTCGGCTTAATTTTAATCCAAGACGGAATCGGAAAATTATTCGGTTTTGATCCTTTGCCGGGGCTGGCTTTGCTAATCATCTTTCTAATGGTTCTGATTTATCTGCTGATAGTCGAACTAGTCAAACAAGTCTTCTATGCCAGGATAAAAATATCCTAACAGTATACCTAGTGTGCCGATAGAACTCTTCTTGACAATTTCATCCGGATGTTATATGATTGACGGAATAGAAATTGTATAGTGCTCATTAAAAAATCAATAAATATGAAACATTTTAGGGATACAAAAAAATTTTTGTTGCTGGTTAGGCTGATTACCTTATTCTCATTTGATACCATTTTCCTTGGAAAAACAAAACTTAGCGGAAAAGTTCCAGCCAGGACAATTAATAAAGCTTATCTGTCGGAATACGGAGAAATTATTTGGGAATCGCGCTGTTCCGAAATTGCCTGGAAGAGCATAAAATGGGAAATGAGGTCCTGCTGTATATCGAAAGAAGGAAATTTCCTAAAAAAGGAGTTTGACGGATTAGCCGCCAACATAAAAGAAGCCCTTAAAAAAACCGGCATCAAAGAAGAGGAGGCGACGTTATTTGTCGCGGAGCTGGAAAAAGCGGTTCTTCAAAAAGCTTCTTGGAGTGCGAACTCCGAAAAAGAATTTCCCGGAGGAATCGGTCGGGTCAATTCGCTTACGGCAATAATGAATTAGAATCAGTTCAATAAAACAAAAACAAAGGACGGTAATTTAATCCCGTCCTTTTTTAAATTCAAAATCATCTGGTCATTTACAAAAATAGGGCTTTATGCTATATTTTTTTATTACCTTAACAACAGAACAAACTTAATATAGGAGATATTGATCATGGAACAAAAAGTAATCAAAAAAATCGTCTGGTCTTTCGTTAAAAACGAACAACCGGAAAAGGCTTTAGAAGCCGCCTTAAAATTAAAGCGAGATAAAAAATTTGATAAATTCTTGATGCGGATAGCGAACTATCATCTGGAACGAATAGTCTTGCCTAAACGTTTTATCTGGCGAAAACGAAAAAAATTGTCGGATTCCGAGCGATTTTTGATTTTTAAACATCTTAATTTAGCCTACGAAACCACCGGTAAAATTGAATCACTCAGGCTAAGAACGTCCATCAGAAAAAAAATCTTCAGGAAAGGCTTAGAATGTCTCAAAATTCCAGACGGCCCGATAAAGGAATTGGCTGAATTTTTGTATATTATGTTGCGCTACAGGATAATTAAAGGATCTGGGTTTGAATCTTGCCAAGATCCAAATTACTTTCTAAAACGAGTAATCAAGGATTATCTGAAAATTTCTCATCTTGATGGGAGAGAAATAGTTAGGGTCGCTAAACTGCTGACTATCGGTGAATGCGTCAAAAAAATGAAAAAATTAATTCCCGTCTTTATTAAACGCGGGGACTACGAAGCTTTGGAATTAATATGGAAGACCTATGGCATATTAAAAGAGGAAATCGCTTGGAAATCGGAAAAAATAATTCTTTCCTGTTTGGAAAAAGGGAAAATAAAGGAAGCTGAGGAGGCTCTATCTTTAATAGTCGATGCGAATAAGCGGCAAGAATACCATGAATTGTTGAGCGTCGATTTTGAATCTGCGGAAAAAGGGAAAAAAAATAATTAAAGAAAACAAAAGGATGTTTATCAGACATCCTTTTTTAAATAAACACTGCGGGACCTGGATTTCCGCCTCACTTGCCGGCCAGCCGGCTCGTTCGTTGTCGCGGTCAGCGCCCGAAGCTCCCCCGGAGCTTCGTCCGACGCTCGCTACGCCTGTGCCCCGCTGGACACAAGCTAAGCTCGCTCCTGACCTGTTCGAATCCATAGACCCTGAAGACGATAAAAATAAAACCATAACAAAGTTATGGTTTTATTTTTATAGCTGCGGGACCTGGATTCGAACCAGGATAAACGGCTTCAAAGGCCGCTGTCCTACCGTTAGACGATCCCGCAAAGATATGAGGATATTATTAAAAAATAACCCGGATGTCAATCAAAGCGAGCCCGCTTCCCGCTTAAATCCGCGCGTACTTGCGAACCGCGAATAAACTGGCGATTATATTGATAGCTAAAACGGCCAAAAATTCCGCGCCGAAAATCCAGAAGAAATTATCGACGAAATAAGCTAAGATATTTACGTTATAACCCATAAAAAATACTTCTAAATATGGCTGGATTAGAGTTAATAAAGGATAAAAAACGGAAATGACTATCAGAATGCTAAGCAGAGAATAAACCATGGCGGAAAAGAGATACGGCATGTAAATGAAAAAATTAGAAGCGCCGACGAGCCGCATAATCTCTATTTCCTGGCGATGAGTATAAATCGCCACTCGAATCGCGTTATAGACGACCAATAAACTAGTTATGATAAAGATGGAAATTATGAACAGACCGACTTCGCTGAGCCGTTTAGTAATACTGTTAATTTTCGTCAGAATCGCCGTATTATCGGAAAAATCGCGCGATTCGATAATCGGATTATCAATCATCTTCAATTTATTGATCAGCAGATTGGACTCGTCGAAATTCTTCGGTAGAATCGTCAGGCTCGGCGATAAAGGATTGCGCCCTAATTCTTTCAGCGCCAGGAGAATTTCCTGGTTGTTCCGATATTTTTCCCGGAAAGATTCGAGCGCCGCTTGTTTGGGAACATAAACAATATTTTTGACTTCTTCAAAATTGGCGATTTTGGCGCGTAAAGCGATAATCTCACTCTCCGGGGCTTCCGTCTTCAAATATAAACTGATATCGATTTTTTCCCGGATAGCGGCAATCGCATTATCGCTTATCAGGCGAATCGTAATCAAAGTATTAATAGAAAATAGAGCCAATAATAAAATGGTAATGGTGACTATCGTCAACCAAATATTGCGGACGATGTCCTGAAAGCTGAATTTGATGATGCGATATAGAGACAACATAATAATAGGCTTATCTATAATAAATATTTTCCGTGTTCCCGGTCGCCAATAATCTGACCTTGCTCCATGGTAATCACCCGCTTATTTAAGCGATTAACGATTTCTTTGTTATGCGTGACCAGAATAACGGTCGTCCCGAACTTATTTATTCGCAGGAGCAAATCAATGATTTCATTGGCGTTAATCGCATCCAGATTACCGGTTGGCTCATCGGCCAATAATATCTTTGGCTGATGCACCAGGGCGCGGGCGATTGCCACCCGCTGTTCTTCGCCACCGGAAACTTCGCCCGGATAACGTTTTTTCTTATCTTCCAGGCCGACTATCTTTAAGACGCTAGGGACGATTTTCTTTATTTTATCCGGCCGGCCGCCGGAAACCTGCAAAGCGAAAGCGACATTTTCTTCTAAAGTTTTCTTGGGTAACAATTTAAAATCCTGAAAGATCACGCCGATTTGCCGTCGCAGATAAGGGACTTCCCGGCGGTTAATTTTGGTTATATCCCAATCACCGATAACTACTCGACCTTCGTTAACCTGTTCTTCGCCGATTAAAATGCGTACTAAAGTCGTTTTGCCGGCGCCGGATTGGCCGACGATCGAAACGAATTCACCCGGTTTAATCGCCAAGCTGACGTCTTTCAAGACTTTGGTTTTATTTCCGTAAGTTTTAGAAATATTATGCAAATTGATCATAAACAATGGGTGTTCGTTACTCCGCCAAATTTTATTATTTTAACTTTTTAAGACCGAAGCGAATCAACTGCTCATTGTCCAAAAAACTGGATTCTTTATTCTGGGAACCGAAATTAATGGCAATCAGATTACCCTGCGGGGTTTTGACCCGCGTCATCAGACAATAACCGGCTTCATTCAGATAGCCGGTCTTGGAACCGACAATCTGGTATTTGCCGGACTTTAAGAGTTGATTGGTATTGGTTAAAGTATGGGTCTTCTTGGTATTAACGGTCTTGAAAGTATATTTGACGGTGGAGGTGATTTTCTGTAAAAGAGGGTTATTAAAAACTTCTTTGATTATTATAGCATAATCAAGCGGAGAACTCACATTGTTCGGTGACAAACCGGTCGGTTCGACGAATTTTGTATCGACGGCTCCCCAGGATTTGACGGCTTCGTTCATTTTAGCGATAAACTTACCCCGTTCCAGACCGCTGACGCGCACTAAGGTCTCGACGGCATTATTAGCCGAACCGACCAGAGCGCTGTAAATCAGATTTTCGATTGTGAGTGTTTCACCTTCCGTTACTTTCAGACGGGCGGATTCCCAGGACTTGCAGTATTCATAATTATATTTCTCATCCTGATATTTATAACTAACCACTTTATTCAAAGTCGGTTTAGTATCCAAAAAAACTTTAGCCGCTACCAATTTTGTCAAACTGGCCAAAGGCGAAACCGTTTCTTCATTCTTGCCCCAGATAACCTGTCCGGTCTTTTCCAGCATGATGACCGCGGAAGAGGCCGTCAAATTCAATTCGCTATTTACCTGCGGCGTCGCCTTTTTCAGTTCTGGTATAACTACCTTTAGGGGTTCAATCTTGACGGAAACCAGACCGGCGCCGGCCGAAGCTATTTTTTTAAAAGCGACATAATCCAAATCAACCACCCGTTCCGGATACTTACCGCGCTCCGGACCAAAATCATTGACCGTGACATCGACAAATTTTCCGTTATCAAGATTATGAACCCGCAAAACCGTACCTTTGACAAAATCCGGCGAAGCGGCGAAAAGGCCGTTTTTAAATTTATACCAACTGGCCGTTCCGACTGCCAAAATATCGGGATTGGCTAAAACAACCAGGCGGCCATTAAGGGCATCGGTCGTCGCGGTGACATATTCTTCGAGCGGATTATCAACGGTTAAAATCGGTCGCCAAACGCCGGCGATTTGATCATAGGAAAAAATCTGCTTTAAATTATTATTCTTCTTGCCATAATTAATCTTTATTTTCAGCGGCCGACTGGGATCATAAAGTCCGGCCGTCGCAAAAGAATAGCTGTAAACCGGAGTCAGGGCTTGCCATTCCCAAGGTAAGGTGGCCTCATCGTTTCCCGAAGAAATATTCAAAGAAACCGGCGCCGTAAAAGCGGCTGGCTCGTAATTTATTTTAAATTCATCCGCCGGCGCCGCTTGAACGGCCGAAACGACAAAAATAAATAAAAAAAGGCCGGAGAAAATAAAAAATTTTTTGGATTTAAATGTCATAGATGGATGTCATAAATATCTAATTGACTAAAATAACTTTTTAAGCCTATAATGATTAAAGTCAGCGGCAAAGAACGGCAAAAATCAGGAAGCAAACGGACGCGCGGGTGTCGTATAATGGTTATTACGTCAGCTTCCCAAGCTGAAGAAGGCGGTCCGATTCCGCTCACCCGCTCCCAAAAATAAAGGTTGCCGAGATAGCTCAGTCGGTAGAGCGACGCACTCGTAACGCGTAGGTCAGGGGTCCGATTCCCCTTCTCGGCTCACTAAAAAGAACTCAAAAAAACTTAATTAAAAAAATAACGCCACCATTTAGCCAGATTAGTACTGGAAGCGTCGGTTGGCACAGAGCCAACTGGCGCGGGGCTTAACTCCTTATCTTCAACAACAATTACCGCTTCGCCGGGCTTTTTCAGATTTAAATTCATTCTGGCCTGCGCTTCCAGCGATTGGTCGGACTGTAAATAAGAAATCAACTCTTTCAGGCTCTGATTCTGATTTTCGTAATCTTTTATCTGTTCTTTCACCTCTTCGATTTCTTTCTCTACCAGGCGTCTCTGGCTGTAAGTCCGCGCCAGAGGAAAAACAATCACCACTAAAAAAGCCAAACCGATAATAGCCAGAAAACGCTGGCTGGAAACCAGGCGATAAAAAAAATTATCAGGCCGGGTTCCGACTCCGTCCTTGATAATCCGCGGGTTGACTTTATGTTTCAACATAATTTTATTATAGCATAAAAAATCACGCCGCGAATAGGCGTGATTTTAAAAATCGAAACGATAAGCTGATATTAAATCAACTAATATTACCGGATATTAATTATTATTTTCTAACTTTAGGCGTTACCCAAAAACCCATATATTTCCCGGATAACAACCTAATCTGCGCTTCCAGACAAGGAATAGCGCCAAAAATCACGATAGTCACCGGCACGAAAACCCATTCTAAAGTCATAACAATCTTTTTCCAAAATTTATATTCCGGCGGCCGCTTGGGCAGAAGCAAGGCGGAAACGACGGCCGACAAAATCAACCCGATCATAGCGATATTCATCAAGTTCTGAGTGATGGTAGGGAGATTACCGGACAGAACCGTGGAGTTGAAGCGATCGCCACCCAAAAGCATCGGTAGCCAGCCAATAACGGCGACAATCAAGGCGTTAGTCGCCCAGGCGTGAAAACCGTAAATTTGGATCAAGAGATAACCGATAATCCGACCCTTATCAAAATCTTTATTTTTCCAGCGCTTAGCGGAATTGAAAATCAAATACGGGATATTCTCGCCGCCCCAGGCCCAACGGCGCTGTTGCTTATATAAATTCTTGGCGGTCTTAAACAAACTCTGATCGGCGGTGACATCCATCGAAACGATGTAATAAACCGGTTCGACGCGATAATGGCCGTTGTAGAACATCAAACAATGCCAGAAAATACGAGAATCTTCCGAAACATTTTTCGTCGACCAAAAATCAATCTCCGCGAGCGCGCGGAAGCTCATGGAATGGGAAGAATAGGTGACCAAGCTCTCTTGGCGAATTTGCATGATCATCTGCCAAAAAGTGTTGGACGAAGCGACGACGCGCGAAAAGAACGGCGCGTTCCAAATATTATTATGATAAACCGGCACGGGCTGATAGCTGGTATGGTAGGGATCGTCGACCGTTAAAAATTTATAGGTGACGGCGAAAAAATAACCGGGTTTAACGACCGTATCAATATCGAAAACGCTCACGATAATCCGATCGTAATCCCAATTTTCTCGGTCGATTATTTCCTGTTTGACGATCCGCGCCGCCCAGGCTTGGTTAGCCCCCTTAACGCTCATCTCGCCGGGCAATCCGTCCGGATGAAGCGTTATAATCATGCGGCCGAATTTAGCGCCAAATTTTTCTTTGATAACCGCCGCCCGCGCCTCGGCTTCTTCCCGTCCACCGCGTTCTTCAATCGTCAAAGCGACAACCATCTGCGCGGTCGGGAAACCGTCGTTAAGCAAACCCGTCAAACACTCGCCGATTATTTCCGCGCTTTCCTTATAAGTCGGCAGGATGATCAAATGTTTAAAATCATTCCAAACCAAACCTTTCCTGGCTAAAGAACCAGGCGCCGCTTCCGCTTCGCTGACCGAAACTTGTTTCAATTCTTCGCATTTTTTTGACCAATCAGTCAGCAATCCCCGCTTTAATTTATAATAAGAAGTGATCAAAAAAATAGCCATGTAAATGACTAATAACAACCAATAAACGTCAAAAGCGATAATGAAGTAAGCCACCCAAACCGGCTTAAAATAAGAAAAAACCGTTAAAATCAATAAAGTCCCGATTGAAAAAAAACCAGGAAATATTTCTAATATTCGATAAATCTTTCTATCCCGACCAGTCAAATCGGTTGCCCGGCCGATCTTAAGATAATTAGTTGGCTGTTCCATATATTCAAATTACTCCTTAAATTCAAATTTAAGTTCAAATCGCTCCCCTTCTTTTTAGCTCAAAAAAACATTCGGCGCAAGCTTTAACATCAAAAGAAGCATCATGCGCTTCCGGAAAATCAGTCTTAAACAAACAAGTATAAAGTTCCGTCAGATTCGGCCATTTATACCCACCGCGGCTACTGGGAATTTTACAAAACGCCACACTGGTTTTCATGGTACAAATTTTATTGGCGGCGGCGACCGGATTGGCTAATTTTTCCCGGCACAATTCCGCGCCGACGATTTTTTCGTCGAAATCGATATTATGGGCAACCAGAAAAGAAGCGGCGCTGACATCGCGTAGAAAATGTTCCAGAGCCGACCGCAGAGCCACGCCTTCTTTCAGAGCGCGCTCCTGCGAAATGCGATGAATTTTGGTGACTTCCGGCGGAATAACAAAACCGTCCGGACGAATAATATAATTCTGACTTTCCCAATGATTGCCCGCGGCATCATAAAGGCTCCAGGCGATTTGCACTATTCGGGGCCAATTTAAAAAATCATCAAGCGGCGCTTGATAATTCCTGGGCAACCCGGTGGTCTCCGTGTCGAAAAATAAATACATAAAATAATTTCCTTTGATATTTTTTAATCTTTGTCTCCGTTCCAGTTATTACTCGGTAAAAATAACGTCCTCGCCTTCATTTAAATCTTTCTCTTCGTAATCTTTTTTAAAAGCCGAATAACTTTCCGGCAAGACCGTTTTAGTTTTAATTTCCCGGCCGCGAAAATCAACCGGAGCGATATTCTTCAGGTCGCCTAAAGATAAAGAAGGAGTAATTTTAGCCGAAGCGGAGGACGCCAGCTGTTCTTGCTCCAATCTCTCCCGTTCTATCCCTTTAGCCTTTTGCCGTTTTTCCAAATCCAGCCGCTTTTCTTCTTTTTTTTTACTCAAACAATCGCGGCAATAAACCGGACGAACGCCGTCGGGTTCAAAAACAGTAGTGGTTTCCTGGCCACAGCTGGTGCAAATAGCCGCGTAACCTTTATTAACGCTTTCCGGTCGGGATGACAGCGGAACCGGATGGACAAGCGGGGTTTTAGGGACCAAGGGTATCCCTTTCGCGGTCGCAGTTGGCGTAAGCGGACGGAATGTTTCCGCGGCCTGGCTACGCGAACCGGTTTTAACCGACCGATTCTCCACTTCTTCGCCGTAAGTTTCGTGCCAGCGCATAATCTTTTCCTCCACCGCTTCCCGATTGGAAGCGTATTTCTCCCGCGAATAAGCGATTACTTCGTCGGTATTTCCGGTTTTTTCCGCGGCGGTCAAGGGCGGCAAACCCCGCGCCGAGAAAGGCGAAGAAGCGATACCGTCAATCATTAATTTCAGATACATTTCATATTTCGGCAGATTGACCAGATCTTCCTCCGTAAAAGTCGGGGTGAATTCTTTGACCAATTCTTCGGCATCGGCCGCTCCGACGCGGAAAACGACCATTGTGCCGACGTTACCAAAAACCGCCGGCTTAACCTTTTCACTTAGTTGTTCGATATATTGATGCGCCAAAATCAAATTTAGGCGGTACTTCCGCGCTTCCGATAAAATATTGGCGAAACTGTCGGTCGAAAAATTTTGAAATTCGTCGATGTATAAATAAAAATCCCGGCGTTCTTTCTCCGGTACATCGACGCGGCTCATCGCCGCCAGTTGAATCTTGGTAATCATCATCGCGCCCAAAAGAGCGGAATTATCTTCTCCAATTCGGCCTTTGGATAAATTCATGATTAGAATCTTCCCGTTATCCATAATATCGCGAATGTCAATCGCCGATTTTACCTGGCCGATAATATTTCTCATCAAAGAACTGGATAAGAACTGACCGACTTTGTTCTGGATAGGAGAAACCGCTTCGGACGCGAATTTATCGGCATAACCGGAAAATTCTCTTTCCCAAAAAGCTTTGACCACCGGGTCGGTAATGTTAGCCACGACTTTCTTGCGGTAGTTCTTATCGGACAGCATTCGAACGACACCGAGCAAAGTTGAGCCGGGAAAATCCAAAATCGCCAAAATCGCGTTGCGCAAAATATATTCCAGACGCGGCCCCCAGGAATCCGCCCATAATTTTTGAAAAACGCCGATTAAGCCCGAAGCTACCAGATGGCGCAAATGCGGCTCGACCTGTTCGACGACGTTGAAAGCAATCGGGAAATTGATATCGGAAGGATTAAAATAAACGACATCCTGAATCCGTTCGGCCGGGATATAATCGATAATCTTTTCCGCCAAATCGCCATGCGGGTCGACGACGGCCACGCCGTGTCCGGCAAGAATATCATCGACAATCATATTTTCCAAAATCGTCGATTTACCCATACCGGTTTTCCCAATCAAATACATATGCCGGCGGCGATCGTCAGTTTTAATGCCGAACCTCTTCGGTTCGTTACGATAAGTTGTTTCCGCGAAAACCGCAATATTCTGCATAAATTAACCGCGAACCTCGCAGAGAGAGACATAATTTCTACCAATCTCCGCGAACTCCAACATTTCTTTATCCGAGTAGGCCTGTTGCGCCTGATAATTTTTATCGACTAAATCCGTATCTGATTTAAATTTCTGTAAATACCATTTTGAGGCTCCCTTAATGATTTCCCCCATTTCCGAAAAATCTTTCTTTTCCAAGAGACCGGGAACAACCGTCGTTCGAAATTCATAAGGTAGGCCGCTAGCCATTATAATTTTAACACTTTTTCGCAGATTATTACAGTCAACCTTGACTCCGACCGCGTCTTCATATTTGGAAAACGGAGCTTTTAAATCCATGGCCAGGTAATCAAGCAAACCGGCGGCAATTAACTTCTGCAACATTTCGGGGTTAGTCCCATTGGTGTCCAGCTTGATAAGATACCCAATATCCTTAATTTCCTTAATAAAAGACGGCGAGTCGGGATGCAAGGTCGGCTCACCACCGGTAATGACTACGCCCTCCAGACGGCCGAATCTTTCTTTTAAAAAAAGAAAAAGGTTTTCGGTAGAAATCGGAGAAAAACCTTTTTCTTTATTTTTTTTATCCCTTCCCTCGCGGGGCAGGACAAGCAGGGGGTTGTAACAAAAGTGACAACGGAAATTACACCCGCCGGTAAAGATTATAGCCGCTAGATGATCGGGGTAATCAAGAAGAGTCAGTTTCTCCAGTCCGCCGATAATCATAGGTTTAGAACAAATTATTCGCTGACTTTAAAAGTCTTGCGATCTTTGTACTCGGCCGCTTTGCCGGGATTATAGTTCTTAATCGGAGTCAGCCAACCGACGACACGGCTGTAAACAATGCACTCCTGTCTTTGGGTTTGAATCGGGCTCATATATTCATTATTAATAAATTAATTTTCTTTATAGCCGATTTCTTCATCGCATTTCGGACAATACTTGTGTTCGCCGGACAAATAACCGTGCTTAGGGCAAATCGAGAACGTCGGCGTAATCGTAAAATAAGGCAGGCGGTAATTCTCCACGATTTTTTTCACCAACTTTTTGGCGGCATCGCCGTTAGGAAGACGTTCGCCCAGATAACCGTGTAGAACCGTACCGCCGGTATATTTAACCTGCAAATCATCCTGCAAATCCAAGGCGGAAAAAATATCATCGGTAAAATTAACATGCAAATGAGTGGAATTGGTATAGTAAGGATTGGCGCCGGCTTTGACCGCTTCGTTGTTGGCGCAAATTATTCCCGGATAAAGCTGTTGGTCTTTCTTGGCGAAACGATAAGTACAGCCTTCGCCCGGAGTCGCTTCCAAATTATAAAGATTATTAGTTTCATTCTGGAAATCCATTAATTTTTCCCGCATAAAATCCAACATTTCGGCGGCGCAGGCATGTCCTTCGGGCGTCGAAATATCTTTACCCATCAAGTTCAAAACCGCTTCGTTCATGCCATTAATGCCGATAGTGGAAAAATGGTTTTTCCAATAACAACCGAAACGTTGCTTCATATTCTCCAAATAGAACATTGAGTAAGGATAAAGATAATCATCAGTGAATTTTTCGATTATTTTACGCTTGATCTCCAGGCTCTCTTTGGCCAGTTCCATCAACTTCAACAGCCGTTCCTTGAACTCTTCTTTAGTCTTCGACAGATAGCCGATGCGCGCCAAGTTAAGCGTCACGACGCCCAAAGAACCGGTTAAAGGATTGGCGCCGAACAGACCGCCGCCACGCTTGCGCAATTCACGATTATCCAGTCTCAAACGACAACACATCGAGCGGGCGTCATCGCGATTCATATCGGAATTAACGAAATTGGAAAAATAAGGGATTCCGTACTTGGCGGTCATTTCCCAAACTGGTTTCAAACATTCGCGGTTCCAATCAAAGTCCTTATCGACATTATAAGTCGGGATTGGAAAACCGAAGACCCGGCCGGTCGAATCGCCGGCGAGCATTACTTCGGCGAAAGCTTGATTGAATATATCCATTTCCGGCTGAAAATCTTTATATTTTTCCGATTTGACTTCGCCGCCGATAATAATATTCTCTTCGCCAATCATCGGTGACGGAGTCACGTCAAGGGTGATGTTGGTAAACGGGGTTTGGAAACCGACGCGCGTCGGAACGTTAATATTAAACATAAACTCCTGCAAACCCTGTTTTACTTCCTTATAGCTTAAATTATCATAACGGATAAAAGGCGCCAGATAGGTATCAAAATTGGCGAAGGCCTGCGCGCCGGCGGATTCACCCTGTAGGGTATAGAAAAAATTAATAATCTGACCAAGGGCACTTCGAAAATGCTTCGGGGCGTTGCTCTGAACTTTTTCGCTAACACCGCGAAATCCGCGGATTAACAAATCTTTCAAATCCCAACCGCAACAATAAGGCGCCAATAGTCCAAGATCATGAATATGAAAATCTCCTTGGACATGAGCCGCCCGGATATTTTCCGGATACATTTTATTAAGCCAGTAGCGCGCGGAAATCGCGGAAGCGATGTAGTTGTTTAGTCCCTGAACGGAAAAACTCATATTACTGTTTTCCTTCAGACGCCAATCGGCGCGACCCAAATAATCTTCCATTAGCCTATCATCGGAAGTCGCGTTATTGATATCACGTAATTGACGATGCTGTTCGCGGTACAGGATATAAGCCTTGGCGATTTTAATGAGTTTACTTTCTATTAAAACCTCTTCCACAATATCCTGAACTTCTTCCACGGCCGGAATGCTGTTCTTATGGAATTTTTGGTTTAATTTGATAACGACCTGGTCATTAATTTTTTTAGCTAAATGACGGTCATCAACTCCTGTCGCTAAGGCCGCTTTGTAAATCGCTTTAGTAATCTTATCCTGGTTAAAATCAACGATTTCACCGGATCTTTTAATTAATTTGCTGATAGTTTCTGACATACCTGTATTATTTCTTTTCGTTTATTAATTTATTTAACTCTTTTCTGAACTCATGGGCATCTTTGAAGGATTCATAAACTGAGGCATAACGAATATAGGCGACCGGATCGACTCTTTTAAGGTTTTTCATCACTACTTGACCGATTTGTCGAGATGTAATTTCCGTCTTTTTCAGACGCTGGAGGTCGCGCTCAATGGAATGAATCAATTTTTTAAAACGATCTTCGGTAATTTGCCTTTTTTCGCAAGATTTCTTCAAACCGCTGACCAATTTATCCCGGCTATAAGATTCTCTTCGGCCATCGCGCTTGACAATAACCAAATCTAATAGCTCTATTTCTTCATAAGTGGAGAATCTAAAGCCGCATTTTAAACATTCCCGGCGGCGGCGAATAGACAAGCCGTCCGGAGCAACCCGGGAATCAACGACTTTTGTGTCTAAAAAGTAGCAAATCGGGCATTTCATATCTTAGGCTTAAAAACCCATATTTTGTGGCCTTTTTAAAAAATTGACCACTAAATGTTGTATCTATATTTATTTTAGCAAATTTTGATGTGCGGGTCAATTTAGCTAATCTTTAAAAAAATATAAAAAAATTATGAAGTTATCCACAGAAATTTATATAATAAAATCTGACCTTATAGGCGGTCAGATTTTATTATATTCTATATTCTATCAAATATTGTAATTACCCCATTTTTTTCCGAATAAATGCCGGAACGCTTAAATCATCGTCTTCACTATTGCTCGGCCGCTCCGCTTTCTTTTCCAGAGCCGGTTTAACAGGGATATTCCTAAACACCGAAAATTTTCCTTTGTTTTTATCGATATTGGCACTGGGTGCCGCTTCTTTCTCGTTCTCTTTTTCGATTATAAAAGCATTGGGAGTATAAGAAGATTTAATCGTTTCGCTCTTCTGGCTTTTGCCGCGACCGTCAAAACCGGTCGCCACTACCGTAATCTTAATGGAATCTTTCATCTTTTCATCGATTACGGCGCCGAAGATAATCTTAGCGTCCTCATCGGCCGCCGAAGTTATAACCTTCGCCGCCTCGCTTACTTCCGTCATACTCAAATCCGGACCGCCGGTAATCGTAAAGACGATGCCCCGGGCGCCATCGATGGACATATCTAATAAATTAGAGTTAATGGCATCCTTGGCGGCTTCTATGGCCTTATTCTCGCCTGTGGCCTGCCCGATACCCATCAGAGCCGAACCGGCGTTGGCCATAACGGCTTTGACATCGGCAAAATCAGCGTTAATGATACCGGGAACGGTAATTATCTCAGCAATACCCTGCACGCCCTGGCGCAAGACATCGTCGGCCGTTTTAAAGGCTTCCAAAAGCGAGGTTCTCTTGTCAATAACCTGCAATAATTTATCATTGGAGATAGTAATGATGGTGTCGACTTTATCGGCTAATTCCGAATAAGCCCGATCAGCGATATTTTTCCGCTGTCCGCCCTCGAACATAAAAGGTTTGGTAACGACCGCTACGGTTAAAGCCCCTAAATCTTTAGCAATTTGCGCGATAATCGGGGAAGCACCGGAACCGGTACCACCGCCTAAGCCGCAAGTGACAAAAACCATATCGCAACCCTTTAAGACTTCACGGATTTCATTTTGCGACTCTTCAGCCGCGCCCTTCCCCAAATCCGGATTCATACCCGCGCCCAAACCCTTGGTTACGGTTTTACCGATATGGATTTTCTCGTTAGCTTTATTATAATGGAGTGCCTGAACATCGGTATTAATCGCGACGAAACCGACGCCTTTAATGCCGTTTGCGACCATACGATTAATCGCACTACCGCCGCCGCCGCCGACGCCGACCACTTTTATTTTAGCAAAAGTTTCAATTTCCGGTTTTACTTCAGCCATAAAATTATTGGAGATTAAATTGAATTGATTGGAAAAAAATTAGAAATTAATTATTTGGGCATTATTTTATTCCACAAACCCTTGGTTTTTTCCAGAATCCCGCCTAAATTCTTCTTAAAATTATTCTGGCTGGCGCCTTCAAGTTCCGTATGACTGCCCCAGATGACCAAACCCAAAGCCGTTAAAAATTCCGGGTTTTTCACTTTATCGATTACGACATTGATATTCTTGGCCAGACCGACAGCCGCCGGCAGACGCAATTTCTTTTTCGCCGCCTCCACCAAATCGTCTAATTCCGCCCCGCCACCGACAAAAATCACGCCAGCCGGAAGCATACCGGAACGATCGATTTTTTTAAACTCATTGTCGACTTTATCAAAAATTTCTTCAACACGCGCGTTTATTATTTCCGCCAAATATTTCCGGGAAATAAAGCTGATATCATCATTAACCTCTTCTTCTTTCACCAGCTCACTGACATCGACTTCGTCTTTCTTGTCGATTTCATCAGCCGCCGCACTGCCATATTCTTTCTTTATTCTTTCGGCCAGATTTATCGGACAACGCAAACCGATAGCGATATCGGCAGTAATATGTTCGGCACCTAAAGGTAAAATCGCGGTATGAATCAGATTGCGCTCTTCATAAACCGCCAAAGAAGTCGTCGCCGAGCCTAAATTAATCAAAGCGACGCCCAATTCTTTTTGTTTCGAGCTTAAAACCGCTTCCGCCGCCGCGAGCGGAGCGATTACCAAATCTTCAATTTCCAAACCTGTCCGGTAAATAGCCTTGGTTAAATTTTTTATCTGCGTGCTTAGTCCTTGGATAATCAGAGTTTCAACCTCCAGCCGGATTCCAGTCATGCCAATCGGATCTTTCACGTCGCCCTGGTTATCGACGCTGAATTTAATGGGAATGACATGCAAAATTTCATAATTTACCGGAACCGCCAAAGCGCGCGCCGCTTCAATTGCGCGATTGACATCATTTTCATTTATTTCACCATCGCTCCGACCGACTGCCACCACGCCCTTGGAGCGTTCACATTTTATATGAGGATCATTAATACTGACCCAAACGCGAGTAATCGGCACGCCAACCAGACGTTCTGCTTTTTCTAAAACGGCAGAGATAGAGGAAGTCGCTTCTTCGATACTATTAACTATCCCGCGGCTGACGCCGGCAGTCGCTTCGGAAACGGCGCCAATAATCTGCAGTTCTTCGCCGGCCGGTCCGGGAATCTTTTGACCGATTACCAGTCGGATAGAAGTCGAACCAATATCCAAACCGGCGATAACATTATCTTTCATAATGGTTTAAATTAAAAATATGGCAATATTTAACACGAATTATTGCTACTGATATTATACCGAATTTATAAAGATTTAACAACAAAACTGTAAATACCAGGCTAGTATCCTATTTCCCCAAATCAAAGTGATAACGGCTCCCAGGGCTAAAAACGGACCGAAAGCGATTTGCGACTTCCAGCCCTTTTTTTGTAAAGACAGCAGAATTAAACCGATGAAGGCGCCAAAACTATAAGATAAAACCAGAATTAAAAGCATTTCGGCGGCGCTAGGAAAAGACAGACCCAAAAGCGCTCCCAGCCAGATATCGCCCTCCCCTATTCCCTTCTTTCTCGTTAGTAAATATTGTATTAGGAAAAAGACGGCGCCGATAATAGCAAAGAATAATAAGGCCTTCCAGGAAAGCCTCAACAACAGATTAGCGCCACAAATCGCCGCGCCCAGCGGCCAAACCGCGGCCATAGGTACCAGCTGCCAGCGAAAATCATAAACGAAAATAATCACGAATGTTATGATTAATAACCAGTCGCGAAGCAGAAGTAGAGAAAACTGCCCACTAGCGGCGTCCGCCCAAAAAGTCAACAAAAAGAGAACGGCGGTTGCTAATTCCACCAGCGGATACTGCCAGGAAATCAAAGCCTGACAATGACGACAGCGGCCGCCGAGCAGGCAGAAACTAAGGAGAGGGATATTGTCATACCAGGCAATGGTCTGTCGGCATTTAGGACAATATGATCGACCGCCTAAAGTTTCATTTTTATACAAACGCCAAATCAGGCAATTCAGGAAACTGCCGATAATCAGGCCGAAGATAAAAACGAAGACGGAAAAAATAACTTGAGTTGAAAAGATAAAAGGCATAGATTATTTTATTTTCTTGTTTTAATTATTATTTCTCTAATAGCGTCCACTAGTCGGAATAGTTTCAATTTCTCTAAAATAAATCTTGTTCCCCGCCGCCAATAATGATAACCGTAGATGAGAAAAAAAATGAGCGACGGCTTTTCATTCTTTAATCTGATAGCCATTTCTTCTGATAAACCGACGAAATACCGTCTAGCGCTGGTTCCACCTTTCCCTCGGAATTTGACGAGAGGAAGGGGATCAAAATAAAAACGATTGGTCGTTTGTTCCAAACGATAAAGCCAATCAATGTCCGCCGCTACCGTATAGCGTAAATCAAATTTCCCTACCCGTTCGATAATTTCTCTTTTACAATAATAAGTCGGATGGGCAAAATAAGTCGAGCTATATAATTGATCTCGCCCGGTTTGACGATGAGGAGCAGCGCCTAATAAAGCAAAAGGTTTTTCCAATTCTTCATCACAAATTATCATTCTTGAACAATAATAATCAATGTCCGGATTTAGAAAAGCAGTCGCCACTCTTTCTAAGGACTTTTTATCAAAAAAAACATCATCAGAATGTAAAAAACCGATTATTTGTCCCTTGGCATTATTTAATCCTTTATTGAACGCCTCATAAAGCCCTTTATCTCGGCCGCTGACTAAGGTTGGCTCCTTATAATACTCCCTGATAATATTGAGGGTGTCGTCCGTCGAACCGCCGTCGATAAATAAATGTTCAAAATTTCTATAAGTCTGCTCTTTAACCGAATTTAAAGTGGCCCGTAAATGGCGAGCGCTATTATAAGTACAGGTAATGATTGTAATTTTAGGATTATTCATAGGGACTGAAAGCCAAATTTTTGGAAATCAAGTTTAACCTTTCCGACTAAGCTTAAAAATATATTTTCCCAGATAGTAATTATATTTCCCTTGACGCCAAGTCTCTTTCAGCCCGGCACCGTGAACGATGTTTTCCCAAAAAGATTTAAGAAATTTTAAAAGCGGCAATAGACGAGATCTCGCCTGCTGGCGGGAAAAACTATAAGTTTTAAGCCAATCAGTTCTCTCGGCCTGAAAATTGTCCAACTCTTTAAAATCTTTCAAAATATATTCCGCTTGGATCATCGCCCATCTTTTCTGTTTATCCGCCTGGGCTGTCGAATAATCCTTAACCTGGTGTCCTAAAATATAAGTGGAAATTTTCATCCGTCCTCGAGTCTGCCAGGCTAAATGCGGCATGGAAAACCAATATAAATCAATTTTCTTAAACAAAATCGATTTGCGGTTCTTTCCCGGCAAGAACCGGCCGTTATAGTGACTCAACCACCGGAACGAATAGGCACTTAAACCTTCTTCCTCAGCCTCTTTAACCAAACGTCTTAAGCTATTCTTTAATTCATCAGACAAAAATTCATCGGCGTCTATCCGCAAAAGCCAATCACCTGATGCCTGTTCGATAGCCAAAACCAAATGAGCCTCCATTATCCCGACATGCGGCCGGAGGAATATTTTCGCGTCATACTCGCGACAAATTTCCAAAGTCTCGTCCTGGCATTCGCCGTCATGGACGACAATAATTTCATCAACCGCCTCCCGCAAACTTTCCAGGCAACGGCGAATATTCTTCGCCTCATTATAAACCACCAGACAGGCGGAAATTTTTATTTCCTTATTCCCCATAATCTTCTTTCCAATTCAAAATTTCTTGATTATCCGGCGCCAATTCCCGAGCTTTTTCCAGATATTTAAGAGCCTTAGCGTGATCGCCCGTTTCCCGATATAAAGCGGCTAAAGCGAGCGACCAATTATAATCGGCCGGATTACGCGTCAATCCGTGGGCGACATATTCCCGAGCGGTCTTTAAATCGCCGCGCCGATAATAAGTGTCGGCGATTTTCTTCAGCAAGGTAAAATCGTCCGGATTACTGCCGTAAGCGAGCCGATAGTATTTTTCGGCGGCTGGATAATTTTTGGCCGTCTCATAGAGAGCGGCAATCCTATAGTCGATAAAGTACAAGTAATGAAGGACATTTTGACGATGGAGGTCGTTCAGGCGCGAATCGCTAATCGCGGGTAAATTGAGCGTGGCCAGTTGATAAGCGACAATCGCTTCCTGGGAATCGCCCTGCGCCGCCCATATTTTTCCCTGCTCCAGGTAAACCAGCGGCCAATTCGGAGTCAGAGCGATGACGGAAGACAAATAATCTTGAGCGACGGAAAAATTTCCCAAAGCATTATTGATTTTCGCTTTCAATAATAAATTTTTATAGCCGCTCGCTGATAAAGAGGCGTCAATCTCCTTTAATCTGCGGGCGACTGCTTGTTGCGGAGCCAAGTCCACAATCGACGGATAAAATTCGCTCAGTCTTTCTCCCAGGAAATAATCATAAGCTTCCTGATTAACCGGATTTGTTTTCTGCTCTCGCACGTAACTGTCCAAAGTCAGAGCGGTAAAATAATCCGGTGTGGTTAAAGTAAAATAAACGGCGTTGAAATAATAATCGGCCATCAGGGTTTTAAATTCGCGGTTAATCTGGCGAAAAATTAAAAAACTTATAAGTAAAAGCCCGATAATCTTGAGTCCTAATAATTTTTTATAGCCTTGCCCGGCGGCGGAAGTTTCTTCTCCCGTTTCCCGGCCGCTGTCTGTCCGATTAAGCGCCACCAGCAAGGCTAAAAAAAGCCAAAAATAAATTTCTCCGGTCGTGAAAGCGAAACTAAACAATAAAGACGATAAATAAGCGGCCGCGCCAAAAGCCAGAGCCAGCGACAAGGCGGACTGTTTCTTTTGCCTAATATTATCCCGCGCCAGACGAAAAAAATAATAATATAAAACCGTAAACAGCAACAGACCGACGGCGCCGGCGTTAAGCAAGATATCCAAAAACAGATTATGAGCGCGGTCGGCGGATTGGCCGACTTCGCCGTAAACGCCCCAGTCCGGCTGATAATAACGGATAAAGACATCACCGGCGTTTTCCAAACCATAACCTAAAAGCGGCCGCTCTTTTATCGCTTCGGCCGCGGCTAAATAAAAATTAACGCGGGCGCCAACACTGCCGGAGTTAAGATCGAATAAAGAGCTGAGGTGATTCGGCAAAAGATAATTCAGCGCGCCCAGCGCTCCGATCGCTCCCAACAAAAATAACGATATAACCAAATATTTTTTCCAACGCCGCCAGGAAGAAGAAAATAAAAGATAGACCAAAAATAAAGCGGCCGCTATAAGCAAAGCGATCAGTCCGCCGCGACTGCCGGTTAAAACCAGACAAACCAGCTGACTGGCTGCCGCCAAAAAATAAGCGAACTTAATAAGCGGCCGGCGACTCTCGTAAAACAGATAAAAACTCAAAGGAATGACCAACAGCAAAAAAGAAGCTAAAAAATTAGGCTGGCCGAAAGAAGAAAGAACCCGATGCGTCAAAAGGGGCGGTTCCGGCCAGGTTGTGAAATCCAAGCCAAAAATCTGAAGAAGACCATAAAGAGATACCAGCGAAGCGGACAAAACGGCGACCAGCGCGACTCGTTTTGTTTTTTCCGCTAATTTGTCATCTTCTCCTCGCCGGCGCTTGTTATTAACGGTTAAAATGTTAAAACTGACCAAAACAAACCAGAGAAAATAAAACAAATAACTGCTCAACCCTTGTTGGCGCTCTATTATTCCGTAGAAACTGAGCATCGGATTTAATGAACCGAGAAGCGTCAGGCTCAGGCCGACGATAAAAATTGTCGGAATCAGCCAATGTTTTTTAAAGAATTTTCCGGCCGAACGTGGCCGGACGGGAATAAAAAAAATAACTTTAACGGCCGTAAAGAACAAAAGAAGACAGACCAGAATCTTGAATAAGATTATCTTATTGAGTTCAAAAATATTATAAGTAGGCAGGAGATGCGCGAACCACAGTGGAATTAAAAAAATCGTCGCCAGATAAGCGAATTCGATCAAGAGATCCAGGGTTTCCCGGACAGATTGGCCAGACAAGCGCCAATTTAATTTCATACGATAATTATAACAAATTAAGGCTATTTTTTACAGCCGCCTTAATAAAAACCCCCGCAAATACGGAGGTTTATTTTTTTGACGAACTACGGTAATTTCTACCAAACGACTTTAACGACGTAATCTACTACGTTTTCAACCGTTGCGAAATCGTTGATCGTTTCGTCCTTAATACTGATGGCGAACTCTTTTTCCACTTTCACCGCTAACTCGGCGATGTCTATGGAATCGAGCCCCAAATCATCTCTCAGTTTGGATTCCAGTAAGACCTCTTCTTCATCCAAACCGTTTGCCATCGCGATAATCCCTCTGATTATCGGAAATACTCTACTTTTTCTGGCCATTTACAAATATTTTAAGAACAACAATAAAAATATTGACGCTATGATAAGCTAAAACTTTTTATTTCTGCCGTCTGGCTATCTTGTCCCAAACAACCAAAGCCGGGCTGGCGATGAAAATGGAACTGTAAGTGCCGATGAAAATACCAACAATAAGCGCTAGGGCGAAATCTTTGATAGTGTCGCCACCGAAGAAAAGAATGGCTAAAAGGGCTAAAATCGCGGAAAAAGAAGTATTAATTGATCGGGTTAAAGTCTGGTTGACACTGCGATTAACCGTATTTTCAAAATCTTCTTGGCTCTTGGGCAAATTTTCGCGGATACGATCAAAAACGATAATCGTATCGCTGACACTATAACCCAAAACCGTTAAAACGGCGGCAATGAACGGCGTGTTAACTTCAATACCATAGAAATGCCCTAGAACCGAAAAAACGCCGAGAATGAATAGAATATCATGGACCAAAGCGATAATGGCGGCGACGCCGTATTTCCAGGAAGCGACCGGTTTAGATACTTTTCGGAAAGCGAAGGAAATATAAATGATAATCATTACAAAGGCGATAGCTGTGGCGTTAAAAGATTTGCTTTTTAATTCTTGGCCGATGGTCGGACCGACTGAATCGAATTGCAGTTCCTTAAAAGAGGCCCCTGGTTTATCTTTAACCAAAGACTGCAGCTTCTTAACCGTCGCCTGATGCGCCTCTTCGGAATTTTCTTTAAAACGCAAAATAGTAGAATTCTCTGTCGGCTGAACGATTAAGTTATGTAAATCAGAATCTTTGAGACTATCTTGAATTTCCGTAATACTGGGCTGATAGTTCTTAAATTCTACCTCCAACAAGCTCCCGCCGGTAAAATCGATGCCGAAATTCAAACCCCAGAAACAAAGGGCGAGAATGGAAGCGACTACGGCTAAAGTGGAAAACGAGAGGAAGATTTTTCTTTTTTGGATTATCTTATAAATCATATGATGAATTAAAAATTAAAAATGAAAGAATGGCGTTATTTTTGGTTCTCAGTTTTTGGCCGGCGTATTCCCAAAAGCCAAGTCCGCTTCTCTAGCCAGTCGCCCAGAATGACTACAAATAAGGTATGAGTGATAACAATCGCGCTAAAAAGCGAAACGGCGATACCAATGAATAAAGTTGTGCCAAAGCCCTGGATGGTCGAAGTGCCGAAGAACATTAAGATCAAACAAGTGATAATTGTCGAAACATTGCCGTCGCGGATGGACGGCCAGGCGCGTTTGAAACCGTCATTAACGGCTTGGCTAACCGATTTACCCGCTTTCAATTCTTCCCGGGTACGGGAAAAAATCAGAATGTTCGCATCGACGGCCATACCGATGGAAAGGATAAAGCCGGCGATTCCGGAAAGGGACAAAGTCACCGGTTTTAACGCGTAAAAGAATAAAAGCAGACCGATAACGGCAAACAGTAGGGCTAGGGTACCATTGAATATCTTTAGCTCGTTAAAAGTATAGAAAATCAACCCGACCATAATAATGACTAAAGCCAAGGCCAGCCAAACCGGCAAGGCTTTAAAAATCGCCAAAACCGTCAGACCGTAAACCAATAAGGACAAAACCGACAGTAAGCCTGGCAGACGGTAATATAAAATCATAAACAGAGAAACGAGCAAGAGACCGATTAAACCGGCTTTTAAGCTATTATCAATCGATTTTGAACCCAAACTGGCCTCCACTGTTTTCTGAGAAATCAAGCTAATCGGCACGGGTAGAGCACCGGAATTAAGTCTTTTTACTAATAATTTTGCTTCCTCCACATCAAAACGACCGGAAATCACGGCCTGACCGCCGGTAATTTTGTCGTTAACGGTCGGCGCGCTGATTACATAACCGTCCAGAAAAATAGCGACCGGTTTGCCGATATTGCGGGCAGTTATATCTTCAAATAATTTTGCCCCTTCGGCATCGAATTCTAAAGAAACTTCCGCCGAACCGTCATTAGGATTAAACTGCACAGACGAACGTTTTAAATATTTTCCGGTCAATTCAGTATTTTTCCAACTGGTGCTTAAATCCAGATTAATCTCGGAAGAGGTGGCCTCGATAGTTTGAGCGGCGCCGGATACTTGTTCCTTAAATTCCAAAATAGGTGTTTCGCCGATAGTCTTAATCGCTTCGCTCACATCTTTGATGCCTGCCAGTTCGGCAATAATCCGATACTCGCCATTAGCGCTTTTATTTACCTGCACTACCGGCTCGCTAACGCCGAAAGCGTTAACCCGGCGTTCGATGACATCGCGGGCGGACTCCATAGCGCCGGCGCGGTCGGCCTCGGGAATATTTTTAACATCGGCCTGATAAACCAAATGAGCGCCACCCTGCAAATCTAAGCCCAGACTGAAAGGAATTTCTTTAATCTGAGGCAAAACTATAATATTGTTGGTTTTCGCGGCCAAATTTTTAACCAGATTATTGTAACCGTTGCCACCCGTCGTTATCCCGACAACTACGGCGAAAACTATAATGAGCGCTAAAATCCACCAGGCTTTAGCCCGGACTGACAGCTTGGAAAATCTTTGAATAAGGGTCATAAGATTATTTAGATGAAAATAAGACCGAAAACCGGCCAATAAAAAACTAATTTATACTTATTAAACTTTAGTATATTTTAGAATAAATAAAAATAAAAATCAAGACTGGATTATTAATCTGGCCTTTACAAAATCCGCTTTTTCGGCTATACTTAAAATCTATAATAAACAATTAATCATATAAACTATTATGCCCCTAATTCCTACTGTCATTGAAAAAGAAGGACAAATAGAACGAGCTTACGATATCTATTCCCGTCTTCTGAAAGACCGGATAATTTTCTTGGGCGAACCTATAGACGATCATGTCGCCAACATTATTATCGCGCAGTTTCTGTTTCTGGATGCCGAGAATAAAGACGCGGATATTAAATTCTATATCAACTCTCCAGGCGGTTCGGTCAGTGCTGGTCTGGCGATTTACGATACCATGCAATATATCAAATCCGACGTTTCCACGATTTGTGTCGGTTTGGCTGCCTCTATGGCTTCCGTTCTTCTGGCCGCCGGCAAGCCGGGCAAAAGATTTGCTCTGCCGAACAGTGAAATTATGATCCACCAAATCATGGGCGGGGCGGAAGGCCAAGCCTCGGACATTAAAATACGAGCGGAACATATTTTAAAAATCAAAGATAAAATGAATAAAATTCTGGCGGCGCATACCGGGCAGAAAGTGGCGACCGTAGAGCATGACAGCGACCGCGATAATTATATGTCCGCGGCCGAAGCGCAAAAATACGGAATTATTGATAAGATTATCGGAAAATCCAATTTAAATTAAAATCTAACCCCGGAACCACAATCATAACAAAAACTCTTCCGTCAGGAAGAGTTTTTTAGTTTCAAAATCTGTTTTTGAAAACAATTAACGACCGCTAAAATTTATTTTACCGGAAAGCCAAAGAATTTATCATCAGCCGAAAAATATTAGGATAGGTAAGACGGCCGGAAACCGCGGGAATGTAAGAAATCACTAAAATATTCTTATGGTCTTTATCCGCCAGATAAAAATTAAGGTTATCCCGCCCCATGATTCCGTCCCAGGTATCCGCGGTTTTTAATCGATCATAGCCGACGGTTTCTTCCGGGAAAGATTCTTCGTACCAGCTCAGGATACTGGCTTTATCCGGATTATCCTGAACCGAGATCTGGATCAGAGAATCGTCGGGAGCGGTAAAGACGGTCGTGGCGTCATTATTCAAAGACGAGACCGGCCAAATCTTGGGAGACAATAAATGATAACCAAAAACTTTATCATCATACCCGGTAAGATTCCCATTGGCGTCCAGACGGCCGGTACCGGCCGGGTTATAATTATTATTGACTTCGACCAAATCCGGATAACCGTTGCCGTTGGAATCGGCCGAAACTGGAGAGGTCCCCAAAACCGTCTCTTCCTCGTCGCCCAAGCCGTCATTATCACTGTCTAAAAGCGGCGGCAGATTACTACCGTCCCGGCCAGATGATTCCTCATTCATCACGATTTCCGTTGAAGAAGAGGTGGTAACCGCCAAGTCCAAAATCGCGGGCGTGGCTGTCGATAAATCAGCGGGCGGCGTTAAAATCGGCGCGGCCACCGGCGCGTTAATTTTAGTTTCAGCTTCGGACGAAGTCGCCGTTATCGTGACCGGGGCATTAGGTTGTCCGGCGGTCGGCTTAATAATAAACCGATAACTCAAATAAACAATAGCACCGATAACAACCAGACCGAGGACGATTATCAACAAACCGACGGTTTTAAAATTATTTCCGGCGGCGGACGGAATTAAACTAGCGGAAGAAGAAACTGGGGCTTTCCGGCTAAACCCGGTGCCGCTTAATTTCGCCGGGCTGGGCATATTATGGATTATCAAATCGGGACTGGAGACTTCCTGACTCGTGGCCGGTTCGGGAATTATTTTTTTATTTTTATTAAACATAAAGAAACGGAAGTAAAATTATTGCCAAAAGATCGAGAAAGCAACCAAAACCATCAACCCAAAAACCAGTATTGCCAAAAACAGCCATTTTTTAAAATGGCGGTCGGAAGTCTGTGGCATAGTATGTAAATTCAAAGATAAGCGCGGCCGGGCTTTCTGGCCGGCAAAAATATTCGACCGGGGCCGCGCTTTAAGGGGTTGATTGGTCAACATAAGAAAAATAATTTAGAAGCCGACGGCCGGAGTCGAGGACGCGCCAGCTAACATTCCTTTGCCATTGGGGTTATAACCGCCCTTTACTTCCACACCGTCCAGATAACCATCGCCGTCCGTATCGGCCACCAGCGGATTGGTCTTATAGATTTTTACCTCCTCATAATCGCTCAGGCCGTCAACATCGGTATCAATCACATTAATATTAGTGCCAGCGGTTTTTTCTTCGCTATCAGTTAAACCGTCGGAATCAGAATCAATCAAGGAAACGACCGGCGTCACTGAAGTTTCCGCGGTCGTCGTGGGAACGGAAAGCGCCGGGACGTTCACTCCGGGAATTTCCGGTATCACCGAAGAAGAATCGGTTGGCGATTCAGGATTAACAGTGCTTAAATTTTCGCCGGTCGGCTTAACGAACGATCCGGTTTCCGCCGGAGCCGGCGTTGAGGTCGTCGTATCTTTAACGACCGGAGCGGGAGCCAGATCGACCGGAGCGGCGTTAAAAAATTTAGTGTAAGCCAAATAGCCGCCTAAAACCAAAATCGCGGCGATAATCAAAATTAAAACAATCTTAAACCATTTGCCGGCGGCGGCGGATTCCGGCGCTTCTTCGGCGGCTTGGCCCTCCGCGGTCAGACCGATTCTCTGCGTTTCAATTTCGCCGCCGGACGCGGAAGAGGAAGAAACAGAACTCGGCGAACCGGCGGTATTAAGAGCGCCGCCTTCCTGAGATTTATCGGTTTCGGCAAAAATGTCATCCACGGCCGGACGATTTTGACCGCCGACATTGTTTAAATTGTTGAACATATTTTTTCTTTTTAGTTACATTTTCTAGATACTTAAAATTATAACCGATAATATCACTTTTGGCCAATTATTATATTAATCATCCCCACCTCGATTACTTGGCCGGAGTCTGACGCGGGCTAATCGAACCGATTTGCGCCGGACTCAAAACAATATCACTGTCATTATTTATTACCTTATAGACCATCACTTCCCCCTTTTCATTCTCTTTTAAGGATTGAATTTTTGTTTCCGGCGCTATCCCCAGCTTTTCTTTGGCGGCGTCGTCCAAAAATTTCGGAGCGACGACCGTCGGCTCAGAAAATTGTCCGCCGGGTAGCGGTCCGGAAGTTTTTTTAATAATCAGAATCACTAAAATGACAATAAGAATAATCGCGGCGGCGAGAGAAATGCTAATTATTTTTTTAAGTTTAGTCATATTTTAAATTTAGACGTGTTTATAATACTAAACTCCCGGCCAGATGTAAGCTCCATTTGAATTTTTATAAGGATGACAAGTACTATTGCTCGGGGTGCAACAATTATATTCTTCCCAGTCACTACCGCTATGCCCGCCGCAAACTTTCCCAGAGGCGCAAGTTCCACAGGTTCCGCCACACCCATCCGGACCGCATTCCATCATACTGGCGCCACTGGAATAATTGTTGGTTACCGCGGCCGGCAGACAATTTGAATAGCCAGTGCACTGATAATTAGTTACATACGAACCGCTGTAATGCACATAGCCATAAGTATCAATATAGCGACATTTTCCTAAACCTTCACCGGCTTCAGGACAAATTTTATAAGTATAAAGCGGTGAAGACATGTAACTACATTTCGGAGTACAACAAGTAGCAGTAACTCCGCTGACGCACCTCTGCCCGTCAGCGCAAACATCCTGAGAACCTATGCCGGAAGGTGAGCCACAGGTTCCGCCGCAACCGTCCGGAACGCCGCCGCATTTTCCAACACAATCTAATTTACAACAAGTTCCTACGCCTAGAGTTCCAGGATTTTCATTACAATCCGGTTTATCCGCAGAACAATTAACCGTACCATTACATGATCCGGTGCAACCATCTGAGGCTCCGCCGCACTTATTAGTACAATCCGGAGTACAAGGTTTATAACATAGTCCTGTCGTTTGGTTACAAACTGGTTTATCGGCAGGGCAATTATTATTCGTTCCCGCCTGGCCGCAAATACGGCCACAACCGCCATTGACACCACCGCATTTCCCGTCACAATAACCAGCCGAAACATGACAGCAAGCGTTAGCGTAACAATTATTATACGAATCATAGGTGCAGGTATCGGTCCCATTGGTCAGAGAACAAGCTATTCCATAGAGATCATCCAGAGCGCCGCCGCATTTTCCGGTACAATTAGGAGCCACACAGCGCTGATAATTAACTACCTTCGTACTGTTATTATTGCAGAACGGCGTCGGGGCGGAACAATTATTATTCGTACCGGCCGTACCGCAGGCCAGAGAGGAAGATTTTGTTCCTGTGACTATAATGTTCCCCGCCGCATTTCCCGAATAATGCCGATATTCTCCGGGGATTAGGTAACTGCCGCATTTCCCCGTACAATTTTCTTTAAGGGCTAGACACTCATAAGCCGAGTTGCATTCGGTTCCCTGGCCATAGGTATTCGGACAAGTATAATCGGCGGTCCCGCATTTAAATCTCCCTGTACTGCTACAACCCCGATCATAATTACCGCACCGCCCGAAACAACTTTCCAAATAGCAACAGGAGTTATCGTTAGCACACTGCATCGGCTGGAGAGTTCCGTCCGGATAATACTGCGGCGCGCATTTGCTCGGGCAGGTTCCGCCGCAACCGTCACTGCCGCAAGATTTATTTTCACAAGACGGTAAACAGGTTCCGAGTGTATCGGTACGATAGAAATAATCCAGACGGCAATAAAGCGCCTGGTCGTTCCTGTCCTCGCCCCAGATATAGGGGAGCGGCGAACCGACGGCGCCGGTTAAGACAGTTATCTGCTTAAGCGGACTATTTTTTTGCGTAAAGGCGTTAGCTGTTCCTAAATTAATGACCGAGGAAGAAGCGAATCCGTCTCCTTTATTAAAATTAATTTCCGTCCAATTATAGCTGTCATTGTCTTTCAGTTCGCCGGCCGGGTTATACTCGGGCGTCGACAGCGCCGGGTTGGCGGCTTCAGGCGCGGCGCAACTTAAGGCCGAATTAGCGGAATCCATAACATAATAAGGGGTGCTGGTCGGACCGACTAAAATACGGAAAGCCAAACCATAATCGTTAAAATCCGCTATATTATGAAGCCAAAAAGCGAAAATATTATTACCGGTAGCCAAGGTGGTGGTGGCTATTCCCAGTGTCGACGGACTCTGAGTTTTGTAGCGCTTTTTACCGTTTAAATAAACAATCTGTTCGTCGGTGGCGTACGACTCCACGGTCGCGATGCAATTGCCGCAATCTTTCTGACAGTTCCAGCAATTTTCCATATTATTATTGCCAATCTTGGCCTGGCAATAACCGTCGCCGCAATAGCCGCCGCCGTCGGTCGGAGATTTAAAGACGCAATAGCTGTTGGTAATAATCGGCGTGGGGACGGAAGCGTTGACGCCGGTCATACAACCATATTGTGAGTTTATGCTACTAGCTGAGACGCTAGAAACTACGCCTTCCAACCCGTCGCAATCTTCATAACCGTCGTTATAGATTCCGCCGCGGCCTTCCATATTAGGCGCTTGCTTATAACCGTCGCCGCAATAGCTGTTTACTTTCAGAGTCAAAGATTTGGAACTGGCGGTTCCATACTCATTCGTCGCGCTGATAGTCGTCGTCCAGCCGGTAGTCGTCGCCAGAGGAGTTCCTTCAAAGATTGAAGAAGATATTTCTTCCATCCCGGCTAAAGGCGCGGCGCTAGAAGTGTAAGTGATATTATGATTTCCTTGTTTATCCGCGCCTAGGGGGCAAGAATAATAACTATTCCAGCGGATTTCCGTCGGACAGTTAAAATTCAACTGTGGTCTGGTTACTAAAACCTTAAAATTAAAATCCTGAGAAGAGGGGGCTCCGAATTTATCCGTGACGGTAATACGATACTTAAAATCCGCGTCATTAGAAAATTTATAAACCAAGGGGATTAAGCCTTTGAAATTGACCAATGATCTGTTAGTGCCGGTAGCCGTAAGAGTTTTAGCTATTGCCGGCAAATTCAATAAATCAAATGGTCCGGAAAGACGAGTGACGGAATAAGTCACCGGGGGATTAGGGTTGGAAAAAGAGAAATTGTAAGACAGGGGAACAACCGGATCGACGGCGTATTCCGCGTCCTCCGCTTCAATCAACGAAGAAGCGGAAACAATTTTTATGGGCGTGGAAGTAGCCAGAATGCCACCCTGACCGTCGGTCACGGTCAAAGACATATTATAGGTTCCGGGATTGCCGGCGGTTTGCGCGTAAACCTTCTTCTGATTGGGATTAGAAGTGTCTTTTAAAACCGGGCCGCCCTGCCAACCGGTCCAATCGGTACCGACTGTATTAAGCGTCCAGGTTAAAGGATTATTTTCGGCGTCGCTTACTTTAATAAACCCGTTAAATTCTTTATTAATGTCTCCGGTTAAAAATTTGTCAACCAAACGAGGAGCGGTATTGGTTGCTAAACCGCCAGTCAAGACGCCGGTCGCGCTCACGCAGGCCGAACCGGCTAGATCTTCAGGTAAAAAATGATAACCTAAATTAGCGTCGGCCGGATTGCGGCTTTCCATAACCGCGCATAAATTATAAAGGGAGCCGGCGGTATCGGTGGAATAAACCAAAGCGTAACTGCCGGCCGGCAGAATTAAAGAAGAAGAGGCCGCCGTTTGATTGTTAAAAAATCGTTTGGTATTTTCATTCCAGCAAGTCTTAGCGTCATAATCCTGACAATAACCCAGACGATTAATCGGATCCAAAGAATCCTGAGCGGCCGCCAACTCCGACAATAAAGACTGCGACCAGCTCGGCCAAAGAGAAACGCTATGGCCGGATAAATAAGTGCCGGCGGCCAGAAACGGATAATGCTTATTGATGTTTTTAAAATTAGCCAGCGCTTCTTTTAAATCTTCCAGTTTCCCGGCGCGTTTAATATCGCGGGTGATTCTGGATTTAACGCTGTCGCAAAAAAAGTCAGCCGGGCAGTCAGTGTCCACCAAACAATTCTTCGGAGTTTTTAAAGCACAGGAACCCGCGGCCGAACCGGAAACCACGCAGATTTGATCAGCGGCGCAATTAGCGGAAGTGGCGCAACTTAAGGAAGAAATCGAACAGGTCGGGGTCGGGCTAACGCTCTCCGGCAAATTATCGTTGAATTTCCAATGAGAAACAATTTGGCCTAAAATATCGACGGTTTTCGGCGCCGGATTCTGATTATAAGAAATCAAATAGATATTGGTATAAATAGTTTTAGCCGTCGGGTCAATATTGGCGGCGTTGACATAAACCGTCCGGCCGTCCCTGATTGCTTCATAACCGTCAACAATCAGCGCCTGCGGCGAACCTTTAAAACCCTGGCTTTCATACCAACGGGAAACGCTGTAATGGTTGGGATTGGGCATTACCCGGACGGCAATCGCATCGGCGGCGTCAGCGGGAATATTATCAGCGGATTGAGCAAAAGAATATCCGGCCGCCGCCAAGAAAACAGCTATAAAAATCGCAACCAGGGTGAACCGCAGTTTATGTTTTTTAATCATATAATTAATCCACTATTTATTTTCCACTTAACAAAATTAAGGAAGAGAAAAGGTATAACGGCAATAAACCGTTTTGTCATCGCTAGATTTTATCGGCTGGCCAGATGAAGTCCAGATTTGATTATAAGGTAATGATGTCCCTATGCGACCGCAACTTATTGCTCTAGGCCAAGAGGAATCATCAAAGTTAATATTAGTCCAACCTTCATTAAAAACCCCGACACATTTCCAACTAGCGGCACTATTAGTATTCATATTGATTCCCGTTCCAATAAGCTCGGCGGAAATACCGTAATAACCGCCTAAATTACCTCCTTCAATTGCTAAGACATTTTTGCCCGATTGCACAGGAACAGCGGCCTGAAAAGGCACCCGCCAATTATCACTGGTGCCGAGATAACCCCCATTAAAATAAGAGTGATGGACATCATCAGCGGAAACTCTTAAGTTGGCTTTATTCGAACAAACTCCGGCGGAACAAATTTGGTCATTATTACAAGGATTTGGGCAAGTTCCGCCGCAACCATCAGTTTCACCAGCGCACTTCCCAACGCAATTATATTTGCAACAATTTCCGTTCGAACAAGTATCTTGATCGGCGGTACAGCCAACCAGGCCGTCGCACCGACCGCAGTTATTATTGGAATTAACCCCGCCGCATTTTCCGATACAATCCGGTAGGCAACAGCTGGAATTTATACAGTCCGCCGATTCTAAATTCGTACAACCTTCCTTTGTGGCTATATTACAAGTTAACTCAACTGATTTTGAGCTTTCATTATTATTTTTATCCACGGCGGTCAGAGCGAAATAATGCTTCCCGACTGAATATTGGTTCGGCGGGAAACTCAAGCCGGAAGCGGAAATTTCGGAGTCGAAAGACTCACCGTAAGAACCAGTGGTTATGCCGTGGTAAAGCCTATAAAAAGAGGCTTCCGGCGCGGGAGTCCAGGCAAATTTAATTAAAGAGTCGGCGACGGAAAAACTTAAACCGGCCGGAGCGGGTGGCGGTGTTTTATCGGTCGGGGTCGCGGTCTTTTCTTCGGACAATTGGCTCTCAGTCTTATTAACGGAAATAACGCTCACTTTAAAAATGTAAGGAACGTCGTTGGTCAGTCCGCCAATTACCGTATGACAATTATAAATCGTGCCGGTAAGAGTGCAAATTTTGGCGCCGCTTACCGTATCATTCGGTTTGACTTCTTTAACCAGCATCGTTCCCTGGCCGGATTTTAAATAATAAATCTTATACGAATAAACCTGGCTGGCGCTGGATCGCCAATCAATCCCGACATTGCCGTCGGTTCCCTGATCAGCCGCGGCGGTTATTTCTCCGCCGGAAAGAAGCGCTTCACGGAAAAAATAAGACTCCTTTAAGATGTTCCAGACGCACAGGCCGTCTTTAGTTCCGTCACCATTCTTATCCGGACCGCAAGCGGCACCAATACTAGCGCAAGGCGTCCGGTCGGCGGCGCAAATCAAGTTACTGCTGGTGCCGCGGATAACGGCCTGATTGACAATAGCCGGTAAATCATCAAGCGTATTGGACGAACCGGCGTCACGGCAATAATAAAATTTATAATTATAGTCGGCGCAATTGCCGCCAATCGATCCCTGGCAAGTATCAGCCCAGGGCGACCATTCGCCGCTGGACGAAACCGGCGGCCAAGGATTATTGCAGATAAACACATAGATATTGGCGGAGTGATTAAAACCGTCGCCACCGGAGTAAGCATTCGTATCAGAGAAGGCGCTCATATCAACCGTCGCGGTCAGCTTGGTTTCGCCGTCGCTAATCTTATCTTTAGCGGACACTATTGTTTTATTAAAAGGTAGACCGGAAACGGAATTTCTCTCGGCGATATTAGAATCACCAATCTGCCAATTCCAGTTCCAAGCATAACCGGTTACCGGCTGGAGAATCTGGTCATCAGCGCTATAAACCCAGGCCGTAAAAACTTTATCTTTGTCCGCGACCGTATCGAAAGTCCGATCGACCGGATTGCCGTCGTTTTCCGCCAAACTATTGACGGCTGTCGGGAATAAATAAGAAGACGGATCAATTTCGACGCGGTCGATGGCGCAGATTCCAGCCATTGATCCCTGATCGGATAAAGTCGTGAATTTAATAATCTGCGAATTCTTATAACTGCGTTCGTTAAATTTAATGAGTTCACCCTCGACATAAGCGCCCGTGCCCCCGGCCGCAGTCGGATCAAAGTAGCCCAACCCATTAAAACCGATTTCTTCGAAACTGAGAACGCCGGCTTGACTGTTAAGGTCACTATCACCTAAGACCGCCAAATAATAACTGGTCGCGCCAGCCAATAATTTTTGAGGCGAAAAAAACAAGGAAGTATTGTCGCCGTTATTTTCAGCGGTAACCATCCCCGGAACCGCGCAATATAATTTGCTCGGGCTAGGGATGTCCGCCAAAGCCAAACCGCTGAAAGATCGGGTTAATCCGGCAAAAATATTTTTAAAATTTCCGGCTAAGCGCGCCAGCCAATTTTTATTTTTTGATGCTAATAATTCCTGGAGAGAATCTTCCGCCGCGATAAAAGTTCCGGCCGGACAAACACCATTGCCGTAATCACGCTCTTCTATCAATAAAGTATTGGCGGCGAGACTAGTAGTATCCATGTCCGAATTAAAAGTCACCTTGATTACCGCGTTGCGACAAACGTTAGTCGCCAGATGCGCCGGCGAAGTGCTTACTATTTCCGGACGCGCCTGACAGCAAGAGTCCGCGCCGCAACCGACAGTCTGCGCCGAGCCGCATTCTTCGTCTTTTGAACAGCCGCAACACAACCCCCGGCTCGCACCCGAGCAACTTCCTTTATCGGCGATACATTTTAATTTGGCGTTAATGGCGGCGCAAGCGTCGGTAGCCGCTCCCGGTTGACAGCAACAAATTCCGCAATCCGGCGGCAATGTTCCCAAAGAACCGGAATCCAACAAACAGCCGAATCCCGGAAAATTACAAATACTGCTGTCGCAAACTGGGCTAGCCTCTTTCAAACAGGACAAACCGGGACCGCCCGGGGAATCGGCACAATAGCCGGAACCGTCTCCGGCACCGCCGCGACAGGTATCATCGGCGGTCGTCGCCGTTCCTTGCGAATTAAGACAACAAACGCCACTATGTTCGGCGCAAGCCGATTGATCCAGACCTGAACAATCTGTACAGTAGCCATTAGGAAATTGTGGCGAGCTGATATCGCAAAACTGACCGCTATGGCCGGAACAATTACAGGCGGCGTCACGTTCCTCCGGCGTATTACCGGCTAGTTTACAACCGCCGCAACGACCTAATCCGCTATTGATTCCATTTTCTCCGTCGGTGGTGCTGGCATCCGCGCCACAAGTTCCTTCGCATTTCAAAGGCGAACAACAATCGCGCGCGTCCTGACCGATAGTACAACAACAATCGCAAGTAGCTGGCTTGGCGCCACCGGGATAAGGCGAGCAGGTCCCCGGAACATTCGGACAAGTCGCTCCTGTTTGGCAAGTGCCATAATATTTAGCCAGACCGGCGCAACTGTCGGCGCCGGAAGAACATTCGCCGTCTTGCGCTCCGCCGACAATCTTATTGCCCAAACGGCATTTGGCCGTGCCAATTATTTTCGGATCAAAACAACAGCGCGGATGCTCCTGGCATTCGCCTAAAGTAGTCGCTTCCGTGCAGGGATTGGAGGCCGCACAATCATTGACACAAGTTTCCTGGCTGGCATAGCTGGAAGAATCTCCCATCGACGGCGTACTCGTCGCGCATTTATCCGGTTCGGTAATTGAACAATTATAATAAGCACAATAGCCGTAGCCTGAATCCCCAGGGCTATTTGTTATCAAGCGTCCGTCGCCGCCGCGGCAAGTATCATCGGTCGCGGCCGCCGTTTTTCGGGAATCAAGACAGCAGGCGCTGGAATGACTGGAGCAATCCGTTGGCGATAAATTAGAACAATCCGTACAATAACCGTTAGGAAATTCCGGGTCGCTGATATCGCAGAACTGACCGCCATGACCGGAACAATTACAGGCGGCGTCACGTTCCTCCGGCGTATTACCGGCTAGTTTACAACCGCCGCACCGGCCTAGGGTTACGCCGCTGGTTTTCCCTTTATCCGTTCCGCAAGTCCCTTCACATTTCAGAGGTGAACAGCAATCGCGCGCGTCCTGACCGATAGTACAACAACAGTCGCAGGAAGCTTTATCCGGAACAACACAACGGTCTTCTTCGTTTAATGTCGGATTATCGACACAGGTTCCCGCTCCCGGACAAAGTTCCTTGGAAACACAGCGGCCTTCCTCGCCGATTTTCTCGCAAGAAAATTCCGCGGCGCAAATAGAACAATTAGAAGCGTTATCCACGCACTTATTGCCGGTCGCTCTGACCCAGCCCGTCGGGCAGGAAGTCGTGACATTTATCTCCCAGTGTTTATCTTTATTACAAATTTTCGTAATGGTCGAAGTCGCGGTACCGGCCACATAATCCATAGTCTGCGGCAAAGCGCAACTGGCGCCTTCGCCATTCTTGACGCATTTATCAATACTAGAATCATAGGAACAATTATTAGCGCCTAGGCCATTACAACCGGCAACACTCAGGCAGCTAAAATCGCAGGCTCCCACCACTTTTTGACCGCCGCCGGCGTAAGGCGAACAAGTTCCCGGAACATTCGGACAGGTCGCTCCCGTTTGGCAGGTGCCGTAATATTTCGACAAACCGGAGCAACTATAAGCGTAAGGATTAGGGGTGGAGGTGCCGAAACCGGTGCTAAAACTCCATTCAAAAACAGAAGTCGGAATATTGATAAAGCAATCCGCCAAAGCGCCGACGCAACGTCCTTGGCGATAAGTATTTTGCGGACAGCAAACCTGCGTGCCGCAATCCGCATCGACTGCGCATTCGCCAATAGCAAAATTCAGTTCATTACCCCAATTATTATTATTTATGACACGCACCGGGCCGGTAATCGCTCCGGTCGGTACCGCGGTTTTTATTATATTCGCCTCATTTTCGTTCTTAATCGTTCCGGTCGCGCTCTTATCATAATTGAATTTTACCAGTCCTTCGTCGTCAATCCGGCCGAAATATTCTCCCCATAAAGTCACCGGTGTCGCCGCCGGACCGCCGGTCGGCTCGATTTTGCACAAACTTGATTTCAAATCTAGATTCTTGTCGGACTGAAAAGTGTTAGGGTTCAATTTTTGCGTGTCGATTACCTCCGAGGCCAACTGAACCTTAATAATCTGGTAACCGTCGGCTAAACCGGCCGGAACTTTAACAATAATCTGGTCGTCTTTCCAAACCGAATTCAAACACATGTCCGGAAAATCATAAGACGCTTCGGTTTCTCCGAAATAAACCTTATTCAAACCGCGCGCGCCGCCGAATCCGCTTCCCCGAAGTGTGACATATTGTCCGGCGTTACCGGCGGTCGGAGCGAAAGAAGAAATATATGGACCTTCACCAGGTTCCTGTTCTTTCGTAAATTGCAAAAAATTACTTTTTTCCGCCTGGCCACTGACTTTGTTCTCGACAAAACTGCCGGAAGCGCCGGAACGGATATTCGGCGTCATGGCCGTGCCGCCTAGGCCGGCCGGTTCAACAAATTTCGATTCCAAACCGCGGACATTACTCTGATAATTTCCGAAATAAGCCGCGCCGGAATAAAGATTAACTCCTTTATAAGAAACCTCGGAACTTAAAACGCCGCTATTAGGATTAAGGTAACATAAACCGGGGCGGACAATGCTGTTTATTTGAAAATCCGGAATCTTCGGGCCGTAGTCGTTATTGGTAGTATCGGCCAAATTATCTTTATTAACAACCTGAAGCGGACCAGTATCGGCACCGGCCGGAACCGCGATTACAATCTGATTATCGCGCCAGGTATTAATACAGTCTGGATTTATTTCGACCGGCTGACGGCCGGCGACAGGATTGCTGGCGGCATTAAATACCACTCGGCTCGAAGTCGCGGAATATTCTCCGAAATTTTTACCGAGGATCGTAATAAAATTATTGACCGCACCGTTAGGAATCCCCAGTTTGCAGGTAGTGGCGCAATCGCTGTCTTTAACACAGGATTTATTTTTATTTTCGTCGCAGAGACCGCCGGCTGGGCTAACTTCCGTGATGACCGGGGGGCCGAAACAAACACAAGTCGTCGGCTGGCAGGTCAGATATTCGCCGCAACGATTATTATCAGCGTCGCAGGTCGCGTTATTCAAATCCACGTCGCAGGAATCGCCCGAATTCCCTTTCGGTTTGCAACCGCAGTCGTTATTATCGCAATAATCTTCCGAAGAACAAATCTGATTGACTGCCTGACAGCCTGGCTCGGAACCAGAATCACAGCTGGTCGGACTGAGCCCGCCGCCGGCGCAATCCGAACCGATACAGCCACTCCAGGAACCGCCACTGTAAACCATCGAACCGCCGCAACCGCAGGACGCCGTCGAACCGTCGGAATAACCGCCATTATCGCCATTTATCGCGCCGGAAAGACGGGATAAAATAAAGGTCGCGATACCCCAGGAAGCTAAGATAATCACTAAACCGATAACCCCGTTTTTCAAGATTTTTTTGGCCTGTTCCACTTTTTCTTCTTCGCCGGCAGAAGTCATCCAGATAAAACCGCCGTAAACTATAAAGCCGACCGCGACTATTCCTAAAAAGCCCAAAGCGATATTAATAATCCGGCCAGCAATCGTCCGCGGATCGGCCGCGCTTAAAGAACCGGCCAAACCGTTATTAACCGCTTCCGTTCCGAAGTCCTGAGCGAAAACAAAACGCGCTAATAATAAGCCGCCGGCTAAAACAACAAAAGCTAATAAATTTTTCCCGATTTTTTTCATCACAATTTTTAAATATTTATTGACAATTACCGTCCGCGCCCAAAATACCGGCCGGTGAGCCGAAACAACAAGACGGTTGCTCCGCGGTCGCTTCGCAACTCGGCCCGATACTCGGCTTATAACAATTCTGGTAAATATCTTTGACCCCCGAGCCGACCTGCGCGTTAAAAGTCAGAGATTCAGCAAAAGGAGAATGGGAAAGACTGACGACCGTCAAATCTGGTTCCCCGTCCAGCGGTTCCGTGTCGCGGTTGTCGGCGGAGACCCAATATCCCAAAGGACCAGAAACTGAACTGCGCAGATTGATTAATTTATGTTCGAAAGTCGAGGTGCCATTATTAATAAGCACACTGCCCGTTCTCAAAGTACTATTCATCATCAAGGCGTTAAAATAAATTTCAATCGGATCGGCCAGGCCGACCTGTTCGCCGTTTTGTCCCTGAGAAGGTTTGACAGCCGTAATCCTGGGCGGCGTGAGCATAATCTGATCGTTAATATAGAAAGACCATTTATATTTATCCTTTTTATTAGCATTGGCGGCGGCCAGATAATTATCATCATAAAAATCCAACGGACCATCCGCGTAAGTACTGCGGTCGCCGTCGAGAGAATTGACGGCGGCGTCGACGATACCGTCCAAACCGGCGATATTGCCGGACGGATAGTTTTTGCCAACGGAGTTCTGACAGGTTTTATAACCGAGCGGACTGGAAGAACAAGTTTTAAAAGGATTGAAAGCCGCGCAGTCGACATCGGTGGAACAGGTTCTTAAATTAGCCGCGGTCATTTCCATGGCCAAATGGCTATTCGCCGGCAGACAATAAATCTTTTCGCCACAGCCGTTAACGCCGCATTCTTTGTCAGAAATAAATTCCAAAGTTTTATAATTGTTGCTGACCATGAATTTACCGCCCAGATAATCGCCGACGCAAACGCTGTTTTCACATTTATAAGAACGGCAATCCGAATTAGCCGCGCAGGATGTACCGGACGGACTGCTGGAAGCGTTAGCGTTGACCATCCGGACATAGTTAGCCACTTCGGTGGCGGAACCGGAAATCGTCAATGGATTGATTGGTTCGTTAAAATTAACCTGAACTACCGAATTCATCGGCCGGTCTTTTTCGCCTTGCGAACTATTAAGTTCCCGTCGATCCGCGCCGCCGGTTAACGGCTTAATCTCTAAAGCATTAGTGTTAGTCGTCGCCACTGTCAAACTATTGCCGCGCGTACCGGCCACTTTCGCCGTTAAATTGATAATTTTTCCGGCAGTTGACGCTTCTACTTCCAAACCATTTATCTTCGCGGCGATATTTATCGCCTGAGTATTAGCGTTAAATACTTCCGGCACCTTGATATTGTTATTTTCCGCCGAAGTGGCAAAAGTATAAATCGTATCATTAACGGTCAAAGTGTCGGCCAATTTTTCCGGACTAATGGTAATCTCCCAGGAATTACCAACGACTGGTTTAGTCTCGGTCTTAAAAGTAAAATAATCTTTAAAAGTCACCTCATTGGCGGCCGAAAAATCCGCTACTCCCAGTAATGTCTGGTTATCTTCCCCGCTAAAAAGTTGAGCTTTATTCGGAGTATTGGCCGGGGTTTCTACTACCACTATTTTGAATTTAGAAATCAAGCCGTGGTAATTTAAAATCGCCGTCGCGCCCAAACCTTCCGGACTGCTGGTAATCGTTTTGACTGCGGCGGACGAATAAACCTGCGGTACGGCATTAACCGTAATCAGGCCGACGGCCGCTTTCGCCGGCGTAATCTCCCGATAAACATCTTTTTCATTATCAGGAATCGGGAACATTCCGGCCGGAATAATCACGGGTGGAACTAAATCCAGACTATTATTAACCGTAAAACTCCATTCCGCGTAATCAACATTACAAGTTTGAAACATCGAGGAATCGTCCAGTTTTTTGACCGCGCCGGTAAGTTTAAAGGAGTAAGAGGTATTACCGCTCGCCGAACCTAGAGGAGTAAGCGGTAAAAGAACCAAAGTTTTATTGCCACTGGGTACGGTCACTAAAATATCTGTCACATTACTATTTTGATCCGGACAAGAAGAAGCGGAACAGGCGTCGCCCAAATCAGTCTTATAAAGTCGGATAGCGGCCGGATTGATTTTATTGCAATCCGTTTTGTTGCAGGTGCAGGCGGTGCCGGCATCGTTAACACAAACCGAATCCAATTTCAATTCTTCCTTGAAAGTAATCATGATCGAGGTATTGCGCGGAACATCGGTTTGGCCGCTCGCCGGGTAAGCATTCTCTATCGTACAGGCACCGAACGCTCCCGCGCCGGAACTGATTAGACCGCTTTGATCGCCGCCGAACGATTCTCCGCCATTGCCGTTGATAGCGCCTGATAAGCGGGTCAACAAGAAGGTGGCGATTCCCCAGGAGGACAAGATAATGACCAGACCAATCAGCGCGCTCTTTAAAATATTTTTCGCTTTGGTAATTTTTTCTTCCTCGCCGGCCGAAGTCGTCCAGAGAAAACCAGCATACATGATTATTATTACCGCTATCGCCCCCAAAAAGCTTAAAGCAATTTGAATAATCCGGCCAATAAGCACCCGCGGATCAGTCGCGGTCAAAGATCCGCCTAGACCGTTGCTGACTTCATTAACGCCAAAATCGGCCGCCAACACAAAGTTAGCCGCCGCAAACGCCGTTAAAAAACCAAAAAGCAGGATAATTAATTTAACTTTTCTAGTCATTAAATTAAGCCGAAAAAGTTTTTAAATTATATCCCTTATGATATAATATTATGACTTTATTATAACATAGAAAATCAAAAAATAAAAAGGGGTCACGAGCACCGCCCAACGCCGATATGACGATTGAACGAATAATCAAAAAATTCCAAGAAAACCATCCGACCGACGATGTTTCCGTCCTCGTCCGGGCTTTTGAATTTGCCGCCGCCGCCCATACCGGACAACTGCGAAAAAATAACGAGCCATACATCCAGCATCCGCTTCATACCGCCTATATGCTGGCGGAAATCAAGGCTGATCTGGCGACGGTCGCCGGCGGTCTGCTCCACGATGTTCCCGAAGATACCGAACATAGTCTAGAAGAAATCAAGGAAGTATTCGGTGCCGAAATCGCCACGCTAGTAGAAGGCGTTACAAAACTAGGAAAAATAAAATATCGCGGCATCGAGCGTTACCGGGAAAATCTGAAAAAAATGTTTTTGGCCATGGCTAGCGATCTGCGGGTAATCTTCATAAAATTTTGCGACCGCTTGAATAACTTGCGCACTCTGGAATCCCTGCCGACGGAAAAACAAAAAAGAATCGCCCAAGAGACTCTGGAAATTTACGTGCCAATAGCCGGCCTACTGGGTATCAGCCGCCTGAAATGGCAGATGGAAGATATCTGTTTTAAATTCCTCTACCCCGAAAAATTCCATGAGCTGGAATACAAGTACGAAGTAGAAAAAAAAGTCGAACGTAACCGTTTTTTTCAAAAAATCAAGAGCATCTTAACCCCGAAATTGACAGAAGCGGGAATTAACTATGAAGTTGAAGTCCGTTTCAAACACCTCTACAGCATTTACCAAAAAATGCAAGAAAAAGACCGAAAATTCGATGAAATTTACGATGTTTTCGCTTTAAGAATAATTGTGCCGACAATAGACGATTGCTATAAAACGCTAGGAATCATCCACACTTTATGGAAACCCAAACCGAACCGTTTTAAAGACTATATCGCCGTCCCCAAGCCGAACGGCTATCGTTCGCTCCATACCACAATCTTCGGTCCCGAAGGCAAGGCCACCGAGTTCCAGATTCGAACGCGGGAAATGCACGAAGAAAGCATCTACGGTCTGGCGGCTCATTGGTATTACAAGACCAAACGCGAACCCTCTTCTTATAAAACTCCGAACTGGGTTAAAGAAATAACCGAAATCCAAAAAGAAATAACCAACACCGACGAATTTATCAAAAAAATAAAGCTTGATATTTTCCGTAATCGTATCTTTGTCTTTTCGCCCCAAGGAGACGTTTTTGAATTGCCGGAAAGCGCGACACCGATTGATTTCGCTTATGCCGTTCATACCAATATCGGCAATCACGCTTCCGGGGCGATTGTAAACGATAAATTCGGCCGGCTTGATCAAGAACTGAAAAATGGCGATTTGGTAGAAATTATTACTGAAAAAAAACGCCCCTACCCTAACAACGACTGGCTCAAATTCGTTAAGACCAAACACGCTCAGGATCGTATCAGACAATTCGGCAAAAAATCCGCCCTGGAAAATATTAAACGGTTCATCCCGGGAATTAAGAAATAAAAATTTATTGTTAAAATCACAACCCTTATTTAAAAAAGCTATCCCAGTCGGATAGCTTTTTTATGCTTATATAAATGATAACTGGGAATCTATCTCCCCAAAAACCTCTTCACCGCTCTCTGCGTATAGGTCCCATAGTAAGTAGTCGTATAAGGGAAAGTGAAATAACTGTATTTCTTAAGGAGAGTCTGGAGGGTTTTCACTTTAGGGTCGCGGATGTTGG
>JBAZKO010000002.1:0-108315 GCA_041650775.1 Patescibacteria group bacterium
TCCTTGATTTTAATAACCGTCGCCGGTTTCAGCGCTTCGCTCATCAGACTAAAAAAATTTTTATGTTTATCGGTTAAAGGATTATAAGGCACGATGACATAAAAACGCTTGTTCATGATCTTGCCCAAAGAAGTTAGCTCCTTAATATACTCCATATAATCAGCCGTCTGGATCTTCAGTAATTTATTGGTCTGTTCTTTCTCTTTGTTCTTCAGATACTGCAGATAATTATTGATGTCCAGTTCGCGCGACTGGATAACGATCTGCAGAGTAAAATTTATATTGTTTAGAAACCGGACATAAGAATCGATGACCGCGTTCTGTTCGTCTTCGCTTTTTAACGCGAAATTAATACTGGATACGAGTAAAACGGCACGCAAAGTACCGTCCTTCATAACGACGGTATTATCTTTGATTTCCGCGATATTCAAATACTGCTGAGTGGAGACGGATATTTTATTTTTGGCCAGGCTTTTTTCAGGCATATTATTCTCCTTTATATTTCCCTTTGGTATCGACAATCAGCGCCAACTCCGCCAAACGTGATTTTTTATAAATTTTCTTCGGCGCGATTTCCGGTTCTGTTATGACCGGCATTACCTTTTCACTTCGTTCCAGCGCCATCAATTTATTATTCCAGACCCGCAGATGCGGCCGGCGCAAGGTTTGAAGCGCGTTCAAAGCAAAAAGATGGAAGGGGCGGCCGTTGACTTTAACGAAAGAAAAAACCGCGGCCAGAGCCAGAATCAGCATCCCCGTCACCAGGAACAAAGAAAAATCAAAAATCTTATAAAAAATGGCGATAATTATGGACGCCGACAATAGAATTAAAAATTGGCGGGTGGTAATCGGCCCGATAATCTTGCCTTCGACATCGATGAATTGAGGGACGACAAACTGTTGCATATGAATTAAAAAACCAGTTTACTGTTCAGACTGACCATTGCTTCCACTTCTTCCATATTCAAACTTTCCTGGCCCATTTTTTGACGCGCCGCGATCGCCTCTTTGAGAGGTTGACCGGAGGCAATCGCTTCCTGCCCCAAACGCAGATATAAACGATTGACCGGACTTTCGCGCCAGGCGCGCACCCCTGCCACCATCTTATCATACCCGTCTTTTTCCAACAATTTGATTTTCAATAAAATTTTCGCCGTAATTTCCGCCGCCGTTTTCCCTAAACGCCGAAAATTGACCAAATCTAAAAATTGCAATTCCTCAATCGGCCCCATAACTTTCGGCATCGGCTTGATATCATGCATCTGCGGCCGAAGACTGGAAACCGAAGAAACGGGTCGATTGACGATCGGTGAAGAAACTGAAGCCACGGGAATTGCGGGAGTCGCCAGCGGTCTGGGGGTCGCTATTGATTGAGGAGATAAGGGACGGCTGATAACCGGCGTCTTCTTTTTAGCCGAAAATAACTTCGACCAGAGGCTGGCTTTTTTTACCGGCCGAGAAATAGTTGCCGGGGCGGAAGTTGGTTTTAATGTCGGTTTCGGTGTCGGTTTTAAAGCCCCCAGACCGGTAGCGACTGACGGTTTGGCGGCAGTTTTGGCCGGCGGTTTTATTTCGGGCTTAACCGTTGTGATTTTTTGAGGCAAAGCCGGAGGAACAGTCTCCTCGGGCAGACTCAAATGTTTTTCCGGGAGAGGTAATTCATATTTGATATCTAATTTAATTTCCGCGGCCGGAGCCTTGACCGTTGTCGGAGTAGATTTTATCTGACCGCTCTCCAGAGATTGTTTTAAATTATATTCCGTAGCCAAAGACGCCATCGTTTTCTCCGTTTTTTTAACGATTTCATCCAAGCGAGTGACGGGCGCGACCGCGCGGGCGGCGGGAGACGAACCGGAATCGAAATTCTTGAATTTATAACCATCGCAAACCTTAAGCAGACGGTCGATTTCCGTCTGGCTAAAATTCAAACCGCCGATTTTCACGTCCTTGGCTAAAGTGCTTCGGGTATCTATTTTATTGCGGATGCCTCTTAAATAAGTCGCTAAAATATTTTTAAAGCGGGCAATGAGCGCCTCGCTGGGTAGAACCAATCCCGCTTCTTTAATTAAAAGATTGATATCTTTGTCCAAATCTAGAGCGCGGATTTCCGTCATCACGTTCATATAATAAGAAATCGGATCAAGAACTTTCGCGGTCAGGTCGCGCGTCAAATGATCGGCTGTTTCCGGCAAAAATCCGAATTCACTCCTGAAATAAGCCGGTAGGTCTTTAATCGTCAATTCTTTAATTATGATCTTTATCAGTACCATCCCCAAATCAACCCGGTATTGTTCCTCTATGTCCGTCAAGGCGCTCATTGTCGACGCGGAAGAAACCCGATCGCGCAGGTCTTTCGGCAACTTATTAAATTGTTGCAGGTAGTCAAACATTTGGTTTACGAGAAACGACTTTTTCCGTTCCTCTCTTTTTTAAGCGTTTGATCTCTTGATTAATAACCTTATATTCTAAACTGGCCGGAGAATAATTATTAAGTGTTTCCTCCAACGCGGCGATTGGAGAGACGGCGGGCGTTCCTTTGGCGACGGGTACCGGAGTCGGGATGGCGCTTTCAGTTGTTCCATCAATGGGAATTATTTCCCATTCTTCAACCGGGGCGTTATTCATGCTATCCGGGAAAAAACTCAAATTACGATAAAGTTTCAAAAGTTTCTTGACTAAGGATTTTTCCGTCAGGTTCAGATTTTTGGCATTGGGCGATTTGCTGAGGTAATCTAATAATATAATGTCGTCGAAAATATCGCTACCATTCTGCTTAATAAAATCCTTCAGCCAATTGGCGATAGTCGGGGAGATGTCTTTTTCTTCATCTTTTAAGCGTCCAGCCGTCAATTCTTCGGAATTAACATAAAGAGCACCCTCTAAATTACTCTTAAAATCCTGGTCATCGCTTAACAGACTTATTAAAACGAGATTATAATCGGCGATGAATTCTTCGCCGCCGGTGCTCTTTAATAAATCCACCAGATTATTCTTGAACAAGGCGATCGAATCTGTTTTTTCTTTAGCAATGTCCAAAACCGGAGTAGCCACGGGCTCACTCGTGATTTTAGATTTGAAAACGAATTCCGGTTCTGATTTTAATTCCGTCGCAAAATATTTTTCTTCTTCCGCCAGCGCCTTTTTTTGCTCGTCGATAAAATGGAGATATTCCGACGGATTGCCGCCCCAGTTCTTTATATAAGTTTCCAAATCTTCTTCCAGCCAATCTTTAATGATTAACAGCCGCACGCCGACCAAATCGCAGGCCAAGCTCTTGGCCGCCAATTCATCCAGATTAAGCTCAGATTTCAAAGTCGCCGGTAAGTCGGAAACTTTAATAGTTTTAGAAAAAAGATGGGTAATAATAGCAGTCACCTTCCCGAAATCGGTCGGTGCGATCTTATTCTTATTCAAAACAAAAAGATTGAGTTCCGCCGCTTTTAGAGAAACTAGATAAGCCTTAACATTAGCCGGAAGAGTCTTGAATTTATTATCTAAATTAGCCATAAATATTTTTTAGAGAAAACCGCTTAGACAGTGGACAACTCCGCGTCTCGAGAAATAGAGTCCGCCAGTTCATCGTTAACGCCCTTGTCTTTGGTCTGTTTGATTATCAAATTTACCAAATCAGGATTATCGCCTTGCTTATACAGTGATTTAAGTTTGGCAAAATTCATGTTCTTAGCCAGCAAGACTTTTAACTCATCTTTCAGGCCGCTATTTTCAATATCCCTGGTATCCATCTTATTCAAATCGCCGGCCTTGGCGCTACTGAGATATTTTTTCAGAGCATTTTCATCTAATTTGTTATTGACGGTAAAAGACTCTTCGACTTTTCCGGTCAACTTAGCGTGTAATTGAGCGCTTTTATCATCGACAATACTTCCATTAGCATCCGGCTTACGGCGAGCCAGCAGAGCCGCGGAAATAGCGTCGCCGCTCCGCTTATTTTTCTTATAATTAGCTTCGATAACCCGATTAAAATCAGCTCCGTGGTACTCCCGCAAAATATCAACGGCACCGCTGTCGGGATCCGAAAAAGTTTCCGGCGACAAGCGCGTGGAATCAATCTTGCCGGCGTCTATCCGGTTTTTGAACTTAGCGACATCGTTTTCGTTTTTATACTTTCCTTTATCATCAGCGCTCAAATCATAGTTAAGATGAGCCTGCTTACTATCAACCTCGTCATTAAATTTATTCTGCAAGAGAGTATTGGAGCCCAGATATTTTTTAGCTTCAGCCACTTCCTGTCTATTTTTAAAGCCCGCTTTAATCGCCAGAGTCATCGCCAGAGCCATCTTCTTATCCGCTCCGGTCGAAGGGCTCATCAAGGAACGACGCATCTCGTCGGTCGTCTGTCCGGAATCGGCGATTTTCGTCTGTTCTTTGGAAATTTTTTCTTCTTGCGCTTTGTTGGCGGCCGCTCTAGCCTGACTTCCCGACGCATACCAAGCGTCACGCCAAGCCGCCACCGTGCTACTCATCGCTTTGACTCTCTTCTCTTTACCCGGCTGGCCGACTGTTAAGACATTTGCCTTACCCTGGGCATCTTTAATGATTTTCCCCTTATTATCAATCTCTTGGAATTCATTAGTAGCCTCGTCTTTCTTATACTGCTTACCGCTGAAGGTAAGGATAGCGGCCGCGCCCTTAGTTTTTTCTTCTTCCAAATATTCACGGCGACGGTCATTAATTTCTTTATTTTTATTAAAAGTTGAACGAACTCTGGTGGCAATATTGCCCGGCGCATTTTTTAGTCCTAAGGCCGTAGCTGTAAAAAGACCTTTGTTAGCAAACTTGGTTAAAGGTTCCCCGCTCTTCTTCTTGCCCACTAGGCGCGTGATTCCCTTATCGACGAAAGCGCCAAGCGTCCGATCCGCGCCGCCCAGAGCCGCGCCGCCCAATTTAGCGCTAGTCTTGCCGATACCCAGAGCCGCCCGCTTGCCGCCCGCAAGCGCCAATCCTTTGCCCTTCTGAAGTGCCGCCATGCCACTGCCGGCCATCGAGCCGGCCGCGCCGCCGATAGACTGGGCTATCTGCAAACCGCCGATCAGCATCCCGATAGCGATGACAAATTTTATCAAAGCGCTGGGCTTCGACGCTTCGGTCGCGGTCGTACTCTGGTCTTTCATTCCTAAAGCCTGCATATCCGTCCCGATAGAATCATCAATTCCGCCCGTAGCTACCCCACCCGTCTGCAAAGCGGCAAAAGATAACCAGATAAAAAAAGCCAGCACCGGCCCAACGATCAAATTTTTTATAAATTCGCCCCACCACTGCGAAGCGTATTTTTCTCCGCCCGGAAAAGCGGCCAAAAGATAAGCAAGCGGCGACAGAACCACGTAAATCCAAATCATCACCAGGCGCATAACCAGCATCGCCAGCATCGTCGTAATGACAATGATCGCAATAAGCAAATAGATCAAACCAAGAACATAAGCGCCGATAAGCGTCCATAAACTAACATTATCGCCTTCGGACATCTGGACGATTTTACTGATTCCCAAAATATCCGTTAAATTCGCGCCGCCGACGTCTTTAAAGGCGTTGACGAAAGTAAACATCACGACCTGGGCGACATCAATCAGCAGGCCGCAAATAGTTTTGGAAAAATTAATCAGAACCGCCATTAAAATCAACTTCGGCAGCCATTTTTTATAACTGTAATTTTCCAAATGCAATATCGTTCCGAAAGCGATAATCATCAGGATGACGACGAAAAACATATTACAAACATCGCGGACAATCACCCAGCCCATAACGACAGCCTGGGAATCAATAAAATGCTGATAAGTGGTAATGAATATCAAACCCTTAATGACCAGCGTCAAAATCAAACCTAAAGCACTGACAAAAACGCCCAGGATGCCGCTGATAACAGTTTCCTGCCAGGCGGCGTGCGTATAATGTCCGAATAAAAAAATTCCGGCCGTCAGTAAAAGCGGCAGAAGGAGAATGGATAATTTTTTATTATTTATTTTCCGCATGGTATTTTCATCGGTGGATATATCACTACAAACCGAACTCATTTGTCGGTAACTGCCCCCCAAAGAGAGCCGAAAATCGACTTTAAAGCTTCCAGAGGGTTAGTAACGGCACCGACCAGCATCGCTATCAAGCATAAAATAGAAACGAAAATTAACAAACAACCGATATTACAACAAGCCAATCCCATAGGTTCGACCGTCCCAATCATTTTACCCTGTTTTTTAGCATACTCCGCCTGTGCCAGCTGTATATTGTTATCCAGCCATTCCGCTCCTAATTTACAAAAAAATTTATGGCCAAAAACCGCTCCGAGAAAAACATGGATATCTATCCAAATCAGGGATAGACCAAAACTGCTGACCAGATTGAGCCAAGCTTGTTGTAAAAGTTTTCCCGTCGCTTTGGAAATCGGCGCGGCCGCGGAACCGGCTTGAGCGGCTAAGCCGCCCGACTCTGCTTTTTCTTCCTCCCGGTCTCTTGTCCTTTTCGCCAGCTGTACCGCCTGCCGCAAAGTTTTCGGACGGTCGGCGACATCAGGGGCGTTTCCGGTTTCTTCGATTTCCGGCCGCCGCGCGTTGCGCCGCGCTTCATTCAAAGCACCGGCTTTTTCCGCCGCGCCGGGCTGATTTAATAACCGGTCGTCAAAATCCATATCCATTTAAATATTATCCTAAAATACAATGGGCTTTACTTTAAAATTATACACTATTTAAAATTATTTTAACAGTAAATCTCGGATTGCCTAATACTATAAGGGTTCTGAACTATACGCTAACTAATCGATAAAAAAATTGACAAATAATACTTTTTATATTAAAAACTCCTTAACTATACACAATCTTAACCATTGCTTATCGTTTTTTTTGCCATTGTAATCAAAGTCGAACCGAGAACCGGGAAAAGGAATATTAAAAATTTTTAATATTTAATTTCTTTAAAATTAAGATCTAAAATTTTATATCCGATATCACTGCTATTTATAACCATAATTTCAAAGCCATTTCTTTCTATATCCAACAAATATTTCATCTGCTCATTAGCCCACTTCCTGCAAACGTTTTTTGACATATCTTTCGTCCACCATACTTTCCTCACAAACCTATTATAAACAACTTCAAATTCTGTTGTAAGATAGAATACCCTATGTTTGTCTAGTGGTAACAAATGTTTAACTTTAATCGGGGTTCCGTACTTAAAATCAAAATCTTGCCCCTTTATTAAGACCACCGAATTTTGATTATTTTTAGATATATTCTCTATCAACCTATCAAGATGTTTACGCTTTGTGTTATTTCCATCATCACTTTTTTTAGCAATCCAATTTAAACTGTCAGCACATACCGATAGGCTACTGCAACCTAGGTCCAATTGATTTAATAGTTCTAAGGGCTTTTCTTTTACTAGATAATTAATAAATGTTTCTTTGCCAACGGCGCTTGGACCGTACACCCATACTACTTGATTGAACATAGTTTATTATTTTTTTCGCTTATTTTAAATAATTTGATAAGGAAATTCCTAGTTACGCTCTCTGATTTTTTAATTTCTTTTAATGCCAATTTTTGTAATTTATCTGATTTTTTAAAACCATTTTTACATTTTTTTTCAATATCATTAATCTTTAATACAAAATTATTAGAAATAATATCGAGATCGTTAAGATTAATTTTTGGCGATATAACATCTCCTTGTATTTTTGGAGATTCTATAAGGTTTATTGTTTTAAATCCTGCCTCCGCTATACCGCCTATATCAATGGCGACGACAGGGATACCATTTAACAAAGCCTCGGTAATAACCCTCGGACACCCCTCTTCACATAAAGACGGTGCCAGCAGAATCTTAGTATTTTCATATATCTTCTTTGTATTTCTAAAAAACCTATGAAACAAGATATTAGAGGATAATTTGCTGTGTCTTGGTACATCAAGCCAACTTTCGATAATTAAAAATTTCTTGTTTGGTAGCTTTGACGCAACACTATTAAAAATATCTATGCCCTTCATCGGATGACTATTTACCAATGTTATATATTTATGACTACCCTTATTACTAATCACTTTTTCTTTATCAAATAAATTCGGTATTATTTCAGCTAAAATACCAGTATCCTTAAAGAATCTTTTACGCACGAAATTACTTGGTGCAACAATGGTCGCCTTTTTAAAAGAAAGGTACAATCTATCTACTAAATTTCTAGCATGGGTTTTATATGTTGGATAAAGGACATCCGGTACAACAATAACAACATTATCTGTTCTCCCTAGCGCATATTCAAGCGCATACAAATATTCTTTTTCTAAATTAACCGCTGGCGAGTTCATAAACACCCCACCCCCTAAAAAACCATCAAATAAAACATCCAGCGCCTTTTTAAATCGTTTTTGGTTTTTGATTTTTGTATTTATAAATACTTCATTTATCCGCAAACCGTTTTTTACATAAGAATATTTCTCAATTTTATTCTGGCATTCTTTGTTGCTCACCAAAGACAAAATACCCGAAGGCAATCCAAGTTGGCTCGTCATGTTTAAAATTTCCTTCATGTAAATCAACGCTCCGCTGGTAAACCCTTCATGAGACAAAATATTAACGTCTAAAAACGCGACTTGTTTTTCATTAAAATTTTTTTTAAAGTCCACCATGATATCTATTTTTTTAAATAAATAGCTACAAAAAAAATAATTATATTGAGTCTTGTTAGAATAAATTATCAAACTCTTTTTTTAAAATAGCCAATCTAGAAATTATTTCTTTAGCCAAACTTTCGTTTAAATTAGGATTTAAAGAATATATTCTTAAAGCCACCATCGGCTTACCGGTTAATGTATAAAAAGACGCCGACGATTTACTAATAGCGATGCCATTTTTACTCATTGTCTTATTTTTAAAGATCCAATCAGCGAAACCACTAGTGTATGTAGTGTTAACCATTAACAAATCATCGTTTTTTAATTCTTTTTTATAAGTCTTATTTGGAATCACTCCGGGTGGATAACAACGTATAAATATGTCACAACCGTAGCTCTTCTTATTAGCGAGATACAAACCTATATTTTCATATTTAGCTAATTCTTCACGCATTACAGAAGACATTTCTAACGAATGCCCTAACAGGGTCTGGAAACCTTCAATTCCTAATGTCTGCATCGTACACCATGTAGCAAGCATGTTAGCGGCCGATCTTGAGGTTTCCAGAGTAAAAATTCCAGGGTTATAAGCGAAATCGTCATGAAATAATGGTGTCATTATTTTCATATCACGACGTAATAATTCAAAATCAGTTTGATTTTTAACTATTATCATGCTAGAAACATAGGGCGTATATCCCGTTTTATGAAAATCAACACCAAATGAATCAGCATAATTAATTTTTTTTATCAAGGATGAAATTTTTTTAATTTTAGCTAATCCATTATTACTAAATCCAAGAATATTTTTTTTAAAATCATAGCTATTAAAGTTAAGATACGCCCAACCAATAACACTATCTACATGTATATGGGGTCTATATTTAAGATCGAATTCTAAAACTAACTGTTCTCGTATCTTATAAATCGACTCAATATCGTCTATGGCCATATTAGACGTTGTTCCGCCAGAGACTTCTATACAAGCAATTTTTTTGCCGCTAGCCAGTGCTTGCCGGCAAACTTTTTTAAAATCGTCTATCTTCATCGTTTGATCAATATTGGTTTGAACCTGAATATAATTATTTTGGCCAATGCCAAGCCAATTCGCTGAAGTTTTATGACAATAATGAGACGCGCGTGATCCTATAACAACTAAATTATTATCATTTACGCCCTTAGTAGCATGATCCGGAGCCGCTTTCATCATTCCTATTTTTAAGGCATAGAGATTGGTTCCCGTACCACCAAAAGTAAAGACACCAGCCGCTTTATTAAAATCATAGCCAGCTAACTTAGATAAGGCGCTTGCACAAGAAATTTCTGCATCAAGCACAGAGGCGGCGTCTTCGCCAGTAACACCATTTGGCATATAAAGAGAGACGGCCACAAAAGTTGCCAAATAAGAAAAACTAGGCAAAGGTATAACATTTTTTACCATAAAAGGGTCGTTAGCCTTTACAGACCCCTGGAGATATTGCTTTATTTGAGTTAATAATATTTTAAAATTATTATTAACTTTCAAAGGCATCTTTGATTCCAAAGCAACTTGGTAAAGAGTTCGCCTGTCAATATTAGAGTCATAAATCGGACCATTTCCTTGCTCAGATATAACGCTCTTAATAGCAGCATCCAACAAATTGACTAATTTATTAGCATTTCCCCCATTCGAGGAAAGAAAATATTCACTTCTTAAAAAATTAATTATTCTTTTATATCCATTCATAAATATCCACTCACAAAATCTTTATAAAATTAATTTTTCCTTTTTGCAGAACATCGCCTGGCGATAAGACAAAACCAGGGTCAGAAACAACCTTACTGTTCACCTTAACTCCACCTTGTTGAATAACGCGACGAGCGTCAGAATTGGAAGTTGAGAGACCGGATTCTGTCATTATAGTTACAAGGTCACGTTTAGACGAGGTAAATTCTAAAATCTTTTTCGGCACCTCTTTGTTAGAAATTGTCTTAATAAAATAATCTTCGGCTAAATGAGAATCTTCTTCGGAGTGGTACATCCTTACCATTTCGCCCGCAAGCAATACCTTGTAGCTACGCGGGTTCTTTCCCAATTTAATATCACGCTCGTAGCCTTTAATAATATCGATATCAACGCGTGTCAATAAAGTGAAATATTTAATGATAAAATCATCCTTCATCGACATGATTTTGCCGAACATATCGTTTGGCGAATCAAAAAGATTAACAGTGTTACCATAACTCGAGCTCATCTTCCTGCCATCCAACCCCTCAATAATAGGATTGGTCATAATATCCTGAGGCTCCTGTTTATATAACTTCTGTAAATCGCGACCAGTCAATAAATTAAAACGTTGGTCTGTTCCTCCCAATTCTACATCAGCTTTTATTTGAACAGAGTCATATCCCTGCATTAATGGATAAAGAAGTTCTCTTAATGATACCCTTTTGCCGATAGTTAACCTCCTATTGATATTATCTCTGGATATAAACTCATTTAAAGAAAAAATATCGGCCTGACGCCCAATTTCCATATAAGAAAGTTTACTTAACCATTTACTATTATAATAAATTTCCGCCTCTTCTATATTAATGATTTTACTCGCCTGTTTTATATATGACTGAAGATTTTCGTTAATACTTTCTTCTGACAACATTGGCCTTTCACCGTCTTTATCAGAGGTATCTCCAATTAAACCGGTAAAATCACCAATTATAAAAACTATCTTATGACCTAATCTTTGAAAATCCCTGAGTTTTAATAAGGGTATGGTTCTGCCAAGATGGATGTTCTTGCTCGTCGGGTCGATTCCGAGCTTTACCCGTAACTTTTCCCCACTTAATAATTTCTCCTTTAAATTTTTACCATCTATAATTTCTTCAACCCCTCTAGTTAATAATTGTTCAATTTGCTTATTCATAAAATATTATTTAAATCTTCTAAATTATACTTTTTAAACTGATTCCGCTAAAATAATGGCGTAATCCGGTAATAGATAGCCTGCTAATTTTGGTGATATACGATAAACTATTGAACCAATATAATTAGCTATTTTTTCCCAACCATGAATTTTTCCTTTATAATACTCGGATTTCTTTAAATACTCGAACACGTTCGTATATTCAAAATTAATAATTTTAAAACCGGATTGTTCAATTAATGTTTTTAAACTTCTGCTATTATAGGAATTAATATGCCCTACCTTATCTTCTAACATCTTTTTTAGCTTTCCTCCGTTAAAAAAATTTATTAGCCGAAAATCAAGATTGTCTTCAAGTGGTACTTTAAAAATACAATATTTAGAAATTCTATTAATTTCTTCCAAGGCATCGCTCGGATTGCTTAAATGTTCAAGAACATCAATCATTAAGACTAGATCAACGGACTTATTCCGGAGAGATGTTTCTTTTATATCTTCATTTAAACAAATCTTCAAATCTGGGTTATTTTCCTTTTGGACAGATAACATTCCCGGACTGAGATCAATGGCGTATTTTACAACATCAACCTTGTATATTTTTTTTATGTATATAGCAATAGTTGAAAGTATTAATCCCGCGCCGCCGCCAACATCAAGAATAGTAATCATTTTACCACCATGCCTCCTTAAAAGATAATCAACTGATAGCAAAATTTTTTCCGATTTCCAGAACGAATCTTCCTCGTGCAAGGTTGGATTATTTAATTGATACTGATTAGATTTATAAAAATCTGTGATTTTTTCTTTTGATTTATTCATCTCTTTAACTTATTATAAACTATTTTTAACATATATTCACTCTTTTTTCAATCTTTCTTTAATAATCACTTCCTGGTATGAGTGCCTCTGTAATACAATTAAAAACAAAACCTTAATAATTATTTTTTTATCTAGACATTAATTAATTTTTAACCAATATTAAATAAAAAATATAATTTAATAATTTATCGCTTGACAAAATAATCAAAAAATATTGACAATTACCAAGATATCTGGTATAATTTAATTATACTAACAATAGTTCTTTAAAACGAATATAAACGAAAATATAAACGAAAAATAGATAAATCATGAAAAAGTTATTAGTTTATTTTTTCCTGGCCTTTATAGTAATGGCTTGCGAAAAGGATGAAGAACCATTAAAACTGGTTACTCCTCCGGCAAATGTTCCTAAGGACACAACGAAAATAGTTCCTAAGGACACGACGAAAATCACGCCCAATGACACGATTACACCTGGCGATACGACAATAGCGCCAATAGATACGGTAATCGTCCCTATCGACACGCCGATTGTGCCTATCGATACCCCAGTGGTCATAGCACCCGACTCGGTTAAAGTAACTATTTCCATAGATGTGCCGAAATATTGGTTTAATGGAAAGTTGCTGTCTTACAAACCAATAGTGATGTCTGCAACGATAATAAACAGAAATGTCACGCCTATAAAGTGGGCTGGAGGGAACGACGTTTATGACAGTATTGTTTCTTTTAACGTAAGCAAGGCGGATGCCGATCTCTATGGAGCAAATGTAGAAATTAGTGTCGCAAGCGTTGGTTGTCCCGGACAATGCAACTCATCAAGTGAATACTCCGGCGACACGATTATCTTAAACTGTAACTTAAAAGAAAAAACGGAATATCGAGGTATAAAATATACCTGGCATAAATAATTCCGACAAAAAAGCCATTCTACAAAGAATGGCTTTTTAATATGCTTACGCTTTTTTAAAGACCAAGAATTAGTGATTTTGAAGGGGGATATGTTAAATATTCTCCTTTTTTGTTATTATATTAATATGAACGAATTATTATTAAAATTCATTAAATCTAATTTTAATAAGCCGGGTAGCGCTTTAGATTTGGGTTGCGGCGCTGGCGATGATATTAATAATTTAAAGCACCTGGGCTGGGATACGGAGGGTGTAAATTTGCCTGAAGTTGACTTAAACTTTTTCTACAAATCAAAAAAAAAATTTGATTTAATTTATTCTAATTATGTTTTGCAATTTATAAAAAATAAAGATGAATTTTTAAAAACTTGCTACAATAATTTAAAAAAGGGTGGCTACTTATTTATTTCCACTTTTGACAAAAGCGACAAAGTTTTAAAAAATACCTTCGAAAAACAAGATTTATTTGATATTTTCAATAAATACTTCATTAATATTAAGATAGAAAAAACCAAAATAAAAGATAATCATGAGCCCATCGGTTCCCATAACCATATCGTCTTAGTATTAACGGCTAGAAAATAATAATTAAACCCTATTTAAAGAAACTCCCTGGGATTAAACAAAAATAGAGTTGCATGTGAACTCTATTTTTGTTTTTTTGATTTTATATTCAATAATTAATAGTAGCATCCCGGATTGCCGCCGACGCCGGCTTCGCCGCTATGACAGCCCTGATCCCAATTATCGACAATTGAAATGCTGATACTATAACCGGTGGCTTTCTTGACGTAATAATGATAAAAAGTATGCGGTTCGCTGGCCAAAGGCCGTCCGTCTTCGCCGGTAATCAACTGAATATCGCCGTCGCCCCAGTTGATGATAATCTGTTTCAGAGGCTGTTGTTCCTTATCGATTTTGGTATTGAAAGTCAGGGTATAAACGCCGCTGGCGGAAACCGCTATTTGGCCGCTGGCCGGAACGGGCAGGCCGTTTCTCTTTATATTCCCCAGTTGCGGCTTGACCGCGCAGAAAGCGTTCGAATCGCCGCGATAGGCGCCGACTCCGCCGCATAATCCCGGGGCAGTGTCTATTGATTCCCATTTAAATCCCGGAGACGAAACAACTGGTATCTGGTAAGTGCTACCGGAATATTCATATTGAGCATAACGGTTATAAAACAAGGTCTTTAATATATTCCGGCTGTCTATATTGTTAATAGGTTGCTTCTCGTAGGTATACAATGGATCATTATTACTAGTTCCCCATAACGGCGTACAGACACCGAAACCGCCGGCGGCACAGCTTTCTTTATTGATATCATAGGCCGTCGTCGCGCTGTGATAGATACAAAAGACATTAGGATTAAGACTGCATTGACCGATATTGTAACAGCCGGAATCTACCTGATTGGTGCCGTCGGAATTAAAGGAACAACCGTACGGTCGGCCGGCCAAAGTCGTTTCGTTATTCTTGTTGGAATATTGGTTGCGCAGATAAATTTCCGACTGATCCGATAACTGAAAATTGCTCGGAAACACGGCCGCGCCGAACGGCACGTCTTCGCGATTGCGGCCGTAGCGGAAAATCCGATCCTCGTAAGAAACGCCACCGACATTACTGCCGAAGAAAGCGGGCGTAGTGGTGGGGAAAAGAGAATTGCGGCTGACGCGATCCGTCCAGGCTTTATTGTTCCCCTGGCCGTCGACCAGTTGCGCGAAACGGTTACAGCGGACGCGCGCTATTTTTTCTGGGTCGGGGCTGGTAATGAATTTCAACTGGTCTTCTTTGCTCATTCCTTTCTCGAAGACGGCGACGGGCGGAGAAAAATTATTGGCTTCGTCTATGCCCGAGCAGGGATAATCCGCGGGACAGTTCGCGCCGGCGGCGATATCTTGTTTGGTCAGCGTACCGTCATAAGGCATCCAGGCTTCGGAAGAGAAAGGTAGACTGCAACCGGATTTGTCGCCGAAATCACTTAAATTACCGACACTGCCGGCCAATTTAATCCGATCGCCGACTTTCGGGACGCAGTAGAGCCGGGTATCATAGCGATAATTGCCGGTACTACCGGTACGCTCGACGGTTTTTATAGCCTCATAATTGGCGCAGTTGCCGCAGTAAGTCGGGCATTGCGCAGTTAAGCGCGAGCAGGAAGAAACGCCGGGCAGAGCCTCGCTGGGCAGGACGCCGGAGTCGAAAATCTTAACGGTCTTAATTTTTTCCGCCAGCTGGAAATTACCGTTTACCTCCGTGCAATAATAAAGCGGCGCTTTTCCTTTATAACCCAGATTGGTCTGGCCGGAACTGATGGAACTAATCTGATCAATCGGATACCAGAGCGCGCAGACGCGGGGATTTAACGGATCATACTGTAGGCAATAACCGTATAAGCCGTCTTGAATGACGTTATTATTATAGGAAGCGCAGGATAAACTGCTGTCTTCCGGATACAGGCGGCAGTCCTTGGCGACGTAATTCCGGCTTTCGTTTTCCGTTCCGTCTTCGTTATAGCTATTGCCGATTTTCAGAACCGGTTCGATATTAATATCGTCGAAATAAATATTTTTCTCACTGCCTCTTAACGAAGTCAGAAAAATATTGATATAGCGGACTCCCGAACCGGAAATGTTAAATTTATGGACGCGGCGCTCCCAACCGTTTGGCGCTTCGTCTGTAAAACTGAATAAAGTGGTGCTATTATCATCGTCCGCATCAGTAATAATCACTTCCGCCTGACCACCGGAACCTTTAGTGCTCACCAGGTAATTAATATAGTAGTCCTGTTGCGGGGTTATTCGAACGGACGCGCCGGATGCGAGCGGCGATATCTGGTAATTCCCTGGCACTTTCAGGAAACCTTTCCCCTGTGCCGGATAATCGGTCGGCGAACCTTCCGGCTCCAGCACCAGGACTTCCGCGTTCAGATTCTTTTCAAAATTGCAATCTTGGCCATCCGGCTGGCGGCAATTAAGGCTGATATCCGCGGTTTCAAAATCAAAATGCGCGTCGGTATTAATGCCGACTTCCCGCATCGCGCCCAGATCATACCGATTTATCAAAGTATAGCCGGATAAATTTTTATTATTTTCCAAGTTAAGCCCGGAGGAATTACTTTGGGAAGAAGAAATCGTTGCCGAATTGGCGCATTCGTTCTTATCGTTGAGCTGATCGCATTCGCCTACGGCGTAGCAGGTCTTCTGTTTGGTAGTCGGGTTATAGCTATAAGTGACGCAGTCCAGCCATTTCGCGCAGGTTCTGTCCGGCTGAACTTTTATTAATTGGTTGGCCGTGCAGGAGCCTTCATCTCCGGAAACGCAAGCGGCCGGTGCCTGATTATCAAAACTGGCGTAAGCGTTCCAGCTGGAACTTAAATCCGATCCGGAAACGCCGGTCGCCAAACGCTCGTTAAATAAGACGCAACCATTGTCGAATTTGACTGAACCATTACAGCTCTTCTTATCGACTTCCGTCCGTAACTGGTAATCGGTAATCAATTCCTTTATTTCGATAATCTTCCCTTCCGCGCCACCGCTTAAAAGCGCCCGGCTGTTGTTGCGGGAGTTGAAAATAATCGGCTGATTGGCGCCGGCGGCCAGAGCCAGCTGGGTAACCGCCGCTCCGAAAGTATTATTGTTTCCGAGACGGTTGACTTCGCTTGAAAATGTTAAGGTCGCGGCACCGATGGCGCCACCGGCTGATTTGGTTGTCAGACTATAAAGTTTATTCAGCTTCAAGTATATCACTTGTTGATCGGCGGCCGGAGTCTGGCCGTTCCATTTCTCGCTCGTGGTATTACCCCAACCCTCGCGACTGCCGGAAATTAATTGAAAATTGGCGTTATAAACGACATTCGGCGAAAACTTGCTTACCGGATCGATATATTCCGTACAGCCGGAAGCGTTCGCGTCGCAAAGTCCCGCTTCTTTATTCGGCGTCGGCACCTGTCCGCCCGCGCCGCCAAAACCGATAGTTTTAAGATAAGAGAAAGAACAGGGGTAATCGTTATTATCAACCAAGCAGTTCTGACCGCCACAATCGGCGTTAGTCGAACAAAGCGCGCCGGTTTTTTCCGCGCCGTCAATATTGGTGTTATTGTTTAAATCGCAACGCATAACCGGAATCCTGTACCAGGCTTCGCCGGGATTGGCCGGATCGTTGCTTTCCCGATAAATACAAATATCATTGCCGGGATTGCGGAAATAATTCAGACCGCTGTCATCCGCGTTCCGCCATTCTTCGCAACCGACGCTCGTCGACTCGCATAAAATATTATCATAAAGATTAGGATTGTTCTTTCTAAAGACATCGGACCAGACCGTTCCCTGGCCGCTGGCCTGCCCTAAGCGGCTGCAACCCAAATCAGTGGCGTTACACTGTTTGGTCGTGTCATAAACGGCATAAAGCGCGCTATCACCGGCGACCTTAACGCAATCTGCTTCATCTCCGTCGCAAACTCCATTATTATTAGTGTCATTCCAAACTCCCGCTCCGGTCGGCGCATAATTTTTGGTATCAATCATCTGTTCGCAACCGACGGACGAATTCGAGCAAAGCGTCGTAAACTTATGAAGATTATGTTTTAGATTGCCCCGATCGGAATATTGGGCACAGCCGAGATTATAATCGGCGCCCTGATAATTATCAGCGATATCGTAATAACAAATATCCGGAATCCGGCTGGAATTCTTTATCAGATAATAACGTTCCGTGATTTCCGATAGAACGAAATTGTCCAGGAAGAAAGAATTGTCCGCGCTGATTACGAGTATTTCCTTGGCGCCAACTTTATGATTGAGATTATCAAGGTTCGCCTGATAAACCTGCCACTCGCCGCCACCCTTAATTGTCAGGTTGCCGCCAGAAAAATAAGTTTTCTCGTTAGTTTCGGTATTTAAGAAATAAATTTTTAAGTTAGTGTTAGCGGCGGCATTGGCCAGGAACTTAACGGTGTAAGCCGAACCTTGTTTAACCAAACCGCCAACCTTCACCTGCGCCGCCAGACTGTCACCAGCTAAAATCTGCTCCAATAAACGTTTCTTGGCGATTGGCGCGCCGGCGTCGGTGCCAATCGAATTGGCGCAGGCGATATTATTATCATACTGCAAAGAATGTCCATTTTTATTATTGGAAATATTACTGACGCTTATGCCGCCCGCGCAGTTGGAACTCCAGCCGCCTAAACCTTTTTCAAAATCATAAGAAGCGGCCAGACGGACATTACTGCCGCCGTTACCGTTATATTCGCGGCAACCGTTAGCGGTCGCCTGACAGGTCTTCCCTTCACCGGGAATCGCCTGATAAACGCAGGCATTCTGGATCGCGTCCCAGATACCGCCGTTCCGACAGGTATAACAATTATTTCCCTCCCAATGTTTGTCCGCGCCGACGCAAGCTGTCTGAACCAAAGATTTATCGATATTTTTTTCGCTCATCCGGTAGGCGTGGCAGTTATCGGAACAGGTTATCGTCCGAGCCGTTAGATGATAAGCGACATCGCCGGCGGCATTATAGAATTCACGGCAATCGGCGTTGAATTCCGGATCGCCGACCGGCAGATTATAAATCCGGGCATTGCATAAAGAGCTGTCGTCGGAAGTTACTTCGGGAGTGCCGACCGTGTTCTTCTTTAAATTATAAACTTTCAGCTGATAGCCGTTCCCCGTTCCTTCCCAGGAATAAAAACTGGCGCAAGCGGTCGGGCTCGGCTTAATACATTGTTTCAAACTGGTATAATATTCCCTTTGCTCCCCGCCCGCCGCCAGCGTATCTAGATTGGTGAATTCACTGCAACCGGCCGCGTCAGCATTACATGTCACGGCTTTAGCCGGAATCATATTTTCTGAAGCCGCTGAATTAAAATAACCTTCCTTGGAAATGTAAACATCATAGCCCAGACATTCTGTCGGACAATAATCATTATCGGTCACTTTGGCCGGAACAGTAAAGCTGTCTTTGGTATTCTTGAATAACTCGCAACCCACTTCTTCTTTATTGCATTTGCGGGCATAATTAGAGCAGATGGCCGGCGCGTTTTCTTTCAAGCGATAATCCTTGCTGGCGCTAATGGCATCCTGATAACAGGTATTTTCCAAATACGGCGGTAATATCTTTTCCCGAATCTTAAATGAACCGTAAGAAGCGTAACCGGTGTCCCAGCCGCTCATTTCCAATTTCAAATTCTTCAGATAAAAAGTAACCTGGCCGCTTCCGGAACCAACCAAGCCGAAACCGGGAGCGTTATAAGAAGTGGCTGATGGACGGGTAATATTTAAATGTTGCCAGCCGTTCTTAGTCGCCGTCGTTTTAACGAAACCGTCGCCAGCGGCACCGATAAATAAACTGACGCTGTCACCGGCGGTCAAATAGACATCGACACTGAGAGTGTAAGCTTGTCCGGGAATAACCTGAAAATTGGCGGGCACAAACGGTTGGCCGGTAGAAGAAACCAAACCGCCGCCGGAAGAAACTTCCAGTTTCATGGCTTTTCCGCTGGCGCCACCCGGCTCTAGCGCCGCGTTGACAACCGTCGTTCGAATATTGCCGGTCAAAAGCCAGTCGCCAAGGCTGGCTCCGGTCGTGGAAGCGCCGACTTCCTCATTGGCGAAATCGGAATCCATTATCAAATTGCCGCCCCAAGTCGGTTTGACGCGTATCAATTCGGAACAACCCTCATCTTTGCTGTTGCAGGAACTGAGATTCTTATTCAAATATAAAATTTTATTTTCATCCCAGGCAACGGTTCCGGTCGAAGTAGCGTAAGCGCCGGACAAGGAATAGCGCCGGCAACCGGCATTTTCCGGACTGCAATCGCCGTAATTCAAAGTATTCTCCAAATAAGAAACTGCCTGCCCGGAAGTAGTATTAACGAAGGCCTGACAGGTATTGTAAATTGGCCGGCAGGAATCGGCGTTAAAATTCCAGGTTCTTTTTTCCTCGTCGCAATAGCCGTAAACTTCGCAACTGCCGTTTTTATTTTCTTTCAGACAAGTTTGCTCGTCGGCGCAATAACCGTCGGCGCGAACGATATTAAGTTCGCTTAAAGTATCCGCCACTCCGGCTTGGCCCTTAATCCCCGGGGTAACGGTCTTGCTTAACAGCTGGCCGCCGACACCCTGCTTCTTACAATAATTAAGCGGCGCTTTCAAAACCCAGTTCGGGTCGATTAATCCCTGACACCAACCCTGGTCGCGCGTATTAAAATCCGAACTAAACTGATTATATTCATCGCTCAAATCAAAACAAGAAACCATATCCATCAGAGTTACCTTTTTAGGATTATCCGGATCGGCGTAAGCTTTCTCCACCGCTATTTCCCAGCCAATAGGCAGAATGCGATATTTACGCAAAATCGAAAGATTGCGCAAAGAATAGCTATTCGTATAACTGTCGCCGCGTTTATCGTCCGTCAATTTCCAGTCGCTGTTCAGATAACCGTCTTTCAAAGCTTCCGCCACGGTCTTCTTTTCGGAAATTCCCTGCATGAAACTGCTATCGATTACGCAATTATCCGGTCCGGGATTGGCCGGATCAGAACAAATGGAAAGTTCCGCTAAAATATCGTAATCCGCCCGCACGCCGAATTTCGGCTTGATCAAAGTACTGGTTATTTCCTTAACCGTCGCTTCCCCGTAAGCAATATTCGGATCACTTTCAAAATTGCCGACGATACTGCCGTTTTCACTGCCGGTATTTTCACTGCCAGTGCCACTATTGTTTCCAGTGGTGGTACTTTCGGTAGTGCCGCCGGTAAAATCACCGGTTTTAATCGAAGTTTTTAACGCGCTTAAACTATAAGTTTTATTGGGATCGGTCGTTTTCTTGGCCAAATTACGCAATAGATTATCGAAAGAAGAAATATATAATTGATTAAGAAAAATATTGGCGGAGTCAATTAAAATATCGCCGGTCGTCTTGCCGAAATTCGCCTGTCTGATGGCGGTCGCCTCGTCTTTCGCTCTTTGCGCTTCGCCGGGCGTACCGGATAATTCTCCGGCGATATCCCGGACGTCGGTCCAGCCCTTGCCGGTCATGTAATAGCTATTTCCGACAGTCTTAGTTTGATTTTCCGTGTTGGCCAAATCCGCTTGCGCCAAAAAATGGATACCGACATCGTTGGAACGAGGATCAAAAACATTAACGAACTCATCGAGATAGTTTTCATCCCGCAGATCGGCCATCTTCTTATTGATGTCGTCTCCCCAGTTCTGGACCATTTCCGAGAAGGTACAATTAGGCCCTTGGGGTCGGGTTTGATCGACTAGACCCAAACCGATTCTCAATTTAATAGCTAGAGAAGAGGGTTGGCAGACATTGAAGGAAGGAGAAAGATTTTCATTATTTCTCGTTCCCGACCAGGCCGGATTGGCAACGCAACTAGTGTTTGCCTCATCGCATTGATCCAGACAAGCGGTGTAATTAGCCGGGTCGACTGAACTGGCGGCTTCAGTATTACTGCATTGGCTCGTGCAACTGTCGTATTTGCTCGCGCAGTCGGTTCCCGATGATGTTGTCAAATTATTAATAAAATTTTCTACGAATTGGCCAGCGGCTTCATCACCGATTTGTTCCAGATAACTACCTAGATCCTTAGTAATGAATAACGGCTTCTGTCCTTTTCCGCCCGAGCCGAGATAATTGGCGGAGTCATAGGCGATCTTATTAAGCGCCGTACTCAAGGTTCGTTGGAAAGCGATGGAACCGGCTTTCTGCAGAACGGTCGTAATGACTTTGCCCACTTTATCCCAGACCAATTTCGGAATATCGGCCACCAGCATTTGAGCGTGCGCTTGTCTTACGGGAATGAAGACGGAACCGAAAACTATAAACAGAAGAAATAATAAAACAACCGCTTTTTGCTTACCGGGCAGGCCGCTGTTTTTTAGCCGAAAAAAATTTTTCATTTTATTGTTGATTTTGACTCTGATTCTTTAAAGTCTCCTGATAACTATTCATCAGATCTTCATCACTAATCTTATCCAGTTCTTCTTTCTTTGCCCCGCTTTGAATCATTAACTGGCGCAAAGCCGGAGCGTCTATTTGCCCGTTCAAAATATTGCGCAGTTGTTCCTCGTCGAGTCCGGCTGAATTCAGAACTTCCGACGAAGTGGCGACCGAACTAAATTCCTGATTGATAATCGCGCCGCTGGAAGTGGCGATCTGTATTTCCGTCGGAACATTGCAATTCTGCCCCTGCGGACAATTCGGGTCGGTTCCGCTGGCGATTTCTTTTTTATCGGTCAGGCCGTCACTGTCGGTATCTTCCAGGTACGGCGAAGTTTTATAGTTATAAATTTCTTCGTAATCGGTCAGGCCGTCGTTGTCGGTATCCCGATTTTTTAAAACATCGATATAATCGGTCGTCGTCGTGCTTACGGTCGTTTTATCGCCGCCAGCCTGATAATTGAACGGCCGAAAAATTTGCGCGCGCAACTGTAAGACGCCGAAAACAAAAATTAAGACTCCCAGAGACGCTAAAATCACGACCGCGGTTTTTTGCGGTTTCGGTAAACCGTCCGAATCGAAATTCGGACGTTTTTTTTCCGGCAGATTATCAAACGGCATAAGAGACAAGAATCAATTTAGCGTTTTAATTGACTTTATTATACCACAAACGGCGCGAAAGCCGCAAATAATTTTTGCCAATCAGTCAGCGCTAATTCTTCGGCGCGAATCTTCGGGTCGAACTGCTGTTCGACCAGAATATTTTCCACGATTTTCGCCTCGATTTTCAATCCGCCCGCCAGATTATTCTTCAACATTTTACGTTTGGCGCTGAAGCCGATTTTCACCAATCGAAAAAAACGCTTGTCTTTCTCCCGTTGGCCGACGACCGTCGGGAAAAAACTGTCTTTGACCATTAACTTTATGATCGCGCTGTCGACTTCCGGTTCCGGCCAAAAATTACCGGCTTTGACGGTTCTGATTATTTTCGGATCGGCGTAATACTGGACGGAAATTGCCAGGACGCTCATCTCCGGGGGGAGCGCCGCAATCCTTTCGGCCACTTCTTTCTGGAGCATTAAAGTCAAAGACCGGGGTTTATGTTCTGCCGTTAAAAATTGGCGTAAAAAAATCGAAGTAATATTATAAGGTAGATTGGCGACGATTTTATAATCCTGCCCGAACAGATAAGCGTCTGCCCTAAATCTTAAAATGTCTTCGTTAACTATCTCGACGTTTTCTATATCCTGCGAACCGACGCCCATCTGCAGATAATCCGCCAATTTATCATCCAGTTCAACCGCGATAACTCTTTTCACTTGGCGCGCGAGTTTGGCGGTCAAGAAACCCAAGCCCGGACCGATTTCCAAAACCGTATCCGTCGGCTGTAAATCCGCGGCGGCAATTATGTCATCGTAAATTTTTTCATTGATTAAAAAATTCTGGCCCTTGGAACGGGCCGGTTTTATGTCTAACAGACGACAAATTTCTCTGGTTTTAACAAGTAAATCGGACATAAAGAACAACCCGCCTGTCCGGCGGATTATTTTTATTTAATGACAATATTCAATAATTTTCCGGGAATAAATATTTTCTTGATAACTTCCCCGCTCGCCAGCCATTTACTGACCACCGCGTCTTTTTGAGCCGAAACAAAGGCCTCTGTCTCGGAGATATCGGCCGGAACCACGAGAGAACCGCGTAATTTTCCGTTAATCTGGATAACCAGATTGACCGTCTCATCTTTAATCAATTCCTGATTATACTGCGGCCAAGCGGCTTTAAAAATACTTTCTTTCTTCCCCGATTTTTCCCATAATTCTTCGGCTAAATGCGGCGCGAAAGGAGACAAAATTCGCAAAAGACTGCTGAACTCTTCGGAATTCAAAGGCCGAATATTGTTTTTATTCTTATATTCCGTTAATTCGTTGGCTAGAATCATTAAAGCGGAAACGGCGGTATTCAAATTAAAATTTTCAATATCGGCGCCGACTTTTTTTATGGTCTTATGGAGAAGCGACTCTATTTTCCGCCGGCTGGCCGCATCTTCCGACCGCGCCGCTGGTCCTTTTTCTAAGTCGTCAGCCAGATTAACTATTTTTTCCAAAAATTTACGCGTACCGACCAGACCATTAGTATTCCAATTGACCGCCTGATTGAACGGACCCATAAACATCTCATAAAGACGGAGCGAATCCGCGCCGAACTTCTCTACCATATCATCGGGATTAATGACGTTTCCCCAGCGCTTGGACATCTTCCGTCCGTCTTCGCCCATAATCAACCCGACGTGCTTCAATTTGGTGAACGGTTCACTGTAGCTTACCGTCCCGATATCGTATAAAAATTTATGCCAAAAACGGGCGTAAATCAAATGTCGGGTCGCGTGTTCGGCGCCGCCGACATAAAAATCAACCGGCGACCAATATTTTTCTTTTTTCTTGTCGACTAATTCCCGGCTGTTTTCCGGATCAATATACCGTAGATAATACCAACAGGAACCGCCCCATTGCGGCATAGTATTGGTTTCGCGTTTCGCCGCGCCGCCGCATTTAGGGCATTTAACGTTAACCCAGTCGGTAATCGCGGCCAAGGGCGATTCACCCGTTCCGGTCGGCTCATAACTTTCGACTTCCGGCAATAGAACTGGCAGATCTTTTTCCGGAACCGGCACAACGCCGCATTTTTCACAATGGATAAGAGGAATCGGTTCACCCCAATATCTTTGCCGGGAAAAAACCCAATCTTTTATTTTATAGTTTATCTTGGCCGCACCCGTCTGATTATGTTCCAGCCAAGCCGTCATTCTCAAACGGGCGTCCGCGGAAGCCAAACCCGTAAATTTGCCGGAGTCAATCAGCGCGCCGTCAGCGGTATAGGCCCCGTCTTTATTTGGAATGTCGCCGCCGCTGGGAATGATAACGGTCTTAATCGTCAACCGGTATTTCCTGGCGAATGCGAAATCTCTTTCATCATGTGCCGGAACGGCCATGACTGCCCCCGTGCCGTAGGAATTTAAAACATAATCGGCGATAAAAATCTTAACCACTTCATTATTAAAAGGATTAATCGCGCTGACACCCTCCAGAATTACGCCTGTTTTTTCTTTATTCAAATCCGTCCGTTGTAGATCGGTCTTATTTTTTACCGCGGCCAAATATTCTTCTACGGCCGGCCAATTTTTAATCAGCGGCCGCAAATCGGACACCAGTTTATTCTCCGGCGCCAGAACGACATAGGTACAGCCGAAGATAGTGTCGACGCGGGTCGTAAAAACTTTTATAAATTTATCGTCCGCCGCTTCGCTCTTGATCTTAAAATATATTTCCGCGCCCCGACTGCGACCAATCCAGTTTCTCTGCATTTCTTTAATCGATTCCTCCCAGTCCGGCAGTTTCTCTAAATCATTAAGCAGACGTTCGGCGTACTGCGTTATTCGCAAAACCCATTGCCGCATCGGTTTCTGCTCCACCGCACTGCCGCAACGTTCACAAAGGCCGTTTTCCAAGTCTTCGTTAGCCAACCCTGTCTGGCAAGAGGGGCACCAATTGATCGGTTCGAATGATTCATAAGCCAGTCCTTTCTTCCACATCTGCAAGAATATCCACTGTGTCCATTTATAATATTTCGGATCGGTCGTATTCACTTCCCGCTCCCAATCATAGGAAAGACCTAAAATTCCCAGCTGCCTCTTGAAAGTGGCGATATTTTCGTCGGTAGCTTTCCGGGGATGAACTTTATTTTTAAGGGCATAATTTTCCGCCGGCAGGCCGAACGCGTCCCAGCCCATCGGATGCAAGACATTATAGCCCTGCATCAACCGCCAGCGCGCAAAGATATCCGTCGCGATATAACCTTTGGGATGACCGACATGCAAACCGGCGCCGGACGGATACGGAAACATGTCCAAAATATAATATTTCGGTTTTTTTTCATCCTGACCGGTTTTATACAAACCGGTTTCCGTCCAAATCTTCTGCCATTTTTTTTCCAGTGCTTGATGATTATACATATTTATAATTCTAGCCCCACCGGCGCGTGATCCGAACCAAAAATTTTATCTAAAATATAAGCTTTTTTTATCATTCTTTTAAGTTTAGCGGACGCGCAGAAATAGTCAATCCGCCAGCCGACGTTGCGCGCCCGGGCGGCGGCGCGGAAACTCCACCAGGAATACTGGATTTTCCGGCGATTTTTCTCGCGGAAAGTATCAATGAAGCCGGCGGCCAAAAACTCAGTCAGCCAGTTACGTTCTGCCGCCGTGAAACCGGCACTTCCTTCGTTTCCCTTCGGCCGCGCCAAATCAATCTCCTGATGAGCGACATTAAAATCACCAGTAACCACTACCGGTTTTTTTCTTTCCAATTTTTTTATATATCTTAACAGCGCGTCATTAAACTCTAATTTATAATCCAGGCGCGACAATTCGGCGCCGGCATTCGGAAAATAAACATTCAACAGATAAAATTTAGCCAGTTCCGCGGTTTGGACGCGCCCTTCCCAATCAAATTTTTTTATTCCGATTCCTGATTTGACCGTTTTAACGCCCTTAAAATTTTCCCGCACCAAAATCGCCGTCCCGCTATAACCCGGCCGCCGGGCATGGTTCCAATATTCGGTGTAGGCCGCGAAATCAAATTCGGTCTGGTTCTTGGTTGCCGCGGAAATCTTTATTTCCTGAAGACAGAGGATGTCCGGCTTTTGTAACCGTAAAAAATCGGCCAGACCTTTTTTGGCTATCGCCCTGATACCGTTGATATTCCAGGAAATTATTTTCATAGATTGCGGCCAAAAATTATGTTATAATAATCTTATTATAAATATACTTGAATTATAGCGAAATCCGGCTGATTTTTCAATTCCTGATATTTAATCATTAACGCCCGCCGGTCGGGTATTAATTTTATGAGTCTGGACGAAAGAATAAAATACGCCGCCATGAAGGCGCGTCATCAAAGAATCCTTCTCCCCTGGTATAAAAAATGGTGGGGAATAATTATTTTAATCGTCAGCGGCCTTTTCTTGGCCCTGGTAATCGCTTCCGGCCTGTATGTCATCAACAAAATAAAAGAAATACAATCCGCCGAAACCTTAACAGCCAGCGCGCAGGCGCAACAGGAATATTTAGCGGCGATCAAGGGCGACGGCAGTAATTATTATCTGGGAAGTGATAACCCGCGTCTGACGATTATCGAATTCAGCGATTTTGCCTGTCCGTTCTGCCAGGAATCGGTAACGGGCCTGAAAAACGCGGCGGCCAATTATAAAGATAAAATTAAAATAGTTTTCCGGGACTATCCCTTGCACGAAAATTCCATCAATCTGGCGCTGGCGGCGCGCTGTGCCGGCGAACAGAGTAAATTTTGGGAAATGCATGACGAACTTTTCGCCAATCAGACGGAACTGAATGTCTCCAGCGACGGACTGACGGAGAAGTTGGCAACGCTGGCCGAAAAATTAAAATTAAATACCGAACAATTCAATACCTGTCTGACGGAAAGACGTTATCTGGAAAAAATCAAAAAAGATTTTGAAGATGGAGAGAAACTCCAAATCGAGGGCACGCCGACTTGGTTTATCAATAATAATGTTCTGACCGGTTATCTGCCGGCGGAAAAATTTGCCGAGCTGATATCCGGCTTACTTAAATAATATGGAACAAATCCGCATTCACGGCCGCGGCGGGCAAGGTGTCGTTACGGCGGCCGAATTGATAGCCATCGCCGCTTTCTACGAAGGATCGGAATCCCAAGCTTTTCCTAATTTCGGCGTGGAAAGAACCGGCGCCCCCATCCAATCTTTCGCCCGAATAAGCAACCAACCGATAGTCACTCGCGAACAAATTTACGCGCCGACCGTCTTGATAATCCAAGACGCAACCTTAATCGGTACGGTTGATGTTTTCAAAGGAACGGACAAAAATACAAAAATTATCATTAACTCTCCTAGAAATAACTGGCCGAATTTAAAATTAAAATCCCACCAGCTTTTCTTTTCGCCCGCCACGGAGATCGCTTTAAGAATTTTAGGAAAAAATATCGTCAACACCGTAATCCTAGGCGCTTTCGCGAAATATACCGGTTTGGTTTCCCCGGCCTCGTTAAAAAAAGCCATCCGGGAAAAATTCGCCGGCAAAGGCGAGGAAATAATCAAAAAAAATATTGCGGCCGTGGAAGAAGCTTACGGGATCGATTAAACTTTATGAAAAAAAACGCCAAAAAAATAAAGCTGATAACCGAAGCCGGGACTTCCCTGGCTAATAAAACCGGGCCTTGGCGGACACACCGGCCGGAAACCGATTACGAAGTCTGTATCGGCTGTTCTTTATGCTCTAAAATCTGTCCGGAGGGTTGTATTGAAATGGTTAGCTGTCCGGAACGCGGCGGCAAACTGAAACCGGCGACCGATTATGATTACTGCAAGGGCTGTGCCTTGTGCGTTCGGGAATGTCCGGTCAAAGCGATTAAAATGAAAAAAGATTATTAAATCAACCGGCTAATAAAAGCGCGTCAATTATGAAAAAGCAAAAACAAATACTGGAAGGTTCGCAGGCCATCGCCTTAACCGTCAAGAATATCAATCCGGCGGTGGTTTCCGCCTATCCAATAACGCCGCAAACGCATATTGTCGAAGATCTGGCGAAAATCAAGGCGGATGGAGAGGCTTCATACGAATATGTCCGGGCGGAAAGCGAATTCGCGGCCGCGTCCATTGTTTTGGGAGCGAGCGCGACCGGTGTTCGGGTTTATAGCGCGACCAGTTCCCAGGGACTTTTACTGATGACCGAGGTTCTTTTTAATATCGCCGGGATGCGCCTGCCGGTCGTTATGACCTGTGCTAATCGCTCCGTCTCGGCGCCGATAAATATCTGGAACGACCAGAGCGATGTGATGAGTATCCGCGACGCCGGCTGGGTTCAGTTATTCGCCGCCAATCATCAGGAAGCGGTCGACAGTCATATCCTGGCTTACAAAATTGCGGAAAAATTAAAATTGCCGGTGATGGTTAACGTTGACGGCTTCATCCTAACCCATTCCTATGAACCGGTAGTAATTCCCGAAGCCGCTTTGATTAAAAAATATCTGTCGGATTACCGGCCGGAAACCGGAACCTATCTCGATCCAGAGAAACCCGTGACTCTCGGCGCTTTTTTCACGCCGGAATACTATTTGGAAACCCGAGAAGCGTTACATAATGATTTATTAAAAAGCCTAGCGATCATAAAAAAGGAATATCGAGTGTGGCAAAAAATTTCCGGAATTAAAAATGGCGGCCGGGCGACAATCGATAACGGCTTAGTGGAATATTACGGTCCTAAAAAACCGGCGACAATCTTAATCGCGCTCGGTTCGGTCGCCGGCACGATTTTAGAAACTATCAAGAATAACCAATTGGCCGGAAAAGTTGGACTCCTAAAAATAAAAGTTTATCGCCCTTTTCCCAGTGAAGAAATAATTAAAATAATCGGCCGAGTGAAGAATATCGCTGTCATCGAAAAAGCCATCAGTCTCGGGCAGGCTGGTCCGCTTTACGGCGATTTAAAAACTGCCCTGAACGCCAACCTGTCCGGCCGGTTGAACATCAAAAATTATATCGTCGGCCTGGGCGGACGGGACGTCACGGAAAAAATGCTGGCCGATATAATCAAAGACGTTCCCCGAAAAAACAAGATTATAAAATTCCGCGGAAAAATATAAAGCGAAAAAAATATGAAGCTGTTTAACTTTTCGAAAATCGCCTTCGTCTTAATCTGCGTGTTCCAAATCGGCGGAGCTGTTGTTTTAAGCGGCGCGCCGACGCCCGTTTTCGCGGCCGAAAAGACCTTCGAAGCTCTAGAATTTACGCCTCAGGTTAAACTTCCCAATACCGACTTCGACGTCACCTCCCTGCCGACCGGCTCTTATAACCCCCAAACCGGCGCGATGACCAGCGATTTACTAGCCAAATATATTCAAGCTTTTTACAGTTACGGCCTGGCGGTCGTGGGAATCTTGGCGGCGATAATCTTAATGGCCGGCGGCGTCCTGTGGCTCACTTCAGCCGGTAACGATTCCAAAATCGCCCAGGCTAAGGAGCTGATTACTGGTAGTATCGTCGGTTCCATCATCCTTTTCGGCTCCTGGATAATTTTAAATACCGTTAATCCGGATCTGTTGAAATTAAAAACGATTGACACGACGCTAATAGCAAAAACGCCGGTGGACTCCTGTTGCGAATATGATATTCAAACTGCTAAACAAACCATTTCCAAATACGAATGCGAAAAGGCCAAGGGAAAATATTATGCGAGAGCCAAATTGACAACCAAGACCGGCGGCCAGAGTTTCTGCGCCGATAGCGGCTGTTGCCGGTGTAAAATCGGCGGTACTTTTCGCACTCTCTTTATATCCAATACTAATTGCGCCGACGAAAACGACGGCAAAGGCAAAGTTCTACCGGAAACCTGCGAAGCCGCGTGTGCCACCGCCGGCAAAATATCCGGTGATTTAAGCTGGGAAACTTTATATGTCTGGGGGCAAGTATGCGATGCTGACGGAGAATGTTCCCCGCGCGTCGGCGGCAAAGACTATGGCGGCGATGGCAATGATTTTTAAATATATGACACAAAACACTAAAACAAAATTTCTTTCTCCCGGACACAACGCCTGCGCCGGTTGCGGACAACTGTCCGCCGCGCAGTCCGTCATGCGGGGATTAAATAAAGATGTAATCATTGCTAACGCCACCGGTTGTCTAGAAGTGACGACGACCGCTTATCCGCAAAGCGCCTGGGGTCTTCCTTGGATTCATTCTTTGTTTGAAAACGCCGCCGCGGCCGCAACCGGCATTCGCACCGCCCTTGACGCGAAGGGCGATAAGAAGACCAAAGTCGTCGTTCAAGCTGGCGACGGCGGAACCTACGATATCGGAATCGGACTGGTAAGCGGCCTATGGGAACGCGGCGAAAATGTTTTATATATCTGTTATGATACCGAAGCTTATTCTAATACCGGTTATCAGGCTTCGGGCGCTACCCCTTACGGCGCTTCGACTACGACCGCGCCCAGTGGCCGAGAGTCAATCGGTTCCACGCAAAGAAAAAAAGATATGCTGGCGATTGCTTTGGCGCACGGTCTTAAATATGTCGCGCAGACAACTGCCGGTTTTCCCGATGATATTACTACCAAAGTAAAAAAAGCGTTAACCGTCGATGGTCCGAGCTATATCCAAATCCTCTGTCCCTGTATCCCTTACTGGAAAATAAACAACGATGAGGCGGTAACGATGGGAAAACTGGCCGTCAAAACAGGATTATATCCGTTGTTGGAATATGTCGACGGACTTTTAACGGCTTCCAGCCTGGCCGTCGGCGCGACTAGCGAACCGGTCGAAGAATATCTGAAAGGACAAGGGCGCTTTAAGCATCTGAAACCGGAAACAATCGCGCTTATCCAAAAGCTGGCGGATGAGAACGCTAAAAAATATCGAATACAAAAATAATGTTTAAAAAAATTCTCTTAGCTTCAATTCTCTTATCTATTTTCTCCTGGGTCATCCCGACTCAGGCGGCAGAAACTTGTTATTGGCAAAAAGCAAACAAAGAAACCGGAACCGCGAATTACACCGCCGTTTGTAAAACAGGTTATTATATGATTAGTGGCGGTCTGCCATATAATACCGGTTATCCCGGGAAGGAAGACAAATGTCTCGCTCAGAACATAAGCAAACCCGGAGATGGTGCTATTTATGCCTGTTGCTGTGGTACTGAAGCCGTTTCTCCCAGTGCCTCCGCTCCGGCGCCAAAATTTACTATTCCGGAATTTCAAATTCCCATTCCCACTATTGAACTGAGCGACCCTAAATGTACCGTCAACGACGACGGCAGTTATTATTGCGAGGTTCCTTGGATTGGAGAATATATCATCGGTCTTTATAATTACGGTCTTAGTATCGCCGGCATTTTAGCGGCGATTATGCTTATGGCCGGAGGAATTCTCTGGCTTATTTCCGGCGGCGACGCCTCCAAAGTCACTCAGGCCAAAGAACTGATAATCGGCAGTGTTACTGGGCTTATCATTCTAGCTTCTTCCTATATTTTATTGACGCAAATTAATCCCGACCTGACGACCTTAAAGCCTATTTCTCTGGGAACTATCAAAGCTAAAGATTACGAACCGGTATCGACCGAAGGGAATCCCGATAATAGCCAGGATTGCAATCAGTGTTCGACTCTGCCCACGCAAATACCGGCGAAAAATAGTCGCCAACTTAATCGCGATCTGGTCGCTAAAATAATTGAGGCCTGGGGAAACAGTTGCCAGGGTGGCTGTCTGGCTTGGCGGGTAACCGAAGCTTACCCGGCGACCAGCAAACATAATAGCACTTGCCATTATAACGGCCTGTGCGCCGATGTCGCTCTTACCGGCGATCAAAATTGCGCCGATGTTGCCCGATTAACTACTATTTTACAAAACGCCGGTCTATCCGTCTTAAACGAATATACCGGCTGTAACGGCGTCAAAACCGCTAACACCACGGGCGGCCATCTCCACGTCAAATAACCGCCGCCGCGGATAAATTATTTCCCCCGATCCATCGCTTCGTTGGCCAGGCGATCCGCTTCTTTATTTTTCTCCCGCGGAATATGAGTATAAGTTAGATGATGAAAACTCAAACTTAAATTATGAATCTCCAAAAACAAAGGCGCTAGGTCTTTGTTTTTTACTTTGTATTCCCGTTTCAACTGTTTGACAATCAATTCGCTGTCCAAGAAACATTCCAGGTCGGATCCGCCGAGCGCGGCGGCTTTTTTCAAAGCGGCGATTAACGCTTTATATTCGGCCTGATTATTAGTCGTCCGGCCGAGATATTCGGAAATCTCCGCGACGGGCTGCCGGTTCTCATCATAAATAACTGCGCCGATTCCTCCCGGACCGGGATTGCCGCGCGCGCCGCCATCGGTATAAATGATAAATTTTTTCATATTTAAAATCTTAAATTTTACTCGGCCGGATATCGACTATTTTTAATTGCGGTTCTCTCTTGCCGTTGAATTCGTTGACTTCCAGATAATAAACCAGATCAATCCGGTCGCCAATTTTAAATTCTTTGTAAGTCGCGGCCGCGCCGAAAGCCAGAGCCCAAAAAGAACCGGCGACTTTCGTCTCTTCGTCAAAAGACGACAGGCGCATCTTGATATGCTGGTTGTCAAAACCCATCGTTACAATATCGCCAATCCGCAAATCATAAGAAACAAAACGAGGTTGAGGATTGTTCTGGCCGAAAGGCGCTAATAAGTTAACTTTATCGGCCAGATTTAAATCCAGAGCGGCTAATTTCAATTCCGCTTCAACTTTTAATTTTGGAATCAACGCGGCTGCGTCTAAAGTCCTGGCCGCCAAAGATAAAATTTTTTCCCTGAACTCTCGCAGATTCTTTTCTTCTTTTATGGAAAAGCCGCAGGCCATCGGATGGCCGCCGTATTTATCGAGCAAAGCGGCGCAGTCTTCCACGGCGGCAATCAAATTAAATTCTTCCACCGACCGGCCCGAACCCTTAAAGGATACTTTTTTGGGAACCAACTTTTTCGTTAACGGATCAAGCTCCGCTTCTTCTATCAGACGGGTAATAATCAGAGTCGGCCGATGATATTTTTCCGAAATTCGCCCGGCCACTAAACCGATAACGCCCTCGTTCCAAATCTGATCTTCGCCGGCCAAACCGATAATTATCAAAGGTAAATTGTTAACATCAATCTGCGCTTCAACCTGAGCGGTTATTTCTTCGGTAATCTGCTGACGGCTGATATTGCGTTGGTTAAGTTCTGCCGCCAGGTTTTTCGCTTCGGCCGCGTCGGTTACGGTTAAAAGAGCAAAGGCACTGTTGGCGTGGCCGATACGGCTGGCGGCATTAAGTCGCGGCCCGATTTGCCAGCCGATATTCCAGGCTTCCAATTGGCGGCCGCCGTTTATTTTGGCGATTTTTATAAGTTCATTCAGACCGGAACGCTTATTCTGGTTAAGGATTTTTAAACCGCTTTTAACCAGCAAACGGTTTTCGCCTAACAGGCTGACCATATCCGCGACCGTACCGACCGCCACTAAATCCAGGCACTTTTCGGCAATCAATTTTTTCTGCTTATCATCCAGGCTCGCTTTGGTTAAAAGCGCGCAAACCAGCTTAAAAGCGACACCGACGCCAGCTAAAAAACGCCAGGGATAATTATCCCGCGAATCAGCTGGATCAATATACAGGCAATCCGGCAAATCTTCTTCCTTTTCCGGCAAGACATGATGGTCGGTAATTATAAGCTCCAAACCCCGGCGACGCGCGTAAGCGACTTCTTCTTTATTTCTGATCCCGTTATCAACGGTGATTATTAATTTAAACCCCTGTTCAACAATCTGATTAATGGCCGCTTTATTCAGACCGTAACCTTCGGAAACGCGATCCGGCAGATAGACTTCGGCTACGCCGCGCAAAATGTTTAAAGTCTCCAGCAAAATTACAGACGAAGTCACGCCGTCGGCATCATAATCGCCGTAAACGACAATCTTCTCGCCCGCTTTGATATGTTTGATAATCAAATCAACGGCCGCGGCCATATTCTTGAACAGGAAAGGATCATGAAAAGCCGAAATCCCGGCAGGGTCGGATGATTGGAAAGAAAGCGGCTCAAGTTCATCGTTTAAAAACGTTTTAATCTCCGCTTCTTCTTTTAGGCCCCGGTTATAAAGCAATTGTAAAATGACCGGATCTATCTCCGGATAACGGGCGAGAAAATCGGCGGTAATTTTAGGCGAGAGACGCCATTCTTTCATTTTGATTGAAAATTAAAATCCGAGCATCACTGTCCAGGCCACCATGGAAATCACGACGATAAAAGAAATCACGATCCACAAAGCTTTAATCACTTTTCGTTTTTTCATAAAATAATTATTATCTTTTCAATATTTTTACAAAAGTATCGGGCGGAATTTCCACACTGCCCTTGCCCGCGGCCATCATTTTTTTCTTTCCTTTCTTTTGTTTCTCCAATAATTTACGCTTGCGTGTCACGTCGCCGCCATATAGCTTGGCCGTAACGTCTTTGCGCATCGCCGATAATTTTTCGGAAGCGATGACTTTTCCTTGGATAGCCGCCTGGATCTTAACGGCGAACATCTGCCGCGCCAAGTTATCTTTTAAAATGTCCACCACTTCCCGCCCTTGCCGAGAAGCATCGTCGCGATAAACGATTGTCGCTAAAGCCTCTACTGGTTCCTCGGCCACTAAAATATCCATCTTAACTACATCGGCCGGCCGATAATCCAGATATTCATAATTTATGGAAGCATAGCCGGCGGAGATACTTTTTATTTTATCATAAAAATCCGTTAAAATCGCCGCCATGGGAATTTCATAATGAAGCAGAACGCGATCGTTATCGTCGCCACTGGTGGAGATATATTCGGTATTTTTATAAATTCCTCTTTTTTCCTGAGACAGCTTGATGATATTTCCCAAATAAGCCTTAGGCGTAATGATATCCAATTTTACCCACGGTTCTTCGATAATATCAATCTGCGTCGGATCGGGTAAACGTTGCGGCGAGCGGATGATCGTTTCCTCGCCGTTTGATTTTACGACTTTATAAGCGACACTCGGCATAGTCACTATCAAATCCAAATCATATTCCCGGCTCAGCCGTTCCTGAAAAACTTCCAAATGCAGGAGCCCCAAAAAACCGCAACGAAAACCGAACCCCAGAGCGTCCGATCTTTCCGGTTCATAGATAAGCGCGGCATCGTTTAATTTTAATTTTTCCATGGCTTCGCGCAATTCCTTAAAATCGTTGCCCTCGCGCGGAAAGATACTGGCGAAAACCATCGGTCTTACTTCCTTATAACCCGAAAGCGGCTCGAGCGACGGAGAAGACGCTCCTTTGTTGGCGATGACGGTATCGCCGACGCGACAATCGGCTACCTGCTTGAAACCGGTAACGACGTAGCCTATTTCACCCGCTTTTAACCCGCCGGTGGAAAAATAATCCGGTTTGAAGATACCGCAATCCAGAACTTCGCTTTCCGCTCTGGTGGCGAATAATTTTATTTTATCGCCCTTCTTCAGAGCGCCGTTAAAAACGCGGACGTAAGCGACCACGCCGCGATAAGTATCGTATTTCGAATCAAAAATCAAAGCCCGCAGGGCATCGCCGGGCTGGTTATCCATCTCCGGTTCGCGCGGCGGTAAGCCAACGGCAATCACCTGATCCAAAATTTCCGTTACCCCGGCACCGGTTTTGCCCGAGGCGGCCAGTATTTCTTCCTCCCGGCAACCTAAAAGTTCGACTATTTCCCTTTTTGTCTTAACGACATCCGCCGCCGGCAAATCGATTTTATTGACGACCGGGATAATCGTCAGATTCTGCTCCAACGCCAAATACAGATTAGCCAGAGTTTGCGCCTGAATTCCCTGGGTTGAGTCCACGAGCAAAATCGCCGTTTCCACCGCGGCCAAAGAACGCGAAACCTCATAAGAAAAATCCACATGACCGGGCGTATCGATTAAATTAAACTGATAGCCTTTATAATCCATGGTGACCGGCTGTAATTTAATCGTAATCCCCCGTTCCCGTTCGATGTCCATACCGTCTAGGATCTGGTCTTTCATCTTGCGTTTTTCGACCGTGCCGGTAATTTCCAGCATCCGGTCGGCCAGCGTGGATTTCCCGTGATCAATATGGGCGATAATACAGAAATTCCTAATTTTATTAGTTTCTTCAATCATTTGAAATATGGCTAAAATAAGCTTATTTTAATAAAGAAAGCGACATTTTATATCGCTAAGAGATAACTTTATTGTAATAGATTAGCAACTTAAGGTCAAATTAAAAAAGGTCGCTCTTTAGAAGCGACCTTTATGTTCTTACCCGTAAAAATTATCCCCTAAAGCCTTTAATACTTGGAGATATAAATCTTCCACGATTTTCTCCTGTTCGGCTCCGGTTTTGATATAATGATCCAATCCAGGTGCGGAATTGATTTCAATAATCCAATACTTTTTTGGCGGCATGTTTATTTCACCGTCGACCATAAGGTCTACGCCGCACAAACGAAGCCCCATATCCCTGGTGAGTTTAACGGCTATTTCTTTAAACTTCGGATGAACTGTTTTGGTAACATCAAGGGAATCGCCGCCGCTAGAAAGATTGGCATTATCGAGTAAAAAAATTTTCTTCCCGAGGGGTAAGACGGATTTTAAATGTAATCCCTGCCGTTTCAGATTTTGAGAGACGCGCCAATCGTCAATTGCTATTTTCGCCGGACGATCTAAAATAATGAAAGCACGCAATTTTTTCTTGATAAGATTCTCCACGCGGCTGATTCCATCGCCAATAATATTAAATGGAACCCTTTGATAAGCAGAAATAACCTTGTCATCCAGAACGACAATACGATAATCATTGCCGCGAATAAATTTCTGCACCAGGGCGACTTTATCTTCGGAAAAAACGGAACGCAAAGATTTATAGAACTCGCGTTTGTTATAAACCTTATGGAAACTTTTCCCCTGACTACCGCTATTCGGTTTAACGACTACCGGGAAACCGATCTTCACGGCGTAATGATAAGCGGCTTCCAGACCCTTCTTTGATCCTATCGCTTTGCTCCAGCGAGGTGAGAAGAAAGCCTTACCCTTAATCGTCGGATAAGCCATTCGCTTCATAAAAAAATTAGCGTAATCTTTATCTTTGGCGATTTCCGAAGCACCTAAGGTATTAAGATCGAGACTAGAATAACGAAAATACCTTTTCCGACCGTTAGCGAATATTATCTGACCGACAAACCCCCATCTCGGCTCAATTATAACCTCAGCGCCTATTTTAGGCGCTATTTTCTTTAACAACTCTCCTAAAATTGGGGTGATTATTTTATTTTTTTTCATATTTATAACCCTTTCTTTAATTTATAAAAAGAACAAAATCATTTAAATATAGCAGACTAGCTAATAAAAATCAACCCCGCCAGCCCTTTGTTCTTCCTGAAAATTTAAATATCGGCCCGTACATATCATCCTGAATATTGATTTTTAGTTCCCTTTTATCCACTTTATTGGAAAAAACAACCGGTGCCTGTGCAATTATCGCCAAGGGGAGCCGCTCGTTGCCCTCCCCCATGCAAACAACCGCGGCGGCGGCCAGACTATCAACCACATTCACTCGAGAAAATTTAAAGGGACGTTTAAATATATCTCGCTCGCCACGATAATCTTTTAATCCCCGGAAACCGGCATAACCCAAAGCTACTCCAGTTATACCGGCTCTTAGCGGCAAACAACGACTATCCGTGATTATCACTCCTAGATTATTCAATTTATTTTTAGTTCTGAAATATTCCCTTAGCCGCGCCGCTACTTTAAAGCTGTCCCGCGGCAAAAGAATAATTTTTCCGTCCGCGTTACTCTCGTCAACCCCGGCGTTAGCCATTACCATGCCGTCTTTAATGGTCAAATAAACATGCTTGGTTGGTAAGACAAAGTCGCTCTCTGCTTCTATTATTTTTTTCTTAATCAAGGGATTTGTTCCGTCCGCTACTCTTCCCTCAGCCAAAGCGACGATTTTTGAAGTAACGACTAAAATACTGCCCTCTTTCAAAGATGATAAATAATGTTCCATAAAATCTTCCAAATTTTCGCTAAGCTTGAATATTTTAGTTTTGATCGTTTTTATTTCCATATTTCAATAAATAAATACCTAAATAAGAAAGCGGGGTATAAAAAATACCCATAGTCACTTTATATAGCCACCAGGGGATACTCATCAAGATGATCGTTTTTATCGAATAAACACCCAGGAAAGCGATAAACATAAAAATCAAAGTATCAAGAAGTTGTGACCAAAGATTGGATAAATTTGATTGCAACCAAAAAGCTTTATCGCCTAATTTATTCTTAAAAAAGAAAAAAGCGATAACATCCTGATATTCAGCAACAACAAAAGCCAATAAAGAAGCAAGGGACATCCTAAATGAAATACTAAAAATCGTATCATAAGATTCTTTTGCCCAAAGACCGGATGGTGACCAGGGCAAAGGCAGTGATATTAAAGAATAAATTAAAAATAAACAAATGGAAATAAAACCGGCCCAAACAAAATTTTTAGCCATTTTTTTACCGTACACCTGTCCAACGACATCAGTGGTCAAAAAGACAAAAGGAAAAAAGAATACCGATACCGACAAATGCGTGCCGAAGATAAAAGGCATAATTTTAAATCCCAGCGTATTGGCGGCGAACAAAGAAGTAATATACAGGGTTAGGGCGATAATTAGTCGGGAGTCTATTTTTTCTTTAAACATAAATTTATAAAAATTATCTTCTCTTAAACTTTCATCGCCTCGCTCTGATCGTCGACCTTGATTTTATTGAATGGCAAACGACGCCTTAAAGAAGCGAAAAGACCGAATAATTCCTCACTCTTGAAAAGATAGCAAAAGACGGCATAAACTAAAATACCGACCCCGCCCGCGGCCACCAGTTGCGTAAACACGCCGCTGAATTTAGTCATATCAATAAGCGGCCAAACCGCGGCTTTCATTATCTGCGCCGCCCCGCCGGCGGCTGCGGCGCTGACCGTGAATTTTAGCGCGGCCACGAAAATATTACCCAAATCTAAAGAACCGACGGCAGGATACAGCCAAATCCATAATAAAATAAGGTTTAAAATACTGGCGAGAGAATAAGCCAAGGCTAAGCCGGCGACGCCCATTTTCGGTCCGAAGATTAAAGACAGAATAATATTAACCGCGACCGTCGCCAACCCCAGATAAAAAGGCGTAGCCGAGTTATGGCGCGCGTAAAAAACCCTAATCAGCAGAGGAATTGTCGCTTGGGCGAATAAGCTCAAGGCGAAAAAACCAAACGTGTCCATAGTCAGAATCGTATCGCGCCAATCGAAATTACCGGTACCGAGAACTACCCGGATAATCTGCGCCCGCAAAGCCACCATCAAAACCGTGGCCGGAATGACAAAAAATAATATTTGCCGGATAGTCTGGGAAAATTTTTCCGTTAAACGGATTCTATCAAAAGCGGTTTCGGCCAGTGTCGGAAAAGCGGCGATGGCGAAAGAAATTCCAAAAATCCCAATGGGAAAAGATTGCAGATTATTGGCAAAATTAAAAACCGTCAGCGAGCCGCTGGCCAAATTAGAAGCCAAAACCGTAATGACCAGCAGATTAATCTGAGAAATCGCCAGACTTAAAGTACGGGGGATCATCATTTTGCCGATGCGCCAAGTATTAATATCGCGCCAGATAATCTTAAAACGATAACGAAAACCCAAATGATAAACCGTGGGAATCTGGATAGCCAGATGCAGGGCCGCGCCCAAGACTACGCCCCAGGCCAATCCGTAAATTCCCCACCAATTAACGAAATATAAAGCGCCGATAATGATTCCTAAATTATAAAAAACTGGCGCGAGCGAATAAATCAAAAACCTTTTGAACGACTGTAAGATTCCGCCTAAAACACCGGAGATGCCCAAAAAAAGAGGCGATAAGAACATTATGCGCGTCAAAGCCGCGGTGGTGGCCGATTCCGCCGGCGAAAAACCCGGAGTAATCAAGCGCGTCAAGGCCGGAGCGAAAATTATCCCGATTAAAGACAATGAAACCAGGCCGAGGAACAATAAATTTAAAACATTATTCGCCAAAGCCCAGGCTTCTTTATTCTGCCGTTGTGGATCGCACTCCTTACCGGCCTCGCATTTAAAATCCTTTATCAAAGAGGAAAAAATCGGAATAAAACCGGCGGAAAGGGCGCCTAAAACGATTAAATTAAAAATCAAATCCGGAATCCGAAAGGCGGCATAATAAATATCCAGAGTCGTTCCCGCCCCGAATTGGCCGGCTAAAATACGGTCGCGGATAATACCTAAAAAACGTGAAGCTAAAGACGACAAGGCAATGAGCGCCGCCGCGACGGTAATACTGTTAATTTGTCGTTTAAAGATTTTTTTAAACATATTTTCCCAATAAGCCGGAAATTCGACTGATTATAATCAATTAAGAACTATCCGGACATCGCCGGCTCGGACTCCTTTTTCGAAAACGAATAACGGATTAATATCCAGTTCGGAAATCTCCGGATGCTCGCCAGCCAGACGGGACAGATTAACTAAAATTTTAGCTAAGGATTTAAAATCATATTTTTTCTGACCGCGCGCTCCGTTTAAAATCGGAAAAATTTTCAGATTTTTGATAAGCGCCAAAGCTTCGTCGGAATTCAAATCGCCGGCCGCCAGTTTAAAATCCTTGAAGACTTCCGTATAAATCCCTCCCTGGCCGACCATCATAATCGGGCCGAAAGAAGCGTCTCGTTTAAAACCTAGAATAATTTCCTGAAATTTAGCGGCCTGTTCCTGAACGATCAGATAATTCAGCGGCCGGGCGAGAGCGGGGCGATTTTTCGCCTGCAAGCGCGACGCGGCGGCGGACAATTCCGCTTCCGTCTTTAAATTTACGATTACCCCTCCGGTATCGGACTTATGGAGAAAATCCGGACCGGTAATTTTCAGGACAACCGGATATTTGTAAGCCGGAAGCGCCGCGGACGCGTAGCGGACGGTTTTGACCGCCGGTATCTTATATTTTTCCAGTAATTTCAAAGAAGCCAGATAATCACCGCTTTGAATTTTATTTTTAGCCGGTTTAAACGACGGCTGGTAAGGCCGCAGATTCTTAATCATTATCTTATAAGTAATCAACTTCTTGAGACTGCGCACCGCTTCTTCTGGATAATCAAAAGTCGGGATATTGTTTTTAGTCAGGAGTTCCCGCGCCGGCGCCACTTCTTTCCCGCCTACGAAACTGGTCAAAATCAGCTTATGGGGATATTTTTTAGACACGGCAATTATCGCCTGAGCGGTCTTTAAAGGTTCGGTTGAAGTCTGCGGCGTCAAAAGAACCAATAAATTATTAACTTTTTTATCCGCCAAAGTTTTTCGCAAAGCTTCTTCATAGCGCGCCGCGTCCGCATCGCCCAATAAGTCCTGGCTTCGACCGAAAGGCAAACCTTGGCGGCTGATTTCATCGACCGTTAAAACCGCAACCCCACCGGCGTTAGTAAGCACATATAATTCCTGCGGTCCGCGATTCTGCCAGGATTCTTTTCGAAACAGCAACAATAGATTAAATAATTCTTCCAGATTTTCCAGCCAAATCGCGCCTGCCCGTTCCAATCCGGTTTTAACGGCGGCGGCCGATCCCGCCATAGAACCGGTATGCGACAAAGCGAGACGGCCGCCGGCCGCGCTCGTTCCGGCTTTCAGGACGGCGACTGGTTTGCGTTTCGCCAGACGTGAAACCAAACGCATAAAATCCCGACCGTCTTTAATTTCTTCCAAATAAGCGACAATCAAATCAATCCTCTTATCAGCCTCCAAGTGTTTAATAATCTCATTTTCCGACAGGACGACTTTATTCCCCAAACTGATAAAATAACCGAAGTTAAAATTTTTAATCCGTAACCAATCCAGAGAGGCCGCCCCGATGGCGCCCGATTGCGACAATAAAGCGCTATTGCCCGTTTCCGTATCGGCGGCCGCGAAAGTGGCGTTCAATTTATGCCAAGTATTGATCAGACCCAGACAATTCGGGCCGAGAATATTAAGTTCATATTTTTTAGCGATGGCCGCGATTTCTTCTTCCAACTCTTTTCCGGCCGCGCCTGATTCCTTGAAACCGGCGGTAATGATAACGATATTTTTAATACCATTGGCCGCGCATTTTTTTATTTCGGCCGGCACAAAAGGCGCGGGAATGGCGATGACCGCCAAAAGCGAAGCTACTGACGCGGACGGCAGATCATTCAGACTGGCATAAGCTTTCAAACCGGCGATAATTTTTTCCTTAAGATTAATCGGATAAATTTTCCCTTTAAATCCACCTTTGATAATATTATCCAAAATTTGCCGGCCGAGTTTTTCCGGACTGTTGGAAGCGCCGACAACCGCCACCGAACGCGGGTTAAAAAAATAATTTAAAGACATAATATTGATTAAAGTTAAAATTTATAAAATTAAACCGAAAATCAGCCAAGGAATCAAAAGCCAATTCAAATTAAAATAAACCAAGATGATATTCGGCCAAATAATTTCCAGAATGATAAAAACGAGCAAAAGAACACTGAAAAAATAAAATATTTCCCGGCCGATGACCGAGCGGCCGGTTAAAGCCTCATTGCCCGCTTTATTTTTAAACTCAATCCCGAACATATAAATTAATTTATTCCGAACAATTTATCCCTCAGAGTCTTCCCCGTCAATTCTACCTCAATTTCCTTAATTTCCAAAAAGTCGTCCGTCCCGTCCTCGGCTTTTAAACCGGGCACGGAAATTAAGAAAGTATATTTGCCGTTCTCGCGATGGGCTTCTTTTAAATCAAATTCTGCCTCGGCGGTTTTCCAATCTTCATCGCCGAGCGGCCGTTGGTAGTCGGCGATAATATATCGAATGCCGTCTCCGGGCGAAAAATACCGATCGACTTTCTTAAAACCGGGATCGAATAAGCTGCCGCTGGCGAAACTAAAAACGCCATTGCCGGCTAAAATAATATCGTCCTTTTTTAATTTTATCTTATTAACCCCCGAACCGGCGACCAAATCAAACTGTTGATAAGTTTTGTCGAAGACAAAATCCTGGCCGCCAAAATTAATCGGTTCAAGACTGGCCGGCGAAAAAGTTTGCGCTTCCAAATTAGTGGCATCAGTAAAGATTGTTAAATTGCCGGCGCCGGAAACCGGCCAAATCCGGCTGATAAACGACAGCTTGTCGGACGAACTGTCTATCTTAGAAATAACAATATCATCGCTGGCTTTTATTTCCACTTTATAAACTCCGGCCGGGGCATCATCTCCTCGCAAGATCAATTCCCTTTCGGGCGATTTGCGGCCGGACGCCACCGGAGCGGCATCGACCAAAGATTGCGCGGCCACAACCTTATCGCCCGACATAACTCTGACCGTAATCGGATCGACCGCCGCATCCTGATCAAGATCGCTAAAATTAAAACCCAAACGCCAGGAACCGTTAAGATAAATATAGAACTGGTGGGCGCCGCGTAAGGGCTGATTGATAGTCAACGGTTTGAGCGGCGAGTAATCGGGCAAACGATAAGTGGCGGCTAAGGGATAATTATAAACCGCGACGCAGGCGGTCGGTTCTCCGGGCGGACAATCTTGTAAATTACCGGATATCAAATCGCGATCAAATTCCGCCGGCGACGAATAATTCAGGGACGCCTGCAAAATTAGACGCTTATCCGTATCTTCCAGTCGCGGCCAGGAAAAACGCCAGTGATCCAAAACATTATTTTGAAGCGGTTGAAAATCATAAGCGCCGGAAAGCTTATCCTCCAAAAGGCCGACTTCAATAATCGGCGTGACCGTTCCCAATCGGTCGCGATATTTTATTTTCACGGTCGCGTGGTCAAAGCGGCGCGGGGTAAACAAAGAGAAATAAATCGGATCGGCGATAATCTTCAGACTGTCGACGACGGCAGAATCAATCCTCTCTGCCGGTTTAAAATCATAAAAAAATCCTTTACCGGAGGCCAAGCCACGCGGCCACTGGCGGCTATAGGTAATCCGGCCGAACGGCACGATTTTCAAATATAAAAACCCCAGTACCAAGATTAAAATAATAAGCCCTAAAATAAGGCGCAATTTAAACAAAAATGACCTTTTTGTCAAAAAATATTTTAGCTTCTTCATGCCTCTATTTTACTTTATTTTTAGTAATAAAAAAAGAGCGTTGGAATATCCCCGCCCCCGCCTAAAATCGCCCCTTAATAGAGCCCCAAAAAATAAAAAATCCCCCGGAATCCCAGAGCTTAGTTTTAGACTAAGTTCAAAGGATCCGAGGGACAAAGGGACCAGCCGCCTGCGGCGGACAAATGGTCTAAGTAACCGAGGGTATAAGTTGCGGGGAGACAACGCGATGACGATACTCGCCATACCAGACACTGACACACTCAAGGCGATACACGTAGACACGCAGACCGTCCGAACCCACGCGCACGCTGACCACGACCAAATTATCCTGCGGTTTATCTTCTTCGATTATTTTATTCTCATCTATCTTACAGAGAAACATTGTAGTATTCCCCTCTCGTCTTAACCAACTAGAGAATGTTTCACAAAATTCTATTACCTGGTCTTGCGAAAACCATTTCTGATTCCAGGTGCCAGGCAGAGCGCGAAAAATATCTAAAAACTTGCCGTCGCTAACTATTTCGTCTACTTTTACTAGAGTTTCCGGAGTAGCAATACCTGGTTTATTCAAACCCCAATTCTTGAAATCTTCATCAATGAACGACCGAAAAGTCTTTTTGGCATCGTAGATATATGCCTTGCCGTCAGATGCTTCAATCATCAAATTTTCGTTGTTGGAGATGAGTTTGAGGAGTGAGGGCTGTGCTTCTAAATTTTCTGACGTCCGAAATTTACCCTCTACAATATCCTGAAGAGCGGAAATAACCGACTCCGGATTAAGAGGACTGCCGTTCTTAGAGTACAATTGGCGCTTGATATCAAACACCTTTTTGTCAACGCTGACATGCTGGTCGCCTGTGACACTAAATTTTGTTGCCATGACAATTTTATTTTTTTGTTAAAAATACATTTTCCGCATTTTACCCTGCGTTTTTAGGTAATACTCCATATTTTGAATATCAAATAATTATATCATAAAAGTTATTTTGTGTCAATATTAAAAAAGAAGCCACTTCTAGGCCTCTTTTTTGTCTTATACTGAGCAAATTTTAATCTACCTTACAAAACCCGCCCTTTACTTCCCGTAATCCATTCTTTTCTTCTTCTCTTTATAACCCGTTCCGGCCGGAATCAAACAACCGATAATAACATTCTCCTTCAGGCCTTCAAGATAATCGATCTTGCCGTTAACCGCGGCGTCAATCAGGACGCGGGAAGTTTCCTGAAAAGAAGCGGCCGACAAGAAACTGTCAGTCGTCAGGGACGCTTTCGTGATACCCAGTAATAATCTCTCCGCTTTCGCCCCTTTCTTCTGGCCCTTATTCGCCTGTTCCATCACCTCTTCTTCTACCGTTTCGCCCGGCAACAAATTAGTGTCGCCCGCTTCTTTAATCAAGTAGCGGGAGAACATTTGGCGCGCGATGATTTCCACATGCTTATCGTTCAAGGGCTGGCCCTGAGAACCATAAACGTATTGAATTTCCTTGATAATATATTTCTGGGTTTCCAGCCGGCCGTTCAATTTATATAATTCGCGCAGATCTAAACTGCCTTCGGTTAGTTGGGTTCCCCGGCTGATAGTTTCTCCATCTTTAACCATTAACATCGTCCCTTTTAAGATAGGAAATTCCTTAACTTTTTCCACCTCTTTGGCGACGGAAATATATTTTTCCGTCACCGCGACGATACCGGCCTCTTTCGCCCGAACCACTTCGCCGCCAATCTTGAATAATTCAAAATTTTTCGCCGCTTTATCGCCGTCCTTGACCAAAACTTTTACTTCCAATTTCTTGGTGTCTTTGGAAGTTAGGCCGCCGGCTAATTTCAATTCGTTGATCTTTTCGGAGAAATAATATTTATCGTAATCTTTGCCCTGATAATAAATACTCAGAATCTTGGTTTGCGGATTATTAACGGAAATTTCTTTGCCGTCTTTATCTTTAATTATTTTCTGGGCGAAATCAATCTTCACTCGGCCGGCGACATCGGAAATCAGCGCTTTTTTCTTCGGACTGCGCGCTTCAAAAATTTCTTCGACGCGCGGCAAACCCTGGGTAATATCATCCTGGCCGGCGACGCCGCCCGTATGAAAAGTCCGCATCGTCAACTGCGTGCCCGGTTCGCCGATAGATTGCGCCGCGATAATACCGACAGTGGCGCCCATCTTCACCGGCTTATTATAAGCCAAATCCCAGCCATAACATTTCGCGCAAATGCCTTTATGCATCCGACAGCTTAAAACCGAACGGACGCAAATATCGGCGATATCTTTGGTTTTCAATAATTTGATATTATCCTCGTCCAATAATTCTCCGGCCGGCAGGATCACTTTACCTTTTTTATCCAATAAATCCTTAGCCAGATAACGTCCGATAATCCGCTTGAAAAAGTCTTCGCCCGTCTTCTCGATTTCCGCCCGGTTCAAATCCATTCCGACTGTGTCGCCGCAATCGTCGTCGGAGATAATAATATCCTGAGAAACATCAACCAAACGACGAGTCAGATACCCCGCGTTAGCCGTTCTTAAAGCCGTATCGGACAAACCTTTGCGCACGCCGTGCGTGGAAATAAAATATTCCAAAACGCCGAAACCTTCTTTAAAGTTTCCCTTAACCGGCAATTCGATAATGGCGCCGGACGGCGAGGTCACTAAGCCTTTCATGCCCAAAATCTGTACCGGCTGAGCCCAGGAACCGCGCGCGCCGGAATCAATCATGGAATAAACCGGCAGAATATCCGTCAAACCCTTCTTACAGATATCGGCAATTTTATCTTTAGTATTCGTCCATTCTTCAATAACTTTGGCATAGCGTTCACTTTCCGTCAGCAAGCCTTCTTCGTATTGTTCCTGGATGAGATCGACTTTCTTATTGGCTAATTCAATCAATTTATCCTTCTCCGGCAAAGTCGGCAAATCGCCAAAACCCCAGGAAAGTCCCGATTTGGTAATGAAAGCGAAACTGCGATTTTTCAGGCCGTCGATGAATTTGACAGTTTCTTCTTCGCCGTAAATCCTCAGACATTCCCGAATCAAATCTTTTAATTTGCCTTTTCCGACCACTTCATTAAGATAGCGTAATTTTTCCGGCAAAAGAGAATTAAAAATCAGGCGGCCGACAGTTGTCTTAAGCATCGCACCGGCATATTTAACCCGGATCGCTTCATGCAAACCGATGCCTTTACTCTCATAAGCTAAATAAGCCTCATCTTCATTATAAAAATAGTGCATTTCTTCGTCTTTCCTGTCGTTATAATCTTTTTCTACCAAAGTAATATAATAGGTACCCCAGACAATATCCTGCGCCGGAGCGACAATCGGATCGCCGGTCGCCGGTTTCAATAAATTATGAGTAGAAAGCATTAAAGTTTCCGCTTCGCGCCGCGCTTCTTTGGTCAGAGGAACATGAACGGCCATCTGATCGCCGTCAAAATCGGCGTTAAAGGCGGTACAAACGAGCGGATGAATCTGTAAAGCTTTACCCTCAATCAAAATCGGACGAAAAGCCTGAATACCCAGACGGTGCAGGGTCGGAGCGCGATTCAATAAAACATAAGCACCATGGACAATTTCTTCTAAAATATCCCAGACTTCGTCGTGACCCGCTTCAATATAACGTGAAGCGCTACGGACATTATGAACAATCTCCCTTTTAATTAACTGGGAAATAATGAAGGGTTTGAATAATTCCAGAGCCATGATTTTTGGCAGACCGCATTGATCCAAATTTAATTTCGGATTGACGACAATCACGGAACGGCCGGAATAATCGACGCGTTTGCCCAATAAATTTTGGCGGAAGCGTCCTTGTTTACCCTTCAAAGTATCGGCTAAAGATTTCAACTGCCGTTTCTGCCCAGTCGAAGCGGTCACGGTTTTAGTATGCCGCGCGCTGTTGTCAATCAAAGCGTCCACCGCCTCCTGTAACATTCTTTTCTCGTTGCGGCAGATGACTTCCGGCGCGTTCAGATCAATCAACTGTTTCAAACGATTGTTGCGGTTGATGATGCGGCGATAAAGATCGTTCAGATCCGAAGCCGCGAACCGGCCGCCGTCGAGAGCGACCATCGGCCGCAAATCCGGAGGCACTACCGGCATTACGGTCATAATCATCCATTCCGGCCGGATATTGTTGTTTCGGAAACTCTTTAATAATTTCAAACGCTTCACCAGCTTCTCTTTTTTAGAATCAACCGCGTCTTGTAGTTTCTCTTCCAGATTCTTGATGGTTTTTTCCAGATCGATTTTCGCCAAAAGTTTGCGAATCGCTTCCGCGCCGATAGAGGCTTCGAAAATATGTCCGAACTTCAAACTTAACTCTTGATATTGCTGTTCCGACAAGATTAAAAGCGGTTTCAATTCTTTTAACTCCTTCTGGACGACGGCGAAGTCTTCTTCCAGCCGCGCCAGTCTGACCGCTTTGGCTTTAAGCGCTTCTTTGACCGGCTTGCCATTTTCATCGGCCGAACCGGTTTCTTCTTTTATTTTCTTTATCTGGTTATTATAATCATTATCGATATTCTTGATCTTGGATTTATACTCCGTCTTGATCGATTCAATAGTCACTGTCTTTAAATTTTCATCCACTTCGGTCACGATAAAACTGGCGTAATAAATAACTTTTTCCAGCGACTGGATGCCCAGATTCAAAAGCAAGCCGATTTTCGAAGACAAGCCACGCAAAAACCAAATATGAGAAACCGGAACCTGTAAATTAATGTGCCCCAGACGCTCGCGGCGCACGACACTGCGCGTCACTTCCACGCCGCATTTATCGCAGATAATTCCTTTATAGCGAATTTTCTTATATTTGCCGCAGGCACATTCCCAATCCTTGGTCGGACCGAAAATCTTTTCGCAAAATAAACCGTCCTTTTCCGGTTTCTGCGTCCGGTAATTGATCGTTTCCGGTCGCGTTATTTCGCCGTGCGACCAATTCTGGATTTCTTCGGGGCTGGCTAGTTTGAGACGGATAGCCGCGAAATCGCTGGTTTTTATCGGATTTAACATATGTTAAAAGTTAAAAAGTTATAAAGTTTTGAAATTATTATTCTTCGTTCTTATCGCCTTCTTTTAAATCAACGATTATTTCCGGTTTATCATAAATTAATTTATCGTCCTTCTGGATTTCTTCGTCGATTTCCGTTACCACTTCCGAGGCCGGCTGATTACCCGAACCGCCTAATAATTCCACGTTCAGACCCAAACCTTTTAATTCCCGGATCAAAACATTGAATGATTCCGGAACGTTTAATTTTTCAATCTCTTCGCCTTTAATTATAGACTCATAAGCCTTACTGCGTCCGGGCACATCATCCGATTTGATGGTCAGCATTTCCTGCAGGGTATGTGCCGCGCCGTAACCTTCCAGCGCCCAGACTTCCATTTCACCGAATCTCTGGCCGCCGAACTGCGCTTTGCCGCCTAAAGGCTGTTGCGTAATTAAAGAATAAGGGCCGATTGACCGCTGGTGAATCTTATCTTCCACCATGTGGTTCAATTTCAAAATATATTTATAACCGACGGTAATTTTATGATCATAAGCGTCGCCGGTTTTTCCGTCGTATAAAAACACTTTACCGTCTTCTGGCAGGCCGGCGCTCCGTAATTCAGATTTGATCTGTTCTTCGGTAATACCATTTAGAGCCGGCGTGACCACCCGATAACCTAGTTTTTGAGCGGCAAAGCCCAAGTGAGTTTCCAGCAACTGGCCGAGGTTCATACGGGAGATGATGCCCAGAGGGGACAAGATAACATCAATAGGCGTACCGTCATTCATAAAGGGCATATCCTCGATCGGCACCACGCGGGAAATAACCCCTTTATTTCCGTGACGGCCGGACATCTTATCACCAACTTGAATTTTTCGGAGATTGGCGACCGCGACCTGGATGGATTGCAAAACACCGGCCGATAATTTATCGCCTTCTTCGCGGGAAAATATTTTAATGTCCACGACTTTACCGTGTTCACCATGTTCCAAATATAAGGAAGAGTCCCGGACGTCTTTGGCTTTTTCTCCGAAAATCGCGCGCAATAATTTCTCTTCCGCCGATAAGGTAGTTTCTCCTTTCGGCGTAATCTTGCCGACCAGAATATCGCCGGAAGACACTTCGGCGCCGATGCGAATAATTCCTTCTTCATCCAAATTCTTTAATTTCTCTTCGCTGATATTGGGAATGTCATTAGTAATTACTTCCGGACCGAGCTTCGTGTCGCGGACATCAATCGTATAATTTTCAATATGGATGGAGGAATAAATATCTTCCTTGACCAGGCGTTCGGAAATAATCACGGCGTCTTCGTAATTGAAACCTTCCCAGGTCATAAAAGCCACCAGGACATTACGGCCTAAAGATAATTCGCCGTTATCGATCGCCGGACCGTCCGACAGGATATCGCCTTTCTTTACCTTCTGGCCGACTTCCACCACCGGGTGCTGGTTGATACAGGTGGAAGAGTTGGAGCGTAAAAATTTATTTAAATGATAAGTGGTGATTTTTCCTTTTTTATCCGTCAATTCGATCGTCGCCGCTTCCGCTTTGGTAATGACGCCGTCATCGCCGGCAATTGCGACATGGCCGCTATCGCGGGCGGCGCGGGCTTCCACGCCGGTGCCGACTATGGGCGCTTCGCTCTTAATCAGAGGCACGGCTTGCCGTTGCATATTCGTGCCCATTAATGATCTCTGGCCGTCGTTATGTTCCATGAAAGGAATTAAAGAAGTCGCAATGGAAATAATCTGATTGGCGGCTAAACCGACGAAATCGATCTTATCGACTTCGGACATGCCCGGTTGGCCGTTCTTTCTGACTTCGAACCGGTTAACTATAAAATAACCGTCTTTATCCATGGGAATAGTGGCGTCGGCGGTAATATATTTTTCTTCTTCAAAGGCGTCGAGATAAACCACTTCAGAGGTTACATGGCTGCCCTTTTTATCATGAATCACTTTGCGATAAGGAGTTTCTAAAAATCCGTAACTATTCAGCCGGGCGTAGCTCGCCAGGTGACCGACTAAACCAATATTCGGACCTTCGGGGGTCGCGATTGGGCAGATACGACCGTAGTGCGTCGTGTGCACATCACGGACATCGAAACCGGCGCGTTCGCGCGTCAAACCGCCCGGACCCATGGCCGACAAACGGCGTTTATGTTCCAATTCCGCGAGCGGATTGGTTTGGTCCATAAACTGAGACAACTGGGAAGACATGAAAAACTCCCGGACTACGCCGATAACCGGCCGGGCGTTGACTAATTTATTGGGAGTCAGAGAGGTAATCTCCGAAGTGGACATCCGATCTTTTATGATGCGTTCCATGCGCGCCAAGCCGACGCGGAAACGATTTTGGATTAAACCGCCGATCGCCCGAATACGGCGATTACCCAAATGGTCGATATCGTCTTCCGGTTCTTTGGTAATATTCAAACGGATAACTTCTTTTATGATCAAAACCAAATCTTCCTTGCGCAGAATTCTGTTTTCTTTCTTATTGGCCGCCAAATCCAAACTAAAACGCCGATTTAGTTTATAACGTCCGACCCGGCCGAAATCATAGCGATCAAAACGAAAAAACATGGAATGAACCAACTGCCGAGCGTTTTCTACCGAGGCTAAATCACCCGGCCGAATTCGGCGGTAAACTTCCTGCAAACCGTCGGCTTCGTTCTTAGCGGTGTCTTTCTCAATCGTCGCCTCAATATAAGACTTCTCGTCTTTATTCTTGACCAGATCGACGCTCGCGAATAATTTTAAAATTTCGGCATCACTTTCATAACCGAAAGCGCGCAAGAGCGAAGTAATAGCCACCTTGCGTTTGCGATCAATACGCACCCAGATAACTTTGTTGGAGTCGGTCTCAATTTCTAACCAGGCGCCGCGATTAGGAATAATTTTCGCGCCATAGCATTTTTTGCCTTTGACGAATTCGGCGGTAAACATAACGCCGGCGCTTCGGATTAATTGGGAAACCACGACTCTTTCAATGCCATTAATGATAAATGTTCCCTTGTCGGTCATCAACGGAAAATCACCGAGAAAAACTTCCTGGTTCAAGGAGCGGCCACTTTTTTTATTGATCAGCCGCGTCTTAACGCGCAAAGGCGCTTCGTAAGTGATATTTTTTTCGCGGCTTTCCACTTCGGAAAATTTCGGTTCATCCAAATAATAATCTTCGAAATATAATTCCAGATCGCGGCCGATAAAATCACCGACCGGATTAATTTCGTCAAAAAGCTCGGCTAAGCCTTCTTTAAGAAACCAATTATAAGAGTCTTTCTGAATTTCAATCAAATCCGGCATCGGTATTACTTCGGTAATCTCTGAAAATGATTTTCGTTTAGACATAAGGCGGCAAGTTAAAAATTATAAAGATGAAAATTATTATAAAAACTGCGGCAAGAGCAAACGAAACAATGTTCAAGACAAAACAAGGCTTAACAGGACAAAACAAGGCTTAAATTAAAATCAGAACATCAAATATAACTGATTTTAACAAAAAAATCCCAATCCCAATTGGTTTGAGTTTCAGTTTATTTAATTAATTCTTTTTTTGATAAATCACTTTTTTAGATAAAAAAGTGTTAAGATATGCTTATAATATTATATTTATTATTTTTTGTCAATACACATTTTATCCACAATAGCCTCCTTCACCACTTCTCTCTCGTCCCAGGGCAACTTTCGTCCTTTTTCCAAACAAATGGATTGCTCCGCTCCCTTCCCGGTAAAAAGCACCAAATCGCCCTCTTCGGCTAACATTAAAGCTTTTTTAATTGCCTCGCGCCGGTCTAGAATCTTAAATAAATTCTTATTTAATTGCGCCCCGAACATTTCTGCCCCGGCGGACACCTGGTTGATAATCGCCGCTGGATCCTCGTCATAAGGATCTTCGTTTGTGATTATGATAAAATCAGCCTGTTCCGCCGCCAGTTTTCCTAAAAGCGGCCGGCGTGCCTTATCCCGTCCGCCGCCGGCGGAACCGAGGAGATGGATTATCTTATTATAAGGAAACAACTTAACCGTCGAATATAATTTTTCCAAAGCTCTGGGTTCGAAAGAATAATCGATGATAACCGTAAAATTCTGGCCGCAATCTATTAATTCCATCTTCCCGGTCAGGTTATTGATTTCTTCCAAACCGGATTTTATTCTAACAACCGGTAAGTTCTGATTAAAACCAACCGCATAAGCGGCCAAAGCGTTTTGAGAATTAAAGCTACCCAGTAATTTCAAATGGATCTTTTCGCCGTCAGCCAAAAAAGTCGTTCCGGCCGTATCGGCTTCAATCATCGTTCCCTTAACCACGGTAAAATCTTTAACCGGATATTCGCTGTTTAATTTTTTAAGAAAAAAATCGTTAGTCGCCGCCGGATTAAACGAATAAACTATTTTCGCTTCGCTCCAAAAATTTCCAAAATATTCGGCATTATCGTCGTCGCCGTTGATAACCAGCGTTTTCAGCACGCGCTGTAAATCCAATTTTTTTAATTGGCTTCGCGGCTCGATAACCTGGCGCGCTTCATTTATATATTTAACCCGCCCTCTTTTCAAATGAGCGAAGAGCTTTCCTTTGGTTTCCCGATATTTAGCGAAACTACCGTGCGCTTCAATGTGCTCCGGATAAAGACCGGTAAAAACGAGGGTGTCGTAATTGATGAAACGATGGCGGAATTGTTTAATCCCTTCGGAACTGGTTTCAATAACGGCGTAACAACAACGGTTCTTAACCATCTGGCGCAGGAAACGCTGAATGAAAAACCGGCCGGGCATGGTCATTTTCTTATCATTCAGACATTCTCCGGCGCCGCCATTAAAAACGGCCGTGGAAGTGAATCCTGTTTTATAGCCGGCGGCTTCAAGAGTTTTTGCTATCAAATAGACCGTCGAGGTCTTGCCAGCAGTACCCGTAACGCCGATGACTATTAATTTTCGACTCGGAAAACGATACCACAAAGCCGCCAAACCACTAAAAACAAAATGGTATAAAGGGCTTAAAAATTTAAAAATTTTACGAGGAATTAATTTTTTGATAATTTCCAACATAATAATGATTATAGCAAGAATTTAAAAAAGGCGCATCTTCAAAATCGCGCCTTTTTATTCCCAATATTATCGCGCAAAAAACATCTCATCGTCATCATCAAGCGGTGTCCGCTTTGCCGCCGGCTTCTCTTTATTCGTCTTGATGCCACTGTCTTCTCTTATCTCTTCCAAAATTTCTTCTTCGCCATTAACCGTCTTATCCTCCTCGTCCGGAGTAAGCACCAACTCCGCTTCCGCTTGGCTTTCCTCATCTTCTTCGGAATTTTCTTCGGGTTCGCTTTCTACTTCTGCTTCGCCGCCCTTAAACACCAAACCGGAGTCAGTTTCTTCTTCTCCCAAGTAATTATCCGGCGCTGACGCTTCCGCCCGATTATGAACTGGCAAAGCGCTGACCGCTCCGCCCATAGCTTCGTATTGTTCCCGACTAAGCATCACTTCCCGCGGCTTGGCACCGTTAGACGGACCGATAATCCCGGCTTCTTCCAACATATCTAAAATCTTGGCGGCCCGGCCGTAGCCGATGGACAAGCGGCGTTGGAGCATCGAGGTTGAAGCTTTCCCCGCCTTAATAATAATATCTTTCGCTTCTTCAAATAATTCGTCTTCGTCGCCATGATTTCCGTCCAGACCGACGCCGGCATTGCCGCCAACTTTCTGGCGGTCCGTCACGCCTTCCAGATATTCCGCCGGGCCGCTCTTGTCTTTTATGTAATTAACGACATCATTGATTTCGCTGTCGCTCAAATAAGCGCCCTGGATTCTTTTCGGTTTGGAAAATTCCGCGGTCATCAGTAACATATCGCCTTGACCCAATAATTTTTCCGCGCCCGATGAATCTAAAATAGTTTTGGAATCGACGAGCGAGGCGACGGAAAAGGCGATACGCGTCGGAACATTAGCTTTGATCAGGCCGGTAATGACGTCAACGCTCGGCCGCTGGGTTGCCAAAATCAGATGGATGCCGATAGCCCGCGACATCTGGGCTAAACGAATAATCGCCGCTTCCATATCCTTGCCGCTGGTCATCATAAAATCGGCCAGTTCGTCGATAATAAAAACGATATAAGGCATTTTTTCCTTACTGGCGGCGTTGTAAGACTGGATATTTCTTTTGCCGGCTTTGTTAAGCAAATCATAGCGTCGTTCCATTTCATTCAAGCACCACTTCAAAGCGTTAATGGTTTTATTAACATCGGTGATAACCGGCGTCAGTAAATGCGGGATGCCATTATAAGTCGGCAGTTCCACCCGTTTTGGATCGACCATAATGAAACGCAGATCATCGGGATTATTCTGATATAACAAACTGACAATAATCGCGTTTAGACAGACGGATTTGCCGGAATTAGTCGCACCGGCCACCAGTAAATGCGGCATACGCGTCAAATCGTATAGCCAAGCCGCGCCGGCGACATCTTTGCCGAGGGCGACATAAAGATTATTTTTGCGACTCTTAAAAGAATCACTCTCCAAGATTTCCCGCAAACCGACAATCGCTTTGGCTTTATTCGGCACTTCCACGCCGACCAAAGATTGTCCGGGAATCGGCGCCTCGATTCTGATCGGATGCGCCGCGAGCGCCAAGCTCAAATCATTATTTAAAGTCGTGATCCGCGATAATTTAACGCCTTCAGCCGGCCGGAAAGTATATTGAGTGACGGTCGGCCCGACTTTAGTTTCTCCCATTTCCACATCGATCCCGAATTTTTCCAAAGTTTTTTTAATTTTTTGGGAATTCAATTCCGTATCGCCGCCAATAGCCTTACTGAATTTATTGTTCAACAACTCCAACGGCATGTCGATCTTGATTGACCGTTTCGGCCAGACGATTTTCTCCTGAACTTTAGGATTGGCGTTCGCGGCGCGAGTTTTCGCGGCGCGAGGGCTAAGCAATTCTTCCTCCTCTTCTTCCGATGCTTCCGCGGTCGGCGGTACCTCTTTCTTCTGCCAGGCGCTTAAAATTTCTTCCCGAGCTCCCGTGACGAATTGGCGGCCCTTATTATCTTCTTCAGCCTCGCCGGAAAACAAATTTTTAAAAAACAAAGCGAAAGGCCTGAATATTTTAGCCAATAAACTTTCGCGGCCGATAATCCGCGCCAAAGAAGTATTAAAAACTAAAACCAGAGAAATCAACAGCAAGGCGACCAAAACTAAAACGCCGCCCCAAAAACCGAAGAGATAATGAAATAATTGGCTTAAATATAAACCGATATAACCACCGCCTTGGCCAGCCGCAACGGCCGCGACCCAGCCTTCTTTCTTGAAGAAAAAATGAAAAAGAGTCTGATAAGAAACAAATAGTGAAAAAAATCCTAAATAATCCGTAAATTTTAAAGAATTTCTGGTCTGACGGATTAAGATTAGCGCCCAATATAATAAAATCAATGGAACAAGCCATTTGCCATAACCAAAAATGAGCGTCAGCCATTTAGAAATAAAAGCGCCGAAATGGCCGGAAAGATTAAAAAGTCCGAGCAGACTGACCAGTCCCAAAACCAAAATAATGACGATAATAATACTGCGCTTGGCTCGTTCGTCTAAATTAAATTCCGGCCAAGAAACATAATCAAACGGGTTAGCATTTTTTTTTCTTCTGCTCATATTTTGCTGGCTAAAAACGATAATTAAAAGATAAATACATTATATCACATCAGAAAAATAAGCTGAAAGTCCGAAAAGCGAACCGGCGCCGTTAATTTTAATTAATCTCGATATCAATAAACACCGCTTGCGGCACTTCCGCCCGAATTTTCTTCTCCAATTCGTCTATTTTCTGACCAACGAGACGCGGTACCCGATCCATGTAATCTACGGAAAATCTCATAAAATTTTCATAACTTTCCTTTACTTCTTCATACTCATTCTCAAAAAAACGATGTTTGGCCAACCCCTTGATTAAGGCGGAAGCGTTAAACTCCACGTCGCACTTGATCAAATATTTATCAACATCTAAAACCGCCGATTTAAAATCAAGAACTTTTTCCACTGTCGGATCGGCGTTTAAGATGTCTTTGACTATTTCCTCAATGTCGGCCGGGATTGATTTGGTAATCAGATAATCTCGATTTTTGGCAATCAACATAATGGCGGCGACGCCCAGCAACAAGCCGATGATAATCGAACCGGCGGCGTCCCAATAAGTATTACCAGTCAGATAAGACAAAATGATGCTGAAAAAAGCGATAAAAACGCCCAAAACCGCCAAACCGTCTTCATAAACGACCGCTAAAGTGGTCGGATCCGCTTCCGCTAAGACTTTTTTTAATTTCGCGTTGGGGAAATGTTTTTTCAAGTCTTTAACCGCCAACCACCAAGTGAAAGACTCGATAAGCAAAGCGGCAGCCAGAATATATAGATTTAAAGGACTAAAATGAATTTCCTGATGCTCCAATAAAGAGATCAAGCCGTGATAGATCGTAATGCCACAGCCGATGAAAAAAATACCGCAGGCGGAAATCAAGGCGAAGATAAATCTCTCTTTGCCATGGCCGTAGGGATAGAGCCGATCCGGTTTTTTGATTGACTGGCGGACGCCGATAGCCAAAAGCGACTGATTGGCGGTATCAGCCAAACTGTGAATCGCTTCGGAAAACATCGCCCCGGAGCCGGAGATGAGAAATCCGAAAAATTTGGCGGCACAAATGACGGCATTGCCGATCAGAGCGGCCAAAACCGGAAAAAAACCGGAAATTTTTGCGGGTCGGATATTTTGATTTTGGCTATATGGATCTAATTTGCCGGGATTAAGCATATCTTAAGGGTTAGAAAATAAATAATTTGGTTATAATTTTAAATTTTCTTTGACTCTATTTAAAAGCTCTTCCGCTCGCTTCTCGTTATGGCCGAATTTCAAAAACCAAAAAGTCGCGGTTCTGATCGCCGTCCAATTGTAATATAGGTCGATTCGCGCTTGTAAATCCGGAGTCAATTCCCGGCCGGAAACTTTCAAATATGCCGATAAAAATAATTCTTTCAATTTATCGGCATAAACCTGATCGCCGATCTTAATAATCACCTTATATTCCAACTGCTGTAAAAAAGAACCCAAATCTCGGGCGAAATCGCCTAAGCACAGATCCGTGAAATCAATCAGGCCGACGCGCCCGGGCGCCGTTTTAATAATGTTCTCCGGATGAGCATCGCCGTGAATCAGGAAGCGGCGGTCGGTCGCGCGGAAAAATTTTTCTTCCGCCGCGATCAGCCGATCATAAATCTTAACCAGATCGACGTTATATTTATTATCATAACGCGCGCCCATTTCCCGAAAAATCGCGGCCGTGCCGGGAATGACGGTTTCGATCCGCGAGCTTAAAGGATTAAAATCGGCCGCGGGCGTCGGCGGCAAGGAGTGCAGACGGGCGAACAGGCCGGCGGCGGCCACGACGATCTCTTCCACCGTCGCCAAATCTTTATTCTTGATATAATACAATAAATTTTCGCCCTTCAGACCGCGATAAAAAGTACCGCGAAAATAAGCGGAATAAAATAAAGGGTCGGGGAGATCGATGGTTGGAGTGGGGAATTTCTCCGCCCATAGATATTTGAGAGCTCGGTAAATATTTTCCCGGGGCTCGTCGCTATGCGCCGAACAGACAATCGGAATCTTCACTTCCTCCCCGTCAGCTTTAAGAAAATAAGTGTTAAAGCTGATAACGACATGATAAGTCGTTTCCCAAATTAATTCTTTATAAGGCTTTATCTCCACGCGGCTAAGCGCGACAAAAGCCGGATAATGCGGCAGAACCTTCTCCCGGAATAAATCCAAAACTAATTTTTCATCGAATAGCTGTAAAATTTTGTTCATACGGTTTTTCGCCAGTGTTTTTTCCAATGTTCTTCCCAAATTAACTTTTTAATCTTCAAGTAGTATTTTTCCGCTTCCAGTTTTAATTTCTTGGTTTTTGGATCAAACAGAGAGCGGATGGAACGAACCAAATCTTCCAAACCGCGCTCAATATCGTCCGGACTCCAGGCATAGGGTCCGAAAATCTTGGAAAAATCCCGGGCGCTGGCCCACCAAAAAGTACAGCTGGCCAAGCCGCGCACCAGATGCCAGCGATACCAATAGATATTCTTGTCACTTTTGAACTTTTCACCGGCGGCTAAAGATAAAGCGGCCAGTTTCCAAAGATTAACCTGAATTTTACTCTTCTTGTTCTGCCATAAATCAAAGGGCCGATCGTTTTTTACTTCCCCGGGGCTTGATTCCCAGGAAGAAGAAAACAAATTTATTTTTTCCGGTTTCTTTTTGCCTAAAAATTTAAGCCAGCGCGATAAAGTCATGGTCCGCAGTTCTTTAACCTTCACGATTTTTTCCAGTTCCGCCGTCGGATCTTCATGACGCAGGCCGTAAAGTTCGGCATCGGTGGCGGTTAAAAAAATTTCTTCTTTTTTTAGGGGCGACGTCCCGGAAGCGTTCGTTTTCCGAAAAATCGGCCAAAGTTTATCCGGCGGATAGGCGTTTGAAAATTCTCGGTCCCGAAAAATCACGTTTAAACCGCTAGCCGCATCTAAATAAAGCCGAGTTTGATCAGGACGATGTCCGGCCAGACCGCCGCTGAAAGCAATTTCATCCGCAATCACCCAGGAATATCCCAAGCGCTTGATTATTCTCATAATCGCCGGAGTGTAAGCCATTTCCGGAGAAAAAAAACCGGCCGGTTTGAAATTCTTGCCAAAATATTTTTTTAAAATTTTCTCGTTGGTTCTTACCTGACGAATAACTTCTTTTTCCGGCAAAAGCGGCAAAAAACCGTGATAAGCGGCGGAACCGGTAAGCTCCACTCTCCCTTTTTTGACTAAAAATTTCAAACGATCGATAAAAGCCGTTTCTTTTTCTTCCGCCAGCCGCTCCAGCAGACAGCCGCTAATATTCAAGGTAAAACTTAAATTTGGCCGTTCCTCCAAAAGCCTGATCAAGCGCCAATAACTTTTGTCCAGCGCCTTGCGGATATTATAAAAATCAACATTGGCCGGCTGATAAAGATGTAAAAAATTTAACCACAGCATAAATTAATTTTTTAATCTTGAATCTTTAATTATTTTTTTATATAGCTCGACATATTTTTTCGCCGGGATTTCCCAACTGCTGGATTGTTTCATCGCCCGCTTGACCAGGTCGTTCCAAACATTCTTATGCTTATAATTCTCAAGCGCGCGGATAATCGCGGCGTAAAACATACTTTCATCTTCTTCTTTGAAAGTAAAGCCCGTTCCCCGTCCGGTTGTCGGCTCAAAATTTTCCACGGTATCATACAAACCGCCGATTTCTCGGACAATCGGAATACAGCCGTAGCGCATGGCAATCAGCTGATTGATGCCGCAGGGTTCATGGACGGAAGGCAGGAGAAAAAAATCTGCGCCGGCGTAAACGCTGGTTTCATATTTTTGATTAGCGGAGTGGGACGGAATAACGATAATCTTCGCCGGATACCGCTTGGCGATTTTTTGCAATTCTTTAATGTACTGTTTTTCCCCCGTGCCAATAATAATAAACTGCGCGGCTAATTTAACCAGCTGCGGAAAAAGCCGGATAATGAATTCAAACCCTTTTTGAAAAGTCACCCGGGAGGTAGTACAGAGAATCGGAATGGCGGCATCGACCGGCAAATTAAATTCTTTCTGCAACCAAATTTTATTGTCGGCTTTCGCCGCCGGATTAACCGCCGAATAACATTTGAACAAGCCCCGATCTCTCTGCGGATTATAGGCGTTATAATCAATTCCGTTGATAATGCCAAAAAGACGACTGGCGCGATTTTTTAAAATCCGATGCAAATCCTGACCAAATTTCTTGGTCATAATCTCTTCCCGATACTGTTCGCTGACGGTATTGACGGCATCGGCCGAGAGAATCGCCCGTTTGGCGAAATTAATATTTTCCAGTTGCGGATCGGCCAAATGCGGCAGGCGCGTCCGTCCGTAGTCTTTATTCGCCGGCAAAATCTCCCACCAATTATGGCCGAGCTGAAAAACCAAATTATGGATGGTAAAAATCGTCCGGGATTGTTTTAACGTTTTCGAATAACGAAAATCGGTTTTCAAATAATAAGGGATCAGCCCCGTCTGCCAATCATGGCAATGGATAATATCCGCCGAAAACTTTAGCAGGGATAAGAGTTTGAGCGCCGCCACGTTAAAAACTAAAAAACGGGCGTTTTCTCGCGTCGAACCGTAAAGTTTTTTATGTTTGGAAAAAAACTGTTTACATTCTACGAAATAAACCGGCAAACCGGCCATCAGATACCCGCGCCAATAATTGACCCGGATTTTTTCCTGACTATTGAGACGCAAATTAATATTCTCGAAAATCAATTTTAATTTATATTCTTTCTTATCGATTATCTGCCCGTAAAGCACGGTAATAATAATTACCTCTTGCCCCAGTCTTTTCAAAGCTTTGGGCAGACTGCGAACGACATCACCTAGTCCGCCGGTCTTGGAAAACGGCGCGACTTCGGAAGAAATATGGACAATTTTTAATTTCTTGGACATAAACGCGAGTTTAGAGAGCAAATAGCAATCGCCAAAGCATCGGCGGCGTCGTCGGGACGAGGCAATTCTTTTAAATTAAGAATCAGTTTTACCATTTTTTGAACCTGTAATTTAGAAGCCTGCCCGTAGGCGGAAACCGCGCATTTTACCTGCGCCGGGGTAAATTCGAAGACCGGCAGTTTGTTTTGTTTAAGCGTCAAGAGCGCCACCCCGCGCGCCTGGCCGACGATCAAAGCGGTTCGGACGTTCTTATTGAAAAATAATTGTTCGACCGCGGCCAGATCGGGCCGATATTTTTTTATTATCCTGTCCAATTCTTTATGTAACGTTTCCAAGCGGGTAATCAAATCCAGACCGGCTTTAGTTTTAACCGATCCATAAGCTAGGCAGGTTAATTTCGCGCCCTCTTCCTTGATAACACCGTAGCCAGTATCGGCGATGCCCGGATCGATGCCTAAAATAATTTTGATCATAGATAAGAGCCGGCTTACGCTAAGTTAGTATAATAATCGCTGACATCTTCATTATCGTCTAACTCCTCAAAAAATTTCTCCATTTTTTCTTTTTCCGACTCCGGCAGTTCCATTTTTTCCTTAGCCACATATTCAATTTCGCCCGCTTCAATTTTTAAGCCTTTTTCCTCCAAAAAATCGCGAATTTTCTGCAAATCCTTAACTGCGGTATAAACGGTGATACCCTCCGCTTCTTTTTTAAAATCACTGGCACCCTGGTCTATCAGTTCCAATTCCAATTCCTCGTTATTCATCTTTTTTTCTTTAATTTCGGCACCGGCTATTCTAATCACGCCCCATAAAGAAAAATTCCAGCTGACCGCGCTAAACGCGCCGCCGTTCTTGGTAAAAAGATGACGAATCGTCGAACCGCTTCGGTTCCGATTGTCGGTTAAGCATTTAACCATAATCTGGACTCCCGGCGGAACGATTCCTTCATAGAATAATTCTTCCACTTGTTCGCCGCCCAATTCACCGGTGCCTTTTTTAATCGCCCGGTCGATATTGTCTTTAGGCATGTTAACTTCCCGCGCTTTATCAATCGCGCTTCTTAAAGAAGGATTAGCGGCCGGATCGCCCCCTTTACGAGCCGCGATTGTGATGATGTTGGCGAATTTCGTAAAAATCGCGCCCCGCTTGGCGTCCACTAATTCCTTCTGACGATGCGTTGTCGCCCATTTAGAGTGTCCGGACATAAAAGATAAAGATTGAAAAATTAAAATTAAAGGATAATAAAACAAAAACCCTTAAAAATTGCCGATTTGGCTACTTAGACTTTAGCCTAAATTGAAATAAAAATCAATATCGGTTATAATGAAAATATCCAATAAAATAAGGGAAAATGTTTAAGACTTTATGCCCAATTTAAAACTTGATTGCCTCAATAAAACCGTACTGAAAGCCTTGGATTTCTTCATCGCTAACCCCCCGACAAAGCTGGATTTGAGCCGTTTTAAATTTCCCCTCGTCATCGGCAGTGTCAACGGTTACAATACCGCGAAAATCATCTTCGCCAATCAGGCCGCTTTTTTCGCCAACGAAAGTAATGTCAAAAAAATAATTAAAGAAGAAATACCGATAATCTTGGAAAAAAGGATGGCTAATGAGGTTATCGTTATTTCCGCCTCCGGCGAGAAAGATTCGGTCTGGGAACTAAAATTGGCAAAAAAATACGGACTAAAAGCTATTCTCTTCACTTGTTCGCCGGATTCCAGCGCCGCCAAGATCGCCGATGAAGTCTTCGTTTTTTATAAACTGCCCGAACCTTATACCTATAATACCTCGACTTATCTGGGGATGATTTTAAGCGCTTTCGGCGAGAGTCCGGCTTTAATCCGAACTTTTCTCTCTCAAATAAATTCTAAAATTCCTAAAAATTTCCTACGCTATCAAAGTTATGCCTTTATTCTGCCGGATGAATTTTCCGCCGTCGCGCCAATGATCCGCACCAAACAGGACGAACTTTTCGGTCCGAAACTATCCATCCGCGCTTTCTCTTACGGCGAAGCGCGCCACGCCAAGTTCGTCGTTCGCGACCCGAAAGAATTGGTCGTCAGTCTGGGAGAAAATAAATATTTCGGTTGTCCGGAAAGCCGCTGGAAAATAAGCCTGCCGCCGACCGCCAATGCCGGGCTAATTATGTCTTTGACTTATTATCTAATCGGCTTAATCCAGGACGGGCGGCCGGATTATTTCAAAAAAAATATCGCTAATTACTGTCTGGACTACGGTTATAAAGCTTACGGTCGCGAAAAACCTTTTGACATTATCGTGCCGGGAAATTAATCTATTAATATAACAAGGGCGGCGGATTTTAAAAAACCGGCCGGTCTTAACAAAATTTAATAATTTAAATTTTAAAAACATGAAAATCTTAATTATCGACAACGACATTAATACCGTTACCACGCTTAAAGCTCTGATTTTAAGCCGGGAGGCATTCGATATCGATGTCGCCTACGGCGGAAAAGAGGGCTTGGAAAAAATGACCGCTAATCCAAATTATAACCTCCTGATTTTAGACATTATGATGCCGGGAGTAAGCGGCATGGATGTCTGTCGGGCTATGAGCAAAGACGAGAAGATGAAAAACATCCCTGTTCTGTTAGTTTCCGCTCTCCCTATCGCTTCCAAAGAACTGCGGGAATTATTGGATCAATTTAACGAAACGCATGTCGTCGGCGGCGTTCTGGAAAAACCGTTTGAAATTGAGAATCTACTGGGAGAAGTCCATCGCTTAGCCAAAGTCTCTTCTTAAAAAAACCGCTTCGGCCGGATAAATATGGAAAGCGTCAAGACAAAAATATTATCTTCATTCTTAATAGTCATCGGGATATTATTTATCTTTAATGTCGTCTTTTTTGTCGCTCATTCCCTCATAATCAAAAAATATCAGGATATCGCCGGCAATATGATATCGGAATATAAATTAGCCCAGCTCTCTTCCGACCTGATAAAGGCTTACGCTTCCCTCACCAAACCCGATGAACACGAAATAATTTTAAATGAATATCAGGCGATTCGCCGGGAGATTACCGATACCCTGGCTAAGCTTGATTCGGCCATTATCAGTGAAAACAGCCTGGCCGTTTACGCGGAGGTAAAAAACGATATTAACGAGGTGATTTCCGAAAGCGACGAGGGGTTGGCTCTTTTCCTGAAAGGAGAAGTCTCTTTGGCCGAAACCCGAATCGCCTCCGCCCAGCAAAAAAATGATTCCGTCCGGGAAGATTCCATTAAACTCGTCATAGAAGAGTTAAAATATACCGAAAAATTGCAAGTGCAAACTGACCGGATTCAATTATTAACCACCCTGATCGGCGGATTAATTTTACTGCTTATCAGCGCCGGCTGTATTATCTATGCTCTGGCCTTTTCCAAAAAATTAATTTCGCCGCTCACCAGTCTGACAAAAGTGGCTAAGCTGATCGAGGCGGGTGATCTTAACGTGAGTGTCGACCAGAATCTGTTGCATGTTTTCCAAAATCGCGGCGACTTGCTCCAGGGAAACGATGAGATCTCCAGTCTGGCCAATTCTTTCAACACGATGCTGTTTCACTTGCGGAATAACATCCAAAAACTGCAAGAATACAACGAACAGCTCATTAAAACCCGCCAACAAGTAACTAGCGGGGAATTAAAAATCAGCCAGTTGAAAGAACTCGACCGAATGAAGAATGAGATTATGAATATCGCCACGCACGAACTTAAAACACCACTGGTTTCTATCGTCGGTTTATCGGATGTTATGTTGCAACCCAATAGTTCCCTGTCGCCCGATTTCAAAAAATATGTTTCCATTATTCATGACGAAGGAACAAAACTGACCGAGCTTATCAGGCGGATGCTTAAAACCATAAAAAATGAGAGCGGGCAGAATAGCCGGTTGGAAGTAGTAAAGAAGAAATTTAATTTAAGCGAGCTGGTTTCTTCCTTGGGAACTCCCCTGAATATCATGGCCAAAAGAACTAATTCGCAAGTGGCCGTTACGGTCGCGGTGCCAGGTATCAATATTGAAAGCGACCAGGAAAAAATTTCTCAGGTAATTTATAATTTTGTCGACAACGCCATTAAATACGGGCCGAACAGCCAGACTATCCGGGTTACTCTGGATAAAGCGGATGATAAATTCGTAAAAATAGAAGTGAGTAACGACGGACCGGGAATACCGGAGGAAAAACAAAAAAAATTATTTTTGAAGTTCTCTCAGCTTGAACCGTCCTTATCAAGATCCCAGGATGGCATCGGTTTAGGATTATATATTTGTAAACAAAGTGTCGAAAGCTTGGGCGGAAAAATCGGAGTAAACAGCCAACCCGGAAAAGGCGTAACCTTTTATTTTACTTTGCCCCTGGAGTCTTAGTTTTTTCCACCGCCGCTTTCAATGTTCGCGCGTCAGCCAGATAATAATGCCTAAACGGTTTTAATTTTTCATCCAATTCGTAAACCAAGGGCAATCCGGTCGGAATATTCAATTCCGCTACGGCCGAAGCCGACAATTTATCCAGATATTTAACCAACGCCCGCAGACTATTGCCGGAAGCGGAAATAATAACCCGCTTCCCTTTTTTAATTTGCGGGCTTATTTTCTCCTTCCAATAAGGCACCACCCGCCTTTCCACATCCTGTAAGCTCTCGCCGGCCGGCGGCCGGGTTGTATATCCTCGCCGCCAAAGGAAAACTTGGCGCTCACCGTATTTTTCAATCATCGCCTGTTTGCTCCGTCCCTGTAAATCGCCATAACGCCTTTCATTCAGTCGCCAATCGTTTTTGATCGGAATATCGGTGAGTTTCAACTCCTTAAGAACGAGATCCAAGGTTTTAATCGCTCTTTTTAAACGCGAAGTAAAAGCGTAATCGAAGATAAAACCTTTCCTTTTTAAACTTTTCCCCGCCGAACGCGCCTCTTCCCGTCCGTGAGCGCTTAAATCGACGTCAGTCCAGCCAGTAAACAAGCCTTTTTTATTCCAGGTGCTTTCTCCGTGGCGCAGTAAGACGATTTTATACATAAAAATAGTTTTATATAATTTTATTTCGTTTATTTTTATATTATAACATAAATTGACGATAAAAGTTCAAAAGTGATAGTATGGTATAGTCCGACTCGGAGTTTATTCCTAATCATATAAATCAACAAATTAAGCGACAATTCAAAAGAATCGGGGTGGAAACAGGTTTATTAAGCCTTAAATTCTTACATTTATTGGCGCAGATTCTACCCCGATTATTCCGGATTATTTCCGGATTTTTTAGTTTACTATTTAAAGGTCTTTTTTCTAAAATATTAGTAAAAATATACTATAATTACTTTCGTTTGAGAAAAAAGGGCTTATCAGGAAAAAATATCGGCGGTTTGGTAATTAACCAATGCCTCTATCTTTTTATCTTTATCCTTATCGGCTTCCTGTTTTTTTCCAATCTAACCAGCCAAAATAAAACCAGCGCCCTAGAGACCAGAATCTCCAAGACAGTAATGGCCAGCCTAGTTCCGGCGGAATTTGGCAGTCTCCCGGACGAAGAATTGATTGAAGAAACGGCGACGCCGGGAAATATTTTGACCGCCGGCCAAGAAAAATATCTGGACAGCTCCTGCACTTTAGATAAACAAAGCGGCCTGATTACGGAAGAAAACACCGAGACGGAAGAATTTATTTCTTTTAGCAACGAGGGCGACTCCGTTTTTAAACCGCGCTCGACGACCAGCGGCAACGCCGGCGATGTCGTCCCGCAACGCACGGAAATCAGCTATTATACCGTTCAAAATGGCGATACTATCAGCACTATCGCCCGACGTTTTGGTCTGACCGTTAATACTGTTCTGTGGGCCAATAATTTAACGGCTTTCAGCCTGATTCGGCCGGGAGACAGCTTGACTATCCTGCCTTATAGCGGAATCATTTACACCGTTAAAACCGGCGACAACTTAAGCAAGATAGCGAATAAATACGGAATAGACGGCGATAAGATTGCAAGTTGCAATGATTTAAGCGCCGGTTTGAAGGCCGGACAAAAAATTATCTTGCCGGGAGCGAAAAAGATTACCGAGGCAACCGCAGTCGCCAAAACCAGCAACAATTATACCGGTTTGTCAGCCATTCGCGATTTGATAAAAGCGCCGGCGGCGAAAACCAGCGGTAATAAAATGTCCTGGCCGACGGTTGGTTACCGAATCACCCAATATTTCTCTTGGCGGCATAACGGCGTCGATATCGGAAACAAAATCGGAACGGCTATTTATGCCGCCGATTCCGGCGTCGTAGAAATCGCCCAAGGCGGCTGGAACGGCGGTTACGGCAATACGATTGTCATTAACCACGGCGGCGGCAAAAAAACCCGCTATGGACATCTTTCTAAACTTTTTGTTAAAGTGGGAGATGAGGTGGGGAAAGGAGAAAATATCGGCGCGATGGGTTCGACCGGACGTTCCACCGGGCCGCATCTGCATTTCGAAGTATTGATTAACGGAACAAGATATAATCCTCTTAATTACGTAAAATAAAGCTATGTCCATTTTCATCGGCTTGTTAATTCTGGTTGGCGGCGCCTTCCTGACCGTCCGGACGGAATGGATGGTGAATAATTTCGGACGAATCGCCTGGTTCGAAGAAAAATTGGGGAGTGAAGGCGGATCACGTTTGGGTTATAAATTAATCGGCCTAATCGGAATTTTTATCGGTATCGTGGTTATGACCGGCAGTGGCGATGATTTGATGCGCTGGCTTTTAGGGCCAATTTTAAAATATAACCAATAAAAAAGGGCCCTTAGCTCAGCTGGCTAGAGCGCCTGCTTTGCAAGCAGGAAGTCATCGGTTCAAATCCGATAGGGTCCACTAAAAAATAGCTCCGTGAATGCGGAGCTATTTTATTTAAACAAAAATCCCTAAGACACTTTTACTCAATCGGCAGGGAAAAATTAAAAACTGCGCCTGACTCATTATTTTCTTCAAACCAAATTCGCCCGCCGTGCAATTCGATGAAAGCCCGAGCGATAAAAAGGCTAAGCCCGAAACCGTTCGGCGATATCTTTTTCGCCTCTTCGCCGCGAAAAAATTTTTGAAAAACAAATTTTTTATTCTCGTTCGGAATACCGATTCCTGGATTCTTAATGGAAAACAAAAATTCCGGCGGAACGGATTTTTTAATCGCGGCGCTGGAAATCTCCACTCGGGAACCGGCCGGAGAATATTCCAAGGCGTTAGTCAAAAGAGCTTCCACTACGCCCAAAATTTTATGCCGATCTAATTTTAAAATTCCTTTGAACGTTAATTTCTTAATAATCTTAATATTCCGGGCTTTGATATTACCCTTTAAAGACGCTAAAACTTCCTTTAAAATATCCTGCTCAAAATCAACTCGATCATATCTTAATGTTATTTTTTTCTCTTCGATTTCTAGAGCCAGCATTAAGTTATTCAAACCGCGATTGAGATCCATCAGCGCCTTGTAAGTATCTTTGGTAATATTTTTCACTTTCGGCGCCAAATGACCGAAAGCGCCTTCAAGAATCAACTCAAAATTCCAGCGAGCGACTGAAAGCGGAGTGCGAAGCTGATGGGAAACGACGGTGATAAATTCCGATTTCAGATCGTCCAGTTGAATCAACTGTTCGACACTTAAAGCATTGCTAATCGCCACCGCCGCTGACGGCGCGAAAACCTCAAATAAACGAATATCCCGATTGGAGTAGGGGTTCCCCGACTTTTTCTCGCCAAAAATCAGAATGTCGTCATGTTCCTCTCTAGTTCGCAGGGGAACGATTAACCGTATCCCCGACTTACGCATAATTTTCTTCAAAGCGTTCTCCGGTAATTCATCAAAAACAGTGGCTACGGCCGGCTTGATAAGCTCCCTTAAATCCCCATCAGCAAAACTGGGCGGCGAATCATATTTTTCGCAAATCAAATGAGATACTTTTCCATTGTCCACCAGAACGAAAGCGCCCCGGCTGATATTCATGTCCGTTAAAATCTTAAACAATAATTTCCGGCTCAGATCGTTGAGACGCAGGCTGGAAGAGGCGATTAAGGCCAAATTATAAAGCAGGCGGTTAGCGTCGTAATGATGCTGATAAAAAATCCGATTGGTAATTTTTTCGAAGAAAGACCGCAGAGGCTGGAAAGAAAAAGCGATAATCAGCACTAAAACCGTAGAAGTCAGGATATCGGTCTTAAAAACGAATCCGCTATGCAAAAATAGGCCCGCCAAAAAGAAACCGAGACTACAAATGACTCCGAGCGTTAAGACCAAAACAGAATAGCTGATAGAGCGCGCCACCACCAGACGAATATCCATCAGTCGATGCCTGATAATGGAATAGGCGACGGCGATGCTAAAAATAAAACTAACCGTGGCGCTGATAAAAAAATAACGGGTGTCGTTAAAAAAAATCGGAATTATCACGTCCGGAATCTGAACGCTGATGGCCAAAATTATAAAGGAAACAAAAAAATATTGTAATTGCAATTTTTGTAAACCGGAGGCGTGGCGGCATTTGATGATAAAATTAACAAATATCCAAATCATGTTTACCCAGAGGAGAGCCAACCACCAAAAATAACCTTCTCCCCAAATAGTCTGCAGGCCTTTCCGGGGATCAACAACCACGTCAATTATCCAGAGCGGCGTAAAATACAAAAGCCAAGCCGTCAGCACCAAGAAAATAAAGGAAAAAATACCGCCCCAAACCCAGGCGCGGCGATGGATAGCTGAAGGAAAAACAAAAGAAAAGGCGAGAATGGCGACCACGTATAAAGAAGCGGCCAAATAAGTCGCCTTAATCCAAAAAAGACTGGAGAAGATAACGGGAAACTGATAAAAAATAAGGGCAAGGCCCCAACACCCTAAAAATATACTAGCCAATAAAAAAACAATATTAATCTTATTCCGGGGATTGTTTTTTAAAACCACCGTCCCGATAAAAAAATTAGCTAGTGAAGCCAAGGCGATTACGCCTATTTTAATATATTCTAGCATTAGAGATAGAACTTAGTTATTATATTAATTATAGCACAAAATAAATTTAAAATAAAAAATGCGCGGTGTTTATAGCCGCGCATTATCCTCCCGATTAAATTTCTATTCTTTTCTAAATACTACCCCGATAACCTCAGGAAAATTAACGGCCAGATTACCCTTCTTAAAGTGTTCGCTGGTGACGATCAAATCGACTTCTTCTCCTTTGTCCCAAGCCCATTCCGCCATATCCTTGAATCGCTTGGACATTTCCGGATTAGTTGCTTGCCATACCTGCGCTTGGTATGTCAGAACGGAAGCTAAAGTAACGACGACATAGCGCATCCCGATAAGGATATCACTTTTATAATCGATTTTCTGAGACGTCAGATTAATCTCTAAACCCGGCTGAATAACCAGATCCTTGGCAAACTTTAAAATATCACCAATAAACTCATCCCGGTCGTTCCAGGCATGTCCGCCGTTAGGACCCCAGCCTAAATTCAAAAAACTCAAACTGTTGCCGGTGCCGTCACCTTGGAAATAATCCTGTACCGTTTTCTTCATTTTTTTGGTCAACGGATCATTTTCGCCGCTGGTAAAACCCAACTGGCCAAGCATCATTTCATTAACTTTCGCCAATCCTCCCCTATTTAACGAAGCTGGCATCGCCCGGCAAAAATCGCCGAAGTCATCCCCTCTTAAATGTTGGATAAGAAACTGCGATTCAATGAAATCGAAGCCCCCGCTTTGTGCCGCCACCTCCGGCAAAGTCTTAGCGGCGTTACCCGGATGAAAAAAAATTTTCCGGTCGAATGTTTCCGCCAGCCCGATTTCTTCCAAAAAACGCTTAGCATCATTGATTTTAGTCGGCAACTCGAAAATATGAATTTCCGTTTCTTCCGGCAACAAATAAAAAGCGCTGATCACCTGGTCGGCGGTCGTTCCCGAACCGACATTAGCATACCTTTTAATGTTAATCCCGGATAATTCTATCTGCCATTGCAATTGTTCCGCGTGCCAATCGCTGAAACTATAAGAACCGCGATTATTCATATCAAACTGTCGCACTCTTTCCAGCAGACCGTCGCTGAAAACGTAATCAGTATTAAGCACCCGGTCTTCACCCGCCCCCCGGATACGATAAAAAGATTTAATAAGTTCATCATGTACTGCCGGGTCTAGGCTAATAACGATTTCTTTATCCGAAAATGGTAATTTGATACTATCCCAGGCCCAAGGTCGACGCTGGCCGGGAATAAAATTTCTTAGCATTTCTTCTTTCTTTTTCATTACGATCTCTCCTATATTTATCGATTAATAATAAAAAACACTCTTGTAAAAAGTGATTCCCTTTTTCTTATTTTATAAAAGGACAATAAAAGGGTAGGAATTAACCCGCCCTTTTACCGTACTTCCATAAAAAATTGCTATTTAAAGAAATTTTCTGACTTTTTCGACGATTTCGTTAATCTTAACATTAGCCTTAACGACGTAATCGACTACTCCCATAGCCTTGCCGCGTTCGATATCGTTAGTCTGGCCCAGATTGCTTAAGATGATAACTGGCACTTCCTTCCATTTTTCATTTTTCCGGATCTCTTCCAAAACCGTAAAGCCGCTGATACCCGGCAACATTAAATCCAGAAGAACGACGCCCGGTGGTTCCTTATCCAAAAAGGCCAAAGCCTCCCGACCGTCGAACGCCACCTGCGCGTCTATTCCTTCTTTTTTAAATTTAATCTGATAAGCCTGAACCAAAAGAACATCATCTTCAATGATTAAAACGCTTTTCTTCTGGCCGTCTTCTTTTTTATTCAATTTGCTAGCAGGCATAATAATGACGTCTTAATTATTTTTTTAAGCGGTTATTTTATGGCTATTTTTTTAAACTTTAGCCAAATCTTTTAAAATATTTTTCACTTTTTTAACGGCATTCTCTATAGTATATTCACTTTTCACCAAGTAGTCAATAACACCCAACGCAAAGGCTTGCTTGATTTTTTCCTGACCGCTGGAAACGCTCAGGACGATAACCGGTAATTTTTCCGTCGCGGCGGTGGCGCGCACCCGGCGTAAAAATTCCAGACCGTTCATCCCCGGCAATAAGATATCCAACCAAATCAAATCGGGTTTAATTTTTTTTAAAATATCCAATCCTTCCTCGCCGCTCCCGACCGTGAAAACTTTTACGCCCTCTTTTTCCAATTTTAATTTGGCCGCTTCCTGCAAAGCGACTTCATCTTCCACGATTAGGACCGTCTTTTTAATTTCGTTTTTAATTTCGTTCATATGATTGGCCGCTGGGGCTTTTAACGATGAATCCTCTGATTCTTTTAATAATATCATCGAGTTTATAATGACTTTTAACCAAATAATCGAAGACATTAAGTTCGAAAGCGCGCCGGATCTTTTCCGGGCTGGCCGAAACCGAAACAATCACCACCGGCAAATCGCGGTAAGCGGGATTCTGGCGGATTTTCTCCAAAAAAGCAAAGCCGCCCATGCCCGGCATTAAAAGGTCAAGCCAAATTAAATCCGGTTTTTCTTTTTCCAATATCGTCAAGGCCTCTTCGGCGGTGGTGGCTGGCAGATAACGGAATCTTTCGCGTTGTAATTTAAGCTTAATGGCGTCCTGAAGCGGCGCTTCATCTTCTACCACTAAAATCGTCTTTTTGACGGGTATTTTCTTCTTGATTTCGCTAGTCATATTTTAATTATACTCAATACTTATAAACTAGGCAATAAATAAAACTCGGGAAATTAAGTCGAGCGGCCGCGAATCTAAACGCCGAGGCCCACTTCTCCTTCTTTGTATTTCATCCCCTGAACCGGTATGTTAAAATAAAAAGTTGTTCCCTTTCCTTCCTCTGATTCAAACCAGATTTTTCCGCCCCATCTTTCCACCAGCATCCTAACCAAGTAAAGACCCAGACCGGATCCTTCCGGCACTAGTTTTAAGGCATTCTCGGCTCGATAAAATTCCTCAAAAATTCTTTTCTGATACTTTTTAGGAATACCAATCCCGGTATCTTTAACCGCATATTCGATAAATTCTCCTTTTTGAGAAATGGAAATCGAAATGGTCGCTTTGGCGGGAGAATAGCGGGAAGCGTTGGAAAGCAAATTCTGGATTACCTGCCAAATAACCTCCTGGTCCATCGGTATTACCGGGAAAGGATCGGGGTCGGTTTTAATGACCACTTTCTGTTTCTTTTCTTCCAGGCTGACTCGGAGCATAGAGATGACTCCTTGCGTTGTATTTTTAAAATCAATCGGCACCGGTTCTATTTTCAGACGCCCGGCTTCTACCCGAGCGATTTGCAACAACAGATTGACCAGATTAATCATTCGCTCCGTCCCCTGATAAATGCGTTCGACGAAATGTTTCTGGTCTTCGTTAATTTCGCCGGCGTCACCGTCAATAAGCATCTCCGAAAACCAGCGCATGGAAGTAAGGGGGGTGCGCAATTGATGGGAGGCGACGGAAATAAATCCCGTTCGGGCTTCATCCAGTTCTTTCTCTTCGCTGGCATCGCGGAACATTAACACTACTCCGGAAATTTTTTCGCCCAAAATCGGCGCCGCCATGATAATCGTCGAAAATCTTCGGCCGGACGACAACTGAAAATATAGATTGTCTTTCAGGCTGGAAAAAAATATCTTACCGGTTTGCAGAACCTTGGCGACCGGATGATTGTCGAGAGTCATTCTTTCTAACCCGGAATAAAGCGGAATAACCTTGACGATATCGTGGCCGAGGACTTCGGCGGCCGTGATTTCCAAAATCTTCTCGGCGCTCTGATTGATTAAAGTGATCTTATTCTTTTTATCCACCACGATTATTCCCTCACCAATGGAAGAAACTATGGTTCTGATCCGATCACGTTCTTTTTTAAGAGATGTCTCTAAAATATTCGCATCCTCAAGCAGATTAACCATGGCCGTTTTTGTTTTTTCCAATTCCCGATTATTGGCCGAGATTTCTTCCACTTTCTTATCCAATTCCTTGCCGGAAAATTCCAACGCTTTAATCTTTTCTTTCAGATTATTGACCATCAAAGCAAAGGATTTCGATAAACTCCCGATTTCATCTTTTCTTTCCAGTAGAGCCCCGCTCACACTTATTTTCAAATCCCCCTCGCTGATGCGTCGGGCTGTTTCCGACAGTTCAATAATCGAGCCGGAAATCTTTTTTGTGAAAACAAAGGAAAAAACGACTAAAATAAGCGTTACCAAAAAAACTATGATTCCGACGATTAGAAAGAAGAAAGTCTGAATCTTTTTTATATCCTGAGTAACTTTCGCTATATTCTTGGTTTCGGCCAAAAGGAGATCGGTGGTATTTTGTTTGACGAATTCAAATTTTAAGATAGCGTCCTGAAAAGTTTCCGAAGTTCCGATTAATTCTCCCCCTTCTTCCCAATCCTTTTTGGTTTCTTCGATAACGGCAATAACCGCCGTTAAAGAATTCCTTACGCTCCGGTAAGCGACTTTAGACTCTTTGTCGACGGCGGTAGCCGTAAAACGACTATTGAGAGTATTTTCTATTTCTAAAATTTTCTTCAATCTCCCGGTATACTTACTATAATCGTTAGTTTTAATCCCGCCATAACCATCCTCCACTAAAAGCCAAACTTCGTCTTTAAGCGCCTGCTCATAGACGATATTCTCGTTGATTTGTTTATACCGGTTCGTCAGTCCCAAATTAACAACAATAATCAAGGCGATTAAAATTATCATCACCCCGATTACCGCTAAAAAGGCTGATATTGTTTTAGTCTTTATTGATTTCATTTAGCAGACTCTTAATCTCTTAATTTTACGATTCTTATTTCTTAAGATCTTCTAGGGTGTAGAAACCGTCTTTAATAACGGTACTCTCTATGTTTTCTTTCGTTACCGGAACGGATTCTAACAATACCGAAGGAACATCGAATTTTCCATTATTTACGGTCTTGTCTGTAGGAATATTTTGACCCTTAGCTAAGCTGACGGCCAAATCCACTCCAGTGGAAGCTAGTTCGTAAATCGGCTTGTAGACAGTCACCGTTTGTGTTCCCTGGATAATCCTCTGTATCGCGGACAGTTCCGCGTCCTGCCCGGAAACCGGTATTTTCCCGGCTAAACCATATTCTTCCAAGGCTCTTATCGCCCCGAAAGCGGTACCGTCATTGGCGGCAACCACCGCGTCAACAGCTCCGTCGCTTTCCTCCAGATATCCTTTTAAATTCTTATAAGCGTTTTCCGGATTCCAGCCATCGGAGAATTTATCTAAAACTATTTCTATTTCGCCGCTATCTATTTTAGGTTGTAATAATTTAAATGATCCCGCCTTCAACAAAAACGCATTATTATCCGTGGCCGAGCCGCCGATATAAGCAACTTTGACTTTTTCTCCTCTGTTTATTTTATCTTCAACCGCCTGCAAAACATACTGGGCTTGATACTCGCCGACTTTTTCATTATCAAAAGACAGATAAAGGTCGACCGCGGCGTTTTTTATCAAACGATCGTAAGAAATCACTTTAATGCCGGCCTGATGAGCTTTCTCCACCACATCCGTCAAACTTTCCGCGTCATAAGCGACGATAACCAGGGCGTCCACGCCTTTGACAATCATGCTCTCTATCTGGGAAATTTGTTTTTCCGCGTTATTATTCGAAGACTGGAGATCTACTACCGCCCCTACCGCTTCGGCTCTTTTTAAAAATTCATCCCGGTCTCTCTGCCATCTTTCCTCCTGAAGCGTACCCAAAGAGAACCCGATTAAGATTTCTTTCTCCGGGCTTTTAGTAGTCGCCGGCGTTGATTCCGACCCTGACCGGTAAAAATAAAAGCTGATTATCCCGACTATCGCCAAAAGCGTGACGATAAGTCCCGTTAATAATTTTTTGTTCATATGTTTTTTAATTATTATTCCCAATTAAAATTCTTCACGATTAACCATTCTTTTTGCCGAGGGTTTTTGTTTCTTTAGTTTCTTTTATTTCTTTCGTTTCTTCGGGTTTTTCTTTAAATTCATTTATTTCCCTTTTAAGTTCCGCTATTCTCAATTCCCGACCAACCATATATTTATTCATTCTTTCTAGCTCCACCAATTTTTCTTCTAGGACTTTAGTTCTCTCCGCCACGGTTTGCTCCAGCCCAACTTTTAATTTTTCCAATTCCGTGGTTCTCTCTTTAACTTTCTTGCCCAGATTCTTCCTTTCCGTTTCCAGTTCGGCCGTTCTTTCCTTAACCTTCGTTTCCAATACCCCGTAAGTTTTTTTCAATTTATCGGCCATTTCGTTAAAAGACGCCGCTAGCTGTCCCATCTCATCCTGAGATTCGATGTCGATTTTTGTCTCGAAATCTCCTTGGCGAATTTTTTCCGCGGCGCTCGTCAGAGCCTTAATCGGTTTTATGAGCTTGGCGGTTATCGGCACAGCGATAATTATCACCAAAATAATCAGGGGAATAATTACCAGGACAATTTGAATATAAACCTCTTTTAGGCGATCAAAAAATGACTGATGCGATAAAAGATAGCGCATCGAAAAAATATGTCCCTCAGCCTGATAAATCGGAACGATGATTTCCGTCAATTCTTCTTCCTGATCACTGATATTCCTATAGACTGTTTTATCCTCCTTAATCATCTCCAGAGTTCTTTCATCTTCAATCATCCGATCATTACCCGTATATTTGCCGCTCGAAAATTCTTCGGAGTCAAATAAAATCCGGCCGTTTATCCCGATTAAGCTGATTTTAATAACATCCGGATTATTACTCAATACTTCCTGGACGGTATTTCTAAACTTACTAAAATCTTCCGGGCGGGGATGAGTATAATATTGGACATAATTATCGTAAATCGTTCTCGTCGAAAAATTGGCGAAAGTTTCGCCGTTTTTTACTAAATCGTTTAATAGTTCCTTCCGTTCGGATAAAATAAAAACCAAAGAAAAAATAACAAAAGATACCACCATAGCCAAAATCACAAAAAAACTAATTTTAAAAGTGAGGGATTTGGCTGACATACCCATAATGATAAATTAATTACTAAGCAAAATTTCGTCGACTTTATCCGCCGCGGATTTCAAAGCGGCGGCGGCGGTCTTTTTTCCTCCCCAAGCGGATTGAATTTCTTCCATCAAGGCCGCTTTGATGTTATTACTCTCAGCGACATTAGGTTCGGCAATGGCGTATTTCATCTGGTCAACATAAACTTTGGTAAAAAAATCTCCCAGGATTTCTTTATGGCTTTCAAAATCTATCCGGCGCGAAGGAATAGCACCGATAGTGTTCGTTAATAAATCGCCGTAACGGGTAGTGTTGGTTTCCGGCTGGACATCCGTCGTAAACCATTTTAAGAATTCCCAAGCTTCCGCTTTATGCTGACTCTTATTCATCACCCCCATGAACCAGCTATAACTAAGGGTCGCCTGATCCTTAAGCGGCGGGAAAGGCGCGACGCCGACACTGGACTCGAATTTATCGCCGAAAGCGATCTGGAAGGTAGATTTAGTCCAAGGCGGAGCGATAACCATCCCCACTTTGCCGTCTTTAAAATCAAAAAAATTACCGTTAATATCCGTAGCTCCGTTCTTAAATAACGCCAACTCCGCCTCCAGCGCCGCCACTCCTTCTGAGCTGTTGAATAAACTCTTTTTTAAATCGGCCGACAAATATTTCCCGCCGTTGCTGAGTAGGAGAGAAAGAAAAGGGTCAACTACTTGCCAGTCTTCGCCCAAAAAAGCAATGCCGTATTGTGTGATATTTCCTTTGGCATCTTTTTTCGCCAATTTAACCGCCGCGTCTGTCAATTCCGCCCAAGTCTTGGGATAGAGGATGTTACCGCTGGCATCGACCAAACCGGCTTTTTTAAATAAATCCTTATTATATAGAAGGGCATAATCATTTATTTCCGTGGGAATACCCCATATTTCGCCGTTAATCGTTACGCCCGCCAGAGAAACATAATTCTTAATGATATCGTCCTTGATTTCCGTCGGCGGATTATCCAGAATTCCGTTCCGGACGTAAGAAACTCCCCAGGGCGAATAAATCTGATAAATATCGGGAGATAAATCAGCATCACTTAAAACCTTTAAGGTATCGGCGTATTCGGTATATGGGATGACTTTAATATCAAATTCTATCTCCGGATGCAAGACGCTATATTCATTTAAGTACTGTCTCAATCCTTTAGACCTCAACGTTCCATCAGGATTATAGATACCGTTCCTTTGTTCTAAATTCGACCAATGAACTGCGTACGTTAGTTTTATTTTTTTGGAAGAAGTGGCCGGCGACGGCGAACTTTTCGTTATTTCTGGTTCGACGGGACGACTATAGATAAAATACGCCCCAACCGCTACCGCTACTAAAAGGATAATGATTGCCCCGATTAGAGTTTTTCTCATATTTTTGTTAATTAATCTCCGTATCTTTTATTTTAACTCCGACATTTTAATTCCGATTTGGATATTTTTATTATAGCATATTCCAAAGAATATAGGTAAATTAGGAACAAACCAGAGCGGGAACAGTCTTGACAGTCGCCAACAGCAGGTCTAATATAAAAATACAAAAATAGAAAGTCATGGAATTTAGTCCTTTTTATCTTTATCCGGCCTTCTTTGTAACTTCCATATTGTCCATAGCGATGTCAGCTTGCCGTTGTGATGTTCCCGCCGCCGTTGAGGTGCAGTTGTTTAACGGAGAATTATCTTTCGTAAGAGATATTAGCGACACTTTACTACCACCAGTTGATTGGCTATGCCCGGAGGTGCAAAGGAAAAAAGGCCAAATTAGGCATAATGCGCAGGGAAAAGGCTTAAGTATCAAGCCGGCTTGTTATGCCGATAACCAAACAATTTTTTCCCAGCCGATAAAGTTAACCGGCGAGAAATTCGCTAGCTTTATTAGCACGTCATCTTCCTTAAAGTTACTATATTATATATAGTAGCCGCTCTAAATATCTTGAGGCGATTATCAAGATTACTCGAAAAATAAAACAACTTTTAAGAAGTTGAAAACAAGCACCCCCATAAACAACTCCGGGGGTGTTTTTTCATATCTTTCTGATCGTTTTTTCCGACTGGCTCGGCGAGCTAAAAAATGCTAAAATTCAATCATGTCCAAAACCAAACCCAAATTAATAATCATCGATGGCAACGCCCTGATTCATCGCAGTTTTCACGCTCTCCCGCCGACGCTCCGCACTACCGGCGGCCAGATCGTTAACGCCGTTTATGGTTTTACTTCTTTTCTCCTGAAAGCCTTGAATGAATTCCACCCGGAATATGTCGTTCTGACTTTAGACAAGAAGGGTCCGACTTTCCGCCATGAGGCCTATGCCGACTATAAAGCGACTCGCGTCAAAGCGCCAGACGAATTATATGAGCAGATTCCGCTGGTTAAAAAAGTGGCCGAGGCGTTTAATATTCCGATTTTCGAATTAAGCGGCTATGAAGCCGATGATTTGATCGGTACGATTTGCGCGCAGACGGGTCGGGAAAAAAATCTGGAAAAAATAATCATTACCGGCGATCTTGATACCTTACAGCTCATCAACGACAAAACTAAAGTCTATACTATGAGCCGCGGTTTGTCCGATAGCGTTCTTTATGGCGCCGAGCAAGTTAAAGATCGTTACGGCTTAAGACCGGATCAAATTATAGATTATAAAGCTTTGCGCGGCGATCCGAGCGATAATATCCCCGGTGTCAGAGGTATCGGCGAAAAAACCGCCGCCGATCTGATAAGCGAATTCAAAAATTTAGACGGCGTTTACGAGGCCGTAAAAAAAAATAACTCAAAAATAAAACCACGGATAAACGAATTGTTAAAAACCAACAAAGAAAACGCCTACCTCAGCCAAAAGCTGGCGACCATTGATCTTAAAGTTCCGTTAAAATTTTCTTTAAGCGATGTCCGATTCTCATCGTTCCTTTTAGAAAAAGTCCTGAGCGTCTTTAGCGAATTGGAATTTAAATCTCTGCTGAATAAAGTAAAGGATTTAAGAGATAATATTAATAAAGCGCACGGGCAAAATAGCGGCGCGGGGAAAGGAACCGTTGAAAATCCAGCCGGCAATAGAGCCCCGGGCGCCAGCCGGGAAGAAAAATTATCGGCCGCTGAGGAAGAGCGCGGCTCGGGCGCGGCGAAATTCGCCCGCAACGCGAAAAAATTTAACTACCAGCTGATAGACGACGCTAAAAGTTTCGGCCTTTTCTTTAAAAAACTAAAAACGCAAACTGCCTTCACGATAGATACAGAAACTTCCGGCCTGGATCCGATTACTGCCGAACTTTTAGGCGTCAGTTTTTCTTGGAAAGAAGGTGAGGCTTATTTTATCCGGATAATCAAAGAACGTCTGGCCGCCTTAAAACCGATTTTGGAAAACGCTAAAGTTAAAAAATATGGCCATAATCTAAAATTTGATTGGCGCGTCTTGCGCCATCAAGGCGTGGCTTTAAACGGCCTGGCTTTTGATACGATGATCGCTTCTTATCTGTTGAATCCGGGAAATCGCCAGCATAATTTAGACTCGCTGGTTTTTACCGAATTGGGTTTTGAAAAAATCAGCAAAGCTAATCTGGCCGCGACGCAACCGGAACAGCTGACCATTGATTTTAAATCTTTGGATCCGGAGAAATTAAGCTTATACTCCTGCGAAGACGCCGATTTCACCAATCGGCTCGTCGCTATTTTAGATAAGCGCCTCAAAGAAGAAACTTTGGAAAACCTGTTTCATAAAATAGAAATGCCGCTAATTTCGGTGCTGGGCGAAATGGAAGATAATGGGATAAAGATGGAAACCGCCCCTTTAGAAAAATTAAACAAAGAAGTCGGCGCTAAATTGGCTAAGCTAGAAAAAGCTATCCATCAGCAGGCAAAAAGCCAATTCAATATCAACTCCACCAAGCAGTTGAAAGAAATCCTATTTGAGAAATTAGCGATTCCGACCGCTGGTTTGAAAAAAACCAAAACCGGTTTTTCCACGGCCGAAGATGAGCTGGAAAAGATGCATGACCTGCATCCGATTATTCCGCTTATCCAGGATTACCGCGAACTCAATAAACTGCAGACGACTTATATCAATTCCCTTCCGGAATTAATCAACAAAAAAACCGGCCGCATCCATACCAGTTTCAACCAAACGATTACGGCGACTGGCCGCCTGTCTTCGACCGATCCGAATCTACAAAATATCCCGACGCGCACCGAAGAGGGGCAAAAAATCCGTCGCGCTTTCGTCGCGGCCAAAGGCTCTAAACTCCTCAGCTTCGATTATTCGCAGATTGAGCTACGCCTGGCCGCTCATATTTCCGGCGATAAAAAAATGATCAAGGCTTTTCAAGACGGCGAAGATATCCATACCGCGACCGCCGCGGAAATAAACGGCGTCGCCCTGAATGAAGTGACGAAGAATATGCGCCGCGAAGCGAAAGCCGTAAACTTCGGCATATTATATGGCCAGGGTCCGCACGGCCTGGCGCAAGGCGCCGGTATTCCATATTATCAGGCAAACGAATTCATTAAAAAATATTTTGCCGCTTATCCGAATTTTAAAAAAATGATGGATGGCTTTATCGCCGAGGCACGGACGAAAGGCTATGCTCAGACCCTTTTCGGCCGTCGCCGTCCCCTGCCGGAAATTAATTCCACGATTCCCATGGTCAGGAAAAGCGCCGAACGCATGGCCATCAATACGCCGATCCAGGGTACGGCGGCCGATATTATCAAATCGGCAATGGTGAGCATCGGCGGGCTGATTGCCGAACACGATGACGAAATCCGGATGTTGCTCCAGGTCCACGATGAGTTGATTTTTGAAGTAAAAGAAGATAAGATTGAAAACTACGCGCCAAAAATTGAAAAACTATTGACCGGCGTCCTGAAACTGGCCGTGCCGATTACCGTCGAACGGAATGTCGGAAATAATTGGGGGGAGTTGAAATAAAAAATTTTCATAAAATGTTGCTAAAAAATCTTAATTATCAAAAAATTGCTCTACTCGGTTTCGGTCTGGATAACCAGGCGCTTTTAGCGTTGCTCGACGCCGCGTCTGTGAGCGCCGAAATTACGATCTGCGACGCGCGAACTAGCGATGCCTGGCCGAAACCAAAACTCAAGAACTTAAAAGTAAAATATCAGCTCGGCCTCAGCTTCAACAAAAATTTAGACAAATTCGATATCCTTTTTCGTTCGCCCGGCTGGCCGATGACCTGCCCCGGCATCCGCGCCGCGAAGAAAGGCGGGCAGACGGAAATTACCAGTCCGCTAAATCTTTTTTTCGCGCTTGCCCCGACTAAAAATATCATTGGCGTCACCGGCACGAAAGGCAAAGGCACGACCGCGACCCTGATCTATAATATCCTGCGCGCAAACGGCCAGCGGGTTTGGCTCGGCGGCAATATCGGCGTCGCGCCGCTGTCTTTTATAAATAAAATCCGGCCGACTGATTATGTTATTTTAGAATTATCTAGTTTCCAACTTGAAGACCTAAAGTATTCCCCGCGCATCGCGATCATCACTAATTTATTCAAAGAACATCTCGCTCCGGCCGACCCGAATAATCCGAATTTCCATTCCTCCCTCGCCGCCTACTGGCAAGCGAAATTAAATATCGCCCGCGGCGCGCAGAATAAATATCTAATTGCTAACCCGGACTTAAAAAACCGAATCAAAACGGCTAAGTTAAAGACGCAGACGATTTATTTTTCTCCCAGTTCCCTGCCGTCGAAACTGGTCGGCGATTTTAATCGGCAAAATATCGGTGCGGCCGTCGCGGTCGCAAAAATATTAAAAATCAAACCGGCCGTCTACGCGCCAGCTATCGCCGGCTTTAAAAATCTGGAACATCGTCTGGAATTCGTCGCGAAAATCAAGGGCGTCCGATATTTTGACAACAGTTTTTCCACCACGCCGGAAAGCACGGTTTTAGATTTAAAATCTTTTTCCGAACCGCTTATCCAAATCGCCGGTGGCGCGGATAAAGGCGCGAATTTCCGACCGCTGGCGCAAACGATTAAGAGAAAAGTAAAATTCTTAATATTATTACCCGGCGCCGGTACCAAACGAATAAAAAAAGAACTATTAGCTCTTAAATTCCCTTTAAAAAAATTAACAGAGATAAATAGTATGGAAAAAGCGCTTATTGCCGCTCGCGCTCGCGCGCAAGTCGGCGATGTCGTTCTGCTCTCGACCGCCTGTGCCAGTTTCGGCCTATTTAAAAATTACAAAGAACGCGGTAATCTGTTTAAGAAATATGTCAAATCCGAAAAATAACAATCAGTCCGGCGCCGACAATCTGCCGGCCAATCAAGTCGCCAAGAATATCATCGGTGTTTTTGATTCTGGGCTCGGCGGCCTGACAATTTTCCAGCATTTCTTAAAAAAATTGCCGGATTACAATTATCTCTACTTGGGCGACAACGCCCGGCTTCCTTACGGCGAAAAATCGCCGGAAACCATTTATAATTACACCCGCGAAGCCGTGGACTGGTTGTTTAAAGCCGGCTGTAATCTGGTTATCATCGCCTGCAATACTGCTTCCGCTCAGGCGCTGAGACGCTTACAGCAAGAATATCTTCCGAATAACTACCCCGCCCGCCGGATTCTGGGAGTAATCAGGCCGCTGGCGGAAACCGTCGCCGCTAACAAAAAAATCCGGACAGTCGGCGTTATCGGTACTAAAGCAACGATTAACTCCGATGCTTATCGGCTTGAACTGCAAAAATTGAAACCGGAACTGAATGTCGAACAACTGGCCGCGCCGCTTCTGGTTCCTTTAATCGAAGAAGGCTGGGCGGAAAAACCGGAAACAAAAATGATTTTAAAAAAATATTTGCGGCCGCTAAAAGTCAAGAAGATTGACGCTCTGATTCTGGGCTGTACTCATTATCCTTTCTTGTATAAGGCCATTAAAAAAATCATGGGGCGACGGATAATCGTTCCTCATCCGGGGGAAGTAATTGCCGCCAGTCTTAAAGACTATCTGGTTCGCCACCCGGAACTGGGAATTAAACCGGTTGGTCAGCCGACAACTAAATATTATACGACCGATAATCCAAAACTATTTAAAAAACTGGGTGAAAAATTTTTAGAACAAAAAATCGCCGATTTAGAACAAGTAAAGATTACCGAATTATAATTATGATTATTTTTATCTACGGCGCCGACACTTTTCGCTCGCGCCGCTTCCGGCAAGAACTGAAAAATAAATTCCGGCGCGAGGTTGATCCCGAATCCGGCAGTTTAAGCGTCATCGACGGACAAACAGCGACTCTGAAAGAAATCGGCGAAAAAATAAATACCGGTTCCCTCTTCGTAAAAAAAAGGCTAGTGGTGATTGAGAATATTTTTAAAAATAAAAAAGAAAAAATTTTTGCGGAACTGGCCGACTATTTGAAAAAATACAGCGGCGGCGAAGACAACGTCCTTATTTTTCGCGATGAGGAGCTAGATACGCGAGAAAAGCCTTTGAAGTCGGCGGCCAAAAAATTATTTTCTTTTCTGGCCAAACAGCCCTACGCCCAAAAATTCGACCCCTTGAATGACGGCCAACTAAAATCTTTCTTAAAAAAAGAGCTGGAAAGCTACGGCAAAGAAATAGACGCGTCGGCCGCCGCTCTCTTAATTGACCTAGTAGGAAATGATCTTTGGACAATTTCCAAAGAATTAAAAAAACTAGCTGACTACGCCGAAAATAAAATAACGACGGAAGAGGTACGAAAGATGGTGGTCGGAGCGTTCAACGAAAATATTTTCGGTCTGACCGACGCCCTGAGCGCCAGGAATAAAAAATTAGCCCTGGATCTTTTAGCCAATCAATATGCCGCCGGCTCCAGCGATGAATATCTGATTACGATGCTTATCCGTCAGTTTAAAATTCTCCGCCAAATCCGCGCCGCTATCGACAATCAACTCAATCCGGCAGAAATTTCCGCCCAGGTAAAACTTCATCCCTTCGTCGTAAAAAAAGGAATCGCCCAGGCTAAAAATTTTTCCGATGAGGCGCTAAAAAATTACCTGAATCGCCTGATTCATCTGGATTTTTTAAACAAAACCGGCCAGGGAGACATAAAAACTGAGCTAACTCTGCTTATTTCCGGCTTATAAGCCAAAAAATACCGTGCCCGCACCGGCCGGCGGCTTGCCTTTTCATTTTTTATTTGTTATAGTCTTTTCAGAATTTTTATTTTCAAGCAGGGCAAATTCTTATCTAAAAATCGGGCAATTAGCTCAGTTGGTTAGAGCGCAACACTGATAATGTTGAGGTCGGAGGTTCGAATCCTCCATTGCCCACTTTGATTATAGCGGGGTAGAGCAGTTGGCAGCTCGCTAGGCCCATAACCTAGAGGTCGTCGGTTCGAGTCCGACCCCCGCAACATTAACAATTAAATATGCCTCGGTAGCTCAGTGGTAGAGCAAAGGACTGAAAATCCTTGTGTCGTCAGTTCAATTCTGACCCGGGGCACTTATAGACAAAAAATGAGCCCATGCTATATTTATTATTGGGTTTATTTTTTTAGGAAGAAGCGGGGCGTCGTATACCGGTAGTACGCATGCTTTGGGAGCATGTTGACTGGGTTCAATTCCCAGCGCCCCGACATTTTATGAAATATTTCCGCTTTGCCAAATTGGTGCGTGATAATATCCTCGACCATATCCAGACTGACGACCAAACCCCTTACGGCGTCAGGCATTTAGACGACGCCGAATTAACTAAAGAACTGGCAAAAAAAGTCCGGGAAGAAGCTGACGAGCTGGTAGCTGCCGTTGAAACAGAGGAATTTAAAAAAGAGCTAGCCGATGTCCAAGAAATCCTTGATCATCTCAAGAAATCACTAAAAATGACCGATAAAGAAGTAAAAAAGTATCAAGAACAAAAAATTATGAAAGCCGGCGGCTTTGCCAAAAGGATCTATATCGAAAGCGTCGGTTTAAAAGACGATGATAAATGGCTTAGCCATTATCAGGCACATCCTGACAAATATCCGGAAATATCCGAATCGGAAACAAAATAATCATCCGACATAAAAATCAGAAGCCTTATCGGCCTCTGATTTTTTTATACATCCAGTTTAATTAATTTTATTTCTTCTCCTCTCCGCCCGCTATCGTCTTCTTCCGACTTAATAGTCCAATAACCTTCTGCCCCAAAAAGCCGACGCCGATAAACAACGCGAGATATAAAATCGTCGCCAGCCAGGCCGGAAGCCAGGAATAAAATATATCGTAGCGGTACATAAGCGGCCAATGCCAGAGATATATTTCATACGAATAAATGCCGAACAAAGTGAACAGCCGGAATTCAATCCGCTTAAACGCGAAAGCTAAACAAATCGCCAATACCGCGAGAATACTCATCAATTCTTCCATCTGCGGACTCTGACCGACGCCAGAATGGACATTCGCGTAAATAAAAACCGCGAGTAATCCGGCGATTACGAGCCAGCGCGCCGCCTGTCTCCAGCCCAACGACCATTTTTCCGCTATGACCGCGGCGGAGGGTAGCTTCATCACGAACCAGGCGGCCAAAACTCCCAAAGGGAAAGCGATGATATGGATACGATACAAATGTATGACATTATCAAGCACGGCCGGCGACCAGCAATAAACCAGTCCGTAGCCGAGAGCGTAAAGGATAATCGCCGATAGCCACGACCGTTTCCGGCAAAAAACCCAAGGGAACAAGAGATAATAGCCGATAATAAAAGTGAAATACCAGAAAGGCGAATTGAAATCTTGATATAAATCGGCGTGAGTAAAAATTCCCACGACCGCTTTCACCAAAAAGTCCCAGGAATAATTCATCTTTAAAACAAAAACATCCAACGCCAAAATTATAATCAGCACCAGCCAAAACGGCCGGAATAATTTTCCAAAACGCTTTTTATAAAATTGCCACGGGCTCATTTCCGCGCGTTGTGAACCGACTGCCAGGCCGTAACCCGATAAAAATAGAAACAGGTTGACGCCTACGCCGGCGGCGACCGATAAGGGCCACAAGAAACGGTGGTCGTTGACCAAAAAATAACCAATATGCGACAAGACAATCATCACGATTGCCAGCCCCTTCAACTCGGTCGTCAAAGAAATTGGAAACCACTCGGTAATTTTTCGGCGACGCGCCGAAAATAACAAAACCGCGAAAAAAATTACACCAAAAATCCAGGTTTGCGCAATGGGGTTATTTATTGATATCAGCATAAATTATGTCCGCCCAGATTTTATAACCGCTGGCGGAAGGATGAAATAAATCAATCGAATAATGATCACCCGACTGACGTAACAAACTGAAAGTCGACGTATAGAGATCAACGTAACCAGCCGAATACTTTGCGGCGAGTTCTTTAATAATTTCATTATATTTGTTAATTTTCTGTTTGAAATAAAAACGGTAAGGCTGGCCGATCAATTCATCGGCGCCGATAAAAGGGATGTTAATCACATAAACTTTCGCCTTTGTTTCTGCGGTCAATCGACTTAAGATCGTTTCATAATTATTCCGGAAATCAGCCGGGGAAACAAAATCGTGGATATCATTGATACCTATTAAGACAGTTACAATCTCCGGGTTGTCCTTAATCGCCAGCGGCAAAAAACTGACGACTAGGTCTTCGGTTTTCGCCCCCGGGACAGAATAATTCTTTAAAATTATTTTCTTGTCAGGCCCCCCGAAATTCTGCGCCAATAAATAAGGAAGGTATTCTTCGGGTTTATCCGCTCCCGCGCCAGCCGTTAAACTGTCGCCCAAAGCGGCGTAAACCAAGCTGTTTTCGGTTATCATATTATTGATGACATAAGCCTCTCCTCCGGCTACCGGTTTTAAATCGGCCGCGCCGATTACCTGATAGATATGAGAATAAACGCGATTTAAATAGACGGTTGCGATAATCGCCAGAATCACGATAATGATTAACCACCGCTTTTTTCGGGGAAGATTAATTCTCATAATATATGATAGTAATATACTATAGTATATAACAAAATCAAAAATTACGCATATAAAAGGCGCTCTTGATTTTTCTTTGCTCTTATGTTATCATCAAATTACTTTTAATTAACTAATTATTTAGAAAATTCCGTATGCCAAACAAGAAATCGGCGGAAAAAGAACTGCGCAAGGCCGTTAAAAGAAATGCCGCCAACAAAAAAGTAGCTGAAAAGCTTAAAGATTTGGTTAAAATAAACCTCAAGCAGATTAAAGCAAATGATAAAAAAGTTAAGGAAGATTACACTAAAACTATTAAAGCGATCGATAAAGCGGTTAAAAAAGGCGTAATCAAGAAAAATACCGCCGCTCGAAAGAAATCGCGCCTGATGAAAAAAATCAACACGCTTAAATAAGCGTTCTTAATAATTAATGTACTCTTTCTGGGATGCGGCCGCCGGGAATCAAGCCCGAAGCCCCTTCTCGGATAGAGCGCCAAAACCATGTTAGACAAAAAGAGCAAAGAAAGGATTATTAAAAAATTCCGGGTACACGACACCGACACCGGCTCCCCGCAAGTTCAGATTGCCATCCTGACCGAAGAAATCAAGGAACTGACCGAACATTTAAAAAATCACAAGCATGATTTCTCTTCCCGCCGTGGCTTATTGAAAAAAGTCGGGGAAAGACGGAAATTACTGAAATACCTGCAAAAAGAAAATGTCGAGGAATTCAAAAATTTGACCGAAAAATTAAAATTAAAAATCGCTCAAAAACTGGAAGAAGAAGAGGAAGAGGAAAAGAAAAAAGAGAAAAAATATATCAATCCAGAAGAAGAAGCCGCCGAAATTAAGGAAGGCGTGGTGGAAGATGAAAAATAATTATCATTATGATCAAACATAAAGAACAACGGGTGGGAATTCTGGTCGATGTCTCGAATATGTATCATTCGGCTAAGAATTTATACAGCAAAAAAGTCAACTTCAAGGAGATATTAGTCAAAGCAGTGGCCGGCCGGAAACTTATCCGGGCCACTGCTTATGCTATTCGGACCGAAAATAAGGAAGAAACGCCTTTTGTCGAAGCGCTAGAACAACAAGGTTTCGAAGTTAAAATGAAAGACCTGCAAATTTTCGCCGGCGGAGCGAAAAAGGCGGATTGGGATGTTGGTATCGCAATTGATGCGATTAAATTAGCCGACAAACTGGACGTTATCGTGATTGTCTCCGGCGACGGCGATTATTTACCCCTGGTTTCCTATCTGCAGAACAACAAAGGCTGTCTAGTAGAAATCATGGCTTTCCGCAAGACTTGCTCTTCCAAACTGGTTGAAGAAGCTGATGACTTTACGGATTTGGGAAGTAATAAAAAATTTTTAATTTATAATTAGAAGCTAAAATTCTGACCGTTAAATAGATAGCGCTGTATACTAATACAGTTCTGTAATTTAGCGGCCAGACACAAAATTATGGAAAAAGTATTCACTGGCGAGTGGCTTGGCCGCCCTCTCACTATTAAAACTGGTAAAATTGCCCTGCAGGCCGATGCGGCCGTTTGGGTTCAGTACGGAGAAACTGTCGTGCAAGCGACGGTTGTTCAGGCTAGAACCGAACGCGAAGGAATTGATTTCTTTCCGTTAATGGTGGAATTCGAAGAAAAATTATATGCCGCCGGTATTATCAAAGGCTCACGTTGGATTAAACGCGAAGGACGTCCGACTGATCAGTCGATTCTGGCCGGCCGAATGATTGATCGTTCCATTCGCCCCCTATTCGCCACCGGCGATAACCGCGATGTCCAAGTCATTATCACGACTTTGGCGGTTGATCAGGAAAACGATCATGATATCGTCGCCCTAATCGCCGCTTCCGCGGTTTTGTCCATTTCCGGTTTGAATTGGAACGGGCCGATTGGCGGCGTTCGCGTCGGTCTGATTGAAGATAAGTTTGTTTTTAATCCGACTTACGAAGAGCAGGCCAAGAGCTCTCTGGATTTAATTGTCGCCGGTACCGATAAAAAAGTTATTATGATCGAAGCGGGCGCGAACGAAGTGCCGGAGAATCTGATGTTAAAAGCGATTATGGCCGGCCAGAAAGAAATGCAACCGGCGATTGACCTTATTAAGGAGTTAAAGAAATCGGTCGCGCCGAAAAGAACGGCGACAGTGACGGAAAAGAACGGCACGGAAGAAGAAAAGAAAGCGGCCTTGGAAAAAACCGAGTTATTAAAAATCGGCGAAGTCTGGCTGAGAGACAATATCAAAAAAATCTTGTTCGACAAAATCTACTATACTAAAGGCGAGCGTAAATTGGCGGTCAGCGCTATCAAGGAACGGCTGGAAGAATATCTGACGACCCAGGGGCTGAACGGCGACAGCCGCCGCTACATCGGTAAAAAATTAGTGGAAAAAATGATTGATGCTGAAGTGACAAAAGCGATTATCGAAGAAAAAAAACGGGTTGACGGCCGATCCTTGGACGAAATCCGACCGCTGGCCGCCGAAGTCGCTATCCTTCCCCGCGATCACGGAACTTCCCTGTTTTCCCGCGGCGAAACCCAAGTTATGTCGATTGTAACTTTAGGCGCTCCCGGATTAGAACAATCTCTGGAAGGACTAGAAGGACAAAGCAAAAAACGTTACATGCATCATTATAATTTCCCGCCTTATTCCGTCGGTGAAGCTTCGCCTTTAAGAGGCACCGGACGCCGCGAAATTGGCCACGGCGCTTTGGCGGAAAAAGCTCTCTTGCCGATGATTCCCGCCAAGGAGGAATTTCCCTATGCCATCCGTTTGGTAAGCGAAACTCTCGGTTCCAACGGATCATCTTCCATGGCTTCCACCTGCGCCTCCACTTTAGCTTTGATGGACGCCGGCGTACCGATTAAAAAACCGGTAGCGGGTATCGCCATGGGTTTGGCGTCTAACGCTGATATGAGCAAATGGACGGTCTTAACCGATATTCAGGATCTTGAAGACGGCGAAGGCGGTATGGACTTTAAAATCACCGGCACCGACGCCGGCTTGACCGCCATTCAATTGGACACTAAAACCACCGGTCTGACCGAAGAAATAATCACGCTCACGTTAACTCAGGGTCGCGCGGCTTTAAACCAAATTTTAGAGGTTATGAAACAAGCGATTCCCGCCCCGCGTGCCGAACTATCTAAATATGCCCCGCGCCTAATCAGCTTTAGCGTCGATCCGGAAAAAATCGGAGCGATTATCGGCCCGGGCGGAAAAGTCATCAATCGCATTATCGATGAAACCGGCGTCAGCATTGATATTGAAGACAGCGGCCTAGTTATGATTTGCGGCACCGATGCCGCGATGGTCGATGAAGCCGTCAAGCAGGTCAAAGAAATCGTCCACGTTTTTGAAGCGGGTGAAATCATTAAAGGCAAGGTCGTCCGCTTATTGGACTTCGGCGCCTTTGTCGCCTTGAACGCCAATCAGGACGGTATGGTTCATGTCAGCGAATTAGCTCCTTATCGTATCGAAAAACCGAGCGACTTCCTGACGGTCGGCGACATAGTTACGGTTAAAATTAAAGAAATAGATGATCAGGGCAGAGTTAATTTAACCATGAAAGGTCTGGAAGAAAATGCCGCTTTATGGAAAGACGAAAAAGGAAAATCAAACGGCTCTTCCTTTGGCGGCGGTCGTCCGCTGGGCGGTGACCGGCGCGGCGGTTCCGGCCGTGGTCCGGCTCGTCCGAGCCGCTTCGGCCGCTAAGCCTGATATTGACTTTTATCTAATCTTAAGATATTATTTCCCAATAAATAATACCAAGCAAAAATTATGTTAGCAATCAAATTATCGAAGGTAGGGAAAACTAATAAAAAAATGTTCCGTCTGGTCGTCTTAGAAAAAGGACGCGACCCGTACGGTGATGTTTTGGAAAATCTGGGTTCTTACAATCCTCATTCCAAAGAACTGGTCGCCAAAGCCGATCGGATCAAATATTGGCTATCCAAGGGGGCGCAGATGACAGTAACCGTTAATAATCTTCTGGTGGAAAAGAAGGTTATCGAAGGTAAAAAATCACTGTCTTCGAAATCTGGCAAACCGAGCGAAAAACGGGCGGCGCAAATCAAGGCTAAAGCCGATAAAAAAAATACTCCGGCCGCTCCGGTTGCCCCGGCCGAAGAAACGACCGAAGCCGTAGCCGAAAAAGCTTAATTGGTCTTAAATATTGACAAATTAAGAAAAAGTGTTAAAATTGTAGCATAAAGCTGCTGATACAGCAGTTATTTAATAAAATTCCTTTCCGCTTTGATCGGAAAAAAAGCCGTTCAAAATTTAAAGGATGAATGAAAACTATGGTAGAACAAGACAAACAGTTTCTCGAAATGGTAGTGAAGAGCATCGTTAACAACCCTAACGATGTCGCCGTAGATCGGACGATTGACGAAAGAGGCGTCTTATTGACCCTTAAAACCAATCCGGCCGATATGGGTTATGTTATTGGCCGCAAAGGCCAGACCGCGCAGTCGATCCGCACCTTGTTAAAAATTATCGGTGCTAAGAACAACTCCCGCGTCAACTTAAAAATCTATGATCCGGAAGGCGGTTCCCGTCGGGGAAACCGGGAAGAAGTTGATACTTCCGCGATTGACGATTTAAAAATCTAAATCAAAACGAAATTCAATACCCAAAAAAGCCCGCTGTCAAAATCGGGCTTTTTTGTTATAATGGACTTATCATCCCCCGCTTAAGGGATTAATTAATATTATGAAATTTCACTTACTGACCATTTTTCCGGCCATTTTCGACTCTTATATCAACGAAAGTATCCTGAAACGGGCTCAAGCCAAAAAAATAATTAAATTCAAGATTCACAATCTGCGCGACTGGACGAAGGACAAACACCGAACCGTAGACGACGCTCCTTACGGCGGTGGTGCCGGGATGCTAATGAAAATCGAACCGCTGTATTTGGCGCTACGCGATCTCAAGAAGCTGGACAAAAAAATCAAACCGGCCAAAAAGAAGATAATTCTTCTTTCTGCCGCCGGAAAAAAATGGAATCAGGCATTGGCGCGAAAATATTCCCGCCTGGAAGAGATAATCCTAGTCTGCGGCCGCTACGAAGGCTTTGACGCCAGAATCAAAAATTTCGTCGATGAAGAAATTTCTGTCGGCGATTATGTCCTGACCGGCGGCGAATTACCGGCCCTAACTATTATCGATTCTATCACCCGTCTTCTGCCGGGCGTTCTGGGAAACGATTCCAGCATCATTGAAGAATCCCATTCGGAGACAGGCATCGGCGAATATCCTCAATACACCCGGCCGGAAATTTTCTCCGCCGCCGGAAAAAAATATGTGGTGCCGAAGGTTCTCCTATCCGGCAATCCCCAAAAAATAAAAGAATGGCAGCAAAAACAGCAAAAAACCATCAAATAAATTAAAAGGCCGAAAATCATTTTTTCGGCCTTTTTGTTTAAATTTATAAAACTTTCTGGATTTCTCGCGCGTTTCGCGCTTTTTCTTTTTTTTGTTTTAATTCCTCTAAAGTACAGATAATCTCGGAATTATCGTAAGAATAATAAACTTCGAATTCTTTTGGAAAAAAAGATCCACTTTCCGCCTCTAATTTGGCCAGAGTCGTTCGGGAAACCAAAAAAACTTGATGTTTACAGCCTTTGGAATCGTAACGCTTTTCTTGAACGTTTCCGAGTTGCTTCATTTTCTTAAACCCGGAGAACTCGACGGGTTCGATAAAACAAACATTTTTTCCTTCCATAAATTAAGATTTTAATGAACAAATTTATATATCAACTCTTAACTAATTACTTTCCAGCCCCTTTCCGTTCTCACTAACCGTCCCGGCAGTGAAAACCCGGCCGCTTTTTTATGCCCGCCGCCACCCCAATTCTGGGCGATACGGGCGACATCAATATCGTCAAAATTAGTCCGTAAACTACCCTTTACCTTATCATCTTCTTCCCGCAAAAACAAGGCGACGCGCGCCCCGTTTAAACGGCTTAAAAAAGAAACAATATCGCTGAACAAATCAGCGTCGATTTCCGAATCGGCCGGCGCCAAAAATTCGGCCAATTCCCGGGCGGTCAAAGCCGAAGACACCAGACCGGTAGCGGCTTCGAAACGCATATTTTCCAAGGCGCGCCCCCAAATCTTGAGAGATAAAAAACTTTTATTGCGTGTGGTGCCTTTGATGATTTCCGGCAAAGAGGCGCCGCGTAAAAGCATTTCTGAAGAAACCGCGATTGCTTCACGCGAAGAATTGGCATGTAAAAAATGTCCGGTATCGGTCATTAGGCCGATTAAGATACAATCCGCCAAGGTTTTACTTATTTCTAAATCGTTAACTTTTAAAAATTGATAAATAATTTCCGTGGTCGAAGCTTTATCCGCCAGGCGAATTTCCAAATCGGCGTAACTTTCCGACGCCTGATGATGATCAAATTCCATGATATAAGGCCGCCAAGTTATTTTCTCTTCCTGTCTGGCGCTAAGCAATGACCGCAGACGCTCCTCTAAGCCAGTACGGGCGATAGATCCGCAATCCAAAATCAGGATTAGATCAAAATCTAACAGATTGCTCGGTTTCTCGGAAAAAATCAAATTTTCATTGGGAATAAAGACGAAGGATTCCCGCGATTTCTTTTCGGCGTAAGCTTTGGCTTCTAAACCCAAAAATCCGGCGATTTCTATCATGGCTCCCATAGAAGAAAGGGCGTCGGCGTCTGGCGAAGTATGCCCGACAATCAATAGCCGCCGCGCTTCTTTAATCTTTCTATAAGCTAATTGGAGTTTTTCGGTTAAATTCATAACCGTTTATCTTAACGAAAGTCAAAGAAAAAGTCCAGACCGGGCGGAGCTGGACTGACCGGCGACGCGATTCAAAAAACCCCTGATTAAGGAGTTTCGTTCTCTTCATCTATCCCCGCAATCAACCGTTCGATTTTAGTCGCTTCCCTTTCCGTCGCATCGAATTCCCAAATAAGATGCGGCATTTTCCGAATTTTAATCCGTGCCCGCAGAATCGGAATCAACTGACCGGTGGCCGCCGTGAGCTTACGCAAAGCCGTCCCCGCCAATTTATCGGGCAAAACCGAAAAACCGACTCGCGCTTGTTTTAAATCCGGACTGCATTCCACATAAGTAATCGTAATCAGGGCGTTGACAATACCCACTTCCCGATTGACGGCTTGGGCTAATTCTTCCAAAATCAACTCATTCAAACGCGGAATTTTTGACATATATCCAAATCCCCGCTTAGACGGGGATTATAAATTAAAATTAAATTTTATCGACGATTCTCTCTTCCCGGTAGACGTTTAAAATGTCGCCGACCTGGACAATCGGTTTACCTTCGTATTTTAACCCGCACTCTAAATCTTTACCGACCATTTCGACATCCTGCTTGCCGGCCTGCAAACGAGTTAACTTTCCGGAAACGATAAAATCATCGCCGCGCTTGACGTCAATCAGGCTGTTATTTTTAATTTCTCCTTCTAAAACTTTACCACCGACAATCTGGTTGTTATTTTCTGTTCTAAAAACCGCCAAAACTTTGAGCCGTCCGAGTTCTACCCGATTGATTTCCGGCTTGACCAGAAGTTGCATCTCTTCCTTCACGAATCTTATCAAGTCGTAAATAATGGAGAAAGTTTTTACCGTCACCTGGCGCTCGCGCACCAGAGTTTCAATCGCCGGCGATATGCGGACGTTAAAACCGAGAATCTTCGCGCCGGAATCTTCGGCTCGTTTAACGTCGCCTTCGGTAATATAGCCCAGACCCTTGCTAATTATCTTGACCTTCACTTTCTCGTTATTTAATTTCAATAAAGATTCTTCAATCGCTTCAGCCGAACCGAGAAAATCGGTTTTAATGATAATATTCACTTTCGGCGTTTTATCTTCCGGATTATCATCCAGGGCGGACGGTAAAACATCGGCCGCTTGCGAACTGCTCTTTATCTTTTTGGTTTTCACTTTCTCGCCGACGCCGACATTTAAAATATCGCCGACGGCAGGAGAAATTTTCAGACCCAGGATTTTCACGGGCATAGACGGCCCGGCCGCCGTAACCTCTTCGCCCTTATAATTTTTTAAGGATTTAACCTTGCCGTAAACAACTTCGTTAAAACATAATTGATCCCCGACATGTAAAGTGCCGTTCTGAACCAGAATCGTCGCTACCGGTCCGGCGCCTTTGTCGACATTTGATTCGACGACCGTCCCAGCCGCGGCCGCGTTCGGATTCGCTTTCAAATTAACCCCCTCGGCCTCCGCGACCAACAAAACCATATCCAACAAATCTTCAATTCCCGTTCCTTCTTTGGCGGAAACCGGCGCGCAAATTATTTTTCCGCCCCAGTCTTCCGGCGTAATATTTAATTGCGTCGAGAGTTCCTGCTTGGTTCGGTTGATATCCGCCGTCGGCTTATCTATCTTATTCATAGCGACCAGATAAGGGATTTTCGCCGCTTCGATAATCCGGAAAGCTTCCACAGTCTGCGGCTTAACTCCGTCATCGGCGGCCACGACCAAAATCGCGATATCGGCGACTTTGGCGCCGCGACTGCGCATGGCGGTAAAAGCTTCGTGCCCCGGAGTATCAATAAAAGTCAAAACCTGATTTTTACGTTTAATCTGATAGGCGCCGATATGCTGGGTAATGCCGCCCGCCTCGCCGGCGACGACATTGGTGCTTCTGATAGAATCCAGTAATTTAGTTTTTCCGTGATCGACATGACCCATAACAACGATTACCGGCGGACGATCCTTCAGATCTTTTTTATTTTCACCGGCCAGAATCGCTTCTAGTTTTTTATCTTCCTTATCGTTTTCTTCTATTTTAACTTCCGCCATCTGAACATCAAGATTTAAATTATCGCCGATAATCACCGCCGTATCGAAATCAACTTTTTCATTAATAGAAGTAAACACGCCGTTTTTCATCAACTCCGCCAAGACGCGGTTGACCGGAATACCGGCTAGTTCGGCCAAAGCGCGGACCGTAATCACTTTCGGAACCATAATAGTCTTTCGCTCTTTCGGTAAAACCTCGTCCTGTTTCTTTATCGCCGCCGCCATTTTTTTCTGTTCCCATTGCCGGCGTAAAAACGGCCAATCTTTAATGATTTTTTTGGCTGTATTATTATCGACTTTAATCGCTTTCTGGCCAATCGCAAAACCGAGTTGCGGCAATAAATCGCGCAACTCCTGAGGCGGGATTCTCAAAATTCTGGCCAGTTCGGTTATATTCATAATCTTTATCTATTTTTTAATATTACTTTAGTTTTCGGGTTTAGTCAACCGATTTTACAGAATTTTTCGGCAAATTCCTGCCAGTTTCATAGCGACTTCTCCTATTTACCAACCCTTCCATAAAAAAAAGACCGTATTGATTCAATACGGTCAAAGATACAAAGGATAAATGTTTTTCTAAGAACCAAAGGTTCTAAGCGCAATCGCGGAAGAAAAGAACGCAATGATCGGCAGAACAATCGCGCTCGAAGTAGCCGAGATGAAAGTACCAATCACCGTCGGAAAACTGGTACAGGTTCGGCACCCTATGGCGACCGCCTGAATCCCGGAAAAGGTTTTCCTTTTGATCAAAACCGATAATCCATATTTCCTGCGGCAATTTTTCCTTAGCTTGTTGCCAAACCATAGCTAAACCCTGAACATTTGGTAATTGACCGTTTTGACCGGCAATAAAATTCAAGCAGTCTTCGCTAGTCTTTTTTCTTTTGGGCTGATAAATTTCCACGATTTTTTTCTTACCAACTTCCGAGGAGATATTGGATTTAAAATTTTTCCCGATTAAGGCTGGCTCCGAATAACAGAATCCTTTCTTATTCTCAAAACGGAAGGCGTCAAAATCGAAATTTTCCGGAATCGTTATTTCGAATTCCATTAATTTCTCAAAATCAGCATTAGCCACATTCTTTTTTATCTTCGTACCGGCTTTTTTAAGATTCATGAAAAACTCATGCGATTTTCCGATAAAAGCACACATTTCCATGGTAACTACGTTTTTGTTAAAAAACAATTTTTTCCGGATCTCTGCCTCCGGAACTAGGCCTTAAATTATTGAATAATTATAATACTTTACTTAATTTTTGTCAATATTCACAAATATCAAAATTGATGCTAAGGTAAATTTATAAATTTATTAATTAACCAAGGCCTGTTTTTAGGAATTATTAAAAGAATTAACCACCGTGAATGGTTCAAGCGAAAGTTTATTTTCGAGTAATCAATTATTTATGTCTTCTCTGTTTTTTACTGTCAGTTTAGCCAAAAAAATTAAAATAATTTCTTTATCTCTCAAATAAATAACGCCCGTAAGGCGTGGTTATTGCTTTTAAAAATTTAATAATTCTAAATTTTACCACCCCTAGTTCCTAAAGACGGCTTCCCTTATATGGAATATTTAAGCTATGTCTTGTATGTCGTTCTGGCCGCCGGTGGTTTTTTTATTGGCTTTTTCTTCTATAAGAAAAGCGCCGCCGTTAAAATCTCCAGCGCAGCCGAACGGGCCGAAAAGATAATCAACGAGGCGAAAATCAGGGAAAAAGACCTGCTCCTGAAAGCCCAGGATAAGGCTTTAAATATCATCGACGAGTCAAAGAAAGAAGAAGCGACTCGCCGGAACGAAATTAACAGCCTGCAAAAAAGACTGGAACAGCGGGAAACTTCTTTTTCCCAGAAACTTCTCGACCTTCAGGATAAACAGCAAAAACTGTACGATAAAGTGAATGAAGTCCAGGAAATTAAAGAAAAAATCAAAAGCATCAAAGAAGAACAGGAGGCGAAACTGGAAAAAATTTCCGGCTTAAGCCACGGCGAAGCCAAAGAAATTCTTTTAAAAAGCGTGGAGGAAAAAAACGCGGAAGACTTGATGGTGCGCATTAAAAAATTGGAAAACGATTCTGAGGATACTCTAAATGAAAAATCAAAAGATATTATGGCTCTGGCGATGCAAAGAATGGTTTCTTCTTATACCGTTGAATTGACGACCACGACTGTCGATCTGCCGAGTGATGAAATGAAAGGCCGCATTATCGGCCGCGAAGGGCGCAATATCAAAGCGATTGAACAGATGACTGGCGTAGAAATTATCGTGGATGATACTCCTAACGCTATTACCGTTTCCGGATTCTCGCTCATCAGACGCCATATCGCCAAAAAAGTGCTGGATTACCTGATAAAGGACGGCCGAATTCATCCGACAAAAATCGAAGAGGCAGTGGAAAGCGCCAAAAAAGATATCGCCCTGGATATTAAAAAGGCGGGCGAAGAAGCGATGTACGAAGTCGGCGTTACCGGTTTTGATCCGAAACTGGTGCAAATTTTAGGACGCTTGAAATACCGCACCAGCTACGGTCAGAACGCTTTGCGCCATTCCGTTGAAGTTGCCCATCTGGCGGCGATGCTGGCCGAAGAATTGGGCGCGGATGTTACCTTAGCGAAAAAAGGCGGTTTGCTCCATGATATCGGCAAAGCGGTCGATCATGAAGTCCAAGGCAATCATACTGAAATCGGACGCGATATCGCCAAAAAATTCAACCTGCCGGCGGAGATTATCGCGCCGATTGAAACCCACCACGACGATAAACCGGCGACGCTTATTTCCGTAATCGTCAAAGTTGCCGATGCTATCTCTTCCGCTCGCCCGGGAGCGCGCAAAGACAGTTACGAAAACTACCTGCAACGTCTGGAAGAACTGGAAAAAATCGCTTTGACTTTCGAAGGGATTGAAAAAGTTTACGCGATTCAGGCCGGACGCGAAGTTCGCGTTTTCGTGTCGCCGGAAACGATTGACGACCTTAAAGCTCATAATTTGGCTAGAGATATTGCAAAAAAGATAGAAAATGAGTTAAAATACCCAGGAGAGATAAAAGTTAATGTTATCCGGGAAATGCGGGTGACCGAATATGCTCGCTAAGGCAAAAATACCCAATAAAAAGTCGATTATTTGCAAAAAATAGCTTATAATAAGCTAAACATATAAAAATATGAACAAGGCACAACTCATCGACAAGATTCATCATGCCGTCGAAGGCCTGAACAAAAAACAGGCGGAAAAAATGATTGATGTCCTGACCGACACCATCATTGAGGAGTTAAAGAGTGACCGCGAGGTGACGATTGCCGGTTTCGGCACTTTCTTATCCCGCGTCCGTTATTCTCGCGGCGGAGTCAATCCGCAAAAACCGAACGAGAGAATTACCATCCCGGCCGTTAAAGTGGCTAAATTCAAAACCGGCTATCACCTCAAACAAGCTCTGAAAGGAAAAAGATAAAAAGACGCGCCCCGCTGAGGACAAGACAAATCCTTAATTGAGGGCGTATTACTCGCGCCCGTAGCTCAACTGGATAGAGTACTTGGCTTCGGACCAAGGGGTTGCAGGTTCAAATCCTGCCGGGCGCACATTGGCTGGGTAGCTCAGCTGGTTAGAGCGTAGCACTCATAACGCTAAGGTCGCGGGTTCGAGTCCCGCCCCCGCCACTTTTTAAATTAAAGCCCTATCGGGCGCCATAAATACGCGCTGTTAGCTCAGTTGGTAGAGCAGCTCCCTCTTAAGGAGATGGTCGTAGGTTCGAATCCTACACGGCGCACTAATATGCTAAATCTGATAATCTTCGGTCCCCCGGGCGCCGGCAAAGGGACGCAGGCCGGATTAATCGCCAGAAAAAACAAATTAACCCACTTATCCAGCGGCGATATTTTACGGCACGAATTAAAGAACGGCCGGCTGGGAACAAAAATAAAAAAATATCAGGATGCTGGCAAATTAGTTCCCGATGACATCATCGTAGAGATGATGGAAACCGCGGTCGCGAAAAATCTTAAAGGAAATGGTTTTATTTTCGACGGCTATCCGCGGAACTCCACGCAGGCGAAGCATCTGGATCAATTTCTAAAAAACAAAAAAATTAAAATAAATTCAGTTCTGAACTTAAAATTAAGCGAAGCCGAAGCTCTAAAAAGGATTATTCTGAGAAGCAAGACTTCGGGACGTTCCGACGATAATATAAAAACCATTAAGAACCGTTTTCGGATTTATCGCGCGCAGACCGCTCCGCTCCTGAAATATTATCGCGCGCAAAAAAAAATAATCAACATTGACGGTCGGCCGACGATTACGGAAGTTTTTAAAAATATCGTTAAGATAATAGAAAAATCGTAAGAATCTCATAAAAGCAGGCTTAATGCCTAAAAGTACAAAAAAGAGGATTGGCCTTAGCCAATCCTCTTTTTATTTGGAAGATATAGGGCTGTAACAAATTATTTATTTTCCTCTATTTCTTTGCTCCGGACGACAGCTAAAATCGCTTTACGAATTTCCGCCAGCAATTTCTTATCGTCTTTAATCATTTTTTTGGCGGTCTCCCGGCCGGTTCCTAGTTTCACTTCGCCGAAAGAATAGGTATTGCCGTTTTTCTTGATGACTCCATGCTCGACGCCTAAATCCACCAGATCGCCGGCGACAGAAACACCTTCATTATACATAATATCAAATTCGCAAGTCCGAAAAGGCGCGGCTACTTTATTTTTTACTATCTTTACTTTAACGCGATTACCGATGATCTTTTCGCCCTGTTTGATCTGCGCCGCTCTTCTGACTTCGACGCGCATCGAACAATAAAACTTCAGGGCGTTGCCGCCGGTCGTCGTCTCCGGATTGCCGAAAAAAACGCCAATCTTATTGCGGATCTGATTGATAAAAATAACCACGGTTTTGGTTTTAGCGATTACCGCCGTCAATTTTCTTAGCGCCTGGCTCATTAAGCGCGCCTGTAAACCCATATGCTGGTCACCCATATCGCCTTCGATTTCCTTCTGCGGTACCAAGGCGGCGACGCTATCAACCACGATAACATCAACGGCATTGGAACGAACCAGTGTTTCCACGATTTCCAAAGCTTGTTCGCCACTGTCCGGCTGGGACAAAAGCATTTCCTTAATATTCACGCCGATTTTGACGGCATAATCCGGATCCAGCGCGTGTTCCGCGTCCACAAAAGCGGCAATCCCGCCGGTTTTTTGCACTTCGGCGACGATATGCTGGGCTAAAGTGGTTTTACCCGACGACTCCGGGCCGTAAATTTCGATAACCCGGCCGCGCGGTACGCCGCCGACGCCGGTCGCGATATCGAGAGACAAACAACCGGTAGAAATGGCATCAACGTTGGTTTTCGGCACATCGCCGAATTTCATAATCGACCCCTCGCCGAAACGGCTCCTAATCTGTTCAATAGCGCTTAAGGCGGCGCTGTCGCGCTTCATCCTGTTATCTCCTTTCTCCGAAAGACTCTTTTTTTCTTTTTCTGCTTTAGGCATAAATTTTATGTTAACTTTTTATTAATGATTAAATTATAGCACAGCGGCCTTCAGGAAACCGTAAAAAAATTATAAACTCCCGCTAAACTCCGACTAAATTATCTGCTGGCGAGAAGTTCCTGTTTTTAAAAAATTACCGAGCGACTTTGAACAAAAATATTAATTTGACCCTTGGGACCCGAACGGCAAAGACAATTTTTTTTCCTCTCCGCTTTTCAGCCGAAAAATCAAATCCGTTCCCGTTTCCGTTCTCTGCCAATCAAATAAGTTTTGACTGCCGAAATTTCCAGTATCGGTCGCCGAATAACTTTCCTCACTTTTTTTCCATTCCTCTTTTATCTTCTCTCCTAACTCCGACCAAAAACCATTTTTAACCGCCGCCGACTCTCCGGGCAGGCTTTCTCCCGCCGGTTCCGAATCAATTGTCTCTTGTCCCGCTTTCCCGGCGCTACTATCCACATTAATTAACACCAGTGCTTGCGCCACTTCCAGCGCCGTATCAAAAACCGAGCGGGTCTTCTGATAAAAAAAATTCTTTTCCATTTCCGCTTTCTGCTCTTCACTGCCGCCGTAAATGACCGTCGCGACAACCGTCAGTAACAAAAAAGCTACAATCGTGAAAATACTGGTAAACGGCCTGGTAAAATTAACCATAAAATTAAAATTATCCTAAAGCAAAGATTTCTGTCCGCCCGAACGGGCGGCGGGAAAAATATTTATTTTACCGTATTGTCCATCAAAACCGGGATTAATGATTAATTCTCCGGAGCGGACGCGCTTTATTCCGTCACTAATCCGCGGATCGATTCTGCCGCCGGTTTTTACCAAATCCAATTCTAATAAAATAAACAGTTCGCTACCGAATTCCTTGGTCAGCCAGTTATATTGCTTCCGAACGGCTTGCGAGTTCCGGCTCTTGATGTTCAAAGCTTCCGCTATAATCTTATCTAATTCCACCAATTTTTTAAAGGGAACCGCCTTCTCCGGCTTAAAGCCCGCCGATCGGTCGGCTAATTCTTCCACGCGATTTAAAACGCCGATAATGAGCGGTTTTTTACATTTCGGACAGATATTTTTTAGTTTCCGACTGACGGCGGGTTCACAGCTGAAACCGCAATCGCGGTGGCCGTCAAAATGGTACATCCCCTCCTCCGGATAGAATTCAATGGTACTTGTCATCCCCTTCCGATCTTTGATATTATCATAAATTTTTTTGTAGCTGACCGGTTCGCTAATTTCCATCACATTCGCTTCCCGGGCGATATTATTCGGACTGTGGGCGTCGGAATTAGAAAGGACGGTTAAGCGGTCGAGCGCGGATAAACGCCAATTCATTTCCGGGTCGCTCGATAGACCGGTCTCGAAAGCATAAATATTTTTCGTCTGTTCCTTGAAACATTCTTCCAAAGTATCAAAGCCTGACTTAGAGCCGAAAACCGAAAACCATGGTGTCCAGATATGCGCCGGATATACTAAAAAGTTCGGATCTATTTTTAAAATAAGAGCGACCAATTCCGGCGCTTTGATTCCCAGAATCGGCCGGCCGTCAGAACGGATATTGAACTTTTTATCTAATTGCTTATTTAATCTTTCCGCGGCCTTGATATTCGGGGCGTGGATAACCAAATGAATCCGCCGGACTCTATCTTGATCTCGATAGATTAAAGCCACTTCCGTGCTTAAAATGAATTTTACTTTATCATCCGGCGCGGTTTTCAATTTATACAGTCCAGAACCGACACCCGTTTCCACCAGTTCTTTTTTAATCGACGCAAACCACTCCGGATAAGTAAAGTCGCCGGTAGCGATAATATCTACGCCTTTTACTCGGCAAGTATTTTCAATATTCGCCAAGGTCAACTGCGGGGAGCAGGCGCGGGAATAGCGGGAATGAATGTGGAGGTCTAAAATCTGGCGCATATCGTAAAAATTTATAATAAACTTTCCGCGATTTTTAGTTCTTCCGGGCTGTTAATCCCCATCGCTTCTTGCGGTCCAACAGCGACGGAACCAATGACAAATCCTTCTTCAAAGGCAATCTTGACGAGGTCAGTCAAATAATATTCCTGTGATTTATTGTCATTCTTTATCCGTTTCAGGTTTTTAAAAAGCCAATCGCGGTTAAAGCACATCACCGCCGGGTTGACTTCGGTTATCGCCCTTTCTTCTTCGCTGGCGTCTTTAAACTCCGTGATTTTAATGATTTGTCCTTTCTCGTCGCGGATAATCCGGCCCCAATGATAAAAATTACGGCGCCAATCGTCAAAATCCGGCAACTTAACAGTCATCATCGCCAATGATTCCGGCTTTGTCAAAATAAATTTTCTGATAGACTCACTTCGAAAAAAGGGATGATCGCCGTATAATACTAAAACATTTTTTATCTCTTCACTTAAAAAATCCTCGACGCAACTGACGGCCTGGCCGGTTCCGAGCGGACGATCTTGAACGGCGTAGCCGACCGAATAATCCGTCAGTTCCCGGCTGATAATTTCTTTATTGTCCGGCGAAACAACAATCAATGGTCCCGGGTCGATGCCGGTGGCGGTTACCGAATCCAATAAATATTTAATCATCGGCCGATTTTTCAGAGGCACTAAAGTCTTAGGCAATTCCGAATTCATCCGCGTACCTTTGCCGGCGGCTAGGATAATAATGCGAGTCATAAAAAAAATAAGAGAAATTTCTAATGATTTCTCTTACATTTTAGCACTTTTTGGGGTTGCGAGCAAATCCTCACTTATGATGATTATTATTTAATATAAGCTAAAATTTTATCTTTTATTTCTTTAACTTTAGCCGTTGCCGTAGCCAGGGTTTTCGCTTCGGCATAAATTCTGATAATCGGTTCGGTATTGGAAGCGCGTAAATGGACCCAGGAATCCGGCCAATCGATTTTGACGCCGTCAATAGCGGTAATTTTTTCCGCGCGATATGCGTCTTTTATCTTTTCGAGCGTTTCCGGAAGATTTAAATTCGGAGCCAGTTCGATTTTATCCTTAACCATAAAGTATTCCGGAAAATTTTTTTTATACTCCGACATCTTCTGCCCGCTCGCCGCTAGGGCTGTCAGAAATAAAGCACTGCCGATAAGCGCGTCGCGGCCATAATGCAGGGGCGGGTAAATTACGCCGCCATTACCTTCACCTCCGATAATAGCCTTTATCTCTTTCATCTTCTGGACAACATTAACTTCTCCAACCGTCGCCGCTTCGTAAACGCCACCTTGTTTTTCCGTTATATCTTTTAAGGCACGGGAGGAGGATAAATTAGAGACGCTCGCTTTTTTATATTTTTTACCGTCGTCGCCTAATTGTTCCATTAAGATGTCATAATTTTTCAAAACATAATCCGCTACGGCCACTAGTGTATACTCCTCGCCGAACATCAGCCCGTTTTCGTCGATAAAAGCCAGGCGATCAACATCCGGATCAACCACGATGCCCAGGTCGGCTTTTTCCCGGATGACTGTTTCCATTATTTGCGTTAAATTGGCCGCCAGCGGTTCGGGCTGATGGGCGAATCGGCCACTCAGGTCACAATTTAATTCAATAATATTTTCCGGCCGCACACCCAACATTTTTAGCAGGTTAGGAACGGCCTTGCCGCCGATGGAATTAATACCGTCTACGACGATTTTAAAATTTTTGGCGGCGATTAAGTCTTTAGCGACGAGCGGCGCTTGTCCGATTGTCCGGAGATGCTCTCGCGATAGAAAAGGACTAAAAACATAGTAACCTAATTCCTCTTCTTTCCCGGAAATAAAATTATTTTCGGCGGCTAATCTCAAGACTTCTTCGCCATCGGCTTTAGATAAAAATTCTCCCTGCGCGTTTAATAATTTAAGAGCATTCCAGCCCTGCGGATTATGAGAAGCGGTAATTATTATCCCGCCCTGTGCCTTTTCACCGCTAACCGCCATTTCCACGGTCGGCGTTGTCGCCATTCCCAATTCGATAACATTAATTCCCTGGCTTAACAGCGCGCCGATGACTAAATCTTTGACCATTTCGCCGGAAATCCGGCTGTCCCGGCCGATAATGGTTTTTATCTTAACATTAGGATAATTTTTCTTTAAAAATAAAGCGTAAGCTGTAGCAAAACGGATAATGTCTATGGGTGTTAAATTTTCCTCGGGCAGTCCGCCGATTGTACCGCGGATACCGGAGATGGATTTGATGAGGGACATAAATTTATAAATGCCTTAATCAGGGCTTTTTCTTATTATACTACTCTCTCGGGCATTAAACAAAGGTTTATTAGACAAAAAAATCCCCCGGAATCCCAGAGCTTAGTTTTAGACTAAGTTCAAAGGATCCGAGGGACAAAGGGACCAGCCGCCTGCGGCGGACAAATGGTCTAAGCGACCGAGGGTATAAGTTGCGGGGAGACAACGCGATGACGAGACTCGCCCCTCCAGACACCGTCATACTCAAGGCGATCCACGCCGACATCCAGACCGCCCGAAAACACGCGCACGTAGACCACGACTAGATTGTCCTGCGGTTTATCTTCTTCGATTATTTTATTCTCATCTATCTTACAGAGAAACATTGTAGTATTCCCCTCTCGTCTTAACCAACTAGAGAATGTTTCACAAAATTCTATTACCTGGTCTTGCGAAA
>JBAZKO010000003.1:0-60596 GCA_041650775.1 Patescibacteria group bacterium
CTCTTTTTTTCTTTTCGGCGGATCCCCCGTAGGGGGAGCCGAAAAGAAAAAAGTTATCCTTGTTAAAAAGAACATCTAATTAGAACAATATGAAAAACTATAAAGACCAATTCGGGGTAGAAATTCAGCCCAATTATCCGACCAGGAAGAAACTGGTCAAATCGGGTTGTTTAATTGAAGTCTATAAATTCGGAGCTGATATTATGTTAGGGCGTAAACTCCGCAAATCAAGAACTCCCGAAGAAGAAGCCTTGCGCCATAAAGAGCCTACTAGCCTCGAAGACATCCTTAAATCGTCTTGTAGGCGATCAAAAAGGATGATTAAACGGTTGATATACGCCAACAGCTTTAAATGGGTAAAAGATAAGGGCAAACCCTATTTACCGATTACTTTGACTTTAACCTTTAAAGAAAACATCCAAGACCTCAAACAGGCCAATTATGAATTTACAAAATTCATTCGTAGACTGAATTATGAAACTAATGGAATCGAGGGCAAGGATTTAAAACAAAGCAATCTTAAATATCTGGCCGTCTTTGAACTCCAAGAACGAGGGGCGATTCATTATCATATGATATTTTTTAATCTGCCCTATATTAAAAATATCTACGACAAGCTAAGGGATATTTGGGGGCAAGGGAGAATAATGGTCGGCGGAAAAGAGCAAAATTTTAAGAAGATTAAAAACCAAGACCAACTAAAGAAAATTATTGATTACTTTATCAAATACATCCAAAAATCTATCTTTGATAATCAATTTCCTGGACAGAAGAAATACATCACGAGCAAGGGACTGCTCAAACCGCAAGAACAATATTTTGAAGAGGTTATTGATTTAATAGAATCGGAAATTCCCTCTGATTGTCTGGTCTATAAACGAGACGGCGAAACGGAATATAACAACAGCGACATTAACGATACGGTCGGACAGCCTAAAAATTATCTGCGTTGGCTTAATTACTGGCAATATGATTTGTCTAATAATCCGCACGCCGAAGATCGCATTAATGAAATATTAGAAACCTATTGTTGATTTTAACTTATATGAATGTTATATTAAAAGCGTTGCTTTAATCTAACAGAACATCCGCCCCAAGGTATTTTTTTAACAAAATACCGATTTGTCGCTCGAAATGGGCAGTTCTGCTTAACGATAAATTAACCTTAGGGCTAATTTGTTAGATTAAGGCAACCAGGACTGCCCTTTTTGATTATTAAACAATAATTATATGAACGACAAAAACGAACAAAAAATTAAATATGCCCTCTATTGCCGAAAGTCTACCGAAGACGATACTCGGCAAGTCTTGTCTTTGGATTCCCAAGAACAGGAAATGCTTAAAATGGCAAATAATTTAGGTTTAGAAATTATCCAAACTTTTAGAGAAAGCAAATCGGCCAAGAAACCAGATAATAGACCGCAATTTTTCGAACTTATCAATTTGATCAAGCGAGGTAAAATTGACGGCGTTATCTGTTGGAAGATTGACCGTCTTTCTCGTAATCCGATAGACTCGGCAATTATTCAATGGCTATTACAACAAAATAATTTGAAAATAATTCAAACAATGGAGCGACAATATTTGCCAGGCGATAACGCTTTGCTTTTTAATGTAGAAAGTGGAATGGCTAATCAATTTATTTTGGACTTATCCAAAAATGTTAAGCGAGGTATTAGAGCCAAACTATCTCAAGGTTATTGGCCAAACCTTGCGCCTATCGGTTATTTGAACAAAGACTTAAAAATCGTGGTTGACAAACATCGGGCTAAATTTATCAGACGAGTATTTGAAATGTATAATACTGGCAGGTATGGAGTCAAAGAAATATCGCAAATTCTCTATGAAGACGGATTCAGAAGTCGGGGCGGAAAAAAATATTATCCTAGCACCATTCATATGATACTTAGCAATTCTTTCTACTGCGGAATTATGGAAAAAGACGGGATTAAATATTTAGGTAAATATGAGCCGATCATTACTAAAGCGTTATTTGATGATGTCCAAGTTATTCTAGGAGTAAAAAAACACGTTAAATCTCAAATTATTCCTTTTGCTTTTCGGGGCTTACTCAAATGCGCCAAATGTGGCTGTCTGCTAACAGCCACACTCAAGAAAGGCAAACATATTTACTACTATTGTACTAACGGCAAAAATACCTGCCAGGAGCATAAAGTCTATTTGACCGAGGATTATTTGGATAAAGAATTACTGGGCGTATTTGATAAGCTGATATTTGACGATGAGGCGATTGAAATGTGCTATCAGACTAAAAAAGAACAAGGCAATAATAATCTAAATTATTTAGAGGAGCTTGAGTTAAACCTAAAAAATCGGCTCGCCAAGCTCAAGGAAAGACGGAATACCTTACTAGACGCTTACCTTGATAAAACGCTAGACAAGGCCGTTTATGAGGCCAAGGATAAGCAACTGAATAACGAAGAGATAAACTCTTTAAAAGATTTAAGCGACTTAAAAGAGAAATTAAAAGAGGCAGGTACGGATACTTTGGAACGGATAAAAAATGTGTTTTTAGAGCCTAAAAGACTGAAAAATACCTTTTTAACTCTGTCTCTTGAGAAAAAACGAGAAGTCTTATTTTCCTTACTTTGGAACGCTGAAATCGGCAACAAAAAAATCGCTAATATTTCATTCAAAGCACCGTATAAACAGCTCTCTGAAATCACAAATAAAAGCGATTTTTCTTCAATGCTCGGGGATAGGGATTCGAACCCCAATAAACAGGACCAGAACCTGTTGTCCTACCGTTAGACGATCCCCGAATATTTTTTAATCTTTTATTTTTTCCCAATCGGCTACGCCTCCCGCCGTTACTTGGAATAATCGGTTAGGCTTTACGGACGCTTCACTCTTTATTATTTGATAACGGGCGTAATCCCGCTCCCTAAGCTTATTTAAGAGATGCCGGAACTCATAAGTCAACTGACCTCTGCTTACTTTAATATTTTTTAATTTTTTTTTCAAGGGGGCGAGTTTGCGAGCCTCAAAATGATATCCGCGTTGCGTCGCTTCATTATATATTTCCGTCAAAAACCAATTAATATAAGCGAGCGGAACACCGGTCTGCCGGAATCTCGTGAGTTGCGGATGGTTCTTATAACCCCTGGTTTTTCCGGATAAAACCTTCTTAGCCAGTAAACCTTCGCGCCAGACCGCTAATAATCCTTGGCGATCCAGATATTGTGGGTGCAGGCTCCAAAGGCGCATAATTAGGATTTCTTATTCTGTTCTTTCGGCCGCATCAGTGGAAAAATCTGGCATTCCCGGGAAGATTTATTCATTAAGAAGCTAAACAGGCGTTCACTGAATCCAAAACCGCAAGTCGGCGGCATACCGTATTCAAGAGCTTCGACGAAATCATGATCGTGTTCCTGCGCCTCTTCATCGCCAGCTTCGCGTAATTTCTGCTGTTCCTTAAATCTTTCTTCCTGGTCTAGCGGATTATTTAATTCGCTATAGCCGTTGCCCATTTCCGAACCGGCTAAAATAACCTGGAATCTTTGCGCCAGAGCCGAATTTTTTTCATCGCGCTTGGCTAAGGGCGAAACCGTAATCGGCGTACCGACCAAAAATCCCGGTCCGGCGATTTGTTTGCGGCAATATTTCCATAAATTATCAATGGCGCGCGTTATGTTAAAACCTTTCTTCTCGTATTCCACGCCCAATTCTTCCAATTTCTTCTTTATTTCTTTCTCATCAGCCGTCAGGATATCCACGCCGGTCATCTTTTTAACGGTTTCACGATAATCATATCTTTCCCAGGCCTTTTCTAAATCGACATTAAAATCCTTAATTTTGAATTTAAGCGTTCCGAAAGTTTCTTGGGCGATATGTTTGTATAGCTCTTCCGTTAATTTCATGCCCGCTTCGTAATCGGCGTAAGCCCAATAAAATTCCATCTGGGTATAATCCTGCAGATGTTCGGCGTCCATACCTTCATTCCTGAACTGCCGCCCGATTTCAAAAGTCTTCTCCAGACCGGCAACCATCAGTTTCTTCTGCCACAATTCGCCCATGGAAATCCGCAAAAAAACATCGATATCCAGCGCGTTATGATGGGTCTTGAAAGGTTTGGCGTCGGCACCGCCAGCCATTGTTTCCAAAATCGGCGTTTCTACCTCGATAAAATTCCGCGCCACTAAAAATTCCCGAGTCGTCTGCCAAAACTTGGCGCGCCGCATAATCATTTCCCGTGTTTCCGGATTCAATAAAATGTCCAGATACCGGCGGCGAAATATCTCCTCCTCGTCTTTCAGTCCGTACCAAGCGTCCGGAATTGGCAGAAGAGCCTTAGTTAAAAGACGCCAACTTTTAACCATTAAACTTTTTTCGCCTTTATGGGTAAGAAAACAAACGCCACCAGCTTCCAAAAAGTCGCCGGTGTCGATTAATTTTACAAAATTTTTATAACTGCCGTCACCTAGGTCTTTTTTTGACAAGGCGATTTGCATCTGACCAGTGGCATCTTCCAAACTGGCGAAAGTCAGATTGCCGTGTGAGCGAATACTGCGCAGACGACCGACGATCTTAAATTCTTTTTCGGATTTCTGCAGGGACGCAAAATCAGCCAGCGCTTTCCCGATCAGATAATCACGCTCCGCTCTAGCCGGATAAGGATCAAGACCCAACTTAATCAGTTCCGCTAATTTTTTTAAGCGGTCGTCGCGTTCGCTCCCTGTTGTCTTAACATCTTTATCCTCGGACATATATTTTAATCGTTCGATTTAATTGTTTGATCATTATTCTATTTCCAGGATCTTATATTTGACTACTCCCTTGGGCGTTTCGACTTCCACCGTCTCGCCTTTATGCCGATGTAAAAAAGCCACGCCAAGAGGCGATTCGTTGGAAATTCGGCCGTTTAAGGGATCAGCCTCGTTAAAACTGACGATAGTATACTGCTTTTCCCCGCTATTGGATTTAACGGTCACTTTCGAACCCATCATGATTTCGTCGCGAGAAGAGCCGTTTTCGACGACAGTGACATTCTTTAAAGTATTGGTCAGTTCCAGAATTCGTCCTTCGTTCAAAGCCTGCGCGTCTTTAGCCTCGCTGTATTCGGCGTTTTCGCTTAAATCACCCAACTCTTTAGCGCGTTCAATCCGCTCGGCAATCTCTTTGCGTTTGACGGTCGCTAGCAAATTAAGTTCGTCTTTTAATTTATTATATCCCTCCTGAGAAATAATTTGCTCATTCATAGTTTTATTTTTTATAACTGATTAATTAATGTTTAATATACTCTATCGGACCAAATTAAACAAGAGCTGACAACTAAAAAACCGATGCCCAAAGGATGATTTAGGTAAGGGGTAAAAGTATGGGTAACGGCGATAAATACTAGACCGGCGCCTAAGCCGAAATAAATATAATTATTATATTTGAACCCCGCTTTTAGTCCGGTTACCAATAATTTAAACAGGAGGAAAAGATAAGCTAACAAACCAAATATTCCTAATTTTAGCCAAATATCTAAATAACCCCATTCGAAAGCGTAAGTTTTATATTCGCCAGTCGGACTGTTTTGTAAAATCCGGGGATCACGGGAAAAATAGGTAACGGTCGCGCCGTATCCCTGTCCGAAGAAAGGTTCTTTCTTTATTTCTTTCATCAGAATCGGCAGTAATGACCAGCGGGAAGCTAAGGCTGGCTCGTTATCGCTTTTAACCCGTTCCAAAAAGACCGAACTCAGATTGCCGGAATGGGTCCGCCAATAAGGAAAATCCACTGTTAGATAAATCATCAAGAATCCTAAAACCGCGGCGCCAGCGAGCCAGCCGGCGGCCGTAATCGCTTTTTTGAAAGAATAAAGGCGCCAGACCAAAATCAAACTAAAAAAAAGCGTCACCAACAATCCGACCCAGAAACTGCGAGAAAAACTGATCAGAACGGAACTTAAAAATAAAGCGGCGGCGATGAGCGGCCAAAAATTTTTCCGGCAAAAAAATTCTTTAAAATTAAAATTAGCCACCGCGGACCAAAAAACCAGAAAAAAAGCGATCGCCGAAAAAATCTGTCCCTGGATAAAAATCCGTGGCCAGCCGCCGGTTGTCGGGGTCATCTCGCCGACCAGCGTTTTTCGGAGCCAATAATAAATATCCGGCGCCCAACTTGAATTATGGGTAAAGATGAAAAGCAGGAATAGAGTCTTGAGACCCAGCCAGATTACGGCGGCCAGGAAAACTATCTGTAAACGCGCCGCTTTCCCTTCGTTCAAATCGCTATAAACAACGATAAGTGGCAGAAGCAACAAAAAATAAAGCCAAGCGTTAAAATCCGCGAAGATTAAAGCCGGCGCCTGACCGCGAATCAGGCCATTGATCAAACCAAGCAAAATAAATAAAAATAAAACTCCAAAAAATTTCTTCCCGGGAAAACTCTTTAGACTCAACCAATAAGCACTTCGGCCTTTTGACTTTATAATCTGCGCAAGGAAGCGCCAGGAAAAAACGAACATCAACACCAGCCATAAAGCGATTCTGATTGTCAGCTGACCGCCGCCGATATTCAAATAGAACAAATGCCCCAGAGAACCGATAAACAATTCAGCTAAAATAACAAGCAGTCCGTATTCCAAACTATAAAAAGTTAGGACTAAAGACGCTAACACCAGTAGGCCGAAAATAATCTGGTTAACCGCCGGAAAAGATAAGCCGACAGCGGATAAGATCTCCATCGTCAGAAAAATGGCCAGAACGATTAATAATTTTTTACCGTTGATTTTAAACATATGATTAATCGGTTAAAAGAGCCGCGCCGACTTCCAGACCGCGGGCGGAACAATATCCGGCGTTCATTTCCAGAACTTGATCCGCCGGACCGTCGCTCCGATAAACATTGACCGGTTTATTCCCTTCCGGCGGCAGATTATCAGCTATCTTAATTATTCGGCCGCGATTGATAAAAATAATATCCAAGGGAAATTTCATATCGCGCATTACGAATTCCCGCTCCTGGCTGTCGTTGAAATCGAATAGCATCCCGCAATCAGCGCATAAGTAAGGCCGGCCGCTTAAACCGCGATATTGCGCCAGCGGACTGGCGGCGATTTCTACGCGGATCTTCCGGTCGCCAATTTTTACCAGCGTCATCGTTGTTTTTGATCCCGTTAAAATGACCGTTAAAAAGAATAGCAAAAGAAAAAGAACAATCGCCGCGCCGCCAAAAATAATTATTTTATTTTTTTTAGTTAAGCCCATGTTTATCTTTAATAATTTTCAATGCCGCCTGATATTTTTTAACGCGCGGCAGAAATGGCAAATATTTATAAGCGAATGACGGCAACCAGGAACTTATCGTGCCGCCGGGAAGGACTTGATATAAGACTTGTGGAATAAAAACGCCGCTTTTACCCGCGGCCAGCATCGTCAGCCAGAGATCCCAATCCTGGAATTTCTTGATATTTTCATCCCACCCGTCGGCCGGAAAAGCGTTGCGGCGGATTAAAGCCATGGTATGGATATAAGGTCCGGCTTGTAATTTTTTCGGATCAAACTCCCCGACTTTAAATAATTTCTTCCCCCAATAGAAAGACGCATAAGCGTAGCTGGCGCCGGGATTATTTTCCAGAGCAGCCAGCATAGTTTCCAGCGCCGCGGCTTCTAAAATCGCATCGGCGTCGCAAAAAAATAGATATTCGCCGCGCGCTTCTCGCGCGCCGCGATTACGCGCGGCTGGCGCTCCTTGATTATTCTGATTGATGAACAAATAATTATTATCAGTCGTTAACTTTTTATAATACTTCGCGAAAACCAAATCAACGCCGTCGGTCGATCCGTCATTAACAATAATCACTTCATAATCGGCATAAGTCTGCCGGGCGATACTCGCCAAAGTTTTAGTTATCGTTTTAGCCCGGTTATAAACCGGAATAATAATCGAAATCATATACCCTCGTTTAATTTTTTATAAAATTTACCAATTTCGCCGTCTGTTTTTCCCAACTGAATTCCCTTCTTGCCCGATCCCTTCCCTGCGCGCCCAATTTTTTCCGAAGGGCGGCGTCGCTCGCTAATTTGATTATTGCTTCTTTAACGCTGTTAACATCTTCCGGGTCGACTAAAATCCCGTTATGGCCATCAATAACGGCGTCCCGGACACCGCCGGAATCGCCAGCGATTACCGGTTTGCCGCTGATGTTCGCTTCCAGATAGACAATCCCGAAACCCTCGAAATCGCCTTCGATATTACGTGAGGGCATAATGAGAACTTCCGTCCGCGCCAACCAAAGCCATTTTTCATCTTCCGATAATTCGCCCAAAAAAATAATTTTCTTTTCCAAAGGCGGCGGCACCAATCTTCTTAAATAAGTTTCTTCCGGACCGCCGCCGGCGATAAAATAAACCAAGTCAGTCAGTAACGCTTTGGGAATTTGCGCCAGAGCGGCGATTGTTTGATCTGTCCCTTTGCGCTTTACCAGACGACCCAGACTTAAAAACACGGTCTTTCCCGCTAAGCCGTAATTATTTTCCAAAATCGCCAAATCAACGGGGCTTATTGGTGGCGTGTCGCCGGCGATACCCGGATTGATGACCGCTATCTTTTCCCTCACCCCAGGAAAAATTTCCCGCGCTGTTTTAACCACGTAACTATTGGCGCCAATAACCTTATCGGCCCGTTTTAAAATTTCTCCGGCCAGCCATTTTTTCCGCGGCGTCTTCAGGGCATAAGTAAAATCCATCCCATGCAAGAAGACGGCGTATTTAAAAGGACAAAAAAAAGACAGAAACCAGGCAACCGTACCCAGAGGCAAAATCTGGCCGACTAAGACATAATTAATTTTGCCGTTCTTTATCTTCCGTCTTAACATTCCGATTGCCGGCCACCAATTTAAAAACTTTCGGGGTCGCGTCAGTTCCCTTTTATTGTTATTTAAAATCGATAAATCCTCGCCCAGCGGCCAATGCTTGGCCAGATTGCCGTAATAGTTAGCCACGCCGCCTTTAAACGGCGGAAATTCAAGGGTAAAAAGTAAGGTTTTCATAATTCCTCCGCGATTTTATCTGTCTTTTTAAACGATTGATAAACACTCAAGACATCTTCTCGACTGAAACCGCCCAAGATGAACAAGAATATAAAATAAAGCAGAGCGCCTAAGAACGTAATTAAAAAAATATTTATATATGATCGGCCAGCAAAAATAACCGCCCCCATGATCAGTGAAGCGATCAGTGCCTTCCCAAAAACCTGAAAATTTTTCCGGATATGGTAAACCGTAATTTTCTTGGCGAAATATAGGCCCAGAACGGACATCAGCATATTGGTCACCAGAACGGTCAGACTCGCGCCGACCGCTTGCCACCGCGGAATCAGAAGGAGATTCAACAGTACGCTGACGAACAGAACTATCGCCATATTCCGCGTATTCTTTTTTTGCGCGTCGCAGGCGTTCAATAGCGAACCGATGGGAAAATTTATAAAAATAAAAAATAAAGAAATGATGGAAATCCTCAACGGCCAGGCCGCGTCGCCGTAGCCCTCCTTGAATAACAGGACAATCTTATCGGCCAAAACCAGAACGCCGACGATAATCGGCAAAGAAATAATAGTCAGATAATTAAGCGCCCTTTCTAAAGAAATCCCCAGTTGCGCGCGGTTCGTCTGCCAATAAGCGCTTAAAGCCGGATAAAGCGAAGCGGTAAAAGCCAGTGGTAAAAACTGCAAAGCGAAAATAATCTTAAAAGCGACCTGATAAAGTCCGACCTGCTCGTCGCCGGCTAAAACCGATAAAAAAACCGCATCAAGGTAAGTATAAAGGCGCTGAAAAATAGCGTAAGCGGCGAAGGGCCAGCCAATAATGACAATTTCTTTGATCAGCGGACGATCGTAAAAAGTGCGGACGGCGATTTTTAACTTACATTTGACCACCGTCCAGGAATAGACGAAGTTATAGAGACTGGCCAAAGCCAACGCGGCCATTGCCGGAATCAAACCGCCGCCCAAAAGCAGAGCGCCGTAACCGGCGGTTAAGACAATCAACTGAAAAATTACGGAGGAAATACTTTCATATTTCAAATTATGGAAGCCCCGAGTAACAGCAAAAAAGGTCGAAGTAAACGAATCCAAAACCATGGAAATGGCGGAAATATACACCAACGTTTTAGTTAAGGGATCGTAATCCAGGACATTTATCAAAATGAAAACCGCGGCCACGGCTAAGACTACCAGCGGTAATTTTAAAGTAAGGATATTGCCGAGCCAGCGTGCGGCCCGGCTTTGATCTTTGGCTATTTCGCGCGTCAGAACATTAGCGAAACCCAAATCAATAAAAATCGCGAAAATCGTGGTAAAAGAAATGGCCAGATAATATTTCCCCAGGTTCGCCGGCCCGACATAACGAGCCAAAAGCGTAAAGTAGGTAAAAGAAATTATTTTCTGCAAGATTAGGGCAGAAGTTAGATATGAGGTATTCTTCGCGATATTACCGATTTTAACCATAGTCCGTCTCTTGATTAAATTTAAAACTTATGATAATATAATATTACCATAAAATAAACATAATCAATAGTTCAAAATTCTATTGATTTTTTATTCAATATTAACGATTTGTTAATAAATTTTTTTTATTTAATACAACGCTATGAAGAATGATATCCACCCTAAATATTACCCGGACTGTAAGGTTTCTTGCGTTTGCGGCAATACTTTTTTAACCGGCTCCACCGAACCGGAAATTAAGGTTGAACTTTGCTCCGCCTGCCATCCTTTCTACACCGGTAAACAAAAGTTAGTCGATACGGCTCGCCGAGTCGAGAAATTCGAAGCCAAAGTAAAAGCCAAAGACAGCGCCTCTAAAGATAAAAAAGGCAAGAAGGTAAAACGGGCGGCCCGGGCGGAAATAAGATCTAAGAAAGAAGTCGTAGTCAAAACCAAAGATTTGAAAAGGATTAGCCAGGTAAAATTAAATAAAAAATAGCTTCCTTAAAGCAACCGGCTTAATTATTAGGCATATCCATGCTAAAATAATTATATTGGCGCCGCTCCGGCCGCGCCAGTTCCCCGGTTGCTTTTTGTTATAAAAAAAGGGCCAAAATCAATATGCCCAGGCGCAATAAAGATAAACGGAGGTAAAAAATGCGCCTCTGACATCAAAGCCAACCCTAAAGCTTTGTTTGATTTTGACCCAAAATCTTGAGTCCGTCTTTGGTAGACAGACTAACTATTATAATCATATTAATATATTTTTAGAATAACGTCAATATGTACGAAGAAATAAAATTACGATTCGCCGAATTAGAGAAAAAGCTGATGGATCCGGCAATAATCGGCAATCAGAAAGAAGTGATTAAATTATCCCAGGAACACGCCGGCCTGAAGAAGGCTATATCCTTGATTTTCGAGTTGGAAAAAACCGATTCGCTAATAAAAGATAATAATGAAATAATTTCCTCGGAGCATGAAGGCGAATTGCGGACAATGGCTCAGGAAGAACTGGCGGGCTTGAAGGAAAAAGCGGCTAAACTTGCCGAAGAGTTAGAAGAAGAAATCCATCCCGCTAACCCGAATGATAAACGAAACGCCATCTTAGAAATTCGCGCCGGTGCGGGCGGCGACGAAGCAGCGATTTTCGCCGGTGACCTCTTTCGGATGTATGCTCGTTACTGCGAACGCCGCGGCCTGAAATTAAGCCTGATAGATGCCAGCGTCATCGGCATTGGCGGTTATAAAGAAGTCATCTTTGAGGTTAAGGGTGAAGGCGCTTACGGTCTGTTAAAATTCGAAGCTGGCACGCACCGCGTCCAGCGTGTTCCGGAAACGGAAAAACAGGGTCGGGTCCATACTTCTACCGCCACGGTCGTCGTTCTGCCGGAAGCGGAAGAAGTCGATATTGAAATCAAGCCGGGCGATGTCAGAATCGACACTTTCTGTTCCAGCGGTCCGGGCGGCCAAAGCGTTAATACCACTTATTCGGCCGTTCGTCTGGTTCATATTCCGACCGGCGTTACCGTTAGTTCACAAACCGAACGTTCCCAGCATCAAAATAAAGAAAGAGCTTTTCAGGTACTCCGTTCTCGTCTCTTGGCGAAACAGGAGGAAGATCGCCGTCTCGCCTCGTCCACGGCTCACCAAACACAGGTCGGCGCCGGCGATCGCTCGGATAAAATCCGAACTTATAATTTCCCGCAGGATCGCGTCACTGATCACCGTATCAATGTCTCCTGGCATAGCATCACGAGAATAATGGATGGAGAAATAAATGAAATCGTGAGTGAATTAAGAAAAGCGGAAAGGGCGGAAATGAAAGAAAAAAAATAAAATGCCAAGGCAAACAATAAAAAAGACTAAAATATTAAATCTTAGCCAAATTATAGGCGCTTCTTCCCTTTCCCGGCCGGAAACCGAAATCCTAATAGCTTTTATCTTAAAAAAAACGCGCGAGTTTCTCCTGACTCATCCGGAAACTAAAATTACACCGGCCGTCGCCCGCCGCTTCCGCGCTCTCGAAAAAAAACGCCTGGCCGCTTGGCCGATTGCTTATCTGACCGGACAAAAAGAATTTTACGGTCTAAATTTTAAAGTCAGCCCGGCGACGCTCGTGCCGCGGCCGGAAACCGAAATGATTGTGGAAAAAATCGTCGACCTGGCTAAATCACTGATACCGAAAAAACTGAGCGATATGAATGGCACCCGGCGCCCGTTAGTCATTGATCTCGGTACCGGCTCCGGAGCGATTATCATCGCCGTCGCTTCCGAACTAAAACGCCTCTTCCCCGCCAGCTATAAAAATATAAAATTTTCCGCGATTGATATCTCGGCTGACGCTTTAAAAGTGGCGAAACAAAATGCCGCGGCGCATAAATTAAACAAAAAAATCAAGTTCTATCGTGGTGACCTACTTCTACCTCTTAAAAAATTGACCGCCGGGCGACCAATCTTCAAGGCCGACTCCCGTCTGATTATCAGCGCCAATCTTCCTTATTTGACCCCCGAACAAATAAAAAAATCGCCCAGCATCAAGCGCGAACCAAAACTCGCTCTTGACGGCGGCGCGGATGGCTTAAAATATTACCAGGCGCTTTTTAAACAGCTATCCCAGACCGCTTTCCGTTCGGCAACGGTCTTGTGCGAAATTGATCCGGGGCAAGTCAAGAACATGAGGACTCTCGTGGTCAAATACTTCCCCGCCGCTCCAAACAGCCTCCAAACCGATTTATCCGGACAAGACAGATTATTCGTGCTAGAGTTAACGAGATAAATTCGCTCTTTGTCCAACAGGAATAGGGACGACTGTCGATGGAGAAGAAGAAGTGATAAAAATCAAACAATGGTGAAAGAATCACAAAACCCCGCCTGCCGGGTCAGCAGACGGGGTTTTAATTTTGCTCCGCTTAAAATAATTACGTTTAAATCGGCGCTAAAGGTATTATTTTTTTCCGCCTTCCTTATTCGCTTCAGCCGCCGGAGCCGCCCCTTTAGCCGTCGCTTCACCAGCCGCGCCTTCCGCCGCCGGAGCCGCTTCAACCGCTACCGGTTCCTCCTCCACTTTCGGTTCTTTTACCGCCGCTACCATTTCATTAGTATGATGCACTAACGATAAACCTTTGGCCAACGACAAGTCGTTAACCCTAATCGCGTCGCTAAAAGTCTTCAAAACCGAGATATCGACATCAATATGATCGACCAAATCGCTCGGTAAGCATTCTACCGTCAGATGAATCATATCTTTAATCAAAACACCGCCCAGTTCTTTAACCGCTTTGGATTCGCCGACAAAATGCAACGGAATCTCCGTAGTGATCTTCTCTTTCATGTTTACCTGATAAAAATCGACATGAGTGAAAAATCCTTTCATGACATCATGCTGAGTATCCTTAACTAAGACCTTGACCGCTCCCTGACCAAAATCCAAATCAATCAAATTAGATTCGCCGGCGGCCTTGAAAGCCTTGTCAAATTCGACTTTCTTGATTTTTAAGCTCTGATTCTCCACGCCCTTGCCGTACAAAACGGCGGGAATAAATTCCGGGCTTAACTTTTCGTTTCTTTCGCGTTTCTGAGCGGTTAATTTAAAATCCATAGATTTGATAACTGAATTTAATAACTAATTTTTGATTTAATAATGATATTCTCGACTATTCCCACTAAAATAAGCAGAGATAACAAGGAACTGCCGCCATAACTGACAAAAGGAAGCGAGAGCCCGACGACTGGCAAGATTCCCAGGTTCATACCAATATTAATAAACATTTGGATAAAAATCAAGCCGGCGGCGCCGATAATAAAATAAATCCCGAAATCATTGTTAATTTTAGGCAAAATCCGAAAACAACGCCAGAAAAAAATAAAATAGAAACCTAGAATCAAAACCGCGCCCAGGAAGCCCAGTTCCTCGGCGATAACCGCGAAAATAAAATCATTCTGCGCTTCCGGCAAAAATTTTAGCTGGGATTGCGAACCGAAACCGACGCCTTTTCCGGTCAAACCGCCGGAACCGACAGCAATCATCGCTTGGGAAACATGATAGCCGGATTCCAGAGAATTAACGCCGGGATTAAAAAAATTAATGACCCTTTCTTTTTGATAATCTTCAAACAAGGAAAACCAAGCGACGGAAAAAAGGACGGCCGCCGTCAAACCGACAATCATAAAATATTTTTTAGGAAAACCGGCGGCAATAATCATAATCAGCCAAATGGCGGCCAACATCAAAGACGAACCAAAATCCGGCTGGAGCAAGACCAAAAGAATCAAAAAGCCGGCACTAAGCGCGGAAAAAAAGAAATGGCGCACGGTCTTCACCCGCGTAGCCAGAGCGGAAAAAAAATCCGCCAGAAATAAAATCAGGATTATCTTGACGAACTCGACCGGTTGTAAGCCGAAACCGAACAGAGAAAACCAACCCTTGGTACCGCGAATAGTTGAACCGAAGATCAGAACCGAAATTAAAATGATAACCCCCAGCCAGTACCAATAACGGCTCAGACTCTTTAAAAAATAGGAGTCGACAAAAGTGAATACGAACAGTAATAAGAAGCCGACGACGACAAAAAAGATCTGCTTTTGAAAATTAAGCAGGTCCAGTTTTCCCTGTCCCAAAGCGACACTGTAAATTTCCACCAGACCGAAAGTGACCAACAGGAGGACGGCGGAAAAAATAATCCAATCAAAATTTTTAAAATAAAGTTTCAAACGGCTGAACATATTATTTCTGATCGGTTCCTTGATATTTCAGATAGACGCCCTCATCCATGATATTGACATCCGGACGTACTTCCGCCCGATTGACCGCACTTAAATTTCCCGGCCAGCTGATCCTGACGGTCCGTTCTTCGCCGGACAGAAAATTAAGCAAAGAATAACGGTTGACGCCGACCAGTTCCGACCCGTTAAACAAGAAGATGCTCAGAGGCGCTTCATAATAACTGTAAGAAGTTTGATTTTTAATCGTAAATTCCAAAGTATTAAGGCCAATTTTTTCTGCCGGATTGGCTTTGGACGCCGGTGTAAAGTCTAAACCGGCGACGGAAAAATTTAAACGGTCAAAATAAAAATTTTCCCAATTAGGAATCTTATGGCTGTCGATGCGGCGATAGGAAATTTCCGTCAACTTAAAAACGATTTCGCTTTGGGCGCCGTTAAATTCCCGTCCCAGCGCTAGGATATATTTTTCGGCTCCGGGCAAAATAAAATCTTCGCCGCAAGCCAGATCATTACCCGCCTGAGTAAAACAATATTTGAAACCGGCCAAAAACTTATCATTTAAATTATTTAGTTTGATGGCAAAATCATAATGTCCGTTATTGGCGAAAACTTGCGGTGGCGAAACTTGCAAATCCTGGGTAACCTGGCGTGGCGACGCCGGCGTACTGCTTTCGACCAGTGAGTTTTGATTATCCAGAAAATAAACGACATAGTTATAACCGGAATAAATAAAAAAGAACGCCGAAACCGCCACTAAAAAAGCGATGATGATTTTAAGAAACTTCCGACGGTTTTCCGCCAGCCAGAGACCGAGATTCATTTCCCGCAAACTCACCCCGCTCAAGTCTTCATATTTCTGTAAATCCGCTTCCTTATCCGGTTTTTTATTTTTTGTCATAGATATGATATAATGTTTTCAGACCTTATCACTATATCATATTATCATAAATTTATAAATATTTTATTGACTTATGACTAACTTTAAAATTCCCCTGAGCGTTCCGAACGATAAAAAAAGCGAATACCGGAAAAACTACGAAAATCTGACTAACGGCTCCGGCCGTTTACTGCTGATTGCCGGCGATCAGAAAGTCGAACATCTGAACGCCGATTTCTTCGGGTCGGGCATCGCGCCGGAAGATAATAATCCGGAACATTTGTTTCAAATAGCCTCGGCCTCCCGGGGTGGAGTTTTGGCTGTTCACTTCGGCTTAATCGCCCGCTACGGCCAGGATTATCGAAAAATACCCTATATCGTCAAGCTAAACGGACGAACCAATCTCGGCGCCGACGAAGGAAAAAACTCCTGTAAAATCTGGTGGAAAGTCGAAGACATCGTCAAATTTAAAAAACAAAGCGGTCTGAAAATCGTCGGTATCGGTTATACGCTTTATCTCGGCGGCCAATTTGAAGCGGAAATGCTGGCGGCGGCGGCGCGGGCGATTTATGAAGCCCACCAGGCCGGTCTGACCGCGGTAATCTGGATGTACCCGCGCGGTAAAAACATCAAGGAAGAAGATATCCATACTATCGCCGGCGGCGCGGGCGTCGCCGCGGCTCTGGATGCCGATTTCGTCAAACTTAAATATCCCTATAATCTGAAAGACCGAAAGGCGACGGCGGAAAAATTTCAGGAAGCGACTATCGCCGCCGGCCGAACCAAAGTAATCTGCGTGGGCGGCACTAAACGTCCGGTTAAGGAATTACTAGATTACTTAGAAACCCAAATCAAAATTGCCGGCACCGCCGGCTTAGCTATGGGCCGCAATCTGCACCAGCGGTCGCTTGAAGAATCGACCCGTTTGAGCGCGGCCTTAGGAGCAATTATTTTCAGGGGGTTAGACGCGAAAGAAGCTTTGGCGATTTACGCGGATAAGAAAAAAGGTTCGACGAAAAAAAGACGGAGCGGCTTCTTGGGATTATTTTAGTGATTATTATTTCCAATACATATTAATAAAATACCGCCGATAGGGCGGTATTTTATTTATCCGATTTATCTGGGTTTGATTCTTTAATCCTTATTAACTTTAATCGTAATCCGATCGACTAAGCCCGGTGCTTTCTTAATAAATGAAGGAGAAAATTTTAACTCATAGTCTTTGATTCCCGTCTGATTCTTCAAATAAGTTATAATTTGATTTTCATTCAGATTAACCAACTGGCTACGAGCCACGACTTCCGCGTCGCTTTTTAAAATCATTGTACCGGAAAAGGAAGCCTTAATCGTCGCCGAGCCGCTGGCGGCGTCATAGTTATCCAAACTATATTCAATATTCTCCGGTTTGAACTCCGCCAGTTCTTTATCGTCCGGAATCAACAGGTTAAGTTTGGCGGCCGCGAGTTTCGCCGCTTGTTCGCGGGAGAAAGAAACGGCGACTATTTTCCCGGCGGCTTCCGCCGTGAATTCTTCTTTCTGCTCCCCTTCTTTGGCGTCAATCGTAACGGTAGCCGGATCGCCGACGTTATAAAGCCAGCCCTCTTTATCCGTTATAGCCGCTCCCGCTTTTTCCTGGGCGGTCTTCAGCAATAATTCGTTAATATCCTTAGCGGCCGAATCCAGATCACTTGATTTAACATATTTTTTAACTTTCCGCTGGAAGGTAAAGGCGGTATCGCTTTTGGCGTAAATTTTATCCTGCAATCCCAACCAAAGACCGGGAATGTTGAAAGTCGTTGGCCCGATCGCCAGATTGGCCGCCGGTTTTTCCGCGTAAATATCGACGTTCGTTTCGCCGCCGGCCGGGATATTAACGGCGTTCTTGATCCGGAATAACTTATTATCCGGACTTAAGATTCGCGTGGTCGCGACCAGTGCCTGACTCTTATTATAATTATTGATAATTCTGACCTGGCCGACGATTTCTTCACCCACAAACTCTTCACCGGTCGCCGAATAAGTCTTTTTCACGGTAGCGACGATTTCTTTTACCGAACCGCTGACGGCCATTCGGGGATCGGTTTGATCGGAACTGGTGGCTACGCCTTCTTTAGCCACTGATAAGAGCAGATTATCGTTAATAGTTTCGCCCTTTAGATTAACAGATACGGTTAATTTGGAAAAAGAAAAATAAACGACCACGGCCGCTAAGATCGCCACTAAAATCACGAATTTGACGACAAAACGACGATAAAGACCGACGCTTCGGCCAGAGTTTCCGATTTTCGGCGCTGGAGTTTCTTTATCTTTGCCAACCGGAGACAGGCTGGAAAAAAACTTCTTCTGGCTGTCCAATTCGCCGTTTTTTCCAATCTCGGTGTCATCCTCATTTTCCGTATCTTCCGAATTTTTCAACGGTTTCCGGCCGATTGGCGAGAGCGCCGCTTCTTCCGGCCAGTCATTTTCCAACGGTTCATCTTCAATGACATCGACTAAGACCGATCGAGCTTTTTTCTTAGGATGGATTGTCTTGGCCGCCGATTTTTTTTTCATTTTCGGACCGCCGGACGCGACCGGAGAAACGATTGATTTGGTTCGAGGCATAATTAAAAAAAGAAAATTAAAAGAAAGACAAAAAAAATAAAGCGAAATTTAAGTCAGCTTCATTATAACATAAGCTTCGTCGGGCGGCAATTTTCCGGCAAAACCGTTACCGGATAGTAGCCCGGTTCGGCCGGACTATTCGGCGATTTTAATCAGCTCTAAAAATTTACTCTTTAATTCGATACGTAAATTCTCATTATTATCCACTCGGAAAGCGGTTTTGATGATTTTTGCCTTCCCTTCTTCCGTCAGCCGGAAATAAACTTCGCTATCGCCGGGATAAAGGGAAAATATTTTTCGCAATTCCATCAGATTATCAGCCGCCAGGTCATGTAAAAAAATTATCCGCAAGGGATTGCCAGCTGGTTTAACCGCGGCCGGTGCCGGGGTTGTTTTTCTCTCTGGCTCAATCCGATTATATCCGCTTTCTCGGCCATTCCAGCCTCCCGGACGATAACTTTTCTTGACCGGCCCGCCTTCCAATAATAGTTTCTTAAAATCATCGACTGATTTTCCCGCTTCCAAGGGGTTCAGAAGAAAAGCGCGGTTGACCAAAACTTTCACCTCTTGATCCTTTTCCGATAATTTACTGTCGGTTATAATCGCCCGCCCTTCGACCCACAAATCGGGCGTCTCTTTCAGCAGGCGCGGGAAAATCAAAAGTTCGACCGTGTTGGTCGCATCTTCCAATTTTACAAACAGCATCGATTCTCCTTTGCGCGTCAATATTTTTTTAATGGTCGAAATAATCCCGGCGACGATTATCCGATCATCGCCTTTATGTTTCCCCAGTTCCACCAAAGGAACGGCGTAACCAGCCAGATAAGGACGAAAATAATTATAAGGATGTTCGCTGACATACAAACCTAGGAGTTCTTTTTCCCAAATCAATTTTTCATTCTGTTCCGCTTCCGCCGCCGGATTAAGCGCCGGCCGGCCGGCATCAGCCGTGGGCAAATCGGAAAATAGACTGCTTTGTTTATTGTCTTTGGATTTAGCCGTTTCTTTATTGAAACTCAAAAGGCGTTCCATGTTTCCCAGAATCTGCCCGCGTTCACCGAAACTATCCAGCGCCCCGCTTTTTACCAGACTTTCTAAAGATTTCTTGTTTAAATCCTTGTCGGTAATTCTTTCTAACAAATCGAAAATATCCTGATAAGGGCCATTCTCTTTTCTTTCTCTGATGATTTCTTCGACGATATGCTCGCCGACATTTTTAATCGCTTTCAATCCGAACCGGATAGTATCGGCTTTTTCTTCCGCTTGGATGGCGCGATTCTCTTTCGTTCCGGCCGTTACAACCGTAAAAGTGCCAAAAGATTCATTAACGTCCGGGGCCATGATCTTAATGCCCATATTACGACACTCTTCGATTTCAATCGCCACTCGGTCGGTGTCTCCTTGGTCGGAAGTCAGAAGCGCGGCCATAAATTCCACCGGCCAATGCGCCTTTAGATAAGCGGTCTGATAGCCGATTAAAGCGTAACAGGCGGCGTGCGAACGATTAAAACCATAACCGGCGAACGGTTCGATAAACGAAAAGACTTTCTCCGCCAGTTCTTTATAAACGCCGTTCTTAACACAACCCTCGATGAACTTCTCTTTCTGTTCGGCGAGCAACGAGGCGATTTTTTTACCCATGGCTTTCCTTAGGACATCGGCCTGTCCCATAGTAAATCCAGCCAAGTCGCGGGCGATTTGCATGACTTGTTCCTGATAAATAGCGACACCATAAGTCTTTTCCAGAATCGGCGCCAGTTTTTGGTGCAAATATGATACTTTTTTACGTTGATGCTTCCCGGCGATATAATCCGGAATCCATTCCATCGGTCCCGGTCGATACAGAGCGACCATGGCGATAATGTCTTCAAAAACCGTCGGCTTGAGCTCTCGCAGGTATCTTTTCATGCCGGAAGATTCAAACTGGAAAACGCCAGTCGTTTCGCCCTCTTGAAATAATTTATAAGCTCTGGCGTCGTCGAGCGGAATCTCATCAATATTTATTTCCAAACCGCGGGTATTCTTGATAATTTTTAAAGCTGATTCGATAATCGTTAAATTTTTCAAGCCCAAAAAATCCATTTTCAACAAACCCAGGTCTTCGATCGGATGGAGCGAATATTGGGAAATAATACTGCGGTCGGAAGAAGACGCATATTGAATCGGAACATATTCGGTCAGCGGATTCTTGGTGATCAGCACGCCGCAAGCGTGCGTAGAAGCATGTCGGGCGACGCCCTCCAGACGTTTCGCGTAATCCAGGATACGCTTCGCCGCCGGCTCTTTAGCGTACATTTCCCGAAGTTCCGGTACGGTTTTCAGCGCTTCGTCCAACTTCATGAACATCGGAATGCTTTTGGAAATCTTGTCGCAGTAATCATAAGGCTCATCAAGGACGCGACCGACATCACGCACGGCGGCGCGGGCCGCCATGGTTCCGAAAGTGATGATTTGGGCGACATGATCTTTCCCATATTTTTCCTCGACATAATTTATCACTTCGCCGCGCCGGATATCGGCAAAATCCATATCAATATCGGGCATGGAAATACGATCCGGATTCAAGAACCGTTCAAAAAGCAAATCATACTTAAGCGGATCAAGGTTGGTGATGCCGGTCAGATAACAAACCAAAGAACCGGCGGCACTGCCGCGTCCCGGACCGACCACGATCTTGTTGTCTTTCGCCCAGTTGATAAAATCGGCGACAATCAAAAAATAAGACGGCCAGCCCATCTTGGCGATAACCGATAATTCATAATCCAGACGTTCTCTTATCTTTTCCAACTCGGCCGCGCCGGCGTCCGGGAACCTTTTAACCATTCCCCGCTCGCACCACTGACGCAGGTAAGAATTGCCGTCATATCCCGCCGGCACTTCGAAATGCGGCAGTTGGATATTGCCCAGTTCGATTTCCACATTGCACATCGCCGCGATTTTCAAAGTATTGGCGGCCGCTTCGGGAACATCTTTAAAAGCGGCGATCATTTCCGCGTTGGGTCGCAAAGAATAATCACCCAGGCCGAGCATCTTCATCCGGTCGGTATCGGTAATTTTTTTCTTATTCTGCAGGCACAATAGGATATCCTGCGCTTCCGCGTCTTCTTTCTTTAGATAATGCGCGTCATTGGTCGCGACCAGCGGAATATTCAATTCGCGCGAAAAGGCAATCAGGGTTTTATTCACTTTTTCCAAATCGGCCAATTCGGGATGATCCATTATTTCTAGATAAAAATTATCCTGCCCGAATAGCTGATTATATTCCTGGATCCTTTTTTTCGCTTCGCTTAATTTATCGGCGGAAATAAGCCGGGGGATTTCGCCGGCCAGACAGGCCGTACAGGCAATCAACCCTTCATGATGTTGGCTTAAAATTTCCCAGTCGATTCTGGGCTTATAATAAAAACCTTCAATATGAGCATGCGACACTATCTTAATCAGATTCTTATAGCCGACCAGGTTTTTAGCCAAAAGAAGCAAGTGAGCGCTCCGGCCATCTTCGCGGGTATTCTTGTCAAAACGCGAACCAGGCGCCAGGTAAGTTTCCACTCCGATAATCGGCTTAATACCGGCTTTCTTGGCCTTCTGATAGAATTCTATAACCCCGTACATCGTGCCGTGATCGGTAATGGCGACAGCCGGAGAACCCTGTTCTTTGGCATAATTAACCATCTCGTCCAGTTTAGTCAGGCCGTCAAGCAAGGAATAATGGCTATGGTTGTGGAGATGGACAAAAGACATGAAAAAATAGGTTATCCGGACTTTATCATTTTAATATAAGGAATTAAGGATAGCAACTTGACAACTTTTTATTAATTTCCTATAATATAATCAAGTTCTTTTTAATAATTCTCATAGGATTCATAGGTTTATTTTTTAGGGTTAATTCTTAGGGTTTAGTTTTTTAGAGTTAGTAATTAGGTTTTAGTGGTTAAGTTTTTAATGATTGGTTAGTTAGTTTATGTTATGGGTTTGGTTCGGAGGCTTCTAATGACGAAGCCTCCTTTTTTTATATGTTTTTATATGCCAAGACTTTTTAAAAACAGCCCAGAGCTGATGGGCTGTCGCTAAGCGCCGGGATTGATATTATTTAATTTTCCTAGTTATTTCATTCAGCTCTTCTTCGCTATAAAAATCAATCAAAATTTTACCGCCTTTCCCCTGCCTTTTTATTTCCACTTTCGTGCTTAGATATTCCCCCAATTCTTCTTCTTTCGCTCGGTCAAAGTAATCTTTCGGCCTGGCGTCTTTAGTTCCACCCAATCTTTTTATTTCTTTGTCAGTCTGCGCCACGGTCAAATTCTGGCGCAGAATCTTTTTCAGCATATTCAACTGCTTTGCTTCGCCCTCCAGACCCAAAAGATATTTGGCGTGCGCCTCCGTAATCTTCCCGCCCGCCAAAGCGTCCTGAATCGCCGCCGGCAGAGATAACAGGCGTAAAGCGTTGGCGACGCTGGACCGGGCTTTGCCCAGCTTCTTAGCCGCTTCTTCCTGAGTAATATTGAATTCCTCGATCAATCTTTTATAAGCCCGAGCGCTTTCCAGCGGATTCAAGTCCTCGCGTTGTAAATTTTCAATCAAAGCCAACTCTAATTTTTTTTGCGCTTTCTCGTCCCGGACGATAACCGGCACTTCTTTCAGACCGATGATCTTCGCGCTACGCAAACGGCGTTCGCCAGCAATCAGTTCAAAGCGATCGCCTTTTTTCGTTACAATCAAAGGCTGGATAATCCCGTGCTGTCTGATCGATTCAGCTAAATCATTCAAAGCGCTCTCCGAAAAATTCGTCCGCGGCTGTTGTGGGTTGATATCGATTCTTTCGGGGCTGATCTTTAAAATCCGATCGCTGTCGCGGAGTAAAAAAGTTTCTTCTTCGGCCGCGCCAGACTTAAAGGGATTCTGGCCATAAACAACGGTCTTTTTGGGAATCAGCGAGCCGAGTCCTCGGCCTAAACCTTGAGGCATATGTTATTTGATTAAAACTAATTTCTAAAATAAGGCCGGCCAGGCGGAGACTATCTTTCCAAACTTAAAATTTCTCTCGCCAGTCCTTCGTAAGCTTTCCCGCCCTTGGATTTCGGATCATAGTGCAAAATCGAGCGGCCGTAACTCGGCGCTTCGGCCAGTCGGACGCTACGCGGAATGACCGAACGGAAAATACGGTTCGGAAAATATTTATACAATTCTTCCATCACGGATTCGGACAATTTATTACGGCGGTCGAACATGGTTATGACCGCGCCCATTATTCCCAAAGCCGGTTTCAGATTATTTTGAACCAAACTGATTGTTTCCAATAACTGGCTAAGGCCTTCCAGCGCGAAATACTCGCTTTGGATGGGAATCAAAACTTCGTCGGCGGCCACCAGGCTGTTAACGGTCAATAACCCCAAAGAAGGCGGACCGTCGATAATTATGTAATCAAAATCTTTTTTTACTTCGTCCAAGACATTAGCCAGCCGAAACTCGCGGTTGTCCAGATTAACCATTTCCACGCCGGCACCGGCCAGCGACATCGTCGCCGGAGCGACTTTTAGTCCGGATTGGAGAGTCCGTTTTATTATCTGCGGCAAAGGCTTTTCGCCGATCAGCGCTTCATAAATTCCGGCTTCCAGAGCGCGGTGATCGAGACCCAAGCCGGAAGTGGCGTTCGCCTGCGGATCGACGTCAATCAAAAGAACCTGCCGGCCGAGATGAGCCAAATAGGCGCCGATATTAACGGCGGTGGTGGTTTTCCCAACCCCGCCTTTTTGATTAACGATGGCGATGGTTTTACTCATAAATTAGGCACAAACGCGGAAATGATTCTCTTCTATAAATTCATTATATCTTAAAGAAAAATCTTTGACAATTAAAATTTTATTTATTATACTGGATTTTGAGCCGCGATGGCGGAATTGGTAGACGCGCACGACTCAAAATCGTGTGGGGGCGACTCCATGAGGGTTCGATTCCCTCTCGCGGCACAGCAAAAAAGACGGGATTTGCCCGTCTTTTTTAATTAGCGCTTGTTTCACTTTCCGTTTCCGTGACTGATAATCCCGCCGCCCAAGACTTTTTCCTTCTCATAAAACACAACGCTCTGTCCGGGAGTGACCGCGCGCTGAGGTTTTAAAAATTTAACCTGATAATTTTGACCATCTTTCCCGGCGCCTCCTTTTTCTTTCCCTTTTCCGACGGTCGGAGTCACGACGCATGGCACAGCCTGATGTCCATAACGGATTACGGCTCCGCATTTAAAAACACGCCGGGGAGTCCGGCCGGAGAGCCAATTTACTTTTTTAGCGATTAAACCGGATCGATATAAAACCGCTTCGTTCCAATTTTTGACCACATATAAAATATTGCGGCGCCAATCGAATTTGGCGGCGTAATAAGGACCGGTGCCGCCAATCAGGCCACGGCGTTGACCGATAGTATACAACGGCAGACCCTGATGTTCGCCGATTTTCTCGCCGGTTTCCAGTCGCCTGATTTCGCCTGGCCGTAAAGGCAGATATTTTTTTAAAAATTTATTATGGTCGCCGGACAAAAAACAAATATCCTGGCTTTCTGGTTTGGCCGCTACCGCCAATTTTAATTTTTCTGCTAATTTTCTCACCTGTGGTTTGGTATAGGCGCCCAGCGGAAATAAAAGATGTTTTAATTCCTCCGGGGTAAAGGTATACAGGAAATAAGACTGATCTTTGTTTTTATCTTTCGCCTTATACAGCCTCTCTTCGCGGCCAACCCGCTTGAGCCGCAGATAATGTCCGGTAGCGACATAATCAAAGCCCAGACGACGCGCGTATTTTAACAGCCGGCCGATCTTGATCTGTTTATTGCAAACCACGCAAGGATTCGGCGTCCGGCCGGCGGCATATTCGCTCAAAAAATTATCGACCACCACCTTTTTAAACGGACTGGAAAAATCAAAAGTATAAAAAGGAATACCGATTTTCGCGGCAACCGCGCGCGCATCCAAAAGCGATTCCAAGGAACAGCAACGATTCTCCGCTTTGTCTCCGGCCGATTCGTCTTTCCAAAAATGCAAAAAAACGCCGGCGACATCGTAGCCTTGGTTCTTTAAAAGTTGTGCCGCTACGCTGGAGTCGACTCCGCCTGACATCGCGACCAGAACTTTACTTTTTTTCTTCATACACTTCTTTAAATAGTTGCAAATACTGCGCCGCTGTTTTATCCCAGGAAAATAATTTGGCGCGTTCATATCCTTTCGCGATCAGGCGCGCTCGCAATTTTTCATCGGTCAAAATGATTTTTAAAGCGTCCTTAATTTCTTCGTCTTTAAACGGATTGATCATTAATGCCGCATCCGCCACCACTTCCGGTAAACTGGAAACATTGGAACAAACAACCGGTACGCCGCTAGCCATCGCTTCCAGAGGAGGAAAACCAAAACCCTCATAATATGAAGGATAAACAAAAATCGTAGCTTTACGCAATAAATCTTCTTTATCTTTTTGGCTAATATAACCTAAAAATATAATATCATTTTTATACCGGGAACCATCGCGGGCGGCATATATTTTTTTATTTTTCCAGCCCGGCGCGCCGGCTAAAATTAATTTGATGTTTTCACCTTCCGCTCGCAACTGGTCGTAAGCGGCTATCAGCCCGTTGATATTTTTGCGCGGCTCGATATTGCCGAGATACAGGATAAAACGTTCAGAGCGCGGCTTAGCGTCCGCTTCCCTTTTGACGGCGTTATTGCCGGAATAAATTACGGAAATTTTTTCCGGAGCGACGCCGGCCAATTCGATAATATCATTCTTAGTGTTGGCGGAAACGGCGATAATCCTCTCGGCGACACGCAGAGTTTTTTTAACGCCCAATGCTCGGTGCCAAAAATTTTTGCGGGCGCTAAAAAACTCCGGGTATCTTAAAAATGATAAATCATGGACAGTAACCACTTTCTTTAGGCCGGACTCCGAGCCGCTTAAACAGGTAAAATTAAAATGGGGCGACCAGAAAAGATCGACGCCGCCCAAAACCTGATCCAATTTCGGATAACAAAAAAACTTCTGTAAAAGATAGTTAAAAATTTTATTGGGCCAGTGCCGACCAATAACACGCGCCCGATCGCCGTTCCAGAATTTAAAACGGTCGTCCAGATAATGATAGGAATTGTAAAATAATTTATAACAGTTCTCTTTGTCCTGACGCAAAATCGCGGTTAATAAATTAGCGGTATATTCGGATATGCCGCTATAATGTTTGTCCATTAAAACCCTGATATCCACACCAATCTTCATAAAATTTACTAATTTCCTTTTTATTTTTTATGCGCGTCAATAAACTCCGTTAACTGCCGCCGAAAATTATCCACGGAAAACCGCTCAGCCGAGCGACGAATCTCCGCTGAATCGAAATCGGCGGAACGGAAATTCTTTATAACCGCGGTTAAAGCCTCCGCCGTCTGTTCTTTAAAAAATAAGCCGGTTCGTCCTTCGATAACGGTTTCGGTCGCGCCGCCTTTCTCATAAGCGATTACCGGCCGGCCGCTGGCGAGCGACTCGACGACGGTAATGCCGAAATCTTCCTCCTGCGGATTAATGAAAGCCTGGGCGCCACTAAATAATTTTGCCTTAATCTCTTCGCTTACCCGGCCCAAGAATTCAATATTAACCGCTCCGGCGGCTATTTTTTTTAATCTTTCCAAATCGACTCCGTCGCCGAAAATTTTCAACTTATAATCCGCGCCTAAATTTTTAAAAGCTTCAACTACGATATCGATCCGCTTATACGGCGCCAGACGGCAACCGGCCAGAAAATACTGTTCTTCGCCGGTTGACCGGCTCAAATCACTAACCGTGAATCGCTCCGTTTCCACCGGCGGATAAATCACGGTCGACTCGCGGCGATAATATTTAGCGATTCGCCGCCGCACCGTTTCGGAATTGGCGATGAAGAGATCGACGCGATCGGCCGCCAGGCGATCCCAAAGACGAATCCGATTTAAAACCAGAGAAATTATCTTTTTCAGCCATTTATTATACTTCAATTCGTTCATATACTGGTGCGTATCACTCCAAAGATAACGAGTCGGCGTATGGCAATAGTCGATATGTAAGCAACCAGGTTTAGTGATAACCCCCTTGGCAAAAGAGCTGGAATCGGAAATCACCAAATCAAATTCCCGCAAATCAAAAAATTCCACCGCCAGCGGCATAAAAAACAAATACCATTGATAATGTCTGATTCCGCCGGGTAGTTTTTGAATGACCGAAGTTTCTATCCGTCGTCCTCTCAAATATTTTTCCGTGTATTTTTTTTCGTAGAGCAAAGTATAAATCGGCGCCGCGGGAAACATCTCCGCCAAAACCTTCAGCACCTTTTCGGCGCCGCCATCCTGAGCTAAATGATCATGGATTAAAGCGACTTTCATAATTTATTCCGCTTCCCGATGTTTTAACACCGCGAAAGGGGTTCGCAACAAAATAGAAATATCCAACAACAGCGACCAATTTTCAATATAATAAATATCCAGTTTCGCCTCTTCCTCGAACAATAGATCGCTCCGGCCGGAAACCTGAGCCAGACCGGTGATGCCCGGTTTAACGGATAAAGTTTTCTTATGGTAATTTTCGTATTTAGCCACTTCTTCCGGCAGATGTGGCCGCGGACCGACTAAACTCATCCGACCGATAAAAACTAAAAATAATTCCGGGAGTTCATCTATCGACCAGCGGCGGATAAACTTGCCGATACGAGTGACGCGTGGATCGTCTTTGATTTTGACCATCGGCCCGTCCGTCCGAATATTGCGGTCAGCCAGTTCATTATAGCGCATGCTATCCGAATTAGGAATCATGGAACGGAATTTAAAATACTTGAAAGGAACGCCGCCTTCACCGATGCGAGTAACGAAAGAACCATCGTCGCGACGGGAAAAGAAAATCGGCCCTTTTGAATCCAGCGCGACCGCCAAGATAGTAATGAGGATTAAAGGTGAAAAAATAATAATCAGAACGGCGGAAACGACAATATCAAAAAGCCGCTTAAAAATACGCCCCCAACCTTCCAGCGTCGTCCGCTTGACTTCCACCACCGGAATACCGATAATTTCCGCCACTTCCGTACGTAAGACCTTAACTTCCAGTAAATCGGCGACATATTTAAAAGTCAGGTGATTTTCATTGGCAAAATCGTAAAGACGAAGCGTTTCTACTTTGCTTAAGTTCGGATCGCTTTGGATAATCTCGTCTACTTCCCGATCTTTAATAAATTCCGCGAGTTCCTGAGCGGTTTCCAAAGAAAAATCGCGCGCCCGCTTAACGACCTCGAAACCTGATTTTTTATTGCCGGAAAATTCGGTCATCAAATTATCGGCCGTTTTGGAATTACCGACCAGAACGACTTTATGAACGCCGAGACCGAACCGAAAAAGCGAACGTTGCAACCAACGGATAAAGGCATGGGCCAGACTAATATAGACTACCGCGAACAGCCAACCGGCCAAAACAATAAAACGCGAATCGAACAATTCGCGTTGAAAAAAAATCATGACCGCCACTACCGCCAATCCGGTCGAACAGGCAAAAAATATCTTCCGCAATTCCTGAGCCAACTGGCGAGCGCTTCTAATCTGATATAAGCCGGCGATAATGAAAATCATTATCCAGAGAACAGCGATAATCAGAACAGACTTAAAATATTGAGGAAACGGTAAATTAAAAATTACCGGCCGGATGCTGGCAGACCACTCGGAAAATCTTAAATAATAAGCGGAAATTCCGGCCAGCACGACTAAAATAAAATCTACCGGCACGAAGAGGACGGAAAAAAACGATTCGCTTTTTTTCATATATTAATTTTTTATAAACAGAGGTTATTGGGACAGCCGTAAGCCGGATTCTGTTCTAAACGATCATTTATCTGGGCCCGTTATCGCTAACGGGCTCGAGCGAGCCACTTGTCATTGCCGCCCCCGGCCGCCGACTAGCGACGGCCGATAGCGGCAAGTTTGCTCTTGCTTTCGATAGGGTTTACCACGGCATCTCCGTCACCGGAGGCCGAAACCGGTAGCTCGGGTCGCCCCAAGCATCCGATATCTTTTCACCTTTGATTCTGTTAAAAAATTCCAGAATTAGTATTGTCTCTGTGGCACTTTCCCTGATCCGTCGATTCGCTTAACGCGTACCGACCGACCGGTGGGCGTTACCCACTATCGTTTTTGCTCAAAAAGAGCTTTTAAAGTCCGGACTTTCCTCCCCGTTTTAAAAAACGGAGCGATCGCCCGCTTACCCCAATAACGTTCTTATAATACAAGAAAAGTCATAAAAAAGCAAGAGGAATGATGCTAACATTAGATTTATTTTATTTATTATTAGCATAAATATCTTTAATTTGTGTCGGACTTAACGCTCCGGACCAAACTCCCAACTCATCAATCTCGGAACTGGAACCGTCCGTGGAAATCTTTAAGTAATTAATTTCCCTTTCTTCCCTCATCCTAATCAAAGACAAGCCGGCCTTCTCTTCTCCGTCTACGTAAAAGCTTAATTTATAACGGTAAGAATCATAAACCAGAGCCAAATGATGCCAGGCGCCGTCATCGGGAATAGCCGTGTTTAGTCCTTCGGCAAGGATTCCATAATTGCCGTCCGACCAGAACCCCAGGCGATAATTATTAGCTAACAATGAAAAGATATTAGTTCCTTTATCCGCCCCGCCAATCAGATAAATATTGGCCCGCCCCTGATTGGGGCGATCCCGATCGCGCCACCAAAGAGTCAAAGACAAATCTTCGGAATCAAGCGGATCGACGAACTCAGCAGAAAAAGTGCTGCCGAAAGAAGTTCCGATGGCATAATTATTATGGCTCCGTCCAACCCATGATTCCGAAGGAACATTAAGAATCAGACCGTTGACACTGTCAGTCGCCACCGAACCGGTGTCTTCTTCAAAGTTCCACAAATAATCAAGCACGGCCGGCTTCTGCGGCTCTCTGGCCGTTAAAGGATTGAAAGGCGCGTCGGCCCGATAAGCGGCCAAAATTTCCGCGGCGGCCAGAGAACGATTCCAGACCGCCAATTCATCGATAAGTACCGGATCGCAATTGCCACTAATTGTCAGTTCCGTCACCGCGAACAGACGAGCCATAAAATTTTCTTTAATCGTCTCCCGGCCGTCTATATAAACCGCCCAATAATCTTCTTCTTGGTTAACCACCAAAGTCGCCTGATGCCAGGAATCATCAAAAGGAATATCGGTATAATAGCGCCAGGCGGAATTCGGTAAACCTTCGACCGTCGCCAACCCTGGCTCCAGAGACAGGCTCATCTTATTATCGCCGGCCGAATCGGACAATTCTAAAATCAAGCGGGGAAAATCATGCGATCTCTTATAATAGAAACTAAAAGACAACTGTTCGAGATTCAGCGCCGCGCCGGGCGAAAGTTTGAATCCGGGATAATTAAAACCGACAACGCGCGCACATTCCCATTTACCGATCGCTCTTTCCCCTTCGCCGTGGCATTCGTCGAAATGCCAGACATTAGTTAAGCCGGCCGAATCAATCGGCGTCGGCGCTACGAATAAACCAAAATCGGAATCAGAATCGGTCGGCGGCTCTAAAACGATGCTCGGATCGGCGGATAAAACCAGACGAAAATCCGTCGCGTTATCGTCGTTGTCGGCTACCCGGCTTAAAATATAATTGTCGCTTATCTCCGGCGCCGGACCGCTACCCAAAAAATAAGTGGCTTCCGGACCATAGCCAACCGCGTCGACAATATCGGAATCAAGGCTCGAACTGATGGCACCGGTTCCGAGATACAAAGTATAGTCGGAGCCGGTCCAACTGAATTCGTCGCGCGTGGCGATAGCGTCAGCTTGGCTTTTATTATAATCATTAGCGTCATCGCGGGCAATTAAATAACTGTCATACGCCTTGATTATCGTGCCGCCGGGGTAAGAACCGTCCTCGGTATTTCCCAGACGCATAATCAGACTCGGATCATCTGCGGTCTTGGTTTTTTCCAAACGATAACCGGTCGCGGCCAAATCAAAGTCTTTATCACCGGGATTGAATAACTCCACCCAATCATTATCGCCGGTGCTATAAATTCTATTTATCAAAGCTATTTTAGGTTCATCTTCAGTTGTGTCGTCGACTGGCGGAGTTGAAGTTGTCACATCCTCGGTCGTAGTCGCTATGTCCTCGGTCGTAGTCGCCATCTCTTCCGTTGTGGTCGCGGTATCTTGAATTATATCTTCGGTCGTAGTCGCAATATTTTCAGTAGAAGTCGCGACATCTTCCGTTGAAGTCGCCGTCTCCTCGATGATAGTCGTTATTTCCGCGTTCGGCGATAAAAGCAAATTAAAATCGGTGGAATTATCATTATTATCGGCCACCCGATTTAAAATATAATTATCGCTTATCTCCGGCGCCGGACCGCTACCTTGAAAATAAGTCGCATCCGGACCATAGCCGACGGCATCAATGATATCCGGATCGGCGCTGGAACTGATAGCATTAATTCCCAAATATAACGTATAGCCGGAACCGGTCCAACTAAATTCATCGCGCGTGGCCAGAGCGTCGGCCTGGTTCCTATAATAATCGCCGGCCGTGGCGCGAACGATTAAATAACTGTCATGCGCTTTGATTATCGTGCCGCCGGGATACGAACCGTCCTCGGTATTTCCCAGACGCATAATTAAAGCAGGGTCTTCCGCGGTTTTGGCTCTTTCCAGACGATAACCGGCGGTGGCCAAATCAAAGTCTTCGTCGCCGGGATTGAATAATTCAATCCAATCGTCATTTCCTGTACTGTAAATTTTATTTATTATCGCCAACTTCGGTACGCTTGACGCGGACGGAGAAGAAGAACCACCACTGGAACCGCCGGAATTATTGGCGGAGACTACAATCGGTTGAACCGTAGCGGAGTCATAATAAGCGGTGATAGCGGTCGTCGAAGCGACCGCGGTTTTGGCGACGGTTTTCACCGTGTTGGTTTTAGTGGCTTTGGCGACGGTTTTAGAGCCGATTTTTCCGGTCGTTTCTTGCGCTGATGCGACCGCGGTTTTAGAAGTCGCGGCGGACGTGGTTTTGGCCTTATTTCCAGAATTGACAGTCGTCGCCTTATTCACGGTCACTTTCGGATTCGCTTTAACGACCGCCGAATTCGTTTTTTGGGCGGCGGTTTTTTTACTCGCAGTCTTGGAAACAGCCTTTTCCGTTCCGCCGTCTTCTAAAACTATTTCTGTACCGGAATCGGAACCGAAAATTTTCGCACCCAAACTTTTAGCTAACTCGCCGGTCTTAACCGCCGCTTTAACGACGAAATTTTTGACTTCGCCGGCTAAATTCTTAAGCGCTGAAACCGGATTATTAATCAAACTCCAACGTAAAACTAGCGCTTTGACATTTAGCGGCGCGCGCGTTTCCGCTCCCGAAAAATAAGAAGCGACTGCCACATCGGCCGTGACCGCTTTCAAAGACGGCTGAAGAAACTGGGTATAGGGCAAAAAGATGTAGCGTTCACCGTTATTTTCCAACCCGACGTCAAAACCGATGAGTTCCGGTGCCGGAATAAGCAAATCCGGCCGGCGGGCAATTTTTGAAAATTCCCGCTCGCGGGAAAAACAATCGCCCTCTTTATTGACTGTGCTATAATTATCAAAACCGTCGGGCGTAATATCGACCGCGTAATAACTCGGATCATATTCCAAAGACGCCAGATTATTAGGATTAGCAATATCCGCGCTTTCATAAAGTTTTTCCGTCAAACCGACGCAAGTCCACCGGCCGCTTATCGGACCTTTCTGATATTTAAAGTCAAAATCATAATCTAATTTTTTTCCAACCAAACTTTTAGCGATGGTCACCGCTTTCGCTTGTTGAAGCGGCGTCGCGGCCGACGGTATCCGGGCGCCCAGAAAAGTTTCGTTTTCAGCGCGATTAACGAAATATTTGGCCGGTGTCTTGACGATTCCGTCGGGCATAGCTTCCACGATATAATCTTCGCCGTTTTCTTTGCCGATATAAATGGCCGCGTGGCCGGCGTAAATATTCTTGATTATTCCTCCCTCGTCATAGATTAACGGATCGTCGCTGTAACCATACATTTTTCCGTCGCCGGAAGTCCGATACAGCAAAGTCCCCGGCGGCATAGCGCGACAAAAGACGGGTGCCGCCGACAGCCAGATAAAAACAAAAATTTTAGCCGATAATTTTATAATTCTCATAAATTTATTTGATTCTTTTAATTATTATAATATTCTTTCCAGGCGGCGGGACTCACCGCCACCGGCGCCAGTTCTTCCCCGCCCAGCTTATTTAAAATATCGGCGGCAAAAGCCCGGCTGATTTCATCCTGACCATTTTCCGCGTTATAGGCCGTTTTTAAGATAACAGCGGTTTCTTCCGAAAACAGAGGGTAATAATCGCTTAACAGTAAAACCAAAGATTGGCGCAAGGATTTTTCTGTCGCCGAATCGACAATTAGACTCTCAATAGCTTCCAACTGCTTAAGGGAAAACCATTTTTCTTTATTCGGAAAATCACTTAATAACTTTATAGCTTCCTGTTTCAAAGCCGGATGATAATCGCCGGTCAGAAGAGTAAAATAATAATCCGGAGACGAGTTCTCTTCTTCGCTACCTAAAATCCCGCCGTAAGAAGCGATAATCGCGGCCTGGATGACCGGATCAGCCTCCGAATCAGCCAAATAGCTCTTTATATACGGCGGCGCGTCAGGGCCGAAAGCGCGCCGCAGGATGGCGACTAGTTCTGATCTAAATTCCGCGCCCGCTTCTTCATCTAAAAAATAATTTTGCAAACGCTTGGCTAAACGAGAATCCGGCTTGCCGGTTAAACTTTTAATGATAGTTTCGACCGCCTGACGACGTTTTAAAGAACAGTCTTCATGACAAATTTTCTCCGCCTGCCAGGAATTTTTGAGTTCAGCCAATCGCACTGCCGCCGGATCGACCGTCAGGAAAGCGCCTAAAAAATAAAACCCAAAAAGGGAGACTAGCGAGCCGGCGGCGAAAATCAAGCGTTGTTTTAAAGAGAGCGACCGCCACCGCGACCGCCACCGGGAAAATACTTTTTGACTGTTAAACATAATTTTTAAAATTAGCCCGCCGAGCGCGAGTCGCTAAACATTTATTTTTAGCCTTACTACTATAACAAACCGACCCTGACGCGGCGTTAAACTTTTTTTAAATTTTTCCGCGCGCCCTAAAAAACAAAAAACCCGTCCGGACGGGTTTTTTCACTAAAATAAAAAATCAGACCTTCCGGCCTGATTTTTTATAAAATTATTTTCAAAACTTTTTTTTAATTCCCGGCTGGCAATTTCTCCAAACTGGCCAGAAAATCCTGCCAGTCTTTTTCCCGCTTCGGATCCAGAGCCAGAGCCTTCGAGACGGCAACTTGGGTCCGGGTGGCGTCACCGGTAATCAGATATAATTTAGCCAGATTAAACCAGGCTTCCGGGTCGCTGTCATACACGACGGTCAGGCGCTCGGAAAATTTCAGCGCGCGCGTATAGTCGCCTTTATCGACGTAATAAGCAATTGCTTTTAGCAGAAGCGGACCGGAATTAAGATCGTCCGTCCCGCCTAAATCAGCGCATTTATCAAGGGGCGCGCCAATTTTTTCGTCATCTTTCAATAACAGATAAAATTGCGCCAAACGGCAATAACCTTCGGAATATTCGGTATTCAAACTGATGGCGTATTCGACAGTCTTAATCGCTTCATCCTTTTCTCCCCGAATCAAAAGCATCTGCGCTTTGACGAGATAGACCGGTGCCCGACCCGGACTGGCTTCAATCGATCGGTTGATGGCGTTAACGGCCCGGGCGGAATAATAATTAAATTTTATCAGATTATCGAAATTAAGCCGCGCCGTCATGTCTAAAATTTGCGCCAACTGCATCTGCATCAGACTGTCCTGCGGATTTTCCGCAACATTTTTTTCCGCCAGAGAAATCACGTAATCCGCGATATCGCCCGCCGTATCGGCCGGCAAAGAACTGAGCAAATTGGAACCGGATACCAAGCTGATTAAAGTTGCCCGGCCGTCACGATCCAGCGGCGTGCCGATTAAAGCTTTCCGGTAAGCAGCTATTCCCGCCGAGAGATTTCCCTGAACGATATCGCCATAGCCGACGATGACACCCTGGAACATCCGCCAAGGCCGGATACTACATTGATAAATAAAAACATAAGCGATTATCAGGGAAATGATCAAAATCGTCAGTTCCCAAGAACCGCTGATAACCAGCCGCTTTTCTCCGTTGTCTTCCCTGTCCGTTTCGCCCGTCATTTCCGCCCGTTCTGAAATCCGCCAATAAATAAATCCCAGGATAATCATTAGGCCGATATAGGTTACGAAAGAATCAAAAACTACCAGGTTCTGGATAAAATAAGCCGCCACTAGCGCGATAATTATCAAAATTTCCAAATTGCGCCGATTCCCGTCTTCTCGCCCGCCGACACGCGCGCCGTTTTTACGGAATTCCATTATCAGATAATAAAGCACGGCGGCGAAGATGCTGAGATAAGCTAGGAGACCGACTAGACCGGTTGTGGAAACGATATCAATCAGGTTGTTGTGCGCCCGGTCGAAATAAGTTTCCGACTTCATGTAATTAAAAAATTTGGAATCAAAATGCTTGTCGAAAATTATGGCGTAATTACCGAAGCCGGTGCCGAAGAGCGGATGATATTTAAAATCGGCCGCCGCCCCTTTCCAGGAAATGAGCCGCGTCTGGAAGGTTATTTTCTGAAAAGTGAAGCTCTTTAAAAAACTATTTTGGAACCAGGGGGTTTTAGATTGAGAAAATAAAACGATTAATAAAATCACGACTGCCCCGAAAGTCACTAAAGAAATCCGGCGCAAGCCTTTATTCTTATGGAATAGTCCGAGCAGAAAAAACAAAAGCAGAATGCCGCAAAATAGACCGACAATGGCGCCGGAAGTGAAAGCCGCCTTAAATTCCAGGAGCATGATTGCGACGGGCAGAAGATAGAGCCAGCGCCAGCCCTTACCGGAAGCGCGAAAAAACAAAATCAAGCAGAAAAAAAGATTAAAAATCAAATAACCGCTGACATAAGCGGTGTTGCCGATAGAACTGAAAACCTCGGGACCGGTCAGACCAAACAAACTAACGAGCGTCGCGACCGCGACAGAAACAAAGAACAGCGCCCGCCATTCGCGCCAGGAACGAAAAACCGTAATCAAAATCAGATAAAAAATCAGGAAATGGAAGAGATGAAAAAATCCGAGCATCCGTTCGGAATCGCCCCAAAAACTCAGATTAAAATCCACGCTCACGGCGCAGGAAATCAAAACCGCCCCGAAATAAGCGGCCAGACCGAAAGTAATGAGATTCTTCTTCGGCCGATACGCAGGATAACGCAGAATAAAAACCAGCCAGATTGCGCCCAGAATTTCCATCAAGATATTGAACGAGAGTTGCTTGGAAGTAATGTAAGGAAAAAGCAAATCTTTAAAAACGAAAAAAACAATCAACAGCGAAGCGAGTAAGCCGATTTGTAAAATTTTTAAATAAGTCTTGGCGGGCATATTTTTATTATGGCAATAACGCTTTAAAATTAAGGATTACCAGGATATTATAACACAACCAGGAACTATCAGAAAAGGGCGACCCGGAGGCCGCCCTTTTCGTTGCCGATTAATTAAAGAAAATCGGGAAGACTTTGCTTTATAACTAATCGCTTAGTTATGTAAGCTACCACCGGTCACGCTGGTGTACGGTAAATGCATTTCCGTCAAACCATTGTGCTGGATAGAATCGTCAGTACCAGTGCCATTAAGGTCGCTGATAACGGTCTGGACGCTGTAGTTAACAGCGGCGCCAGCAATGGTAACAGAAGGCGCGGTTATAACTAAAGTAACCGAGTCATCAACTTTGCCACTGTTCAACAGGGCATGCATCTTAGTGCTACCCCAAACGCCTTCAGAGTCTTCAGCCACTTCAGTAGTGGTGCCATCAACCTTTAAGGTTAAAGTACCCAAAGCTGTAACGGCCGCGTTATTCCTGTTAATGGTCACGGCGAAGTTGTCCAACTGAGCCTTGTAAGCATCATTACTACCGTCTACTAAACGGTTATTACCATGCTCAAAAGTCAGAGTGTACTTGCCGATAACCTGGCTGCCGGAAGACAAAATGCCATCGGCCAACGCATTAACAACCGAGTTCAACTTAACACCAGTGATGGTGAAAGTCTTAGAAAGGTCGTTTTGATCATACTGATCATCACCAGTAATAGCATTAATACCGGTCATGACAATATCGGTACCGGAATTAACGCCGGAAGCGGTAACGGAACTAGCCGTACTCAGATTATACTGTATTGTATCTCCCTGAGTAGCCGTGGAAGAAGCGTCACCATCCACATTAATACCTCTCGCTAAAGGCGAGATGAACAACGAAGTGGACTTGTCGGCTTCAAAGGTGATATCAAACGGATCGAAGATTACGTCTCCGTTGGATTCAGCAGTCTGAGAAGCGACAACAGTACCATCAGCTTTAACTAATCTGACAGTGCTGATATCAGAGCTGGAGTCAGTTCCATTGCTGGTCAAGATTAATTTCTTAACCTTGATCGGCTCATTCTTGGTGGTGAACTTCAATTCGCCTATATACTTAGAGGCGGAAGTCGCACCGGCCAAAATGTACTGATCCTGGCTAGCATTGGTATCGGAGGTTAATAACTCAACCTTCAAATGACCGACAGAGGCCTCGGTAATCAAGCGAGCTCCACCTGTGGCTCCGCCGGTAACAGAGACATCTTTGTTGCCAGTAACAGACTTAGCAACAATATCAGTCGTAGCATTAGCAACTCCCAAGTTGAAAGTCGCGGCACCGGTAAAGGTGGAAGAGAAAGACGCTTTAACGACTAAGTTCACTTCCTTGCCAGCGGCAATGCTATTAGTATCCAAGGAGCTAAAGGTAATAGTTCTGGTCGTTTCGACAATATTGTTAGCAAGAGATTTAATCAATACGCCGTCGAGATACAGATCCAATTTAGTGATGTTGTTGTCACTAAAAGCAGTAATGTTGTCAGTAACGGTAGAAGTTAATTTCAAAGAATTAAGCTTTACGCCGTCAGCGGCACCCGCTTTCAATTTAGCGGCATAAACTTCGACATCAGAAGCGCCGGTAACCACGGTCTTGTTGGTCAAATTAGTGACGTTCCAAGCCAAGGAGGCGCCTTTAACGGTCATAATAGAACCGTCAACGGAGGCCGGAGTAATGTCGGCTGTTAAGATGGTGGTGTTAGAAACATCACCAGTAACTTTTATACCAGCCGCCGCCAAATGAACCTGTAAGGTATTATTGACGTCAATTTCATCACCAGTAGCATCATTTAAATCAGCTTTGACCAGGAATTTCTTAGCAACACCTCTGGTTAAGTTGATTTCATCCGATAAAGTCAAATTATAATGATCAGCGACGAAAGCCGCATCCAAATCATATTCGCCGCCGGTCAAAACATCAACTAAACGAACGTTACTGATTTCGTCGGCTTGTAAGCCGTCGCCGCCAGTACCGACGATAGTAAAGTTACCAGCACCGGTGATTTCTTCTAAGGTGGCATCTTCGCCATTAGACTTAAAGGATAAAGTAGCTAAGACAACACCATCATCGCCAGCCTTAACATCCTTAGACGGAGTCGCGGCTTTATCGGCATCAATAGTGAAATCGCTAGCAGTTAACGAGATAGTCATCGCTTCAGTAACAGTATCTAACTTTTCGAAACTACCAAAACCAGTACCGGCTACGGTGTCGTCTTCAAGCTGTAAAGCATAACCGAAGGTAGCACCAATCGCGGAAATATCAGCGCGATTCTTGAAATACAAGCTAATAGAATCATTGACATTAGTTGTACCCATATCACCGCGAACTTCTACAGTAATAGAATCGTTCTTTTCGATCTTATAGTTGTTAAGAGCGAAAGAAACATAACCGTCGCTGTAAGTACCGGTAGCGGCTTCGTTGCCATCAAGGATCAACTTTAAGTTAGAAACAATATCGGATACGTTAGTACCGCCGTTCTTAAGCTTTAAGTTAGTCAATAAAGCAGCCTCGTTATTAGCCTTCAAAGTAAAGCTAGCTAATAAGATATTATCTTCACCGAAGTCGGCATTAACCGCGCTGGTATCCGGAGTACCGGAAATCTGCAAGGTACCGACATTGGCGGAAGCAACCGCGCTCTGTTTATTACCGCGAATCGGGAAAGAACCGGAAACAGTCGCGCTGGTAGCGGTAATATCGGAAGCGGCGGCGATACCTAGGGCGTAGTCGCCAGCGGCCGCAGCGGTCGCTTTAACGACTAAAGTCTTAGTAGTACCGGCCGCGACAGAAATCGGAGTAGCAAAAGAGAAGATCGCTTCCCTATTGGAATTGATGTTCTTGGAACTGCCAACCTTGACGCCATTATCATAGATAGTGACATCATCAATGTTGGTAGCTGTACCCAATTCATAAGCGGTTAACTTCAAGCTGGAAACATTAACGGCGCCATCATTGGCGGCGGTTAAGTTCAAAGACAAGAAGCTGGCCGGAGAAGCGGTCGGGATAGTCGCCGAAGCGGACGTAGCGGCGCTCAAAGAAACCATCAAACCGGAACCGGTAATAACCGTGTTGGCGGCCGAGGCGCCCTGAGCGACGTTAACGAATTCCGCGCTGGAAACTTCCGTGCCACCGGCAGAAACCGTGCTGGCCGCGGTAATCACATTAGCGATCTGGAATCTGTTAGCGTTCAAAGCCGCTTCATTCGAGATTTTTCGGTAATTGGTACCATTATAGTAAAAGATATCGGCACCAGTCGCGTTCTTTACTAAAGAACCGGCCGGAGTCGCACCGCTCGCTAAAACAGAACCGATAGTGTAGTTGGTGAAAAAAGCATCCGGAACATCAACTACTCTCTTGTTCCAGTTGGTGCCATATAAAGCAGCCGCCTGGGCTTCAGACTGGATCTTTCTTAAAACACCGTTAGGTTCAACGGCGTAAACGGAAGGATCAGTCGTGATTTTCACTAACTTTGTACCCGGTCTAACGGTTACATTGCCGCCCAACGGGTAGCTCTGTAATTCAGCCGACGGGATAGTTACCACGCCGCTGAAATCAGCGTACCAGGTAGCATAAGTAGTGGAATTCGGGAAAACATATCTCTTGCCATCAGCGCCCAGATAATAAACGGAAGAATTGCCAGCCATCTTGATAAGGTCGCCAGCCGAAGCCGCGGCGTTAGCAGACGGAGCGATAACGATACCGCTCATAGCAATCACCGATAAAATCATTACGCCAACAACCAAGAATCTGCGTAATTTGTTCATAAAATAGTAATTAAATCATTTTTAATTGTCCGGACAACAGTAGTCCGAACGAATTAATAATGACAGTTGTCCAGTTCGCCGCTTCGTTTCGATTTAAAAAAATCCAACGGTAAATCAGTCGGAATCCCGCTCCGCCAGCTCGTGAAAGCTTAAGGCGAAGGCTGACTGATCTTAAAAAACATAAGTTCTGCCAACCTAGCGCGTGTTGCTCCGGGCTGGAGAAAAGCTTAACCGATTTACTGTTTTTAGTTTATAAATCTGGTCAGCTTTGAACTGGAAATAATAAGGTTTGTAAGGGACAAACCACCTCAATTTAATGAGGCTCGACCCTTGATGGGGTTTGCCAATCCGTTTTTCGAACCGAAGTTCCAAACGCGGATTTGTTAATTTATCTCGCCCGGTATTGTCCAGAACGGAGGACGGATCTTCCAAAAAGGAGTAACCGAATATGGAGATAAACTAACAGACACGCGCTTTAATATATAAAAAATCTTTACTTGATTATTTCATCGATCGCTTCCTGCAACTTATCGGAAGCCTGGGTATAATTCGCGGAATCGAATAATTTTTGTGCTTCATCCAAAATCTTATCGGAATCAGAAACATTATCCGCGGCCGGAACGGGAACAACTAGTGTGGAACTGGCGGAGCTGGCAATCAGGGCACCGTCGGACACGGCCGGTAAAATTATTTCCGGGTTAACGGCGCCCGTGGCGGTGGCGCTTATTGAAGGGTTAATCGGATTAATGGCGATGGGCGCAGTATTGCCGGCGCCGGTACCGGTAGATAATTGAATACCCTGCGTGTCTTTGGAACTGTCGGCAATCGTTAATAGTTCCGATTGGGCGATCGGCTGATCTTTCGTCGTCGCCGCCAGACGATTTATTCCCTCCTTAACCGTCACGACTTCTTTTTTAAAACTATCGTTTAATTTCGCGACCTGATCCTGATTCTCTTCTGTATTGAATTGCGGATCGGCTAAAACGGCGGTAATATCCCGAGCATGTTCGGAAGCGAACTGAACAGCCAACTTATTCCGTTCCTGAGAATTAAACATCGTATTCAGTTTAACTTTTTCGGAAATTATTCGGGCGATATATAAAGAATCATTCGGTTTGGTTTTATTAAGCGTTCTCTGACTGAACAGACTGCCGACAACCAGCATCAGAACAAAAACACCCAAAGCGTAAGCCGGCCGTGAAGCCGCGCGCATCGTGCTTTCAAAATTAATCACAAAAATTTTCCAGGCGGACAGTTCAACCGCGCCGGAATTAGAAATTTGAGATAACAAAAGTTCCCGATTGCTTTTCAGCCAATTCTGATCGGGATTTATTTTCTTTAAATTATTCAATTTTACGACGAGTTCGCGGTTGGTCATATAAGACGCCTATTTGATACTATAATATACGTAAAATCCGCTAAAATGTTACACCTTTCGCTCCTTCTCCACCAGTTCCCGTAGAGCGTTCAGGGCGCGATGCAATATAACCCGGACATTCCCTTTAGTTTTTCCGCTAACTTCAGCTATTTCTTCTAACGATAAATCATTGACAAATTTCATAATTATCACTTCCCGATATTCTTCTTTTAAGAACGGCAGTTGGCGCTTAATCAATTCCATCTCTGCTTCCTGGTCAATCTTTCCTTCAGCGTCCTGAGTTTCGTCAACCACTTCTATTTTATTATCTTCATCATCCAAAGAAGCGACGATCCGACCGCCGGATTCGCGATAATAATCAATGATTGAAGTCCGGGCGATTTTATAAAGCAAAGCGCGCAAAGTTTTCGCGTCTTCCAAATTGTTGTTCTGGATATGATTCCAGGCCTTTAAAAAAATCATCGAAGTCAGGTCGTTAGCCTCTTCCCGACTGCCGATTTTAAAATAAACAAAACGGTGGATCTCGTTCACATTTTCATCATAAATCCTGATAAACGCTTCCTTATCATGATTTTTAAGCTTGCTTAACGCTTGCTTATCTTTAAATTTTTGAATCAAATTTATCGACATTATTTTATTTTTTTATTAACCGGAGCGACGGACCGAAACGACAAAAATGGTTAAATGGTTTTAACAAAAAATAACGGGAAAATTACCCGCCCGCTTCAAAATTATTTTTATCTTATACGATTTTTATATTAACACAGGAAGAGCCGGAAAGCAAGCTAAAAATTATACGCCCGGAGGACAAATTTTATTCATTTTTTTATTTATTCGATACCTAAATAATCACAGCCCCTATTGACTTTGAAATAATAAAAAACTAGAATATTAAGACTTAAGTCTAAACTATTATAGACTTAAATAAATGCTCCGCTTTTTTATTAGACTATTTCAAATCTTTAAGTCTAAATTATTGTAGACTTAAGTATTTGCTTAAAAATAAACGACAACCTAAAAAAATGGAAAAAAAAACTAAATCAATAACCAAAAAAATTAGCTGTCCGGTTTGGGTTTCGGTTTCCGAAGCCGCTGATTTAGGCGGTGTCCAAAGTAAGACCATTAGACGTGCCATTAAAACCGATCCTAACCTCCATTATAAGATAGTCAAAAACCGCTATCAGATTGAATTCGGTTCCCTGCTAATTTTTCTCAATAAGAACACTAAACTAAAAAACAAATTAAAAGATTTCGGTTTAGGGCAATACGTCGAGGAATGGAAAGAAATCAACTGACTAACGGATGAGCGCTAACCGAAAACGGAAATAAAAAACCACCCCGGATTCCGACGGGATGGTTTTTTTATTGAGAAACAAATTTCTATCTATACCGACTAAAGTCGGCCTTCTAACACTACTCCCTAAATTAATTAAAGGATCGCATCCTTAACCGCTTTGGCTAAACGAAATTTAACTACGGTCTTCGCCGCTATCTTAATGGTTTCGCCGGTCGCCGGATTGCGACCTTCTCTAGCCTTTCTGTGTGCTTTCACTAATTTACCAAAGCCCGGAACAATGCATTCACCGGATTTTTTAACTTCCTTATAAACGAAGTCCGCCAATTTGTCCATGAAAGAAACAGTGTCTTTCTTGCTCAAACCGGTCGCTTCCGCTAAAGAAGCAATCATCTGCGATTTTGTCATTTTTGACATAATTTTAGCATGGGGATTATTAATAAGCCGACTTGCGCCGCCTGATTATAATGACCATTTAAAAAATAATACTTATTTAAATTATTTAATTTTCCTTAAGGTTTCTTGATATTTCTTAATATCTTTTTTTAAAAAACCAATTTATAGACCGCTTATAAATATCAACATCTATAAGTATATTATAGCATACCTATAAAAATATGCCAATAAATAAGGCTGTTTCCACTTTGTCTGGTTATCGCTTTTCAATAATCAACCGACCGTCAACTATCCCCAAGATCGTAAACCCGAGACGGCGAAATTTAAGCCTTCGCCCGGTATTCCTTAATCTTTGACGTAATTCGCTAATATTAGGTAATTTATTATCATCATAAAATTCCGGCCTCACCTCTAAATCAGCAAATAAATCATAGCAAGAAAAATCTTTAATCCGCTTCGGGTATTTGGCTAAAGGCTCTAAAAACGTTCCTGGGCGGCAAATCTTAAAACGCTGACCCTTGATTTGCTGTTGAAAAAAAACATGAAACTTTTCTAATTTTTCCGGAGAGGCATACATCGTGCCGCGGCAAAAAGGACTGCCGCAAAGACAATAACTGACCGCGTTATCCGACTGCGGATCAAACCCGTAATCGACCGTCAGTTCTTCGCCAGGAAAAATACGGCGTAAAGCGAAGTAAAGCGTATGGCCGAAATAATAATAAACATCACAATTCGGAGCGCAGGAATGATTGATTAGATGTACGCCGGACGTTTTGACGGCGGGAAAAATGGAAGTATCATCGCCGGTGTAATCCATCGAATAACTGGCGCCGCCGTATTTTTTTTCTAAGGCGTCGATTTCGCTGTCGCGGATTATCTTTCCCAGATAATCCCCGACTAACGTTCCGCCCGGAATTTCTTTCCGCGCGAAAACGCCGCGTCCTTTTTTCTTGGTCTTTACAGTCTTATAATAGTCAGCGGGTAATAAAAACATATTATTTTATAAATTCATACTGCGGTAACCGGTCGAAATGCCAAAGATTTTTCCAGCCGCAATCGCCCAGACCGGCGTCAAAAACCTCGGCTTTCTCTGCCAGCGCCGCCTCGATATTAACTTTAACCAAATATTTGCCCAAACCGACGAAATCCTTAAAATTAACGCCGGTAATAAGATAATGCCATTCGCCTTTATACAGCACGCTTAACGAAACCGCCTGCTTTATTTCGTCCACCTTTACGATTGCCAGACGCCAGGCGAACGGCAGTTTGATTAAACCCCGCCAGGCCGCCCGTTCCGTTTCTTTTTTTAAGTATGATTCGCCAACGAAATTAGCGGTATTGAGTTCGAATAATCTTTCCAAATCGGACATAAAATCACCGGCGCCGTCAGCCGAAAAACTATTTATACTAACTTCAAGTTTATTATTCTCCACCGCCGCCAGTTCTTTAAGCAAACTGCGGCGTCGTTTGGCGGACAGGCGCCTAGCCAGAAAATCATTAAAATCTTTTAAACCCGCCAAAGGCAGAACATATTTATAATCTTCAATCGGCAGACTTTTTGTAAATTCATCCTCGCCGGAGATATCATAAAATTTCGCCGGCTCGCTTCCCTGTTTCAAATGTTCATAAAAAAGGCGGACCACCTGATCGTAGCCGGGACGGAAAAAAATCCGGTTTTCCTCGCAGGGGTCTTCGGCCATAAACTCTAAACCGCCCCAGTCGGCGTTAAACTGCAGAGGCATCAGCCCGACGGCCTCCTCACTTCCGTCGTCTTTCTTTTCCCAAGCAACGTAAAAACGCCAAGGATGCGGCTCCTGCTCATAGAAACAGTACCGAAAATCCCAGTCGTCAAAAATAGTTTTTTGAGGTGATAACGCGCGCCAGAGACGTTCGGCCTCCGACTTATCATTAACACAGCGAATCTCAATCATAATAAACTACAAAATATTAGGCTGTAAATGATAGTAGGGCGGATTATCTTTATAGCGATTAATCGCCAAACGAATGATTTCTTCCAAAAAATCGCCGTAGTCCATCCCGATCATCTGAGCCGAATCCGTGAAAAATCCCCCGTTATCCAGCGAAGGGTTGGGGTTAAGTTCAAGCACGTAAGGATTGCTGTTCTTGTCGACGCGAATCTCCACCCGGCCGTAATCATGACAGTCTAAAATATTATAAGTGTCGAGAGCGATTTCACCCAAAAGCGTTTCCAGTTTCTTGCCGATATTTTTCGGCGGCCGCTGAACCATAATCTTGTCATAAACCGAGTTCTCCGTGTATTTCGATTCAAAAGGATAAATATGCCAGATATCCGGGGGTAATTCATCAAACATTGACCGCGATAAAGGTAGAATGCGCAAATCATCGACATCAGTGCCGATAATCGGCACATCATACTCGTCGCCGTCGATATATTCTTCAATCAGAGCCGGCCGGCCGATTTCCTTTAAAACTTTTTCCAACTGGCGACGTAATTCCTGCTGATTTCTGACCACGGAGTCATTAGTAATACCGATAGAATTATCGGTATTGGCCGGTTTAACGATTAAGGGGTAGCGTAAATCGTCGCGCACGTCGTCTTCGAGCGAATAGACGTAATCCCATTCCGGCGTCGGTATCTTATGATAGCTCAATAATTTCTTGACCCGTATTTTATCAATACATAAACCCAAAGTAAAAGGATTAGACCCGGTATAGGGGATCTGAAGCGTATCCAAAATCGAAGCGACATGCGGTTCCAATAAACTGGAATTGTTAATTCGCTCGCAAACGTTAAAGACCAGGTCGACATCGCTGTTTTTCAAATCATTAAACGCTTTCGGCAGATCATTAAAATCAAAAAAGCTGATCTTATATCCCCGTTCTTTCAGAGTTTTTTCAATATCCTTGCCAATAACCGTCAGATCGTTTTCCACCGTCGCTTCCTGGTCGGCCGTTTCCTCGTCGTATAAATTACAGGCGATGCCGATATGCAGATTACGCTGGTTAGAAATCTCCATCCGCCGAATTTTTTCGATCTTACTGCGGCGTTTTAAAATATCGACATTAAGCGCCGAAGCCGAAAACGGCGAATGGCGAGTGGTTTTCCCGATAGAAGAAGCTGGATGGAATTTGGCGATTTCATAGTTTATAGCTTTTTCCGCTTCGCGCAGGTTATCGGAAACATCCAAGGGATTATGGCCGGAAACCAAAATCCACCCTAAATATTCATAGCCGTCCGGAGGGCACAAAACCGAATCGCCGATCTTCTTATCAAACTCGAATTCTTTGACGAAAGACCGGCGCTTCAAGTCTTCGTCGATTTCCAGATTAACGATAATGCCGGAATAGTCGGAAGAAAAAGTTTCGGCCGCCAAATATTCGTATGGACCGTCCGGAAACTCGAATTTGGGGATATAAACGCCGCAGGCGATCTTAATCATGTTTTCGATCAAATCGACGTGCCAGGCCGCCTTGACGCTCGGATAAACCTCATCACCGCCCAGGCGCAGATTGATTTCCAGAGGAATCGGCCCGCGCGAGGTTGATTTGGCTTCAAAATGGATACAGCCGTTCAAAATACCCAGTTTCTCCAGGCTTTCATCGGCCATCGCTAAAAGTTCCGCCTGATTTTTCGCCGGCAAATTGGACGGGGTCATCCGCGTAGTTTCAATGAAGAAAGGCTCCTTAGTTTTGCCGTTGTCGCTGATGGCACAAAATTTTATCTTGCCGTTCTGGATTAAAATATCCAAATCAACTTCATCGCCGTCGACGTATTCTTCCACGAACACCTCCAGACCGTCATTTAAAGCCGATTCCACTTTCGGCGAAATATCTTTCTTAATGTAATTATAGCTTTCCCGGAGTTCTTCCTCGTCGTTCACTTTGACGACGAAAGCGCTGGCCGCGCCGTAAGCCGGTTTAACCACTAACGGAAAACTAAAAGTCTTAACTACTTCTTCCAAATCTTTACCGGTTTTCAGCTCCCGGAATTTGACGACCGGCAGATTATTGGCCAGACAAAATTCCCGGAGTAAGAATTTATTGCGGACGCGGCTGGTAACTTTATAAGAAGTGCCGGTCAGCCGGTACTTATCGACGATCTTAGCCGTCAAAAGAACGTCGTCTTCCAAGAAAGTGACGGCGCCGTCCAGCTTTATTTCCGGATTTTCTTTCAAAAAATTATCCAAAATCGCCAGCGATTCCAGGTAATTAAGCGTATCGGCCGTCAGGCAATGATCAGCGTAAGGCTGAAAAGTGTTAGCTTCTTTCCCTAAAATAATGATTTTAATCCCCAAATTTTTCGCTTTGCGGATAAAAAATTTTTTGGAGTGGAGTGGATCGTTAGCGCTCGCCGTATTGACGATTAAAACCGTTTTGCCCGCGAGCGTATTACGGTTAGAATCCGAATTGCCGTTACCGTTCATAATGAGTGATTGAAATAATTGAAATGGTCGTCTGATCTTCTAATTTTTCAATTTTAAGTTTTAATTATTTAACGTTATAAGTAACCCCGACTTCGATAATCACTTCCCGACTGCCGGCCGGAGTTTGCGGCGCAACGGCGCCGCCGCCGACACCACCCTTGCCATAATCGCTGGAATAAGAACCGGGATTTACCATATTTTCATACCAACCAGTTATCTCTTTCAAACTGACGCCGGCGCTGGCGGCTAAAGCGCCACTTTTCTCTTTAGCATCAGTAATCGCTTTGATCCTTGCCTGCTGTTTCAATTCATTGAGGTTGGAAGAATCGAAAGTCAGATTATTGACCTGATTGGCACCGGCTTTGGAAGCGGCGGCGATAACTTGGCTCAGTTTATTCTGATCCAGGTCGTAACCGCTAACTTTAATAACCAGCTGTTCATTGGCGTTATAACCGGAAACCGTGGAAATATTATCTTTATAGTCATATTGTGGGTACAGCGAATAGTTCTGCGTCTGGATATCTTCCGGAGCGATGCCGACCTCTTTGACGGCTTTAATAATGTTATCAACCTTGGAATTAAGTTGGTTCAAAGCGTCTTCCGCTTTCTCCACCTTGTCGATTTGTACTCCCAAAGAAACAACCGCCAAATCCGGATTATAAGAAACTTTGCCCTGGCCGGTTATAGTCACGGTCTTAAATTGTTGATTGACGATTCGGTCGCGCAAGATGGCAACAACGACGACACCGGCTAAAAGGACGGCGCTCACGATGAAGATTGCCGTTTTATGCCTGCCCTGACAGCAGGCTTTTGCTTTTTCTTCGGCCATAAATTTAAAAATTAAGATGATAAATTAATATCGACTTCAACTTTTAATTATTATAACACTTCTTTTAAAAACTACAATAAAAATCGGGCGGTTCGGCCGATAGCGCCATTGCTTTAACCAATCTTTTCACTAGCTATTGACAAAAATAAACAAAAGTACTAATATAAGAAAAGATTGAATTCCAATGTAACTTAAAAATAGAAGACAATGAGAAAAGTAAAAATGACAACCGAAGCCGAGGCTACCGCGGCCAAAGAGGCTAATGTTTTTAGAAAAATAACGGAAGTGTTTGACCATGCTAATGCCATGATAATGGTCATCGGTAGCGAAGATTGTTGCCAGATGATTATGGAAAATATGGAAAAATTAGCGAAAGCTTTTAATCTTGATCAAACAACCGAAGCCAAATCTTTCGAAGAAGGCTTATGGAAGCTGGGAAATAATATGAAAAATATTCCCGATTTATCTGGTTTAGATTGCCATCTTAAAGTGGAAAATATTATCGCCAGTCTCGACGAAGTCTATTATCCGGAAGACTTTCCCGAAAACATTCTTGATAAAAGAAAAAAGAATTTACTTGATTATTGTTTGAATAATGTCCTTAAAAAATTCAAAGAAGAAGAAAAAAATTACTTAAGAAAAAAATCCCTGCTGGTTACCCCCTGCCAGGCGAACTAACAATGACGCCACTTAAATAAAATAAAACCCGACTTATAGAGCCGGGTTTTTTATTTTACCATGATCCGCTGGAACCGCCGCCGCCGGACATTCCGCCGCCAAAGCCGCCAAAGCCTCCGCCGGAACCACCGGAACCACCGCCAAAGCCGCCCGGACCGCCTAAAAACCAGAAACCGCCTCTTCCCTGGCCGCGCGCTTTCGGTTTCGGCAGGACGCGAGAAACCAAATAATCGAAACCCAGGCCGAAGCCGCCGAAAATCGCCGGTAAAGCGATTAACAACAAAAGAGTCCGCCAAAAAATCAGAGCGACGATTAAACCCAGAACCACGCCGATTATTCCGCCCTCCCACCAACTTCGGCTCTTCGCCAAATGGCGCCACAAAGCCGACAATAAATAAAAAATAAAAATAATTATCCAGATAAGCGCGTCAAAACTCAATTTCTTAAAATTCCATCCGGACGGAGCTGATTCAGCCTGGTATTCTCCTTTGGTTGCGGCGATGATCTCGTCGGTCGCCTTATTTATCCCGCCGTAATAATCCGCGGATTGAAAGGCGGGTCGCAGGGTTTTAGTGATAATCTGGTTAGTGGTCGCATCCGGTAAAGCCCCTTCCAAGCCGTAGCCGGTTTCAATCCGCATCCTCCGGTCATCCAAAGCCACTAATAACAAAACGCCGTTGTCCTGTTTTTCCCGGCCGATTCCCCAATCCGCGAATAATTTATTGGCAAAATTTTCAATCGTATCGCCCTCCAGGCTTTTAATAGTCACTATTGATAGCTGATTACTGGAACTGGCCGTAAACTGCGCCAATTTACTTTCCAGCGCGCTTCTTTCCTCCGTCTTTAAGATGCCCGCGTAATCATTAACAAAACCGGCCGGTTTCCCCGGGTTAAAATAAGCCCGAGCCGAAAAACCGGCCGCTAAAAATACGATTAAACTGAAAATTATCGATAAACGACGGAACATCTTTAATTTATTATTTGATTACTTGTTTAACTGCAAATCAACCTGAGGATTTTCGGCCGCGCCGGCAGTAATCTGAAAATAAGTCTTTTCCGGGAATCCGAACAGGCCGGCAATCATATTCATCGGCAAACGCTTAATCATAACATTGAAATTCTTCACTTCTTCGTTAAAGCGTCCGCGTTCGACGCTGATGCGATTTTCCGTTCCTTCCAGCTGAGCCATCAGGGTCTGAACCGTTTCGGTCGATTTCAACTGCGGATAATTTTCCATAATAACCAATAAACGACCTAAAGCTCCTTCCACTTCCGTCGCGGCCGCGGCCTTATCGTTAACGGTCTTAGCGCCGCTATAATTTTCCCGCGCTTTAGCCAAGTCACCGAAAACCGTCTGTTCCTGGCTCATCGCGCCCTTAACAGCCTCCACTAAATTAGGAATCAAATCAAAACGTCTTTGATATTGGGTTTCCACCTGCGCCCACTGATTATCGACACTTTCGTTAGCCGTCACCAGCTTATTATAAGACGACCAGAACCAAATCCCGATTATCACCACGGCGGCAATAATGATCCAGATTGTTTTTTTCATAATTTTTTAAATTTATTAAGTATTTTAATATGATATATTATAACAGAAAACTGCTAAAAAATAAAGAGCGCGGAATGATTAAAGAACACAAAATAATACGGAAAAGCGGCCAACATTGACACTAATGGCAAAATAATAGTATTATTACCAATCAATCGTTTATTTCTTTGACAACTTAAAATTAATATAAAATGGAAAAAAAAGTAAAAATTTCGACCACTTATCCGATGGTTCAACAGCCCGGAAAAGGCGCTAAGCCGTTCAAAGGCGAATACAAAGCTTCAAGCGGCTTGGAAAAAATCTTAAAAGAATTGATTGCTAAAACAGACACCAGCCAATTACCGATCAGTTTTTATAAGAAAAAGATTAAATCGCTGGCCGCCAAAAAAGGCCTGCGGATAAAAACTTTGCAAACCGGAGACAGCGACCCCCATACTTCCTCCTGTTCTATCAGAAGTAATTACTGGTCCCAGTCGGAAAAACAGCATATGAGCATTCACGTTTGGGATGTAGAAGAAGATGGAACGGTAAAGATAAACTGGAATATAGTGATTATTTTCAGCACCAATAAAATTTATCTCCATCCCGATTTTTTTCGAGGTTATAATGACGGATTTCTGGAAAAACTCGGCCTAGTTAAAAAAGTGCCGCCGCTTCCTGATCTGCCAGAAAAAGTCATACAAGGGAAAGACTTTCCCTCGCTGACGAGTAAAGAAGAAGAAAAAACTTTATTCCTGCTCTCGGAAATCAAAGAACGGCTGGATAACGTAAAAAGACAACACCAGCTCATTGAAGAACAACTCTCAGTTCTCTAAAAACAAAAACCCGCCGTCCTCAGACCGCGGGTTTTTTATTATCTCTTCGCCTTCGCTCGATCATTCTCCGTCAGGAACTGCTTGCGTAAACGAATATTTTTCGGAGTGATTTCCAGATACTCATCTTCATTCATAACGCTTAAAGCGCGCTCCAAAGTCAAATCCCAAGGTGGCGTCAGCAGAATCGCTTCATCCGAACCGGAAGCGCGGACATTGGTTAGTTGTTTACCCTTGACCGGATTGACAGCCATGTCGTTTCCTTTAGCGGCGTTACCGATAACCATACCCTCGTAAACCTCCGTATTGGGCAGAATATATAAAGCACCCCGATCCTGCAGGTTCCATAAAGAGAAAGCCGAAGCCTTACCGGTAATCATCGAAACCATCGAACCGAGATTATTTCTTTCAATCTCGCCGGCATAAGGCTTAAAGCCCAAAAAATGCGCGCATAAAATTCCTTCGCCTCGGGTATCGACTACGAACTCGTTGCGATAACCCAAAAGCCCGCGGGTCGGAATTTCAAAAAGCAGGCGGGATTGGCCGTTATGCGTTTTCAAATCGGACAGGCGCCCTTTGCGCTTGGAAACTTTTTCAATTACCACGCCAGCCATCGCTTCCGGAATATCAACGGTAATTTCTTCATAAGGCTCAAGCTTCTGACCGTTTTCTTCTTTGACGATTACCTGCGGCTGAGAAACCTGTAATTCATAATTTTCCCGGCGCAAATTTTCCAATAAGATAGCGATATGTAACTCGCCACGGCCGAAAACTTTATAAGAATTCATATCGGAAAAGTCAATCCTTAAACCGACATTAACTTCCAATTCTTTTTCCAACCGTTCTTTAATCTGGCGGTTGGTGACGAATTTCCCTTCCCGACCGGCAAAAGGAGAATTATTAACCAGAAAACTCAAAGAAATCGTCGGCTCGTCTATTTTAATGGCCGGCAAAGGAGCTTGCTCCGGCGTTTCCGCGATAGTTTCGCCGATATAAATATCCGGCAAACCCGCGATCATCACGATATCGCCGGCGACCGCTTCCGTTGTTTCTTGGCGCGCCACGCCGGAAAAAGTAAATAATTTAGTGGTTTTACCGCTCCGGGTCTGACCGTTTAAATCTTCGATAAAGACCGGACTGGCCGCCTTAACCTTCCCTTCGTAAATGCGGCAAATCGCCAAACGTCCTAAAAAATTATCATAGGCCAAATTAAAAGGCTGAGCCAATAACTGTTTATTTTCGAGCACCTGACTGGAAGCGGCCGGCACATGTTCCAAAATCAAATCCAAAAGCGGATCAAGATTGGTCGATTCATCCGTTAAGTTTCTTTTGGCGATTCCCTGTTTGGAAGCGGCGTAAATTACCGGAAAATCCAGCTGTTCGTCGCTGGCGCCTAAATCCAAAAACAGCTCATAAACCATTTCCAAAACCGCTTCCGGTCGCGCGGCGGGCTTATCGATTTTATTGATAACCGCTATCGGCTTCAAGCCGAGTTCCAAAGATTTTTTCAAAACGAATTTCGTCTGCGGCATCGGTCCTTCCTGCGCGTCCACCAATAATAAAACGCAATCAATGGAACGTAAAATCCGTTCCACTTCCGAGCTAAAATCGGCGTGGCCGGGAGTATCAACGATATTGATTTTTGTGTCGCGATAAAAGACCGAAGTATTTTTAGAATAAATCGTGATTCCCCGCTCTTTTTCCAAATCATTGGAGTCCATGCTGACGCCGACAGCGGACATGCCGGTCTGGCGCATCAAAGCGTCGGTTAAGGTCGTCTTGCCGTGGTCGACATGAGCGATAATGGCGATATTTCTAATTTCCATATTCCTGTCTGAAATTAAATTTAAAATTAAATAAAAATAAAATTACCCGGGAAATAAAAAAATTACGCACCCGACGTAATCTTTATATTAAGTCTTTTTAGATAATACCTCTTTTTAAGAAAGTAGTCAAGGCCTTAAAAACCAACGAGATTTCAAAAAACGACCCAATAAAAAATACGCCCGGAATTACCCGGACGTATTTTTTTCAAAAGGATATTAAGCGCGCTTAACGTTAACCGCGTTCATTCCTTTCGGAGATCTTTCTGTTTCAAAAGTGACGGCGTCACCTTCGCGAAGTTCGTTGAATTGGACACCAACCAAAGCATTGCTATGGAAGAATAAATCCTTTTCTTGACCTTCAGCGGTAATGAAACCAAAACCTCTGTCAGTTAGAGTTTTAATAGTACCAGTCATGGAATTTAAAACTTGAGTAAATTAAATGGCAATTATATGAGCCTATCGCTAGACCCAAATTTATGACTAATGAAAATCGACGACTTTTCTAATCACTATTTTGCACAAGAGTAATTATACCATATAAGCAAAAACCAGTCAAGGGGGTTAAAAACAGCCTAATAATGGGCTATAAATAAATCGCCCGCGCCACCGCTTTGGACACTTCTTTATTTAAAGGATCCGGCAAAATCATCTCCGGCGTCGGCGCGATGACCAAGCCGGCTAAATTTTCCGCGGCCCGAATCAGCATATCATCGGTAATCTGTTTGACCCGATTATCCAGGGCGCCCCGGAAAATTCCCGGAAAAGCTAAAACGTTATTAATCTGATTGGGGAAATCACTGCGTCCGGTAGCGACGATAAACGCACCGGCGCGCTTTGCTTCTTCCGGCATGATTTCCGGTGTCGGATTGGCGAGCGCGAAAATAATCGGCCGCGCGTTCATTGATTCTATCATCGCCGCGTTCAAGAGTCCGGGAGCGCTCACGCCAATAAAGATATCTGTTCCTTTTACAGTTTCGGCCAAAGACCCCTTAATTTTTCCGAGATTGGTTAAAGCCGCCAGTTCCTGCTTGGCCGAATTCAGTTCTTCGCGTCCGGAATAAATAGCGCCGTTCCGGTCGCAAACAATAATATTTTTAAAACCATAATTAAGTAATAATCCGGCGATGGCCGTTCCGGCCGCTCCGGCGCCGCTTATCACTAGGCGCGCGTCTTTCTTCTGCGACTGACGAATTTTCAAAGCGTTAATCAGAGCCGCCAGCACCACAGTCGCCGTGCCGTGCTGGTCGTCATGCATGACCGGAATATCCAGTTCCGCTCTCAGCCGGGCTTCGATTTTAAAACAACGGGGTGCGGAAATATCCTCTAAATTAATACCACCGAAAACCGGTGCCAGATATTTCACGGTTTTGATTATTTCTTCCTCATCCTGAGTATCCAAACAAATCGGAAAAGCGTCGACACCGGCGAATTCTTTAAAGAGAACGCATTTTCCTTCCATCACCGGCAAAGCCGCTTCCGCTCCCAGATTGCCCAAGCCTAAAATCGCACTACCGTCGCTTATGACCGCGACCGTATTGCCTTTAAGCGTCAATTCACGCGTCTGTGCCTTATCGCGCGCGATAACCCGGCAGACTTCCGCCACTCCGGGCGTATAAGCCAAAGACAAGTCCCCTCTGGTCGCCAGCGGAACCTTGCTCTTAATCTCTAATTTACCGCGCTTCGCCCGATGCAAATTAACCGAATCCTGATAGATGTCAGACATATTTTTATACAAAAACCCCTACGCAAGGGGTTTTAAAAAACGACTTAAAATCTCCCGACTATTTTAAAGTTAAATCGAAAACGGTCAGAAAAAAAATCACGGCCACGATAACCCCGGCGATAAAACCCGACAAAGAAGAGGCGACGACTTTTCCTAAATGCCATTTAAATTTCTTTTTTTCTTCGGACACGAATTCTTTAACAACTTCACTCATATTATTTTATATTATTTCTGTTTCTATTTTACCATATCCGCTTTTTATGGTCAATGAAAATTATTGGCGAAAAATAATTAGCGTAGACAATCTCCGGCTGGCGTCAGCGATTGGCTTTATATATTCTCGTAAATATCCAGAATCAAAGCATCCAGCTTTTCGGCCATTGTTTCCTTCTCCTTCACCGGCATCGAATTATAAATCTCGTGACTGAGACCGTCGGTTATTTTTTGATAACGGGCTTTCCATTCGCCGGCGCGAGGATGGTCGGAAACCATATTATCGAGAAACATACCCAACTCGCTCGCTCGGGTAAAATAGTTGTTGCTTAAAGCCCGCACCACTTCTCCCTGACCGGCTTTAATCATTTCTTCCTCCTTACCCCGAACCTCTTGGCGCCACTTATCATAGTCCGCGCTTTCCAACACTTTTCCTTTACTGTCTAAAACCAACAATTTAGGCGCGTTAGCCAGTTCCCGGATAAGCTCTTTTAAATCTCCCCTTTCTTTTTCATCCTTCGGAATAATCTGCCTGTCTTCTAAAATCACTTCGTGCCCGCCAATTAAAAACTTCTCCGGTTCCTTTTTTAGTTTTTCTCCCGATTCGGACTTTTCCACAGTCATTTCGGCGACCGGTTTTTCTCCCTTATTTATGTTCAAAAAAGATAAAAATCCCTTATTTTCTGACATATTGATTTTTTTTATTATTTATAGTATAAATTATAGTTAAAACAACAAGAAAAGTAAACATGAGCGAAATCGACAAGTCCTTTAAAATAAGAAGCTAATGAACAAAAACAAAGATAAACTTGAAAAAAAACTGGATGAGCTGGAATTAACGACGGAGATTATTAAAAAATTTTCTTTTTATGATCCCGCCAGTCTCGCTCAGCTGATTCGGGACGATCTCATCCCCGGACTGAAAAACGAGAATTTAAATCTCGTGGAGATACTTGAGGACGACATCGTGCCTAAATTTAAAAACAATTTTTTAGACCTGGTTATAATGATTCGTGATTATTTGATTCCCGAACTGATAAAGGCTAAAAATTTGATAAGGACCAAACCGATTCGTGGCTTCAACTTAAGATGCGAAATAGTCCTGATCCAGAAAAGCATTAATAAGATGAAACAGCTTAACACCGATTTAATGCTGAAAAACAGTCCTGACGATCAGGAAGAATTAAAGTTGAAGATAGTCGGCAGTACCGAAGAACAGACGGCCCTCATGAGAAAAATCGCCCAATCCGAAAAAGCCATGGAAGCGATTTGCCGCTATTCGCCAAGCTACTGTCCGAATTAAAACCCTTTTGCCATCAAACACAAAAGGGTTTTTTATTTTTCCAATATTTGCTAAATGTCCCGAATCTTTTTATAATAACTAAACAATATGCAAGTCCCCATCAGAAAATCCGAACAACACAATAAAAGAACAAAACTTGATCCTTATATGACCGAGGAAAAGTTTGTCGAACTCAAAAATAAGCTGGCCAGACTGAAAAATTTTCGCCGGCCGCAGGAAGCGGCCGAAGTAAAAAGATTGGCGGAGATGGGCGACTTTTCCGAGAACACCGGTTATCAGTTAGCCAAAGGGCGTTTAAGAGGCATAAACCAAAGAATAATAGAGCTAGAAGAACATCTGAACCGGGCGGAAATAATCAAACCGACGAAAAATACGGAAACGGTCGCGCTCGGAAGCCGCGTGACCGTCAAAAACGCCAGTCGGGAAAAAACTTATTTAGTTCTCGGCTCGGCGGAAACTGATCCGGCGGCCGGAATCATCTCACATAATTCCCCGCTCGGCGCCGCTTTGATCGGCCGGCACACCGGCGACAAAATCAAAATACAACTGGCGGATAAAGAAACCGAGTTTGAAATAATCAAAATAGAATAGAATTACTTGGCTTTAAGCATCACCCTCAAACTACTTAGTCCTCAGACTATTTATCTCTGCGACAAAATTCCGGCCGTCCGGCGTAGCGCATTGCGGCGGATTAGATTTCCTTATGGAAAAACCGGCCGCCACGCAGTCGTCAAAATTCATAATTTGATTCAATAACCGTTCGCATTCATCCCGGCTGGCCAAATCGCTCTTCGGCAAACATTCAGCGAGTAAAGCCGCAACATTTTTTTGGTCCGGCCGCGATAAATCCCATTCCATACTTCTAATCATGCGATCGGCCACGCCGTCGGGGTCGAACGTTTCCCGTTCTTTATCGCAGGCCGTCTTTTGCGGGTCATCATAATTGCCACATTGGACGGAACGAAGACTGAAAGAAAGAGCGACCGTCTGATTTTCTTTAGCGAACGCGTAAGTATAATCCGTGTAAATACTGCCAGCCGCGCCTTCGCTTGCTTTCGTCAAGCAGTATTCCCTATTATCCACCAGCCGTTTCGCGGTTATCCCGCCCGAAATTATTTCCGAACCGGTTTCGACGCAAACAAATTTTTTATCAATAACCTTAACTTGCGGCGGCCAGTTGACGACATGAATATACTCCGTCAGCAATTTTTCCGGATAGCGGAAAGAAACCCCAGCTTTATCGTCAACCGCGGTTTTCCAGAGTTCATTACCGGTTTCTTCCAAACCGGTTTTCTCAGGATAAATGCCAGTCTCCGGCGTATAAATCACTTGTTCCGGACCGCTAAGCGACAGCCGCCAAATCGAGTAATTAAGATAGCCGGCGAAACTTACCCAGAGAATATACGGCAGTAACAGCCAAGCCGCCGGTTTGGAAATTCGGGCAAAGATGATTATGGCGGCGAGGATAGCCGACCAAAGAAGAATAATCTCCAGGAACGCGCCGCCCGGATTATGCCAGCCGAAAAAAATAATCGACCAGAGCGTATTCAACGCCAGCTGACCGACAAAAACGCCGAGGGCGATCTTTACGTCCCGGCGATCTAAGCCTCTTCTCCAGATTAAAAACGCCGCGATACCCATCAAGGCGAACAGCGTTGTCCAAACCGGCGCAAAAATCCAGGCCGGCGGATTAAGAGACGGCTTAGCCAAAGTCGGATACCAGGTCGAAACAGCCGGAATTGTAAAGAGCGAACCGATGATGCCAGCCAATTCAGAAACAGCAACGGTGATGATTAATTTTAAAACATTCTTGCTCTGCATATTTTTATTTTTTAATTCTGTCAGTCCTTTTTTGCGCCCAGCTTAAAAAGAAAAGAAAACCGACAACGATAGCCGGACCGGATATAGCGGCATACCAGCTCCAGTGACGGTCCAGACCAACCATTAAAACATAGCCCAGAGCGAAGACCGGGAACATAATCATCCCGATAAGATCATATTTCCAGGCGACGATGACGAAGGTCAGAAGGATAAACATGGGTAGAAGATGAATGAGAAGCGCCGGGATAACCGCCCAGCCGCCGTATTCCCCAAAAACATCCAGCGCGAACAGCGACAGGAATAAAATAAAAGCCAGACTTAAAATTCGCGGCAACCAATAAATAATTTTTTTAGTCATAAATATTTTATTATTTTAAAAATAAAACTATTTTGTCAGTTCAACCATCAAGCTTTCCAAGGCGATGCCCATGTACTGTTCCTTACTTATCTTTTTATTCTCATGTAGAATACGGACTTTAAAGCCCGCCCCCGTTATCTTGCTCAAATAATCTTCTTTCAATAAAGCCCCAGCGACGCAACCCGATAAAAGATCTTTATTATTCTTCTGTTTCTCAGTCAGTTCCGCCAACAAGACGATATCCGAAAGATAAATTCGGCCGCCCGGTTTCAGAACCCGATAAGCTTCGCTAAAAGTTTTCGCCTTATCGGGAGTGAGGTTGATGACGCAATTGGTGATTATCGTATCAACCGAATTATCCGCCAGCGGCAGATTCTCTATTTGCCCCAATAAAAATTCGGCGTTGGTTATTCCCTGCCTCGCGGCGTTATTCTTCGCCCGCGCCACCATTTCTTCGGTCATATCCACGCCGATAACTTTACCCTTGGCACCGACCTTCCTGGCCGCCAAAATCGCGTCTATTCCCGCTCCGGCGCCTAGATCCAAGACAATATCGCCCTCTTTTATCTTTCCGAAAGCCAGAGGATTGCCGCACCCCAAGCCCAGATTCGCTTCCCCGACTAATTTCAATTCTTCCTCGGAGTACCCGATATTTTTGGAAATATCCTTGGCGCCGCTACAGCCGCAACCGCAAGACGAACCTTTAAGCGCTATTTCCCGATATTTGTCTTTAACGATTTCTATAATTTTGGATTTTTGCATATATTTTCTTTCCTTAAGACAGTTTACTTTTTCTCGCAAGTTCCGCCTAAAGTTTCATCACAGACGAATTTTTCAGCGGCGCCGCATTTTGCCCAACAAGCTTCATTACAACTGTTTGGCGTGTCGGCCGGACAATTTTTATAGTCAGCGCCACAGGTACCGCCGGAAATTTCACATTTAAATACCTGGCCAGGCGCGCACGCCCAGCATTGGCCGTTGCAACTGTGAGGCGCGGTCGCCGGACAATTACTGGCATCAGCACCGCAACTGCCGCCGGA
>JBAZKO010000004.1:0-55655 GCA_041650775.1 Patescibacteria group bacterium
TTGGTTGTCCTGATGCCGCGAGCGCTTTTATAATCATGCCAGGCACCGGAATTTTTAGAGCGTAAGTGAGGTATGGGCATAATAGCTATTCCTGTTCTAATTCCAGGGAATCGGGTAATTCTTCGGCGCGCTTAATCTTTTTTTCGGCTTCGGAAAATTTTTGAGTTTTTCCGTCTTTTATTCCCTTAATTATCTCGGTTTCTTTTGGCGAGAGCGGCTCGCCGAAATTTTCCTGATTAGCCCAAACCCCATCCAAGGAGGAAGAATGTGGTTTAGGATTGAAAACATTCATTTTTTCCGGGTTCATAGGTTTTATTTTAACGACTTATTATTTAAATTATAGCCGATTATTATTGGTTTGTCGACAAACGGAGGGTGGTGAAAATGTTGGGCTTGCTTATTTTTCTGTTTTATGTTATTATGTTTCTATACTATTAAACTAATTTTTATTTTATGAACAATCCTTTTGAACAAAAAATGAACACCTCTGAAGAATCCGAAAGTAGAGCGGAAACCGATGTTTTGGAGGCGGCGCCGGAAATCAAGACTATTTCGAAAGAAGAAATAAAAGAAATAAGAACCGGGGACGCGTCAGCGACGGAGGTTGGCTTAAAAGAAGCTCGGGAAGCCATTAAAGGAGAATCTTTAACCAAGACGGAAGTCAAAGAACAAACTGAAGCGGAGGCTGAAAAACAGAAATTTTTATCTATCGCCAAAGAAGTGTTGGCGAAAATGAAAGAGAGAGCGGCGATTAAGAAAAAGGGGGCGTTTTTTGGAGCATTAAAACCGAGCCCGAGAGAGATTGCTAGCGTAGATGAAGCGATTGATTTTGTCGAAGGAGAAATTAACGCCGGGAAATTGCCAAATTTAGCGTCAGCGATAAATCGCGCCGGCCTCTCCGTTGATGTTCCGGAAGAATATCCGAAAAAAATTAACAGCAAAAATCTCCAGATGGGCGGTAACGGTGGCGGTATTAATTGGTAATTTTAAAAAGTAGCCCCAATCGGTTATTATTAATTATAAAATTTTTAAGACTCCGCTTTAAGGCGGAGTCTTTTGTCGGTTTTTGTAAAGGCCAAAATTTACTGATATAATAACTTTGTCTTTATTGGAATATTTTATGAATACTATTGTCAGCTTAAACAACCAGATTATCAAAGATTTGGTGCGCTTGAAGAAGGCGGGAGAAAGAAAAGACCGGGGTTTGATAATTATCGACGGCGCGCGAGAAATTAAAACCGCGGTTGAGGCCGGAGTGGAAATAGTCGCACTATTCTATTGTCCGGAATTAGTTAAAAATCCCTCGGCTCCGGCCGGCAATTTTTTTAATTTAAGCGAAGAAAAAATTATCAAGGTTTCGGAAGCGGTCTTCGATAAAATTTGTTACAAAGAAAATCCGGATGGCTTTTTAGCGACGGCTCAACCGCAACAAACGTTCTTGGCGGATATTAAATTGAAAAATAATCCGTTGATTGTTATTTTAGAAGCCGTGGAGAAGCCGGGAAATTTGGGAGCGATTCTGCGCACCGCTTACGCGGCGGACGCGACCGCGGTTATTATTAACGATAGTCAGACGGATATTTATAATCCGAATGTTATTCGCGCCAGTGAAGGGTGTGTTTTTGCGAAAACTATAGTTAAAGCCGAAACGACGGAAACAATCAGCTGGCTGAAAGAAAATAAAATAAAAAGTTTCGGAGCGGCGACCGGCGGCTTAAAAAGTTATACGAAAGCCGATTTGAGAGGTGCGGCGGCGATTGTTTTCGGCTCAGAATCTGAAGGATTGAGCGAACAATGGCTTAGGGCGGCTGAGGAATTAATTAAGATTCCCATGAAAAAAGGGATAGATTCTTTAAATGTTTCAGTTTCGGCGGCGGTTATTTTATATGAAGCGTTAAGGCAGAGAGAACGATAGATAGAAAAAGGAAATTGAAAACGGGTTATCTGGGATTGTTTGACAAGAGGATTCTAGTTTATTAATATAAAACAACAATCAGGGGAGCCGTTCCGATTATTTTTGAGAGATTATTTTGCGCCCGTAGTTCAATGGATAGAACACCAGCCTTCTAAGCTGGTTATGAGGGTTCGATTCCCCCCGGGCGTACGTTTCAAAAGAAACAGCATGGTGCCTATGGTTTAATGGTAGAACGGCGGGTTGTGGTCCCGCTAGCCTGGGTTCGATTCCCAGTAGGCACCCCAAGTGGAAAAGACGAGTTTAAAAGCTCGTTTTTTCTTTTATATAAGGCAAGAAATGGAGTTTGCCAGGCAAATTTTATCCCATTGGGGTGTAATTGTAGGTTTGTCATCATTTTTTTAATAAGATTAGACTTATTTTCGTGGTTTGCCAATTCGTAGGCTTGAATTGGATTTCCGATTAATTGAGCTAGTTCCTCGAACTTATCAAAGGAGCTTATTTTAGTATCTTTGAACTCATTAATTTCTGATTCAAGAGTCTTTTTCTCTAGGATATATTGCTCTCGCTTTTGATTATAAGTTTCCTTGGTTATAGTGTTGTCTAAAAGCAGATCAGTAAGCTGATTTAATCTTGAAGCAACATTATCAATTTGTAATTTTAAACCGTTCTCTTTCTCGGCTAGTTCTAAGGTAAAAGATTGTCTAAGTTCTTGAGCAACTTTTAGCATTTGCTTAATTTCTTGAGAAGTAAATTGGATATTTTTTATTTGTTCCTTGATCCAATCTTCAACTTTATTTTCACCAACCGCTTTTCTCATTTCACATTTTGGATCACGACACCAATAATATTGATATTTATGTTTTGATGTCACCGATCTAATCGGCTTGCCACAAATGGCACAAGTAAACAGATGGGAAAATATATATTTGTTGCGTCTAGTGTGTGGAGTATATCGTCTCCGTAAACAGACTTGAACCTGATTAAATAATTTTACTGAAACTAAAGGTTGGTGGATGCCGGCAAATGTTTTACCGTTCATTTTGATAATGCCAATATAGTAAGTATCATTTAGTATCCGACTGATCTTTGTATACTCTAATCTCTTGCCACTACGAGCTCTAAGACCTCGCTTAAACATTTCATCAGCTAACTCTTCTAGAGTATATTTATCGGTTGCGTAAAGTTCAAAACATCTTTTAACCAGCGGGGCTGTGTGGGGATCTGGTATACGAAGGCCATTTTCTCCGCCCTCCTTTTTGATATAGCCTGGAACAATATGTCCGAATACAGTATAACCAAGCTCGGCTTTGCGATACATTCCTTTTTTAGTTTCCTGTGACAGATTGGCTATAAAATCTTCGGCAATTACCGCTTTAATGGTGTTAGTTAACGAATTGCCCCTAGTGCTTAAATCAGATTTATCACGGCTGAAACAAATGTGTAACCCCTTGTTGGATAGCTCTTTAATTTTTGACCAATCACTAATTGATCTAGCCGACCTATCAACATCATGGAAGATAATGCCGTTGATATCTTTGCGCCGATTGATTTCTTTAAGCATTAAAGTAAATTGCTTTCGGCCTTTTTTAGCCGCACTTTGCACTTCTTCAAATTCTTTGACAATCTCCCAGCCGTTCTCCTTGGCATAATTAGTGTTTGCTTCTTTTTGTGCTCCTAAAGATACGCCGTTTTCAGCTTGATCTTGTGAGCTAACTCGGTAATAGCTAAAATACTTGTTCATATAGTTGTGTTTATTAGATTTTTATTAGGGATTTCGTCAGCTAAATTTACTAGGGCTTATCCATCCCTATTAAAGACTGCGGAATCGTTTGGGCTTGTGCTGGATATCTTTGTCCTTTGTAAGTTATTAAGCCCTTTTTATAGATAGGATTATTAGCCATCTTTTTGATCGTAGAAGCTCGCCATATAGCATTGCCTCGTTTAGTCAGTTTGTTCATAGCCGTCAATTGCCCAGCTATTTTTTTATATGATTTTCTTTGTTGCCTGAGGGTAAAAATAAGGTTAATCACTTCAGCCTCTTCTTTATTAATAATCAGGTTGCCATCCAGATTATCGTAGCCATAAATTCTTCCGCCGTGCCAACCACCATTTTTAGCTTTTCTCTCACGTCCGCCCTCTAGCCTCAAAGCAATCATAGCTTTCTCAAATTCTGAGAATACGCCAAGCATTTGTCTGAACGCTTTACGGAATGGATCATTGCCGTCTAGGTCTGGCTCAAGAGCTGATATTAGTTGCTTATCATTCTTATTAAACTCCTTAATTAAACCCTCTTGGATATAAAGGTCTCTTGCTAGACGATCCAGCTTATAAATCAGTATGCATTCAGCTTCCGTGGTTGATAGGGAATCAAGCAGTTGTTTTAATCCTGGTCTGTCAGCTAATCCACCGCTTACGCCGTCGTCCGAGAATTCGCTGATTATGACATAATCGTTTTTGTCAGCGAACTCTCGGACTTTCATCTTTTGCACCTCAATTGTGCCCTCTTCCTTCTGTATGTCGGTTGATACCCTGTAATAAGTGATAACTTGTTTTGGCATAAGATTATAAACGATTAAAGATGATTTAATGGTTATAATATTAAGACGCAAACAGTTTTTTCTAAATAGTACCGATTAATATTCTGTAAGGTTGCAGAAATAAGCACTACTTGTATCGTGGAAGATGTTAACTTGTTAACATATTAATGTTTATGGGTAAGTAATATCATTGGCTATACCATGCCTTTACGGATAGATAATATCGTCAGTTATGCCATACCTTTCGCATAGATTATTCAAAGCAGACTTGGTTACCTGATCTTTAAAAATGAAAATGCCTTTATTATCTCTGAATTTTTTTAGGTGAAGCACCTTGCCTACTATCTCTCCGATTTTTCTTTCACTTAAGTCTGATTTATAGTCAAATATGGCGGTTAACCCATCTTCGGTTATTTGTGATCCTCTTCCGAAAGATTTAAAGTGTTTTTCGGCAATCTTCTTCATATGAATTTTGTCGCCCTCTTGATCCATTAGCCTCATAATTACAATTAACACATCAGCTTCTGTAGTATCAGATTGATCGGCGATTAAATCTCTATCCATGAGCATTGCTTCTTCTATAACATTTTGAGCCACCTCTTTACCTACAAGTAGAGCAACATTCCAAAGGGGCTGAGTAATCTGCAAAATTCTGAGATTGTTAATTTTTTCTGAAGCGAGTTCCTTGATGTTTAAGCTCCCATAGTGCTTAAATCTAAACGCTAATAATTTTCCCCTCAAAATTCGGGCTTCTTTCCAAAATTCTTCCCCTAAGCTTATGGGTACTTTTATGTTTTTATTCGGGTATAGTCTTTGTGCAAAACATCTGCTTTCAAAGGCCGCATCTCCGAATGATTCTCGAGAAGCTAAAATTTTTGGGCCAAAGACTTGAAAAAAGTCGGTGGTAAATTCTCCGTTAGAATTTGCTTTTTCTCGCATTCTTGCGACTGGAGCATCTTTTGTGTTGCCATTATTAAATATCTTTGCAACCTCACTAGAATATTCAGAATTTTTAAAGTTGGCTTCATCAAGAATAAATGTTCCTTTATATTTATCTATAGTGCGAAATATTGCTGATACAGATGCCGACCCCAACATCATTGAGTTATATGTGCAAGCGCTTAAAGTTTTAAGGAATCTTGATTTGCCAGTGCCGAGAGTGCCAATTACTCTAAGGTAAGGAAGATCATTAAAGCGTTCGTATATCCATGTTAGCATGATGTATAAAGCAACAATCTCTCGGAATCCTTTGGTAGTACTGAAGTATTTACGGAAGAAAGATTTAACCTCGGTAAACAATTCGCCCTCCGTTCCGTATGGTATTGGTTTAGGCGGGAGAGTAATAAATTTACTTTTTATCACATCTAAGGATTCGTTTAGTGGTTCAATAATTTTCCCATCAGGTAAAACGAGTTGATTTTTAAACTCAACCTTGCCGTCCTGATAGATGGCAAATTTAGTTTTACCATTCTTTTTAATGATAGTTTCAGCAATTATTCCGAAGTCCTCGGAAACGTAAGCGATTTCATAATTATCTTTTTTTGGCATATTTGTAAAATTAGTTATTCGTAATTTAAGGTTGTGGCGTAGACTCATGAATCGTCCGGACCATCCCTAGTAGCATTAATTTGATCAAAGATATCTAAAATAGCCCGAATGTAATCTTCGAGAGAGTTGATATCAATATTATTCTCTTGTATTCCTTTTTGCATAAACAAAAAGGCCTTGGTAAAACATAATGTTACTAAGACCTATTTGCTCTGCTATTTATTCTGAGGATCAAAAAAGCCCTCGGGAAATCACAATAACAAAGCCTAATTAGGGCTTTGCAACTTTATGATTTACCGAAGGCCTTCTTTTAATTTTATTTAAAATTCAGGTTGCGGCTACTATGAGCGACTTCCTGACTCCTTCCGATAAAATGTAATGTACTTTATCTCTATTCTAATTATAACTCAGGATGAAGAAGTGTCAATATTAAAAATAGCCCCGCATTTTCTACATTTTTTAGAGTCATCATTGTCATCTTTATTATTCCCAAGTTCACCTGTGCATAACATACAGGAAAAGATCGGATGAAGCTTTTCGTCTAGGTTCTTCCACGGATAACCTTTTTCGTTTTCAGTCGTTAAGTTAAAAGAAGCCCCTCTGTTATCTTTATCTTGTCGATCGCCCTCGTCTACCATAGAGGCATAAAAAGAGGTGTTGCACTTATTACAGCAATATTCTCTTGGCTCTTCAGCTTGAGAAAATATATCATCCTTTATTTCGTGCTGGCAGTTAGGGCAATATACCTTAATAGTCATAATTTTGTATACTCCGTTAGAACGGAGTAGATGATTTAGCTTATATTTATAGTTTAAACCCAATAAAACGACTGGTCAATTAAAGAAGAGGGCAGATATACCCCCTCTTTCCGATTTACACGAAGTGTAAAACCGTTCATAGGAGTCTAGGAGATTTTTATAAACTGTCGAATATAAATAAAAACATCCCTCTCGACCTAAGGAGTGTCTTATCAAATAATTCTGAATTATCTTGCCCTGTATTGCCCTGCATTTCTGCATTTTTGTCCAACAAGATAATAAGAATAATTTATCGTCTGTGTTGTATCTGACTAATTCTGTTTTCTTCTAGATAACTAAGGATATCTTTCTCGGAGAATCGAAGAACGCCGTTTATTTTATAAAAGGGAATCTTTCGGCCCTCAACGATTCTGTACACAGTGGATTGAGAAATATTAAATATTTTGCCAAGATCCTTAATTGATAAAAGCTTTAACTTATTTAAAGAATTTTCGCTCATTTTTTCGTAAATTATCGATTAGATTCATTTTGAGAATTGGACAAAGATGACAATTCCAATAAGAATTAGTAAAGCGAAGAAGGCCCTCTTGTAAGTGTCTCTTTCGTTCTTCATTTTGAAGAGAGGATCGTTTTCTTCAGCCTGTTTGATTAATTGTTCTTCTGAAAACATAAAATTATTTTATTATATTTATAATTTCAATGTCAGGAACGCATTTATCGTCAGCTCCGCAGTCAATGCCGTTTATCTTTCCTTGTATTGTGTATATTTCGTTGTAGAAACGACTATCGTTATCAAAGGGCACTTTATAATAATTCAAAATATAATTAACCCATTTACCGTCCCAGTTTGGATTTATTACTCGGTCATTCGCCCTCATGAGATCATCAGCAAAAGCCCAAAACCAATCGCAAGGTTGATCAATATTAACATTTTGATGTTCATTATCAATAACGCAGAATTTAATGCCCGTAATCTGAGAATAATGAGCGCTTATTTTTCCTTGCCATTCGATAGGTTGTCCCTCGTACTCGCTTTTATAATAACCACCATCTTCTGTCCCCTCAATTTTAGAATCCATGACATGATTGTAAGTCAAAGGATAGTTAGCCAACCTAGAATTGGTGATTGGCTCGTAAGTTAAGACTGGCTCACTCTTTATTTCCTTATTAGAGAGCAACCAAACAATCAAGCCTAATATAACTATTATTAATATGATGCCGATTTTATAAAAATTCTTATTTGTTGTCATATAGGTTTACTTTTTTAAATTTTAAAATATCGGAGGCAAGATTATCAGGTTCAAATTCTTTGTCACCATCTTTATAAATAAAAGTTAGAAGTAAACCACTTTCACTATCCCCGAATTCTTTCATGACGAATGTTTCTTGATTATCAGTCCATTCCTTTAAGTCGGTTGTTTTAATATATAAGACATCTACTAATTCATTATTTAGAGCAATTTTAAAAGCATCACTTAAAAAGTTAACAGCTATTAAAGTTTTCTTATTAGGCAAGCTAGACATAAGAGCGGTTTATAAATGGATTATAATACGCAAAATTTTAAATCTAAATGATTAGGCCATATATGCTCCTATTTTCAAGAAAGACAGCTAAGCAATAGGGTAAGACACAAAACGGAGCAAACGGCTTAATTTGAGCTGTTTTTAGCAGAAATTTGAGCTGATTAATGGCTTTTTGGAACAAAAAAGGTCTCCCGACTCAGTTAACATACCCTTTCGGATATGTGCCTTGAAAGCTAAAAACTGGTCAGAAGACCATTTATGCTTTCAAGGACTTATAGCCATGCCCTAGAATTAGGGTTTAGGCTTTTGACTTTATTTAATTGTTTTCCTCTGCAATATTATCATTATTTTTTATCTTTAGAAATAGGCATATCGATTTCTACTAGATTCTCTCCGTTAGTTGTTATTTTTATATTTTCGATTGAACTAGTATCTATAAATCCCCTAGAGGAAGTATCAAAAATACTTTGTTTGAATGCTTGAGGCACTTTAATTCCAATGTGTTTGTAGCAAGTGTAAATGTGGTCAGGGGTGATATTAGATATTTTTTTATTCTTTTCTAAAAAATAGACAAAAACCACATTTGTATGAAGAGCGGATTGAGGCTTCTTTTTATTGTAGAAATGTTTTAATGTTTCTTCCTCTACATCACTAGAAAGATTTAAATTTTCTAATTTCGTGTATGATTCCTTGCGCTTACCTTTTGTTACACTACCCCTCTTTCTTTTAGAGATTTTTGGATTCTCTGGGTTAGGTCCAGCGGTTGGTATTTTTGTATCGTTGAGCTTTGACTTATAGTCAGAATATACCTGTTTGACAAAAGCATCGTCGCCCTCAACTTCTATTAACCCATCCTTTAAATTGATTTTAAGTTTTAGCATAAAAGCTTATTTATTATTGATAATAAGTAATTCTGCTTTTGCAATCCCACTCGGCAGAATGGTGCAAGCGCCTTGATGATAATCTAATAAGTCTTTTGAATCCATCTTTTGCAGAAGAGTTTTAAAGGTTGAAAGATTTGAATAACCAGAATTTTTAAATAAAGAGTCCTCGCTAATACTATTAGGGAATTCTTCCATGAGAAGAAGCAGAACTTTCTCCTCGTATCCTTTTAATTTTAAAACTCTTTTTCTGTCGCCGATGGCATACACAAGCGGAATCTTTCTTTTAACAATTTGTTGTATAACTTTTTCAGCATCTTCAATGCTACATACAAAGAATATTCTAAATAATTCAGCTAAAATCCAATCACATCCTGCCACAAGAAATGTGGCATCAGCTAAATTTGGATCCACGTCTCCTCCAATGTGCCCAACGCCACGATGATTACGGATGTTATATAGAGCGGCCAATGTTCTTGGAATATGGAGACGAAAGCTGTTGTTAATATTCGTTGGTAAATTCTCAAACCCCCTTGTTTGACCAATAAAGTTTGAGATAGGTTTAGACAGAGGTGTATATGAATGATTAGTATTAGATATAAATTCGATTACTCTAATACTAATCTCACAAAATTTTCCAGCGTCTAGCTCACCCGGCTCATGCTTGTTTAGTAAAAAATTTTCTTTTAATTTTAAATACTCTTTTAAAAGAGAATCAACTAACTCTGGCGGGAGAGACTGTCCTAATTGATCTTTTACATTGTTAATCATGGGGGTTGATTAGATTATTTAAGATCATTCTGGACATAGGTTTCTCCTAAGGCCGTTAAGACCCATGCTTTTCTGGAATCCTTTTTTTCTTTGTGTTCCATAACATGACCATTGCCTATGTTCATGTTTATTTTATCGTTTATATTTTGGGGCGCCTGCATCTTTGCGGTTCTAAAGCCGTCTTCGATATCTTTTGAGTTAAATGAATCCGCTCCTTTAAACTTCTCAAGAAAATAACCAATCAAAAGTGTACGCTTAACATCGTTATTAGCCTTTTTCGTTAAGATGAACTCTTTTAAGGATAGCTCTTTTGCTTGCTCTGATATATTAGGTGAAATAGTGTTGTTTGAAATTTTCTTCTCCAAATCTTCTACTCTTTTTTGAAGAGATATGATTTGTTGTTCTAAAGTCTCTTGATTCATATAGTTATTGTTTTATTTTTTTAAAATTATTTACAACCTGGGGAATTTTATAATTGGGCAAGTAGTATCGACCTTTCTCGGATTTGATTTCTTTTAAATCCAACAAACTCTTTAGCGATGTTTTAACACTTCCTTCGGGAATTATTTCCATTTTAATTATTTCAAGAGGACTTATTTTATCATCAATATCTGGCAAAATTAATGAGCGTGCCTTGATAGCAGCAAGTAGAATAAGGATCTTTGAGTTGTTTTTAAGTTCTAAGAATTGGCTAGTAAAGGTAATCTCTTTTGTCTCTTTGTGAATAGCAGTATAGGGAAGCAATAACTCTGCTAGCTCTTGCCTATTTATAGCCTGTGATTCGCTTACAAATAGTTGGTTCAGCGGATCATTTTTTGTGTCATTCATAATTTTAGTATAATTTTTATTATCATAATCTATTTTAAATGATATAAAGATAAAAGTCAAGCTTTATTAGGGGTATATTACAGAATAATGAGGATATTATTATTTGATTGATAATCTCTAATAGATATTAGAGCTAATATTAAACAAAATTTAACATAATTTTAGGATATATCATAATATAATAACAACCCTTCTTGTCTATAAAGAAGTAATATTGACAGAGTAAGCCTGTTTAGTTATACTTATATCAACCTTAGGGTTTCCTAAGCGAATAATGTTTTTTGATTTAAGGGCGGCATTTTTTGTCGCCCTTGTATATTTAATATGCTAAACTCAAAAAAAGTTTGTATTTTTGTGGATGGAGAAAATCTCAGACATTCAATTTGTGATTTATTCCCAAATTTCAATAAATTTGAATATTTGCCAAGGGCAAATTGGGGTCAATTTTTTGATTGGATATCAGAAAGCGTGACAGGATCGGGGTGTGATAGGATTAGAACTTATTGGTATGTAGTTCAGAATATTGATTTTTATCCATTTCAAATTAATTCAGCAAAAAATGATGGTAAATACGAGTTTTTATATAAGATTTTATCAAGAAACAAATCGTGTAAAGACTCTATTGACAAGCGAGCAACAGGTGATGAGAAAAATGAAACAATAGATAAGTTGGTTGAGGTGTTAATTAAAAGGAAAGATGCCATGCAAAAAAGGTTTAATGGTTGGGTTGAAATACAAAATACGATAGCTAGAGAGAGTAATTCAGTTGAGTTTAGAAGGGCGGGTGCAATTCGTTTTGATTTGTTTGATGAACAACTTGGATCAGAAAAAGCGGTAGATGTAAAATTAGCCACAGATTTAATAAAATTAAAAGATATCTATGATATTGCAATAATTTTATCGGGTGATCAAGACTACTCTCCAGCTGTAGATCTGGCAAAAGATTTAGGTAAAAGGATTGTGAATGTGTCTTTTTTAACTTCAAACGGCAAGTTGTTGCCAGGAGGGGCAAAAAGGTTAAATCAGTCAACAGATTGGAGTTTTGAAGTGCCATATATTGACTCAAAAAAATACTTTAACCTGTAAAATCAAGAATTTATAAAATATTCCAGCAAAATAGTTTTCCAACTTGTTCGATTAACCACCCCCTAGAATAATTAAACCGTCATTAAAGGCGGTTTTTTTATTTTTGTGATAAAATATAAATATGCTAAAAGATTATCACAAATCAATCGTCGCTTATTTCAGCATGGAAATCGCCGTAGAAAATGAAATAAAAACTTACGCCGGCGGTCTGGGGGTCTTGGCAGGAGATATTTTAAAATCAGCCGCCCGACTTGGTTTCCCGATGGTGGGAATAACCCTGCTTAATAATAAGGGCTACTTTGAACAAAAAATTACTTCGGTCGGCGAACAGGCGGAACAGCCAGATTCCGCTTATAATTTTTCCCGGTTCAAAAAATTAGACCAGCAAGTCACGGTGACCATCGGTTCGGAAAAGGTTACGGTCGGAGTTTGGCAATACCTGGTTAAAGGAGCGATTGGTTTTGTCGTTCCGATTTATTTTTTAGATACGGATATCACTAGCAATAGTACCGCCAATCGCCAACTATCCGGCCAGCTATATGGTGGTGATCGGGAATATCGTTTGAAACAGGAGATAATTTTAGGTCGCGCTGGCGTCAAGATGTTGCGCGCCCTGGGTTACGACGAGATTAAAAGATTTCATCTTAATGAAGCGCACGGCAGTCTGGCGGCCGTAGAATTATTTTTAAATTCAGAAAAGAAAACTGATTCGGAAAAGATAAAAGAAGTTCGCGGTCAGTGTGTTTTTACCACGCATACGCCTGTTTCTCGCGGTCAGGATGTTTTTTCCCTGGCCTATTTGAAACAATTTCAGCCGGACTTTCCGGATTGTTTGAAATCGCTGGTTGAAAAAGGCGAAATTAATTTTACTTTTTTGGGGCTTTACCTTAGCGCTTTCGCCAACGCGGTTTCGCGTCAACATCGTCTGACGGCGCAAAAAATGTTCCCGAAGTATAAAATTCGGGCGATTACCAATGGCGTCGATTCTTTATTCTGGACGGCTCCGGAATTTAAGAAATTATATGATAAATATCTTCCCGGTTGGCGATTGGACAACGGACGGTTGCATCTGGCTAGAAAAATACCTTTGGCCGAATTAAGAATGGCGCACCAAAAAAACAAGAAGAAAATGGTTGAATACATAAATCATAAAAAATCAGCCGACTTTAAAAAAGATATTTTTACCATTTGTTTCGCCCGTCGTTTCGCTCCCTACAAAAGACCGGAATTTTTACTTTCCGATTTAAACAGGTTATTGGCGCTTCGACGAGTCGGTGAGATACAAATAGTTTACGCCGGCAAAGCGCATCCTCAGGACATGGAGGGCCGGGAACTGATCAAGGAAATATGGATGAGCCGGAATAAATTAGCCGGGAAAATAAAAATGGTTTTTTTGGAAAATTATGATTTAGAACAGGCGCGGCTTCTGACCGCCGGCGCCGATGTCTGGCTTAATACGCCTTTGCCGCCCAATGAAGCTTCGGGCACCAGCGGCATGAAAGCGGCGCATAATGGCGTTCCGCAACTTAGTACTTTAGACGGTTGGTGGCCGGAAGGATATAAAAAGAATAAGACGGGCTGGGCGATAAAAGAAACGGGCGACGTCGGTCGACGGGCAAGGAGTAATCTTTATGATTTATTGGAAAAAGAAATTTTGCCGCTTTATTATCAATCGCCGGAAAAATGGGAAAAACTAAGACGTTCGGTTATCAGTCTTAACGCTTCGGTTTTTAACGCGGAAAGAATGTTGCGGCAATACATCAAAGAGGCTTACTGATAAACGGATAACTAATTAAAGAGGACAAAGTAGAGAATATAAAAAAGAGGTCGACATTATTTTGCCGCCCTCTTTGTTTTTATGGTCTGGGGATAGTAAATCTAAAAATACTGCCCCGGCCTTCCTCGCTTTTTACCGACATTTTGCCGCCCTGAGCTTCCACTAAATCCTTGCAAATCGATAATCCGAATCCGGTACCCTTTTCATGGAGAGTCCCGGGGGTCGTGAAAAATTCATCCGAAAATATTTTTGATAAATTTTCGGGAGAAATTTCGACGCCGTTGTCGGTTACGCTCACTTCTACCCAGTGCTCTTCCGCCACGGAAGAAAAGATTATCTGTCCTTTAACATGGGTAAATTTTAAAGCATTGGTCAAAAGATTCTGCAGAATCGATCTTAACATCGTAGTGTCTACTAAAACTATTATTTCCGCCGGAATGATGTTTATGATATTCATCGGCTTGGCGTTGGTTTGCGCCAGAATAATAACTTCGTTTACGATTTCTCTCAGGCTTACCTCCTGAGGAGAATAAGGGAGCTGTTTGATTCTGGTTTGTATCCAGAAGAACAAATCTTCGACAACCGCGAATAATCTTTTGGCGCCTTCGTCGACATGGCTTAAATAGGTCTTTACAACTATTTCGTTCCATTCGCTCTTTGGCTTTTTTAGCTTTTTGTTCAGGAGTTCTATGAAGCCCAGCATCCCCCCAAAGGGAGTTCTCAGATCATGCGTGAGCATGATTAATAATTTTTCGGTCAGGCGGCTTCTATCAGAGAGCTTATCAAACGCCTCTTGGTTTATTCGGAGTTTTTCACAAAGATTTCTATTAAGTTTTTCAAGTTCACTGATTCTCTCTCGCGCTTTTAACAGCTTTTCCTGGTTTTTGGTTATCTCGGAATAGCTTGTTATAAAAGAGTAATAATCTTTTATCTTTAGTAAAAAAGCTGATCCTGAATTTCTTAGTTCTTTCATGTCTTTCCTTTTTTATTTTATTGTTAAGTTGCTAAAATATTGGTAGTTAATTTACCATATTTAAAATATTTTGTCCAGTGGCGTCCACTGATAACCGCCGCCGCCGTAATTTTATGGTTTTTGTTTCTTTAGCGGATAAAAAGTAGTATAATAATAAATATTAATTAATTATAATTTTATGACTAAAAAAAGCGCCAAGAGCGCCAAGAGTTCTAAAGAAACCAAGCAAGATTGTACTCAAGAGCAGTTTAAAGTCTATGGACACGAGCTTTTGAAAAAAGTTAAGGAATTGATAAAAGAAGGGAATATCCGTCGGATTATCATCAAAGACGAAAGGGGAAAAATTTTGATGGAAATTCCGGTTACCTTTGCGGTCGTCGGTGCGTTTTTCGCTCCGGTTTTAGCGGCCGTCGGCGCCTTGGCGGCTTTGGTCAGCAAATGTACGCTGGAGGTCGAAAGAAAGTAGGTTTATTTAATCAATTCCAAGACTTCTTCACTTTTTTCTTCCATTGTTTTTTGATCGGCTGCTTCTAAATTCAGGCGGATTTTCGGTTCAGTGTTAGAACCGCGGACATTAAACCAAAAATTAGGATATTCGACTGTAATTCCGTCCAGGCGGTTGATTTTTCCGGTCGAGTATTTTTCCGTTATCTGTTTGAAAACAGTTTCTTTATCGACGACTGTTCGATTTATTTCTCCGGAAGAGAAATATTTTTTGTAGGAACGGATATAATTGGCAATGCCATCAGTGGCGCCGGAAAATTCAGTTAGTAATTTAATGATTATTATCTCCGGATATTCGAAACAGCCGGCTTCGCCGCGCAGATAGAAATGACCGGAAGATTCGCCAGCAAAATAAATATCCTCTTTCAGCATTTGCTCTTTAATGAGCGAATGTCCGACGCGGGTGACTACAGGGATACCGCCACTGGCGACAATCAAGTCAACGGTAATTTTTCCCGGACGAACGTCGTAGCCGATTTTGGCGCCGGGCTTGTCATTCAGGAACTGTTTGGCCAAGAGACCGCGGGTAATCGCCGGTATAATGGTTTCTCCCGCGTTATCGACAAAAAATATTCGGTCGCCATCGCCATCGGTAGCGATACCAAGATCAGCTCTTTGTTTTATTATTTCTTGCTTCAATTGTTCCAGATTTTCTTCTTTCAGGGGATCGGCTTCATGCGCCGGGAAGGAGCCGTCGAGTTCGGAATTGATAAAGACCGTTTCGCCGGGGATTTTTTTGAATAAAGGCTCTAAATAGGTCGCGCCCATGCCGTTAGCCGAGTCGATGACGATTTTCATTTTTTTTATTTTAGCCAAATCAACATAAGACAGAGCGTAATCAATGGCCGCCGCTAAAGCCCGGTTATTTTTTATTATCTTTCCCGGTTCTGTTGCTGGAAGAAAGCGATTGACTAAGATTTTTTCTTTCAGCCAATCGATTCCGGTTTCGCCACTTACCGGCACGCCTTTGGCGCGTACTAATTTAAAGCCGTTCCATTCTTTGGGATTATGCGAGGCAGAAACAATAATCCCGCCGTCATAATTATATTTTCCGACCGCGAAATAGAAGGTCGGCGTCGCCACCAGTCCCAAATCGATTACATCGACTCCGGAGTCCTTCAAACCGCTAATTAAACCATCTTTCAGCTTCGGCGAAGAAAGGCGCATATCCCGGCCGACGGCAATTTGCATTTTTTTGCCCGGAGAATAGTCCGGGTCGTTTTTTCTTAATTCGACAAAAGCCCGGCCTAGCCGGTAGGCCAGTTCGTCATCGAAGTCTTGGCCGTAGATTCCACGGATGTCGTAAGCTTTAAAGATTTCGGAATTGATGGGAAACATAAGTCCAAATACCGCCTAAGCCCAGCCAAACGGCGATTAAGCCGAAAATCCAGCCGACAAAAGGGATAGAGAATATTAACCAGGAGACGACTACGCCTAGAATCAAAGGCCATAATAAGCTAGCGGTTTTTTTCTTGGTTATTTTATTTATTAAGATTTTTCCGATTAGGATGGCTATTAATATCTTAGCGATATAGCCGGCGACTAGCCACCAGGCCATAATAATCAAAGCCAGAGGGATGCCGATTAAAGTAAAAATTAAAAGCAAGGCGGCCGGTGGCAAGACGAACATAATTATTATTCCCGGCAGAAACATTTTTAAGGGTTTTTCTTCGATATTGTTTAATATTTTCGGGGTGATATTCTTGCCGATGAAAATCAAGAGCAAGCCGACAGCGATGGCCGCCAAAATCGCGTATAATCTTCCCCAGAGCCAAAGTAACAGCCAGTTCACATTTTTGGTTTGAGGAATTTTTTGTTCGACCTGGCCACTGATAACATTAGGGGAAATTTTAGCGGCATTTTGGGAAGTATAAACGACATTACCGGCAATCAGCGCTTCGGGAGTAATCGTTAATTCTTGATTGGCGCCGCCCTTGTTTAGTTTCAGATTCACGTCTTTACCTATTTGGCCAGCGATGAGTGCCCGACCAGCGTGGCCACTCAAGTTGCCATCGATAACACCGCGTGCTTCTACTTGGACACCGGCCAAATAAACATCCCAGCCGATGCGGGAGTCGGAACCGAAAACAATGTTGGCTCCGAAGGCGTTGACGTTCCGGGCGACAACACCGTTAATAGTCAAAGAATTTCCGGCCACGCGGATATTGCCGCCGACTTCGCCATTGACGGTGATATCCTGACCGGCGGCGATAATATCGCCTTCGACCCGTCCATTGACGTTGATTGTCTGAGCGGCGACAATCAGATCGCCGGCAATCGTTCCGTCAATAGTAACGGTTTGGCCGGCGACATAAAGATTGCCGGCGATAATTTCTTCCTTAGCGACGTAGACTGAATTTCCGGTTTTAGCATCGGCGGCTCGGAGCGCGGCTGATGGCAGTAAAAACAAGGCTAAAAAGATAAAAACCCCGAAAATTTTGTTTTTCATAAAGATATTGTTAAATAAGAAAAAATGTTATATTGTTAAGTGAATTAAATTATGTTTTTATTATAACTTAAATGGCAGTCGGGAGCAATAAAACCAAAACGGAAGCGGTTCGGGAATTATTAAGGATTTTTACCGGACGGACGGATAATCGCGACGAGCTGGAAGCGGTCAAGCGCCGATTATGCAAAAAATACGGCCTGGCGGCGATAGCTAACTCCGATATTTTAAAAGAATATCGCATTTTAACATCGACTGGCCGTTTTCCTGCCCTTAAATCATTGGAAAGTGTTTTGCGAAAACGGGCAATTCGGACTTTATCTGGGATTGCTCCCGTCGCGGTGTTGACCAAACCCTATCCTTGCCCCGGAACTTGCGCTTATTGTCCGCGAGAAAAAAATGTGCCGACTAGTTATCTGTCTAACGAGCCGGCGGTCATGCGGGCGATTCGTTGCGGCTATGATCCTTATAAGCAGGTGGCTTTACGACTCAAGTCTTTAGAGAACAACGGACATGAACCGACTAAAATTGAATTGATTGTCATCGGTGGCACTTGGAGTTATTTACCGGTAAAATATAAATATTGGTATATCTCGAATTGTTTTAAGGCGGCTAATGATTATCCAAAGACGAAAAAAGCGATCAAAAAAAATTTGAGTTTGGCGGAACTGAAGAAAACGCTTAAGAAGGAACAGCAAAAAAATGAGAAGACGCAGTATAAAATTATCGGTTTAACTCTGGAAACGCGGCCGGATTATATCAATGAACAGGAATTGCGAGAAATGCGCGAACTGGGTGGCACGCGCGTAGAAATCGGCATTCAGGCGGCCGACGATAAGATTTTAAAGCTTAATAAGCGCGGCCACGGAGTTAAGGAAATAGTCGCCGCGACGAAATTGCTTAAAGAATATGGTTTTAAGGTAACCTATCATCTGATGCCAGCTTTGCCGGGAGCGACGCCGGCGAAAGACTTAGCGCTTTTTAAGAAATTATTCACGGACGAGAGATTCCAGCCGGATCAGATTAAATTCTATCCCACGGTCGTGACCAAAGGAAGTTTGTTGTCCCGGTGGTATAAACAGGGAAAATATAAACCTTATACCGATAAAGTTTTACAGGAATTAATCGTTAAATGTAAATCCGCGGTGCCGTCTTATGTTCGGATTATCCGTTTGATTCGCGATATTCCCGGAGAGTCGATTATCGCCGGCAATAAAATTACGAATTTACGGCAAATCATGAAAGATCGTGGCGTAAAATGTAATTGTATCCGCTGTCGCGAGGTGAAAGACGGAAAAATCGGAGAATATCGGGTTAATGTTTTAAAATATCAAGCATCGGCCGGAACGGAATATTTTATTAGTGCCGACAGTCGCGACGGAAAGACGCTGTATGGTTTTTGCCGGCTGAGAATTGATAGAAATAGTCCGATAGCGCCGGCAATCATCAGAGAACTGCATGTTTATGGCGAATTAGTCTCAATGGGCGATAATCAGAAGACAGGCGGCCGTAAAAAAATTCAACACGGCGGATTGGGAAAATTGTTATTGGCCAAAGCGGAAACCTTGGCGCGCCGGGAAAAGACCGGTGAAATGGCCGTCATTTCGGGCGTGGGGGCGAGAGGTTATTATAAAAAGCGGGGGTACAAATTAAAGGAAAGCTATCTCGTTAAAAGGATTTTTTAGGGAATATTTGGTTTTTGACAAAACAGTTTCTCTAAACTAAGATAAAAGATGTTGGGATAAGTATAAATATATGAAATACGATCATTTGCGACAACAAGATTCGTCCGTTTGGGAAATAATTGAAAAAGAGGAAAAACGGCAGAACCAGGAGTTGGAGTTAATTGCTTCGGAGAATTATGCTTCGCCGGCCGTTTTGGAAGCGATGGCCACGGTTTTGGCGAACAAATACAGCGAAGGTTATCCCGGCAAACGTTATTATGGCGGAAACGCCGTGATTGATGAGATAGAAAATTTGGCGATTGATCGCGCTAAGGTTCTGTTTAAAGCCGAACACGTCAACGTCCAACCCTTATCCGGTTCGCCAGCCAATGCCGCGGTTTATATGGCCTTTCTGAATCCGGGCGATAAAGTTTTAGGATTAAGACTTGATCACGGCGGTCATTTGTCGCACGGTCATAGCGTTAATTTTTCCGGACGTTTATATAATTTCGTCCAATACGGAGTCAGTCCGATAACCGGCCGGATAGATATGAACGAGGTGCGGGAGATTGCTTTGCGGGAAAAACCGAAAATGATTGTCGCCGGTTTCAGCGCTTATTCGCGGGAGATTGATTGGCAGAAATTTAAAGACATCGCGGACGAAGTCGGCGCTTATACTTTCGCTGATATCGCCCATATCGCCGGTTTGATTGCGGGCCAACAACTAAAGAATCCGGTGCCGATTTTCGATGTTGTTTCGACAACGACCCATAAAACTTTACGCGGACCGCGTGGCGCGATAATCATGTGTAAAGAAAAATTCGCGAAACAAGTCAACAGCGCGGTTTTCCCCGGAATGCAGGGCGGCCCGCATGATCATATCACCGCGGCAAAAGCGGTCGCTTTCGGTGAAGCGTTAAAACCGGAATTTACGGAGTATTCGCGACAGACGATTAAAAACGCGCAGGCGCTGGCGACGGAATTCATTAAGCGCGGTTATGAAATTATTTCCGGCGGAACTGATAATCATTTAATGGTGGTTAATTTAAGCAAGCAAGGACTGGTTGGCAAAGAGGCGGAGAAAATTTTGGAAAAAATCGGCATTTCCGTTTCCCGTTCCACCATCCCCAATGACCCCAATCCACCGATGAATCCTTCCGGCGTTCGGATTGGCACACCGGCGGTAACGACCAGAGGTTTGAAAGAAAAAGAAATGGAGCTAATCGCGGAATTGATTGATGAAGCTTTGCGTGATAAAGACGATGAGAATAAGCTTAATGCTTTGAAGGAAAAGGTTAAGAATTTATGCGATAAATTTCCGATTCCGACTAGATAAATAAATATGGTGAAAAAAATAGACGGGCGGGCAATCGCGGAACGCGTTAAGACGCAAATCGCCCAAGAAATATATAAGCTTGATGGGCCAAGACCGAACTTGGCCATTGTTTTAGTCGGTGAGCGGGAAGATTCCAAACTCTATGTTTCGCTGAAAGAAATAGAGGGGAAAAAAGTTGGTGTGGACACGCATTTGTATAAGCTGGCGACGGATGTTTCGGAAAAAGAACTTTTAGAAGTCATCGCATTCTTAAATAAAGATGAGACAATCGACGGTATTTTAGTTCAACTCCCCTTGCCGGACGGATTTAACGCGGACAAGATTATCGCGGCGATTGATCCCAAAAAAGACGTGGACGGTTTTCATCCTGATCATCCGGATTATCTCCTGTCGCCAGTCTTGGCGGCGGTTAACGCTTGTTTGGCTGAAATTAAATTCGTGACCGAAGATAAGACGGCTTGTATTTTGTATAATTCGGAAATTTTCGGACTGAGCGTCAAGGAAATTTTAGAAGCCAGGGGAATGAAAGTTAATCTGAAGACCGCTTCCGCCACCGCCGATTTGTTGGTTACCGCTCTAGGCGAACCGCGGAAGATAAAAAAAGAAATGATTAAAGACGGCGCGGTAGTTATTGATATCGGAATTACCAAAGAATCCGACCGGGTGTCCGGAGACGCTGATTTTGAAGATCTGAAAGAAAAGGCTAGCTTTATAACGCCGGTGCCGGGAGGGATTGGGCCGATGACCATTGCCTTTCTGTTTAAAAACGTCTGGGAGATTTTTAAAAGAAAAATAAAATAAAAAAGCCGTAAGATAAACTTACGGCCTCTCCTTAAACGTTTGGAAACGTTTAAGTCGCTTGGGTAATAAATTAATAACACTACAAAGAACGTATTTTTAGCCTGGACGGCTTTAATTTTCGGGACATAACCGGGCTCCTTTCTTCTTTATCATGAAAATTCCCACAATAAAGAAAAACAACCCCATCGTTATGAATATCCCGATGCTTATCGGATTATCGGAATTTGTCGCCGGTTGAGAAGAAGAAATCTCTTGAAGACAGAAAAATATTCCCAACGCGGTTTGTACTATTCCTAAGATTAAAAAAAGAACGGATATTTTTTTCATTATTATACAATATTGGTTTGATATTATTATATAATTATTTCTATTTTTTGTCAATGATATAAATTAATTAAATATTAGCCTAATTTAATGATAGAAAAGAAAAAGCAACAGCTCAAAGAGTTATTAAAGATTCATTTCGGTTATGAATCTTTTTTGCCTGGTCAAGAGCGGGCAATCGATAATATTTTAACCGGTCGGGATGTTGTCGTGGTTTTGCCGACCGGCGGCGGCAAATCCTTGATTTATCAATTGCCCTCCTTGATTTTAGAGGGAATCACAATCGTCATTTCGCCTTTGATTTCCTTAATGAAAGATCAGGTCGATTCTCTGAGCCGTGTCGGCATCCCGGCGACATTTATTAATTCTTCCATTCCGCCGGTGGAAACGGAAAAGCGTTTGGCAAAAATAAAAAGTGGCGGCTATAAAATCGTTTATATCGCCCCGGAGCGTTTTTATAATCAACCTTTTTTGGCGGAATTAAAACGAATTAAAGTTTCTTTGTTCGCCATTGACGAAGCGCATTGTATCAGCCAGTGGGGGCATGATTTTCGGCCGAGCTATATGAAATTAAAAGACGCGATTAAATTCGTCGGTTCGCCGACGGTCGTGGCGCTGACGGCAACAGCAACTCCGGAAGTGCGCGACGATATTGTCAAACAACTGGATTTAAAAAATTCGGAACTGGTGATAACCGGTTTCGCCCGTCCTAATCTGCAGTTCGCGGTCGTGCCGACTAGCGGCAGTCAGAAAGTCGAAAACATCGTCGATTTTTTAACGACTAATCCGGAAATGGGTTCCGGAATAATTTATACGGGAACCCGGGCGAAAGCGGACGAGATTCTGGAAGCTTTGACGGATAATAACATCAAAGCGGTCGTTTATCATGCCGGCATGGACAGCAACAGCCGCGCCTGGGTTCAGGAACAATTCATGCGGGGCGACGCTCAGGTAGTGGTGGCGACTAATGCTTTCGGTCTGGGCATTAATAAAAAAGATATTCGTTTTGTGATTCATCACGATTTGCCGGGTACCATTGAGGCTTATTATCAGGAAGCGGGACGCGCCGGACGTGACGGCCAACCCAGTTTTTGTATTTTATTTTATCATTCTCAGGACCGTTATCTGCGGGAATTTTTTATCAAAGGAGATAACCCCGATCCGAAAATAATCATCGAAGTCTATGATTTTCTGGTGCGTCGCGCCGGAGGGGAAATCGACCCGACAGCTTCGATTTTGATTACTTACGCCGAAATCGCTCAGAATTTATCCGATTCGGTCCCGGAGATGGCAATCGGTACGGCTTTAAAAATTTTAGAAAAAGAAGGTTATATTACTCGTCCGAATGATAAAACCTCCAATTCATATTTAAAGGCGAAACAGGACTGGGCGCAAATATCGGCGTCTTTGGGTAAGCGGGCGAAAAGCCAGAAGGAAATCGTCGACAGCTTGGGGATAAAGTATCAGCGCGAACTCGCGGTCGGCTGGGAATTCAATCCGGAAGAAGTCGCGCTTGTTTTGAAAGTTAAGAAAGACTCTCTTTTGCGGACGGTTAAGAAATTAGCAGAAAATGATTTGGTAGAATATCGGCCGCCGTTTAGGGGCACAGAAATAAAAATTTTGAAGATTACGGAAGCGGCCGATTTAAGTTTGGACTTTAAATCTTTAAAAGCGAAAGCGACGCGGGCCTATGAGAAACTAAATGAAATGGAAAATTACGTTTATTCCATCGGCTGTCGTCAGGAATATATTTTGAAATATTTTGGCGATTCGTTGACCGATTCTTGCGGACGGTGCGACAACTGCTCAAGATTGGAAAAAGTTAAAAAACGGGGCGGCGAAGATTATCGGCATAAGGAATATTTAAGTTAATAAATTCGCCGGCTAAGATTAGACTCTAAAAATATGAAAGCGGCCGTCGCCGACAAATTAAGAGATTTAGTGAAACGCAGTTATAACGCCATTGCCGCTGATTTTGACGCGACTAGAAAAAAAGAAATTTGGCCGGAAATCAGAAGTGAAGCGGCGGAAATCAAAGACGGCGATCGGGTTCTTGATGCCGGTTGCGGCAACGGCCGTTTGCTGGAAGCTTTGAAAGATAAAAATTTGGACTATTTGGGGATTGATGGCAGTGAAAAATTAATAGAGCGGGCGCGGCTTAATTATCCCAAAAATCGTTTTTTAGTCGGCGACCTCCTGGATTTAAAAGAAGTTGCCGATACGAATTTTGATTATATTTTTTGCTTGGCGGTTTTACAGCACATTCCCGGCGGAGCCTTGAGGCTTAAGGCCCTCGAAGAAATGAAAAATAAATTGCGTCCCGGCGGAAAAATAATAATCAGTGTCTGGAATTTATGGAATGTCGGCGGGAAAGGAAAAAAATACCGAAAGCAGTTATTTAAAAATTTGTTTTTGAAAATTTGCGGGCGGAATCCACTGGATAATGGTGATTTGATTTTTCCCTGGAAGAATTCGCAGGGCGAAGCGGTGAGCGAACGTTATTACCATGCTTTTACCGGGCGGGAATTGAAGCGTCTGGCGACGAAAGCCGGCCTGGTTGTCAGTTGTCTGGAAAAAGACCAATTCAATTATTGGCTAACCTTAATTAAATAGGGGGTAGTATTTTATATTGAGAATTTCGTGTTATAATAAATTTACTGACTTTATTAATAACTTCTAATTAACCATAAATTTATGTCTAATGTTCTGGAGTTGACTGGAGACAATTTCTCCGCCGAAGTTTTGCGCGGCCCCTTGCCGGTCTTGGTGGATTTTTGGGCGCCGTGGTGTATGCCTTGTAAGATGATGGAGCCGACTTTGGAAGAGTTGGCTAAAGATCTGGCTGGAAAAATAAAAATCGCCAAACTCAATACGGAAGAGGCTGGCAACCAGGATTTGGCGGTGGAGTATCAGATTCAGAGTATTCCGAATTTAAAACTATTTAAGAACGGTAAAGTCATTGCGGAATTTATTGGTCTGAGGAATAAAGAATCTTTACGCGATGACCTGGAAGCCTTTTTGAAATAAAAAATCCGGGAATAAAAAAAGACGGGCAATTGCCCGTCTTTTTAAATAAGTAATTTATTCTTTATTGGCAACCAGCCGCCGCTGAGGCATTGGTCGCCGTGCCGGAACCGAATCCGGCAGACGGAGAAGCACTGGACAGGACGGTTTCGCATTCTTTCGGCGGGTTATTGAAAGCGCTACAAATAGTCTTCAAGAGCGAGGCGGGATCGCGGTCGCTGGAAATATCCTGGCCGTTGATAACCAAGGTCGGAGAACCGCCGACATTATATTTATCGTTAGCGGTTTTATCAACATTGAAGCCTGGGTAACTGCCCTGGTAGCCAACGTTATTTTTGGCGTTTTCCGTGACTTTATATTGTTTGTCGGTGGAGGAAACGCAGGCATTCAGCTTATTAGTATTGATTTTCGCGGACTTGATACAAGCGCTGGCATCGCTATTTTCTAGAAAGCAACTCAAATAAGCGTTTAATTTATCTGGCTGTTCTTTTTGAATGCAATACTGGTTTAAGTTTTCCGCCAATTCTTTATCGCCATGCATGGCGTAACTGCAGAATTTTAATTCAAATTCAATCTTGTTTCCCAAAGCCGTCAAGACCGGTAAAATTCCTTTTTCGATCTGAGTGCCGTAAGGACAGTAACTCATAACGAACAATTCGACAACCGGTTTATCATTTTTGACGGTCACTTGTCCGGCCTGACCGCCGGTCGTGGCGGACGCTTCGGGCGCGGTCTCTTTCGCGCTGTTTATTTTATCGATATCCAGAGCCTGCGGGAAGAATAGCTTGCCGTCACGAGTTAAATAAGAATCGACCACATCACTGACGATATCCACTTTTAATTTATATAAGCCATATTCTTCGGTTACTTCTTTGATTGTCGCTTTACTGCCACTTTGCATCAGAAAGTCATTGATAAATTTCTCCGTGATTTCTTTCGCCTGGTTTTCGTCGATATTTTTTGACGGCTTATGGAAAGAAAAAAAGCCGATTAGCACCAGAGCGATTACCAATAAAATGGGGAGAGTAATACGCGTGAATTTTTCACGGGTAAACATACTTCGGATAATTTTTTTCATAGGATTTTATGATTTTACTTATTATTAATTATGGTTCTATTATAGTAAAAACCGGACGAACCGTCAAAGTACTCCTTAGGGGCTTTTTAATGAAGCGGTAAAGCGGCTTTTAATTTTTCCGGCAGGGCGATTTCAAAAGCTTTAACTTTTCCAGATAAATCGCGGAAGGATAGCCGGTCGGCCATCAAAAAGACCCGTCCCAAATTTAGTTTTTTGTTTTTGATTTTGGTTTTGCCGGTGTAATAAAGAGGGTCGCCGACGAGGGGATAGCCGTAAGCGAAAAAATGAACTCGGATCTGATGCGTCCGGCCGGTTTTTATTCTGACGCGCAGGAGGGTGTAATTAACTAATTTTTTTAAAACCGTAAATTCGGTCAGGGCCTCGCGAGCCTTAAACCAACCAGCAATGTTCCCCTGGTCGCGTCCTTTGGGATGACGCCGTTCGAGCAGTTTTTCGGCATTAGCCGGCAAAGCCGCCATTCGGTGTCCGTCTTTTGCCCGTTTAATCGGAAAAGTTATTTCTCCTTCGTCTTTATCCAGACGGCCGTGAACCAGGGCAATATATTCTTTGTTAACTTCGCGATTCTTGAATTGGTTCTTAAGATTCTCAAAACTTTTTTTATTTTTAGCGATAACCATCAGTCCGCTGACATCTTTATCCAGGCGATGAACCAGTCCGGGTCGGGCGGGGTCGTCGCCGACGGTTTTAATTTTCGGGTAATAAGCCACCAGCCAATCGGCTAAAGTCGGTTCGGTCAGATTGCCGCCACCGTGTGCGGCCAAACCAGCCGGTTTATCGACTATCAAGTAATCCGGAGTTTCTTCGATTATTTTGGGCGTCAAAATCGGAACAGTCGTTGAAGACTTCGCTAAAGCCGTTGAAGCAGTCTTATTTTTTTTTGTCATATTTAAAGATTAGGTCCGTCTAAATTAGAACCGATGCCGTAAGCTTGCCCGCCGCTCTTTTTTTGGCGTTTGAAAATAATTTCCAGATCATTCTTTTTGATGCCGCCAAAAAGATAGAGGAAAGAAAAGTAGACCAAACTGGCAAGAACGATAGTTACGGATAAGCCGCCGATAGTATTCTGATAGTGTCCGGGAAAAAAGTAAAGGAAGCCGCCCATAAGTAGGCCGCTGGCCAGAGATTTTAAGCTTATTTTCAAGTCGAGCCGAAAGTGACTGTATTTAAAGACACAGTAGGCGGAGAAAATGGCGATTAAGACTTCGCTGTAAATCGTGACGCTAGCGGCGCCGAAATAAGAAAAGCGAGGAATCAGAACCAGGTAAGCGATTAAAGAACTGAGACTAGTAAATACGTAAAAGACAATCATTTTCTTTTGTTTATCAAGCGCGATAACGGCGTGTGAGAACATTGTCCCCAGAAAAATAGCGGCGACGGCAAAAATTAAAACCTGTAAGATTCCGCCACTGGCCGCAAAATCCCGGCCGGCGACGAAAGACATTATCGGCCGACCTAAAAATTGAGCCCCGATGACCAGCGGAATGGCAATTAGCGCCATAAAATCAAAAGATCTTTGTAAAACCTTTTTGAAGTAAGGGTGATTATTTTCCGCCCAAGCGGCCGTCAGGATAGGAAGGATTAAGCCGGCAAACATAAAAGGAATGGTCGTTAAAACATCGATAATTTTATAAGTCGCGCCGTAGAGACCGACTTCATTCGCCCCGCGAAATAGAGACAAGAGGAGAGTATCGGCGCGTAAGTAGATTAAATTCAAAACAATCGTGATAGCCAGCGGCCAGGATTTGGATATTATTTTTTTCCAAATCGGCCAGTCGAATCGCGGGCTGATCACGGCGAATTTCAAGGCCAAAAGGTAATGGAGGAGAAAACTGCCAGCCGCCGAAGCGACTGTGGCCAAAAGAACGCCGTTTAAACCGAGCTGGAAATATTTGGTTATTAAGAGACCGATAATCAGAATTACCCGGCTGGCTATTTCTGCCAGGGCGTTCCGGTTCATGCTTAATCTTTTTTGAAACAAACCGATAAGAATTTGGTTCAAGGCCGGAAATAAAAAAGCGGCCAGGGCAAGCGTCACCCCAGTCTTCACCGTCGCTCCGTAAGGAAAAAAAGAAATCAAAAGCGGCGCGAGCGCCAGAAAAAGCAGAATAGATATCAGACGTAAGCCGAACAGGTTATTGAGGATTTTGTTTTCTTCGGCACCGTTACTTCCATCGCGGCCGCTAATCATCTGGACGGTTACCAGCGTCAGACCAAAATCGGCGATTACGGCGAAAAACGTCAAAAAAGTGATAATTGTCGTGTATTCGCCGAAACCGGCCAGACCCAGATAACGAGTGATAAAGGCCAAAGCCAAAAGCCCTAAAATCGTAGAAACGATTTTAGCGGCAATTTGCACTAAAGTATTATGAGCCACTCTCTTGGCTAAACTCATTTTCTTGTATTTTAGAGGTAATTTTTATATAATATTATCAAGCCTATCTAATGATACGCTTTCAACCTAAAACAATTATATCACACTTATGCCATTCTCTAAAAAACAGATTTTTTCCGTTATTTTTCTAAGCATATTCAGTTTGATAGCGGTTGTCTCGACGCTTCCGGCTCAGGCCGATCAAAGTTTATTAGACAGCCAGGCCGGTTTGAACGTTATTGGCAAGAAAGCTTACGGCAATGCGACTCCGGCTGATGTTAGGACAACGGCCGGAAAAGTAATAAATGTTATTTTAGGTTTCCTCGGCGTTATTTTTTTAGGACTGACGGTTTTTGCCGGCTTTAAATATATGACTTCCGCCGGCAATGAAGAGAAGGCGAAAGAAGCAATCTCTCTTTTGCGTAACGCGATTATCGGGCTGGTAATCGTTTTGATGGCTTGGGGAATTACCCGGTTTTCCGTCTGGGTTCTGAGTCGGACAGCTAACAATGCGGTCGATTATCAGTATTATAGCCCTTATTAATATTAGATTCGATGATTAAACATCCGGCTTTGACAAAAAATGAAGATATGTTATCATATTACATAAGAAAGCTAGTTGTTAATCACAATTAGCTTTTTCTCTTAAATAATAATACCCGTCCAAGACGGGCGCAAAAATATGTCCGAAATCAGTGTGGCTATTAAGCAGTTATGTGAAGAAAAAAATCTTGATTATAAGTCGGTTATCGCCGCCGTCGAGTTGGCTCTGGCCGCCGCTTATCGCAAAGATTATGGCGAACGCAACCAGAATGTCCGCGTAAAATTCGATCCGGCCACCGGAAAATCGGAAATTTTCGATGTGAAAACCGTTGTTGAAAATTTACCGGAACAGGAAGAAGCGGAAATGCTCCAAAATTTATATAATCCGAATATTAAAGAATTAGCTAAGGAAGAATTTCGCGCCGAACGGGGCGAACGAAGCGACCGTCGGGAAACCGCGGTCGAAAAAGAGAATGTTGAAGAAGAGAAGAAAAAATTCAATCCCAAGACCGATATTCAAATCAAAGAAGCCAAGATTTTAAAACATGACGCGGAAATCGGAGAAGAAATTATTACCGAACTGCCGATTCCGGACAGTTATGGCCGCATGGCCGCGCAGACCGCGAAGCAAGTTATTATTCAGAAACTGAGAGAAATGGAACGCGATATGATTTTCGGCGAATTCAAAGGCAAAGAAAAGGAAGTCGTTTCCGGTATCGTTCAGCGCCGCGAAGGTCGTTTTGTCTTCGTGGATTTAGGCAAAGCGATCGGCTTGTTACCCGCCGAGGAACAAATTTATAATGAACGTTATAATCCGAACGATCGGCTTAAGGTTTTTATCAAAGAAGTGCGCGAAGGACACAAGGGACCGGAAATTATTTTGTCCCGCCGCGCTGAAGAAATTTTGCGTAAAGTTTTTTATCTGGAAATTCCGGAAGTCGCCAACGGCTTGGTGGAAATCAAGGCCGTGGCGCGCGAAGCTGGTTCGCGTTCTAAAGTCGCGATTTATACCGAAGCGGAAAATGTCGACCCGGTCGGCTCCTGTGTCGGCCAGCGCGGCAGTCGCGTTCAGACGATTATCAGCGAACTGGGCGGAGAAAAAATAGATATCATTGAATATAATGAAGATGCGGCGAAATTTATCGCTAACGCTCTTGCGCCGGCTAAAGTTTTATCAATCGATCTCGATGAAGCGGAACATAAAGCAATCGTCAAAGTTTCTCCGGATAAGTTATCATTAGCTATCGGCAAGGCTGGCCAGAACGTCCGCTTGGCGGCGCGTTTAACCGGCTGGAAAATAGACATTATCGAAGCCTCGGAAGAGGGGGAAAAGAAAGTTTTGGGAGTCGACGAGGAGACGATAATCTTAGATGAAGAAAATAAAGTTATCGCCGAAGCGTCTGCGGAAGAAAAAAACGAAGAAACCGCCGAAACTAAAACGGAAACAGTAACCGAAGGCGGTAAGAAGAAATCCAGCAAGAAAGAAAAAGCCACTAAGGATGAAACGGCCGGAGAAACTAAAATTAAAAAAACTAAAAAAATTAAAAGTTAAAACCTATGCTAACAACTTTATTCATTTTTGGGAGCGCGCTGGTCGCCATCGTTTACGGAATAATCGTTATTGTTTCCATTCTGCGTCTGGCGGACGGAAACGCTAAGATGAAAGAGATCGCCGCGGCCATTCAAGCCGGCGCTAAAGCATTTTTGAATCGTCAATATAAATCCGTGGCTCTCGTGGCCGCCGCTCTATTTTTAATTATCGGCTTTATTCCGGTTTTAGGCTGGCTGACCGCTTTGGCTTTTTTAAGCGGCGCGGTTTTTTCGGCTTTAACCGGTTATATTGGGATGTATGTCAGCGTCCGGGCTAATGTCCGCACGACAGAAGCGGCGCGCGGCGGTCTGGCCAAAGCGCTTAATGTCGCGGTCAAAGGCGGCAGTGTAACCGGGATGTTAGTTGTCGGTTTAGCTTTGTTAGGTACGGCCGGTTTTTATTTTTTAACTCATGATTTGCACGCGCTTATTGGTTTTGCTTTCGGCGGTTCTTTGATTTCTATTTTTGCGCGGTTAGGCGGGGGAATCTATACCAAAGCCGCGGATGTCGGGGCCGATTTAGTCGGTAAAGTCGAAGCCAGTATTCCGGAAGACGACCCACGCAATCCGGCGGTGATTGCCGATAATGTCGGCGATAATGTCGGCGACTGCGCCGGCATGGCCGCCGATTTGTTTGAAACTTATGCCGTTACTTCCATCGCGGCCATGGTTCTGGGCAGTTTAACTTTTTCCGGCAATACTAATATTATTTTATATCCGTTGATTTTAGGCGCGGTTTCCATTATCGCTTCCATTATCGGTATTTTCTTCATCCGTCTGGGAAAGAAACAGAATATCATGCGCGCGCTCTATAAGGGATTGATTGTCGCCGGCGTTTTAGCGGCCGTCGCTTTTTATCCGATTACTAATTACTTTATTGACGGCGCTCTGGCCGGCAAAATTTATCTGGCCAGTTTAATCGGTCTGGCGGTTACCGGCTTGCTCGTCGTTATTACCGAATATTATACTTCCACAGCCTTTAGCCCGGTGAAAAGCATTGCCGAGGCTTCCAAAACCGGACACGGAACGAATGTTATCGCCGGTTTGGCGGTTTCCATGAAGTCTACGGCTTTGCCGATTATTGTTATTTGTTTGGCTATTTTAGGCGCTTATTCTTTAGCCGGTTTATACGGCATCGCAGTCGCGGCCATGGCCATGTTATCAATGGCTGGTATCATTGTTACTATCGACGCTTACGGTCCGATTACCGATAACGCCGGCGGCATCGCGGAGATGGCCGAACTCGGCGAAGATGTCCGCAATGTCACCGATCCCTTGGACGCGGTCGGTAACACGACGAAAGCGGTCACTAAAGGTTATGCGATCGGTTCGGCGGCTTTGGCGGCTTTGGTTTTATTCGCGGATTTTACTTATAAGATAAAAGAAGGCGGCGGTAGCGCGCAATTTTTAATTGATAATCCTTATGTCCTAATCGGTTTGTTCATCGGCGGCTTGCTTCCGTATTTATTCGGAGCCATGGCCATGAAAGCGGTCGGCCGCGCGGCCGGTTCGGTCGTTGAAGACGTGCGCGCGCAGTTTAAAGAAAAAACCGGAATCATGAGCGGCACGGAAAAACCGGATTACGGACGAACAGTCGATATTGTTACCAAAGCGGCGATTAAAGAGATGGTTATTCCGGCTTTAATTCCGGTCGTCGCGCCGATTATAGTTGGTTTCGGGTTTAATTTATTCGGTCCCGGTCGAGGTTTGGAAGCGTTAGGCGGATTGCTCGTCGGTTCGATCGTCACCGGAATTTTCGTCGCGGTTTCCATGACTTCCGGCGGCGGCGCTTGGGATAACGCCAAGAAATATATCGAAGCCGGCCATTTCGGCGGCAAAGGCTCGGATGCCCATAAAGCGGCGGTAACTGGCGATACCGTCGGCGATCCTTATAAAGATACGGCCGGTCCGGCGATTAATCCGATGATTAAGGTTTTGAATATCGTGGCTTTACTCATCGTTGGCTTATTGTTATAGAAATTAATTTAATTTTCGGGCGGACGGATTAAAATTCGTTTGTCTTAATTATAAGATTTATGCAAATCGTTAAGAAAGATTTGGAAAAATCACAAATAGAATTAACCGTCGAGTTATCATTGGAGGACTTTGCGCCTTATATTGTTAAAGGAGCGGAAAAAATTTCTCAAGAAGTGAAAATCGAAGGTTTTCGTCCGGGCAAAGCGCCGTTGGATATCCTAAAACAAAAAATCGGCGAGATGACCATCTTAGAAGAGGCGGCGCATATCGCCATCCATAAAACGATTGACGAGGCGATTGAAAAAAATACCATGGGTCGCCAGGCAATCGGCCAGCCGCAGGTCAATGTCACGAAATTGGCACCCGATAATCCTTTTGAATATAAAGTAATCGTTGCTCTTCTGCCGACCATCGCTTTGGGAAAATATAAGGAGCTTAAATTGAAGGCGGAAACAGCGTCCGTGAGCGATCAGGAAGTTGATAAGGCTTTAGTCGATTTGCGCGAAATGCGCGCCGTTGAAGCGCCAGCTGACCGTCCGGTCGGGAAAGGAGATAAAGTGACAGTGGATATCAAGATGTTTTTGGATAATGTTCCTTTGGAAGACGGCCAGCATAAAGATTTGGCGATTCTGATGGGGAAGGATTATTTTGTTCCCGGTTTTGACGAAAAACTCATTGGCTCAAAGAAAGATGATATTCGAAAATTCGAATTACTTTATCCGGCCGACCATCATCAGAAAAATCTGGCGGGCAAGATGGTAGAATTCGAAGTAAAAATTAAGGAAGTTTATAGTCGGACTTTGCCGGAACTTAACGATGAGTTCGCCGTTTTTTTCCGTTTGAAAGATTTGGAAGAATTAAAGAAGAATATCCGGGAGAGCTTATTACACGAGAAGAATCATAAGGCGGAGATGAAAAACGAATCGGAAATGATCAGCAAGATCGTCAACGATACTCGTTTCGGCGATTTGCCGGAAACATTAATCCAAAATGAAATGAAGAATATGCTGGCGGAACTGGAGCAAAGCGTTACGCGTCAGGGCGGTAAATTCGAAGATTATCTTCAGCACCTGAAAAAAGATCGCGCCGGCTTGATGCTGGAATTTTCTCCGAACGCCGTGAAACGGGTTAAGTCCGCGCTGGTTATCCGTGAACTGGCGATAGTAGAAAAAATCGCGCCGACCGAACAGGAAGTAACCGCTAAGATCGCGGCTTTGAAGAAAGAACATGCTAACAATAAGGAGGTCTTGAAGATGCTGGAAGAAGCGGATTACCGCCATTACCTAGCCAATGTCCTCACTAATGAAAAAGTTATCGCGAAATTAAAAGAATGGAATTATGCCCCCACTGGCTCAGAACAGAAAAGCTAATTTTGATTACGAACTCCTCGACAAATATGAAGCGGGGTTGGTTTTATTCGGCCATGAAGTCAAAGCGGTACGCGCCGGCCAGGTCAGCCTGAAAGGCAGTTTTATTTCTATTCGCACCAAAAATGGCAAAACCGAATTATATCTGGTCGGTTGCCAGATTTCCCCTTATAAGAACGCGGGTCCTTTGCCGGACTATAATCAAACCAGAGAGCGACGGTTACTTTTAAAACGGGAGGAAATAAGGCAATTATTAGGGAAGAAACAAACCGAGGGCTTGACACTAATCCCGCTCAAAATATATACTAATCATAGTTTTCTGAAATTGGAGTTCGCGGTTGCCCGGGGGAAGAAGAAGTATGACAAGAGAGAAAGCATAAAGAAGAGAGAGGTTGAAAGGACTTTGCGGTCTTTAAAAAGAATTTGAGTTTATAAACAGGGGATGCCAGGCTTCGACAGCCGAACTTTGGCTGAATATTCAAGGCGTGCTTAGCCGCCACGTTAAACCGACTAAAAAACACAAATGCCAAAACGGCAAGAGCGTTCACTTGGGCTTGCCCGAGTTACGCTCCAGTTATGGCCTAATAAATAAGCCATAACCATCGTTTTACCGCCAGTCTTCATAACGGTCGAACGGTGTCATTAGCATGAAGATAGATGTTCTCCGCGTTTTCCGGATAATATCGAAACAATAGGAAACTCGCTCCAATCGCTTTTGTCCGGTTTTTGATGGTTGGAGTCAAAAAAAATAAATCGGGCTAATCTTGTAAATATATTCAGGCGAATCGGTTGGACATGGGTTCAACTCCCATCATCTCCACGGAATTATTCGTAAAAGAGCCGCGGTGGCGGAACTGGTAGACGCGCTGGACTTAAAATCCAGTTGTGGCGACACAGTGCGGGTTCGATTCCCGCCCGCGGCACCAGTCATTATAATTTGCGGGTATCGTATAGTGGTTATTATGCGACCTTGCCAAGGTCGAGAGACGGGTTCGATTCCCGTTACCCGCTCCATATAGGGGGATTTATAAATTCATAAGTCCCAGTGTTTACAAGAGCCTTCTCATTTTGGGAGGGCTTTTGTAATTTCTGCAGAGCCTTGAATAAGGGCGTTGGGGTAGCTTTGATAATCTGTTTGCCTTCGACTACAAACTTCTCCCAGAAGAAGCCTAGATACCGCCTCTTAACCTCAAATTTGCCGTTCTTATAGTTCTGGCAGATGTTTCGGCTATATTCTACCACCTTCGCAAATTCTTCAGGGTCGACCTTTTTCTTGTTCCTTAACTTAGCTATTTCCAGTTCAATCTTGTTAATTTCAGTTTCATATTCGGATGCCTTCTTCTTATAGACTTCCGAGCTGATAGTGCCTTGAATTAATAAATCTTCTATCCGACTAGCTTGTTGTTTGACCGCTCCTTGCCTTTCTTGTAATACCAGTACCTCTTGCCCGACATTCTCCTGGTAGTCGTTGAAGGCGTTTTTTAACTCTGTTATTAACTTGTCATAGAATGAATCGGAAAAGTTGACCTCTTTAAAGCATTCCTCGACTTGTTTTTCTAAATCGGCAAGGGAGATATTTGAACTAGAATGACATTTTGCGCCTCTAGTGCAATGGTAATAGGAATATCTTTTTCCGCCAGTATTTGTGTCGTGGTGTTCGGCGGTAAATCTTCGTCCGCATTTACAGAAGATAAAACCAGCTAAAAGGAAATTATGCTTTCTTTCGGCGTTCTTCTTAAGAGTTCGAGAATTCCTTATATCTTGAACCAGGAGCCAAGTATCCTTAGAAATTAAGGGCTCGTGGTTGCCTTTATGAATTTTTCCGACCCATTTAAACTCACCATAATAGAAGGGGTTTTCTAAAGCATCACTTAGACGGCTAATTTGGAGCTTCTTGCCGTTTTTTGTCCGATAGCCCTCGTCGTAGAGAATGTCATTTATCTGTTCGACGCTATAGCCCCCAGAGGCATACAAATCAAAAGCCTTTTTAATCAGTGGCGCTCTAATCGGGTCTAGGGTTAATATTAATTCCTCATCTTTTTTAGTATTCTCATAGCCACAGGGAGCCTTACCAGGAAGCCAGCCCGATATAGCCTTCTGTTCCATTCCTTTTTTAACCTTGCGGCTAGTAATGTCAGACTGGAACTGATTTACTGACGCCGTTATAGTATCTATAAGTTTTCCTTCAGCCGTATCGTCAAAGCCAGGTTGGGAAACGGATAGCAGTTTAGTGCCATTCCTTCTGAGAAGAGCCTTAATTGCTAGGTGGTCTTCGGTATTTCTCGCTATTCTATCGGTATCTTGGACTAAAACGGTTGTAATATCTTTATTCTCTTCAATATAGCTAAGCATTTCCCTTAGAGCCGGTCTGCCTTTGATATTTGTACCAGACTTACCAGCATCTTGAAAAATTTCAACAATAGTCAGCCCTTCTTTGGAGGCCGATTCAGTACAAATTCTTTTTTGAGCGTCGAGGGAGTAATGGTTTTCCTTGGCTTGCTCCTCGGTGCTTACTCTTGTGTAGATTACCGCTTTTTCCATTCTTTTTTACTTATTGTTGTAAAATTATAGGTTATTCTCGGGACGAAAAATACCGTTAATTATTCGATGTGTTTCATCTTACGGTGGGGGAGTCAGAATCAGAATCAAGAAACAGGGGTGGGGGATATATTATATATACCCGGTGGTTGTCGATACCCGTCTTTTCGGTTAGTTTCCAATTTCAGAGCAATTTTTTTTGTCTTTACTGGTAGGTTCTAGGCTATAATACAAATGTCTGTTAGATTTTTCTCGCTTCACCCCAATTTTTTTGTCCTTAGTTAGAGTTTTTAGCGTTGACCTGAGCCTTGTTTCGCCCATCTCTCTATTAAACAACTCTAATAATTCAGGGATATCTAACGGTCCTTCGAATTTATTAATAGCTTCTAAAATTTTTTGGATACATTCTTCTTCCTTGTTCGGTTTGTCATAAATATCGTCGGTAAGAATAAATCTAACTATTCCGTCTTTGCCCGCTACCATTTTAAAGGCTAGGTTTTCTAATGGTTCAGCGTCTCTCATTTTATGGTTTATTAGCGTTAGGATTTTTGTTTTATTATCTTTTCTTTCTATTGAAAAATGGCTATTAACAAAAGCTGCAATTTCAGAAGAACCCCTCATATTGTGCCTGCTCATTTTTTCGCTTTTTCTATGATGATGAGTAAAAATTATTGACACCCCGAGCTTTAAGAGCGGCTTAATTGATTCGAATATTATTTTCATTTGGCTTGAATTGTCTTCGTCCTTGCTATGTACCCGAGTCAGAGAGTCGAATATTATTAACTTGACCCCTTTTTGACTGCAGAGATCGGCAAGCTCTGTGATATATTCTGCCTTATCCACCTTTACGCCCCCGAATATTGAAAATAGAATGTTATCCCCTCGAATATTTAGTTCTTTTATTCTTTTTTGAAGTAAGTATTCGGAATTTTCCTCGTCTATTATTAAAACGCTCCCTCGGCTAGTTGTAAATTTTTCAAGGAAATTCTTTCCGGTAGACACGCAGTCGGCCAAATGAAGTGCTAGCCAAGTTTTAAAGTCTCCCGGATTGGCCGATAATACCATAACCCCGCCCTCGACAAGGAAATTTGTAATAAGCCATTCGTTTTGATGTAGTTCGGTATTGGCTAAGTCGTGAGCAGAAACCAGTTTAATTAATTGACCATCCTGCTCTTCTTTATTTTGAGCAGGAATAAACTCCACAGCGTCTTTCAGGAAGGCGCCAGTATTATATTTTTCTGGGTTTTTTGTCATGAGTTTAGAGAAGTAATCAGTTATGTCGCCCCTATCCCCAACCTCTGCTGGAAGGTTGATAGTAAATATTTTTGCTGATTTTAAACTACTTGATAGTCTCTCGGCAAGTTTTTGACTCTCTTTTCCGCCAGTTTCATCATTGTCAAAGCAGATAGTAATTTGTTTGGTATTTCTAAGCTCGTCGATCCAGCTGTCTTTAAATGTTGTGGCGCCGGCGGTTGAAGAAACGGCTTTAATTCCTTGGCCGTCTAATACAATACAGTCAAGTTCTCCTTCGCAGATAAAAATGTTATCGCCGTCTTTAAGCGTTTCGGAGTTGAATAAGGCTGATCCGCCTGGGAGCACTAAGTATTTAGCTTGTCTTTTTGGAGCTCCAGGCTCCTTCCTTAATTTAATAAAGGTTATTTCTCCCTCTGAATTTTTAACCGGAATAGAAATCCAGTTAAATCCGTTGATGTTTTTCGCGTAGCCTAGCTGGAATTTGTCGATTGATTGGTCGCTTATTCCACGGTTGTTTAGATATTTTTTAATGTCCGCTGGCATTTGGGCATTAAAATGATGCGCGTACTCTTCGATGTCTAGAGTCATCATCTCGTTTTCGTTCATATATTTATTATTAAAATAAGTTTCTTAAGTCGTCGCCAAGATGTTTTGCTAGGCTTATTAGATTTCCTTTCGCTTGGCATTTGAAACAATAGTATCGGCCGTCCTTCTTTATATTGAAAGCTGGCGCTTTGTCATCGTGTTCGTGATTTCGGAAGGGGCATTTAGTTAGATAACCGTTAGAGGTGGTTTTAATTTTCGAAAATCTAATTTTTAGGTATTTCTCCGTTACTTCTTGGTTAGTCAAATTTTTTAAATATTGATTTTGCATAGTTTCTGCTAGTTTCTTAGTTTCTTGGCCTATATAATAATTATTTAAACTAAGAAACTACTGGTTAAATTGGTTATTTAGCTTGTCGTCATCGCGAGGTTCGTTATTTTTGGATATTAAATATGTTTCCCAGATTAAATTCGCGAGCCATCTTATAGTCTGTCCGTTATTGGTGTTTTGATTTTTATTTTCATCGTTTTTCATGATTAAATTATAAGTCAGATTTTCAAGGTATTTACTTGTGGGAAAATAAAAAAAATGGCTAAAGTTAACCATTTTTTAAATCAAAAATATTATATTTTGGGCTATCTAATTATCTAGATTCATACAGCTTATATTTATTCTTTAAGTGTCTAATCTGAAAAGGGAAGGTTGATCTCCGCGGATAAGATTCCTCCACCTCGTCGTATTCGAGGCTTATTCCGAGTATTTTTCTTAGTCGTGCGATTTTCTGCTTCCGACTTGTTTTAGGACTAACCCTATCAATATCCTCGATGGTTAGAACTTTCTTTTCTAATAGTATTTTAAGCAGTAGAAAATTAGCGCTATTAGTTTTAAGACGCTTAGTCCGGTCTTTTATTATTGTTCCATCCGTATCTTTCACGGTCAGGACACCGTTTTGAGTGTTGAGGTTGGCATATTTCGTTTTTATTAAATAATCTTTTTCCATCTCGCGTAGTTTTTTTAAAAAGCTAGCGACAGTAGCAGGGGCGAAGAATACTCCGAATCGCATAGATTCAGTAGTCGGAGAATACATTATGTTATCCCTGCTAAAATAGTCAAAAAGAATGGGCTCGCCTCTCCGGGATAGGTCTGCTGGCCAAATTATTTTAGAGTCGTGTAAGAAATTTAAATAGTCTTCCATTCCCTTCATCCCGCCATGAAACTTGATGTTAAATTTGCCCTTAAAATCCTTTCGGTCAATTATTACCTCGGCTGCTTTAAGGTTTTCGTATTTTTCGGCCAGTTGCTTCCGTTTACTTTTTGTTTTGTTGGTTATAGTCCTTAGGACACACTGTAAAATATACCTGTGAGTTGGATTATTTAGCGATATTTCGGCCATATTATGATTTATAATGGTTATAAGAAGACTTTTAACTAAAATTTTTAGTTTACCTTAAATAAAAACGGTAGCCTTTTGCCATCCCTCGTTTTTATAAGGGTTTCAGTATTAGAGAGCGAATTTTAATAGGTAGATGCTCGTTCACCTACACCCGCCAGAAGAATATTGTCTGCATTTATAATTTACCCCCCTTTAGCAGTTTTATCAAACAAAAAATGCTCGGTAAGAGCATCTTTTAGATTAATTCAAGTCCATATATACTAGGCGTTTTCGTTTTGTCTTTTTAGTTTAAGCGAAGCGATTATCGCTAAAAATACTAATATATCCATCGTCCAGAGAGCTTTTAGCCCAATATCATATTTTAACTTGTTATTTTCTAGCTTTAATTGGTAGAAACTGTAATTTTCGTTAATCCATTCGGCGTCATTTTCTGAGCCAGCATTTGTCGACAAAGCAAAGTAAGTATTATTTCGGTAGTCTTCTCGGATTGAATAAAAAATGATAGCGTTGCCGACTATTATTAACGCGAAGAAGATATTTAACCAAGGCATTTTTCTTTTCATAGAGTTTGATAATTATTTTTTAGATAGATTTTTATTTTCTTTTAGAAATCGACTCTGAGCCCATTTTACGATAATTACAATAAGTCCAAGACAAATTAAAATATTCCCGCCTATGCCCAAAATAACTCCCGCGTAAGCAAGGTTAGCTTGCGATATCTGGCTCGTCAAAGCAAAACGGCTTTGTATTAGAATGGGTTGGATTAAATAGGTGAGCACAACTCCAACAATAATAATTAACCACCCCCTTATTTTAAGTTTTTTCTCCATAGTTTGAATTAAGCTGATAGATTATACCGAAATTAAATTTAAACCTTAGCTTGCCCCCTTCTTACAGGGAATTTAAGGGGATATCGGTCTGGTTGTCGTTATTATTTATTAGTTTTTGATAAATTCTATAATCTAGTTCGGAGAAGCAGACAAAAATTATCTTCTCAAAGTTGTCGGCGTATTGCTTCGCGACTTTAATGGCAATTTTAGCGGCCTCGTCTTTTGGAAATTTATAGCAGCCAGTGCTGATACAAGGGAGGGCGATAGTCTTTATTTTATTTTCTTTAGCAAGTTTAAAACAATTATGATAACAGTTAGTTAATATCTCATCTTCTTCGCCGTTCTCTTGCCCATACACCGGTCCGACTGTATGAATAATATGCTTAGCTGGTAGATTATAGCCTTCGGTTATTTTAGCTTCGCCCTTTTTACAGCCATTAAGAGTTCGACATTCTTTTAACAGGTTAGAACCAGCCGCATTATGGATAGCGCCGTCGCAACCCCCACCGCCCAGTAATGTTTCGTTAGCTGGATTAACGATTGCGTCGACGGCTATTTTAGTAATATCCGATTGTACGACGAATAAGTTCATTATATTAAGGTAAATCTTTATTTTTAACGAATTCATAAAAAGCTTTCCACTTATTTCTCTTGTCAATATAATTTTCTAATGTTTTTAAGTCGTATTTTGCGAGCGAGCCTAAATCGCCGTTATGTTTACAAAATTTTTTCATTGTTATTTTAAAAAAGAACTCTGCGATAATATTTCTAAAAATAACCACGAAGCTCATTAATAACAAGAGTAAAGCCGCGTAAATAATTATTGATAAATAACCCGAAATTAAATTTAAAAATGGAGATAACATATTTTAATACAAAAAAGGTCTCCCGACACGATTTCTACTCCCTTTCGAGAATAGGCCTAGATAGCAAAAAATCGGTCAGAAGACCATTTCTACTATCTAGGACTTTAAACCATGCCTTAAATAAAATTTAAGGTTTAGGTTTCTGAAATTTATTTAATTGTACTTATTATATTAGCATTTTTTTATAAATAAATAAAGACACAATTACCCGATGTGTTTATTGGCTAATATTAAATAATTATAAAATGATTAATAAATAAAATATGTCAAGATTAATTTTAGTGTCTTGACAAGCCGGTTCTAATAGTATATAGTGATACTATAACAATAAAATATATGGAATTTAAATTTATTAAGTTTGACGGAAGAAATGCCAGATTGGAAAACAGAATAACTATAACAAAATCAAATAGTATTGGTTTTCCACAGAAATTTTACGAAGATAATGGCATAAAAGCCTTTAAATACGCCGTTCTGTTCTGGGATGATGAAAATAAGGCGATTGGAATTCATTTCACGAATGAAGATGGTGAGAAAAGCAAGTTTTCTATTATGCATAGCAAAATAGGTTATGGGGGCAGTGTTGTCGCCAGAAGTTTTTTTAAGACTTATAACATTGATCTGGATGCGCATCACGGTCGTTTTGATTGGGAAAAAACTAATTTCAATGGACAGGAGATTTTTGTTATTAAGTTAGATAAAAATAAATTTGTTTAGTCTATGAAGCTGAATCGCATAGAAATTAAAAATTTTAGGTCAATACGGAATGTAAGCGTTAATTTAAAGCCTACTTGCCGTATTCTTGCTGGCATTAATGAATCTGGAAAATCAAATATTCTTGGAGCGTTAGCTCTTCTAAAAGACGGGCGGAATCCAGAAAAGAAAAGTGATTTAAGAGAAGCGCTGCCAGACGAAGACCCAATCACCGAATCTTATGTAAGGTTTGTTTTTAAGTTTGAGAAAAAAGAGTCAGACCAATTATGTACAGATGTTTTTTCTAAAATTTTATCAAACTCAAAAAATCCAGAAATAATTATTGTCGGCAACAAGACGCAAACGCTAAAAGACTTTTGTTTGGCTCGCGATGAAGGTTCCTATTTTGTTGATATAATTAACGAAAAGAAAAGTTTTAGGAGTTGGACTGTTAAGGCGCAACTAGTCCGTGGTTGGAAAAAAGTTGCCAGTGCTTGTCCTGCTGAATTTGCTGTTAATTTAAAGGGACAAGAATATTTATTAGCACAGTATAAGCTTATTAGAGTTGCTGATTTTCCGGATATTCCAAGCGAGTACTTAGAAGATGCTAAGATTGAAGACCTTACGGCTCTTTCTAGTAATTTGGTGATTGAGCTTACAAAAGAAAATATACCCGGGACTTTATTTTGGGAATATGATGAAAAAAATCTTTTACCAAGTTCTGTCGATATTGATGCCTTTTCAAGCAATCCAGATACATGTACTCCGCTTAAAAATATGTTTGCTCTGGCCGGCATTATTAATATTGGCCAAGCCATAACAGATGCTAAAGGAAGGGGTAATAATCAATTTCAAAATTTTTTGGATGGCATAGCAAAGAAAACCACAAATCACTTTAGAAATGTTTGGAAGGAGTATAAAAACATTGATTTTTCGCTAAGGCTTAATGCCAACCTAATTGAACCGGGAGTAAAAGAAAAGAATACTCTGGATTTTTCTAGAAGAAGTGATGGTTTTAAGAGGTTTGTTACATTTTTATTAATGATATCTGTCAATGTAAAAACAGATAATCTTTCAGATACCTTATTGCTTATAGATGAGCCTGAAATAAGTTTGCACCCATCTGGAGCGAGGTATTTAAGAGATGAATTAATCAAAATTTCAAAAACTAATTATGTTGTATACAGTACACACTCAATCTTTATGATAGATTCGGGTGATATAAGCAGACATTATATTGTCAAGAAAAAAGATGAAATAACCAGTCTTGAAGTCGCAAAAGATTCAAATATTGCAGATGAGGAAGTTATTTATAATGCCCTCGGGTATTCGGTTTTCTCTGTTTTGAAGGAAAAAAATATTATATTTGAAGGTTGGAAGGATAAGAGGCTATTTATAGTGGCGCTTGAAAATGCAGATATTGAATTAAAAACAAAATTCAAAAATTATGGCATATGTCATGCTAAAGGTGTTGGGACGATTAAGACAATCACGCCAATGATTGAACTTGCCAATAGAAAATGTGTAATTATTAGTGATAGTGATAAACCAGCGAAAGAGCAACAGAAAGAGTATAAAAAGGAAAAAGGATTTGGTGAATGGAGAACCTATCAAGACATCGATAATACTATAACGGCGATAACTGGAGAAGATTTTATAAAAAACGACTTTATTTCAAAACAGGTTAAATCTATCTTGGTGAAGTTCTCTATGCCAGCCTTCGACCAGAATATTTTATTGGATAAGAACAAGCTTTCTCTATTATCAGCGTGGCTCACTAGCAACGGAATGACAGCGGACCAAGTAAAGGGAACATTAGCGGAAGTGAAGAATTTAATTTTTGAGAATTTGAAATTTCAGAATATTGAAGACTCGTATCTAAAAATAATTAGAGGTATATCATTATAATATGTATTCAGATTTGGAACAAATAGGAAAAATTAAAAAAATACTTCAAGATAAAATGGCTGAATTTGGACCACCATTAGATAAAATTATTGAAGTAGGGGGGAAAATTATAAAAGCTTGTGGCGAAATTGAGAAATCATGGAGCAACTCTTTCGCTGGTTATCATGGATTGTTATATTATAAAGATTTTCAAGAACCGACCATCTATCAAAGATTTAGCCCAGAATGGGGATGTATTAGAGGTGTTCCTAATGGCTGGAATAAAAAAACAGCCGATGAAGTTAGAAAAAAGATCGAAGAATTAATTGGAGACAATTTTTCTTTGATTAGCTTTGAAAATAAAAAGAAAGACTTGGCAGAAGAATTTAAAAAAATAAAAACAGAGATTTTGGTTGTATTATCATCTTTTGAATTAAATGATGATATGACTCAGGAAAAAAAGCTTTTATTACAAATAGAGAATTGTGAGCTGACAAAAACCTTGAGTCATTTTATGAACAAATTAATCCCTGGTACTATAATGACCAGAGATAGCAGGGCATTAACCGAGGGAATCTGTATCCCCACCCACACCTACTACATTGGCGTGTCCCAATTAGTTAAAGATATAAGTGAAAACATTAAGAACCTTTTAAATATTACGGATAGACTTGTAAGACAGCTAGAGATAAAATTTTTGAAACAAGAAATCAAAAAATCAGAAAAAAGTTATTGGAATTATATTAACCCCTTTTGGCTACTGTATAAAATTAGCACTAAATTTGTTCCTTTATTAAAAAATATTTGGAAATATAAAGTAGCTAGTTTTTTAGTGGCGGTTGTTGGGTTGTTGGCGATTGATTATACGTTATTAGGAAAGAATACGCTAAAACTAATAATATTTATTAAATTTACATTTTTTAATATTTTAGAAAAAGCTTTTTGACAACTATATGGAATATTTTCTTTCGATTGTCGGGTTTATACCAGGAGTTGTTAAAACTTTAATTAGATATTTTAAGTTTAATCTTCCATCTGGGAAGATTTTTGGAACCATGATTGATAATAATAAGGATTTGAAGATTTTCGTTAAAGATTTGTTTGTACCGAACAACACTTTTGATTCTCCGAAAATTTTTTCCAAAGAGGGAGAATATACACAAGCTAATCCAAATATTTCTAGCGTGTGGCCAGATGTCGAGGCAATTGGTGTGGCAAAACTATTTAATTTATTAGGTCGTTTGGGGAAAAAAGATAAATTGACAGTAGTCGAAATGAGCAAGGGCCTAGATATTTGGAACAGTGATATTATAGTTTTAGGAGCACAGGCAATAAAGTCATTAGAATTCTATAAGGTAATGGGGAATGTCGGCTATTCAATGGACAGCCGAGAAATATATGACAAGGAAACTAATCGGATTATAAGACGAGAGAGCGAATATGGTTATGGTTTGATAATAAAAGCTAAAAATACAACCCTGCCAGAGGGAAGAATAGGAAACGCCATTTTGCTCGGAGGGTTTGGTGTTTTAGGGACGCAAGCGGCCATCCATTACTTCTGTAATAATATAGCGAGGCTGGGTAAAGAATTCGGCAAGAATAATTTTAGTTTAATTGTTAGGGCAAGAATATCGTCTGGAGAACAGTCAGCTGAAAGGCTGGACAAGTTTACTAAAATTTATAATTAATCTTTTATGAAAGAACTTTTACAAACGACAAAAAGTCAAATCGAGCAATTAATAAAAAATTTACTATTGTCTATAAATGGGGTGGTTAAGAAATTTGAAGACGGATATGAAATGAAGATTCGTACTAAACATGGTGACGATTCGTGGAGGGAATGGACAGAAACTATCTATTGTGTGGTCGTAGAATCTAATCTCGGAGAAATATCTTTAAGATTTTCTCTGGGTAAGCTTAGTTGGGTGGATAGTATTGGGGAGGCCATTCATAATTCTTTGTATTCTAATGAAAAATTATTTTCCGTTAAAGAAGATATTTTGGAGAAACTCTATTCCCGAGACTTCATGGAGTTGCAGAATAAATATAAGAAAAAAGATGATGATTTAGATTTTTAAATTTATAACCAAACTGCAAAAGGAGCTCCAATAAAAAAGAACAAGCATTGCTTGTTCTTTTTTATTAAACTAAATTATTGTCAGCAGATTATTGAATAGAAAATTTTATATTATTAGTTTCTTCAAGCGTCGCGATTGTCGTGTTGACAGACGGGTTATTTGTTTTTTTTAATATTAATCTTTCTCTAAACATATAATGGAGTTGAGTCAAAAATTCATCTCCCCAGGATGGAGAAAAGGTATTGACTCCGTCAAAATCAACATAAACTAGTTCGTTTTCGTTTACGCTTTTTAAAGTTGGAGTAAAACCGATGAAGGCTTCTTTTCCATTTTGCCTAGCTGTTAATGTGGTGCCAAATTTTTTTAATTCTATGGTCATATTTTTAAAATTTAAAAAGTAATAAGAGCTAAACAGCCCCTGAAAGGCCTTTTAGATTTTTTAATATCTAGATTTCCAGCCCCCTTTTCTAAAAATAATTCAGCTTCACCGGTTTGAAAGAATAATTTTATTGAAATTTTATTTGAGTCTTGAGTTACCGCCCTTTTGACATATTTTAACCCATTGCCTCGACTTTCCGGCGCTCTTCCGGAAATTTTTTCTGTAAAGGCTAAAGATAATGCCTCCTCATCCGTTTTCAAATTAGGTCGAACTCTTTTTAGGGTTGTTAATATACCCCGTCCTCGGTCAGCTAGAATAATTTGTTTTTTTTCTAAGTTGTAAGCAAAAAATATTCCTCTTATGTCCGGCCAAGAACCGATATTATGGTCAAAAGAATTATTGCCGATTTCTCCGACGGATGATGTGATTAATGAAAACTCATCTTCCAGTCCGGGGATTATTTTTATCCTGTTTTCTAATTTTCCCAGCCTGGCTTGAAAAACAGAACTGTCTATACAATAAAAATTATTTTCTGGCTCATGTGGTTCTTGACTTGTTGCCCAATTTCTTGCTTCTTCTAATAAATCTATGCCGAATAAGGCTAAATCAGTTTCTTCATAATAGCGATGTCCTTTTTCTCCTCCCAGTCTGTATGATTTTAATATTCCAGTTTTATCCCACCTCCTTAAAGTATCGATTGATACATTTAATTTTTTCGCGGCTTCTCCGATTGAAACAAATTTTTTCATAATTGCCACAAAATTATTATAATGCTCCGTATTTAACTAGGTATTCAAATACGTAAATATACATATATATCTATGTAAACCTAGGCATTAGATAATCAAATCTATGTAAATCATATAGCATTGTCATTATTCTGTCAAGAGCTATTTTATCATCTTATCTCCCGCTTCTCCCGCTCACCTTATAAATTAGGGAATAATTGACTTAATTATATCGTGGCCTTATAATAATTTATTACGAACTTTAAAAAAATGAGAAAATGAAAAATATTCTGATCACCGGTTTCCGTCCCTTTGGTAAGTATAAAGCCAATCCGACCGAACAATTTCTCAAGAACCACAGTGTTCTGGGAGACTTATATCTTCATTCTTTGATTTTTCCGGCGAGTACTTTTGCCAACGATGCCGAAGATTTTGGTTTCGAGGTTGTTAAAACAGCCAGATCACTTAAAGCTGTCGCCATTATTTCTTTGGGAATGGCGTCTGACGTTAAGGGATTAAAGATTGAAACCCGGGCGATTAATTGGTCGGCCGGAAAATATTGTCTGGATTTTGAACAAGAACGAAAATTAAATCCCCTTTATCCGGGCTGGGATACTAAGGAAGTAAATTTGGAACACTGGAACATCGACTTTATGTTTAAGAATCTCACGGATTTGAACATAAAATTCGAAAAAGAAATATCCAACAAGGCTGGAACTTTCTGTGGCAACGCCTTAATGTATAGGATATTGACCGCCTTGGGTTATGCTTCGGATATTCCTTATATCTTCCTTCATATTCCTTGCAGTGCCGAGGCGATTGCCGGCCTGGATGATTTTGCCAAGGATAAGGACCTTATTACCGCCGAAACACTACAAGAAATTTTGTTGGTAGTTTCAGAATCGATAAGGATAAAAAAGTAAGGTAGTCCTTACAAACGCCGGTGTTAATATCACGGGCGTTTTTATTTGGTGGTTGCTAAAACACGGAATCGGCCTTATAATTGATTAAAGAGCTTAAAGGCGTAATTCCTGAAGGCTAATTAATCAGTTAAACACAAAAATATGGGGTTCTTATTTGGCCTAAAAAATGCCGAAAATGCTAAAAAAGAAGAACTTAAGCGGCAAGATCAAAAGAAGGCTCTCAGGCATATCGAAGATATGACTAATAAAGGCAGTAGTTCGAATAGAGCGAATACCAAGGATTTGATATCGGATAAGCCCTATCGGTCTTTCATTGAAAGTAGCTTGGAGGAATCGGAACGGCTGGCCAGCAACGCCGAAATAAATACGATTAAAAAAGAGATTAGAGGCGGCATTGAAAAGCCTAAGACTCAGGAAGAAAAAGACAGTCTCTGGGATGATGAAGAGTAAGCCGTTTAAGTTAATATTGGAGTTGACAAAAATATAAAAATACTTTATATTTAAACAATATGTTGGAAATATTTAAACCAAAAAAAGAAATCGCTAAAAAAATTCTTGGCCAGGACTTAAATGAAGACAAAAAAAACAAGCCTGGAGAACCGGCCAAAACGGTATTGAGGGAAGAACCGAAGGCGACGGCGGCGAAATGGAGTGAATTGGAACAGGAAGACGATGAGGACGTCGAAACTGTCGGTAGTTTTCAAAGTAAAGAGAAAGTCGGCTAAGCGGCTATTTAGGCCAAATTTTATTTTATAATTTAATATCACCTCTAATAAAACCTGCGGATTTTTAAGATTATTTTAAAAAAATAATCAGAGGTGGCCGCGGGGCTTGATCGAAACGATCGGGTTAGGGAACTTTTTTTGTTGGTAAAACGGCAAGAAAGGGTTTACCTTATGGAAGATAAAAAAATAGAACCGCAAAGCGAGTTTGCGGAATTATTGGAAAAAGACAATATTAGAATCCCGCAAGTCGGCGATATCGTCAAAGGCACGGTGGTAGCGGCGTCTAAGGCGGAAGTGAAATTGGATGTGGATGGCGTTTTAATGGGTATTATTCGCGGTCCGGAACTATATAACGAGGTGGAAGAATTTTCTAATCTTAAACCGGGCGACGAAATCGAAGCCGCGGTGATTGACGCGGAAAATGAAAACGGCGAGTTGGAATTGTCCTTCCGTTTAGTCGGTCAGGAAAAAGCTTGGAATAAATTACGCCAGGCGCTGAAAGACAAAACTACCGTAAAAGTTAAGATCATGGATGCTAATAAAGGCGGATTGTTAAGCCGCTACTGCCAGATTGACGGATTTTTACCGGTTTCTCAATTGGCGCCGGAAAACTATCCGCGCATTTCGGGTGGCGATAAAAGCAAGATTTTGGAAAAATTAAAATCTTTTGTCGGTCAGGAATTCGAAGTCACGGTTATCACCCTCAGTGAGGAAGACAATAAGATAATTTTCAGCGAAAAGGATGTCTGGAACAAAAAACAGAAACCGGCTCTGGATAAATATAAGATTGGTATGGTGGTTGACGGCCGGATTACGGCTATCACTAATTTCGGCGTTTTTGTTTCTTTCGGCGAAAATATCGAAGGCTTGATTCATATTTCCGAACTCGCCTGGCAGAGAATCGATTCGCCGAGCGAAATGTATAAAGTCGGCGACGGGATCAAAGCCGAGATAATTTCCATCGACGGCGCCAAAGTATTCTTAAGCGCCAAGAAATTATTGAAAGACCCCTGGTTGGAAGCGAGCGCCAAATACCGGGTCGGCCAGATTGTCCCGGGGACGATTTTGAAAGTTAATCCGTTCGGCTTATTCGTTAAATTAGACGAAGAGATTCACGGCTTGGCTCATATCAGCCAGTTGAATTTAGGCGGCAAGGATAAAATTACGGAATTATTTAATCCGGATGAAATTAAGAATTTCGAAGTGGTTAATATTTCTCCGAGCGAACATCGCCTGGGTCTGAAATTAGCGGAGGAAGGCGCTAAAGCGACTAAAGTTAAGGATGATAAAAAAGATGCGGAAAGCGAAAAGGCGGCTAAACCGAGCAAAGTTAAAAAAGCGGATAAAAAAGAAGAAGAAACAGAGAAAACAGAAAAGACAGAGAAAGCTCACCCCAGTGCGGCGGCTAAAGACAAAAAAGCCAAAACCGTCAAAAAAACAAAGTAATCAAAATATAAAGATACTAAACAAAAATGTCCTAATTTTAGGGCATTTTTGTTATTTATGAGCTTTTGGGCGTTTTTTAGGGAGCCAGAAAGATTGACATTTTTATTTTTAAATGTTAAATTTCTATGATAATTTTTAGTTTTTTAACAATAAAAATACTCAAAGAAAATGAAGAAATATAATTTAATGGCCGGAGCCGTCTTGGCTCTCGCGACGCTGAGCACTCAGGTTCAGGCCGGGGAAATAAAAACTGATTCACTTGTTGCTCAACAAGATTCAGCCACGATTTTAGCAGATTCAATCGCTGTCCGAGGAGATTCGGTGGCGGTTTTAGAAGATCTGATAGGCTATCGGGATGCGACTAAAGAGCGAAGGCATAAACCGATTTTCGTTCCCGATACTACCAATGCTTTCGTTAGGCTTAGTGACATAGAAGAGCCGTCGACTAAAATAAATGATACGGTTAGTATTGTTTTCCGGCCGGCTTATCAGGATTTTTGTTTTTTTCATATCCCGTCGGGCGCTTATTTAGGATTCTTATCGTTTAAGAACAGAGAAATATACTTCGGCGGTTTGTACGGAAGAGATGATTGGTGGCGGGTGGCTGATGATCAGACAGCGGAGTTGGCTGGTGAAATTGAAATTATCGTCAAAGATGGCGCCGCTAAATTCACTCCGGAAAGAGCGGAAAGATTTTTTGCCGAAATAGCCAACGGGGCAGAACTCCGACCCTAGAGCCGAGCCTTAATCAATAAGAGGATGAGTAAATTATCCTCTTTTTTATTATTCCAATCGATTTTTTAACATTGCCAAAACGGGATTTTTTCTTTATAATATAAATAAATAAAGCTGTTAAATTTAACCTTAAAGCCATGAAAAAATTAATCAGGAATTTTTTACTTTTTTTTGTTATTTTTCTCGTCCTGGCGGCAATTTTTAACGCCTTTTCAAAGCCGGCGGCCAAACCCAGCGTCGCCGGAATCGAACTACTAATCAATCAGATCAACTCTGGCCAGGTGGCGGAAGCGGTCGTCAGCGGCGACAAGATAAATATTACTCTCAAAGACGGAAATAAAGAGTCGGTGCAAAAAGAGCCGAATGAATCTTTATCCGCTTTGTTGAGTAATTTTAAAGTCGATCCGGTAAAAATGGCCGACATTAAAATTTCCGTTAAGGATAAGACGGGTTGGGATTATTGGTTGGCTAACATCATTCCGTTTGTCGTGCCGTTTTTGCTCGTCGGCGTTTTTCTTTTTTTTATTATGCGCGGTTTGCAGGGGGCCAATTCCCGGGCGATGAGTTTTGGGCAATCGACCGCCAAAGATTTCGCGCCGGATGAAAAAAATCGGACGACTTTTAAAGATGTAGCCGGAGCGAAAGAGGCGAAAGAGGAATTAAAAGAAATCGTAGAATTTTTGCGTTTCCCGAAAAAATTTCATGAGTTGGGCGCGAAAATTCCGCGCGGGGTTTTATTATTGGGCGCTCCCGGTACGGGGAAGACTTTGCTGGCTCGCTCGGTGGCCGGAGAAGCCCAGGTACCCTTTTTCCATATGTCCGGTTCGGAATTCGTGGAAATGTTCGTCGGCGTCGGCGCTTCCCGCGTCCGTTCTTTGTTTCAGAAAGCGAAAAAGAGCGCGCCCTGTATCGTTTTTATCGATGAAATCGACGCTGTCGGCCGCCGGCGTGGCGCCGGTCTGGGCGGCAGTCATGATGAACGGGAACAGACTTTAAACCAAATTTTAGTGGAGATGGACGGGTTTGAACCGACCCAAAATATAATCGTTATCGCCGCGACCAATCGTCCGGATGTTTTGGATCCGGCCTTGCTCCGACCTGGTCGTTTTGATCGGCGCGTCGTGATTGATCTGCCGGATTTAAAAGATCGTGAAGAAATATTGAAAGTCCACGCGCGGCGAAAACCGCTGGCTAAAAAAGTCGATTTGAAAAAGATTGCGGAACGGACCGCGGGGTTTTCCGGCGCGGATTTGGCGAATATTTTAAATGAAGCGGCGATACTGGCGGCGCGCGGCAATAAAAAAGAAATTACCAATGAAGATTTATTCGAGGCGATTGAAAAAGTGATGATCGGCCCGGAAAGGAAAAGCCGAGTGATTACCGATAAAGAAAAAAAGATTACCGCTTACCATGAAGCCGGCCACGCGCTAGTCGCGCATTTTTTGCCGGACGCCGATCCGGTTCATAAAGTTTCCATTATCGCCCGCGGTTCGGCCGGCGGCTATACTTTGAAAGTGCCGTCGGAAGATCGCCACATGCACTCTAAATCCGAATTTATTTCGGAAATTGCCGTGTTATTGGCCGGCCACTTGGTGGAAAAAACCGTTTTCGGTGAAGTGACGACCGGCGCGACTTCGGATTTGCGCCGCGCGACGGCGCTCGCGCGCAGTTTGGTGACGGATTACGGCATGAGTGATCATCTGGGTCCGCGGACCTATGGCGAAAAAGAAGAAATGATTTTTTTGGGGAGAGAAATTCATGAACAGCGCGATTATAGTGAAAAGATCGCTGAAAAAATCGACGAAGAGATTTCCGGTTTTATCCGTCAGGGAGAAGACAAGGCGGCGTCCATTATCAGCGAACAAAAAAATCAATTAGAGAAAATAGTGGCGGTTTTATTGGAGAAAGAAACCTTGGAGAAAGAGGGATTTGAGGCGATTGTCGGCCCGAAACCTTTGGCCGCGGACCCCGGCAGAGCTTAATTGACTAATAATCATATTAAGCTATACTAAAAACAGTTATTAATTATTTACTATTATGGCTAATCCTAAAAAAAGAAAAACTCATAGTGGAACTCGTAAGAGCCGTTCGCATCTGGCTTTAAAGAAGGTCACTTTGAATAAGTGTCCGAAATGCGCTCAGGCCGTGCGACCGCACACCGCTTGCCCGGCTTGCGGTTATTATAAAGGCAAGGAAATCCGCAAGGTGAAAATAAAAACCGCTAAAAAGAAATAAGTATGTCCAATCGACATTTGGCGCGCACTATCGCTTTGCAAACTCTGTTCGCCTGGGATTTTAATGGCCAAAAAAACGGCGATATCGAGCGTTTAATCGCCGATAATTTCGCCAATTTCGCCCCTAATTTCGATGACGGTGGTTTTGTTAAAGATTTGGTTGAGGGTGTCAGAGATAAAATCAAAGAAATAGATAAATGCATCATTAAGTACGCGACCGAATGGCCGCTGGATCAGATAACAACCGTCGATCGCAATATTTTACGATTGGGAATATACGAATTGTTATACACCGCCATCCCACCGCGCGTAGCGATTAACGAAGCGATTGAGGTCGCTAAAAGTTTCGGCGGCGACGCTTCCGGTAAATTCGTTAATGGTGTTCTGGGAACTTTATATAACGACGAACCGGCGGTTCAAGCTCGAGACAATAAAGAAGAAGTGGAAGCGGCTCAGAAAGAAGAAAAATAGGCGTCTTTATTGCATTTCGCCTTGATGGTAATTTTATGACCAGTAATGATTTAGCAAAACTGCAGAAAAGACTGGATGTGAAGTTTAAAAACGAAGGACTTTTGAAACAAGCCCTGGTTCACCGTTCTTATTTGAATGAACATCCGGATTTTAATATCGGCCATAACGAACGCCTGGAGTTTTTGGGCGACACGGTTCTGGAAATCGTCGTGACGGAATTTTTATATTTGAAGTTTATCAATACGGCGGAAGGTGACCTGACTAATTGGCGAGCGTCTTTGGTCAACGCCAAAATGCTCTATAAGATAGCCGCGGAATTGAATATCGAAGAATGTTTATATTTATCAAAGGGCGAATCCCGCGATAAGAATAAAAAATCACGGCAATTTATTTTAGCCAACGCCGTCGAAGCGATTATCGGCGCGATTTATTTGGACCAGGGGATGGAAGCGGCGAAGAAATTCATCTTAAAAAATGTCATGACGAAATTAGACGATATTCTGAAGAACCAAACTTATCTTGACCCGAAATCGCGTTTCCAGGAAAAGGCGCAGGAAGAGAGGGGGATAACGCCGCATTATCAGATTCTTGACGAAGTCGGTCCGGACCACGCTAAAGTTTTTACGGTCGGCGTTTATTTGGACGAGGAATTGATTGCCACCGGTCAGGGATCTTCCAAGCAGGAGGCGCAGGTGGATGCGGCCATCGCCGGAATCAAAAAAATGAAGTGGTAATTTTATGGATATAAATAATCTGCTTAAATTGGCGGCCGAAAAAAAAGCGTCAGACATTCATTTATTGTTTGATCAGCCACCGATTTTAAGAATTGACGGCGAATTATTCAATATTAATAGTTTGGTGAAAGGCGGCGATTTCGCGAAGTTAACCGCCGTCGATTTTGACTCTTTTTTAGATACGATGCTCAATCGGGAACAGAAAGCCCGATTTTTTGATAAGCGCGATTTGGATTTAGGATACCAGGTTGAAAATTATCGTTATCGCGTTAATTTTTCTTACGAGAAAAACAGCATTAAGATTGTCGCGCGCGTCATCGACGGCCGGAAAATAACCTTGGGAGAAATCGGCCTGCCGCCGGTCGCGAAAGAATTTTTAGACTTGCCGCAGGGTTTTATTTTGATTACCGGTCCGACCGGTTGCGGTAAATCCACGACGCTAGCCGCCATGGTAAACTATATCAATGATACGCGCGGCGTTAATATCATAACTTTGGAGGATCCGATAGAATATGTTTTCACTTCCAATAAAAGTCTCATTTCCCAACGGCAACTGGGTACCGATATGCTTACTTTTGCTTCCGGTTTGAAACACGTCTTGCGTCAGGATCCGAACGTGATTATGCTGGGCGAAATGCGCGATTTGGAAACTATTTCTACGGCCGTGACCTTGGCGGAAACCGGACATCTGGTTCTGGCTACTTTACATACTTACAGCGCCGCACAGACTATCGATCGAATTATTGATATTTTTCCGCCTTTCCAACAAAATCAAATTAAGTCGCAATTATCCGCGGTTCTGACCGCAGTCATTTCTCAAAGACTATTGCCGAAAAAAGACGGCGGCCGGGTGGCGGCTCGGGAAATATTGATCAATAACGAGGCGGTGGCCAATCTGATCCGGGAAGGGAAGATTGCTCAGATTAAGAGTACGATTGAGACTAACGCGGCTATCGGCATGATTACTTTGGATCGGGATATCAGGCAGTTGTACCAGGCCGGGGAAATCAGCCGGGAAGTAGCGGAAAGAAATATGGAAGATATGGGAATATTGGAGAACTAAAATTTATATAAATAAAACATAAAAAATTTCTTATTAAAATGGCCAAATATTGGTCATTTTTTACACATTTTATCCCCCTTGACATTATTTTCAAACCAGCTATAATTGTTATCAGTTTTAACAAGGCTGAAAAAGCTAAAAATAATATGCAAAAAGTGTTCAGAAACCATATTAAAAAGCGATTCTAAATAATTGGCTATTTTGCGATTACTTAGAACCGCCCAAAGCGGTTTTTTTGCGCCCTGCGAACCTTAACAATTAACGTTAGAGTAAAGACATCAAAAATATAAAGTAAGAATCGACATTTCGATCCCTTAGTCTCAATTTTTCGTCCGAGACGAAGGGGCTGTAATCGGAATGCCGAAAACACGCTTTTGTAGCTTTAAAAATAAAAGCGTGGGAAAATCTCAATAAGAGTATATGGTGGATGCCTTGACATAAGAAGACGATGAAGGACGTAGCAGCCTGCGATAAGCCGCGGTGAGGTGGC
>JBAZKO010000005.1:0-54338 GCA_041650775.1 Patescibacteria group bacterium
AAGCCGATAATGGCGATAACTACCAACAATTCGATTAAGGTAAACCCTTTTTTATTTTTTTTCATATTTCACCTCCTCTTCAAAGTTAGCGAATCTCGGCTCATGGGAAAGCGACAGTCGCCAATTGAAAATAAATATTTAAAATAAACTTATGCACAAAGACTTAGATACTGTTATTATAGCACCAACCCCCTAAAAGGCGCAATACTTTTAGATACTCCGACCCGCGCCTGGGGATCTTCTAAAACTGACTGGCCAGATTATACATCGGCAGAAGGACGGCCGCGACCATAACGCCGACGCCTATACCCATTATGACCATAATCACCGGCTCCATTAATTTACTTAAATTATCGAGCATATTCGTGCTTTCACGCGTATAAAAAGCGGTCACCCGATCCAGAACCGCGTCCACCTTGCCGGTTTTTTCACCGACCGCGATCATCTGCGGCACCATTTTAGGCACGTAATTACTTGCTTCAAAAACCATCGCCAAGGGATTACCGTCATTAATAGATTCTAATGTTTCCAAAATCAATTCGCGATAAATCGTATTGCCAACCACGTCCGCCACGATTTCCAGACTGCGCGTAATGGTCACGCCGCCTTTTAAGAGCGTCGATAAAGAGCGGGAAAAACGCATCAGATAAATATATTTAAACAAGGGTCCGAAAATCGGCATCCGTAACTTCATAATATCGATTTGGCGCTTACCATTATAAGTTTTCAAATAAAAACGCAGGAGAACCACTATTCCGATCAAGCCAATTACTATAAAAATCAAATAATTTTGCAAAAAATTGGAAGCGCCGATTACCATCCGTGTCGAAAACGGCAATTCGGCGCCGGTCTCCGTCAGAATCGACGTTAGATTAGGAATGACATAAAGCATCAGAACGACGCCAACGCCAATCAGACCGACCGTGATAAAAACCGGATAAATCATCGCGCCGCGGATTTTACCGATCATATCGTAATTCTTTTCCATCTCATCGGCCAAATATTCTAAAACTTCGTCGAGTTTTCCGGAAGTTTCTCCGGAGCGGACGATGTTGACGAAAAAATCGGAAAAAATCTTCGGCCGCTTGCCGAAAGCATCGGACAGAAAAGAACCGCCGTCGACTTCAAAAGCGATATCGGCAATCAGATTTTTCAAAGTCAGATTGTTGGTCTGGTCGACCAGAATTAGAAGAGATTCCACGACCGGCACGCTGGCGGAAATCATCACTGAAAACTGCCGCGAAAAAATTACCAGATCCTTGCTCTTGATCGGCGCGATCAGTTTCAAAATCTTGGTCTCCAGCGTCGCGCTGACGTCCCGGACGCTGACCGCCTGCAGTTCTTTTTTCCGCAAACGCGCGATAATGTCGCTTTCCGACAAACCGACAATCTTCCCGTTTTTTAAACGGCCGTTGGCGTCTTCCGCTTTATATTTAAAAATCGACATAGATAAGGCTTATTGATTAACCGTACTTGGCTTAAATTTCAATTATCCGCAGGACTTCTTCCAGAGTAGTTTCTCCCCGCAGAACCTTAATGATTCCGTCCTGCTTGATGGATAAAAAATCTTCGGTTTTCTTTACCGCTTCGATGTTCAGATTCTTATCGCCGTTGTTGATCATCTCCTGCAGTTGTTCGTTGATTTCAATTACCTCCGCGATAGCGACGCGGCTGGAATAACCGGTAGTTTCGCAACGGGGACAGCCGACCGCTTTATAAATTTTATAACTAGCTAGCGGATCTTCCACGTTCGCCAAATCAGGCAATTCTTCTTTCAACGCCGCGGGCGGAGTTTTTTTCAACTCGGTAATGATGTCCTGGACGGCATCGCCGGACAAGGTCGTTTCCTGCTTGCAATATTCGCAAAGCCGCCGCGCCAAGCGCTGAGCCACCACGGTCTTCAAAGTCGAAGATAATAAAAAGCGTTCAATCTTCATATCCAACAAGCGAAAAATCGCCCCTAAAGCGTCGTTGGTATGCAAAGTGGACAAAACCAAATGGCCGGTCAGCGAGGCGTGGATCGACAATTCCGCGGTTTCTTCATCACGGATTTCACCGACCATAATAATATTGGGATCCTGGCGCAGAAGCGACCGCAGACCGCTGGCGAAAGAGAAACCGATTTTCGGCCTGACCTGCGATTGGTTCACGCCCTTGATCTCGTATTCAATCGGGTCTTCCAGCGTCGAAATATTCACTCCTTCTTGATTTAAAATATTCAGAACCGCGTACAAAGTCGTGGTTTTACCCGACCCGGTCGGACCGGTGACCAGAAAAATGCCGCTGGTTTTCTTAATGCCTTCGGTGATGCGCTTAAGCGATAACTTGTTAAAACCCAATTCTTCCAGACCGGGCGCGCCGCGGGAAACGTCCAAGATTCTCATTACCACTTTTTCCGTGCCGACCAAAGGCAAAGTAGAAACGCGGAAATCGACTTCTCGATTGTTGACCAGAAGCCGGATGCGGCCGTCCTGCGGAACGCGCGTCTCGTCCAGTTTTAATTTCGCCAAAACTTTGATACGGGCGATGATAGCATTATGGATACTCTTAGGTAAAGTCAAAGAGGTATGCAGAATACCGTCGATTCGATAGCGGACACGGCTTTCCTTGACCAGAGGTTCGATGTGGATATCGGAAGCGCGCGCCTCGACCGCGTGGCGGACGATAACGGAAACGATGCGGGAAATCGGCGCGCTATTGATGTCCTCGCTCGATAAATTCTCCTTTTCATTATCGACCGTTATCAACTCGTCCCCCTCTTCCTTGGCTTTGACTTCCAAAGCGCTGGAAATTTCTTCTTCCATCCGTTGATACTGTTTGATGATCTTCTGCCAGCCGGTCGCCGAAACCAAAAAATATTGAACCTGTAATTTCTCGTCCGCGGCCAAAAAATTCACCGCCTCCATCGCCTTAAGATTCGGCTCCACTAAGCCGACTTTCAAATTTCGATTTTCCCGGCTGAAACAGACAATCTTATAAGTTTTGGCGATTTCTTCCGGCAAAAAATTTAGCACCGCTTCCGGCACTTCTTCGTTATTCAGATTATAATAAGCCAGGCCGTAAAGTTCCGCTTTCAACTCGGCCAGCTTCTCTTCTTCAATTATCTTTTGATTAATCAAAAAAACGCTTAAATCATCATTACCTTTAAGCAGCTGTTTTTTGATTTCTTCCGCTTTCGCGGCCGTGATTATTTGCTTGGACTGCAATAAATTCAGCAGTTGGTCTTTATTATCCATGATTTTGATTAATGAAAAAAACTATTTTATTTTAAACTATTTGGTTTTTATAAGAAACGGAAAATTATTTCCCTGGACGCAATCAAGCGATTCCGGCGCGGTTTCTTCCGTGGTCGTCGCCTCGGTCGCGGTTTCAAGAACGGCGACGGCACTCAGGCTCACCACCGGCGCGGAATCGGGCCGATGGCAGATATTATCAAAATCAAAATCAACCACATTGTTGACCAGAACGGTAAAACGAGGATCCTTAAGCGGACCCAAATCCAGAGCGGTGGCATTATTCTTAACGGAGACGGCCGGTACGGTTAAATTCGACCGGGCGCCCAGAAATTCCAGAACCTGATCGTTGAAAATAAAAAGCGCCAAGCCGCCAAAAATTATCAGCCCCAGAAAAACATATAAAATTAAACGATAACTGTTCTTCATATCACTTGGCTACTTTATAATAATAAGTTGTCAGGACGATTCTGGCGCTGTTGCCCGAGGACGAAAAACTGACGGCGGTAATATCGAACAAACGCGAATTATTTTCCATCAGCCGCAAAAAATTCTTCAAACCGGAATAGTCAACCCCTCCCAGGGACAACTCCAGACTGAGCTGACCGGGATTTTTAATCTCCGCCGTCTCTTCCGGACGGCTGATTCTGATATTACTGACCAGCCAACCGCCGCGGCCGATTATTTCTTCCAGTTCGCCGAATAATCTTTCCGGCACGTAACTGTCCGGTAAGACGCTATTGAACTTCTGCAGATCGGCCGGATTTATCTTCTTATATAATTCAATCAAGGATTTCAGGTTAGCTAGTTTCTTCTGGTTATCGCTCAGCAGTCGCTGTTGTTCTTCTAAATTTGCCTGAATCGCCGTTTGCGTCGCCCGAAATTTCGGACCGATAAAAACCAAATAAGCGACCGCCAAAAATAAAATCAGCGCCCCAGCCAAAAGAGCGTTGAAATAATTATTCAGGAACAAATTTAAATTATTTTGATTTTTTTGGTTGCGGCCGGTCATAATTACTTTTTAAAAATTTCCGGATTGACTTGCAATTCCAGATTGAAATCAACTTCACTCGCCTTAGTCTTGTCCTTGCCCTTAGAATAGTCGACGCTCCCGACCAGCGCTTTCTGCGTCAGCGGATCATTTAAGAAAGCTTTGACCTGCCAGGAAACATCGGCCAGCGTTTTTGTTTTCGCCGCGAACGAGTAAAGGCCGGTCAAATCGCCGCTAAAATCTCCGTACCGGACACTGCTTAAAGTATTCTTTTCCAACCAATTAAAAAAATTGCTCCAATAAATATGATTTTTGAGCAGACCGGTGAAAGTCGCCGACTTTTCCTTATAAGCCAGACCGGGAGCGGCCTGCGCTTTTAGCTTGGATGCCTCCTGATTGATTTTGGAAATTTCCTGGCTGACCGTCTGCGCTTTGGAAATTTCCTGTTCTTCCCACCGCCCCAGGCTGAAATAGATTTCCGCGACCAAAAGCCCGGCGAGAAATAAAGTGGCCGCCAGAATAAAAATATGCTTATTCCAATCGAAAGAAATTATCGCTTCGTCTTTAATCAGGTTCACTTCCAAAATTTTCGGATTCTGCGAAGAGCTTTTCCGGTCGGTTTCCTTTTCTTTCTTATTGGATTTTTTTTTAAATAAAAGCATGTGATTGTTATTCCATCTCCCGCATCGCCAAGCCGATAGCGACCGCCAGTCGCGGACCGACTTCGCTTAAGACCGGTTTCAATTCCGCCGGATAAGTAATCCGGTTCCAAGGATCGCCGACGAATACCTTTAAGTTCAATCTTTTCGATAAATAATCCGCCAGATTCAGAAGCAAAGCGCCGCCGCCGGACAAAACTATCTTCTCCACTTCCTCACCGTTTTGCGAACGGAAAAAATTCAGCATATACTGTATCTCCGTCACGATTGGCTCCAGGGTTTTCGCCAAAAGGGCGGGCAGTTCTTCCCGGCTATCCGAATTTAAAGTAACACTCAAATCAAATTTGAATTGTTCGGCCTGAGCGTAAGACAGGCCCAATTTTTCCGATAGAACGCGAGTGACGCTGGAAGCGCAAACCACCAGACTACGATTCAAGACCGGGATACTTTCTTTTACTATCGAGAGGTCCGTGCTGTTGGCGCCGATTTCCACAATCATTACATTTGATTTGTCATCGCCAATCAAAGAGCGAACCAGAGAAAAAGTTTCTGTTTCCAGACTGACCAGATCGAGTTTGGCCGCCTTGAAGATATCGATGTATTTACGAACCAGTTTTTTCGGCGAGCCGGTTAAAAAAACTCGGGTGTTCCCTTTCGTCTGTTCCTTACCGGCGACATCGGGAATAATTTTCCAGTCCAGAGTCATTTCTTCCAGCGGCAAAGGGATAACTTTCTTGGCTTCTTCGCTGACCGCGGCCGCCATCCCTTTTTTATCCGTATTGGCGATATTGATGATGGAAGAAAAAACCGCGAAAGTCGGCAGAGAGGCCGTGACTTTCCGGCTGGTAATTCCCGCTTCCGTCCGGACTTTATTAATGGCTCGCGCCAGATAGTTAACATCATCGACTTTCATGAAATTAACCTCGCTGACATTCTCGCTGAAAGCGTAATTAGAGAGATAGATCCGTCGATTCTTTTTTCGCAGTTCAGTCAGCTTCAAAGAAGAGTCGCCGATATCAATTCCTAAAAAAAGATTGTCCCCGCCGAAAGAAAAAGGACTCATAAACTTGTCCGGGGTCGCGCCCCGATTTAAATTGAATTATCTCTTACCTTAGTATATAATAATTATATAATATTTAAGAATAATAAACAAGCATATTATGAACTTCTTTGCGCGTTATAAAAAAGTCTTCTTGATTATCGGATTCTTAGCTTTAGTCGGCCTTATCGGCTATCTGATTTGGCGGGTTTTTTTCACCGCCGTAATCCTGCCGCCGACGGCAACCACGACTCCGGGAGCGATTAGCGGCCTGCCGACCGCCGGACCGGGAGGAGAGGTCACTGGCGGCGAAGAAATACCCGGGATTCTACCGGGCGGGACGGTTATTCCGGGAACAAGCGCGCCCAGCGCGGAAGAACCGAACGATCTGGCGGTCGGCGGATTGACTAAGACGACATCGCTGACCGAATCGCCAACGCTTGATCCGACTCTGTCTTCCGACGGCTCAGTCCAGTATTATAATCAGGATGACGATAAATTTTATAAAATAGATAAAGACGGCCAGGCCGTTCTTTTAAGCGATAAAGTCTTTCACGACGTAAAAAATATCGTCTGGGCGCCGAGTAAAGACAAGGCTATTATCGAATACCCCGACGGCAACAAGATTCTTTATAATTTCCAAACTAAAAAACAAGTCACTTTGCCTTCCTACTGGCAGGATTTTTCTTTCTCGCCCGCCAGCGATAAAATCGTTTCCGAAAGCATCGGTTTGGATCCGGAGAATCGCTGGCTGATGGTTTCCGGCGATAACGGCTCCCAGGCCAAAGCCCTGGAAGCTATTGGCACCAAAGAAAAAACCGTTTATCCGTCCTGGTCGCCGAATAACCAGATAGTCGCCATGTATACCGAAGGCGTCGATTTCGACCGTCAGGAAGTTTTTTTCGTCGGTTTAAACGGCGAAAATTTCAAATCCACGATTGTCGAAGGGCGCGGTTTCGAATCGCAATGGTCGACGAGCGGCGACCGTTTGCTGTACAGCGTTTATCATACCCGCGATGATCTCAAACCGCGACTCTGGATAGTCGACGCGAGCGGCGATAACATCAGTCAGAACCGCCGCAGTTTCGACCTGGAGACCTGGGCCAGCAAATGTACTTTCGCCTCCAATACCGAAGTTTATTGCGCCGTTCCGGAAAGTCTGGAGCAAGGCGCCGGCCTTTTTCCGGAATTGGCGGATAACACTAAAGATGATTTATACAAAATAGACTTGGCGACCGGACAAAAAAAACTGATTGCCGTCCCCGATGGCGCCTATAATATTTCCCAGATAATGGTACCGGAAGGGCAAGACAGTTTATACTTCACCGATAAGCAGAGCGATAAAATTTATCAGGTAAAATTAAAATAACGGCCGAGCGCAATCGGCGCGGCCGGTGCGGCGTTCTTTATTATGTTAAAATCTTTTTTCCTCAATCTTCTTTTTCCGTTGGAATGTCTGGGTTGCGGCCGAGAAAAATTTTGGCTCTGTGAAACCTGCTTCCGAAAACTGAAATTCAACGGCCAGACGAAAGATTTTAATTTGCGCACCCCGCATCTGACAAAAATATTTATCGCTGGCGATTACGACGACCCCTTGCTGGCGGCGCTGATTAAAAAATTCAAATACGGTTTTATAACGGATTACGGAAAAATTTTGGCGCGGTTTCTGATTTTATTCTGGTCGGGCCAACTATGGTCGATTCAAACGCCGCCGGAAATGATTCTTATCCCCCTGCCCTTGTCCGGGAAACGTCGCCGTTGGCGCGGTTTCAATCAGGCGGAAATTCTGGCGCGGGAATTAAGCGCACATTTCGCTTATCCGCTTAATCAAGAATTAAAACGCGCCGGACATCGGCCGCCGCAAGCTGGTTTGAGCGAAGAAGAGCGCCGCCAGAATATCCAAAATGTTTTTGTCTGGACCGGAACGGATTTAAACGGTCGGGACGTAATCTTACTGGATGACGTGGTGACTACCGGCGCGACTCTGGATGAAGCGGCTAAAGTCTTAAAAGCGGTCGGCGCGGGGAAAATTTACGGGCTGGTGCTGGCGAAAGGCTAAATTGCGCCGCTCTTTACAAGAACTCTTGATGATACTATAATAAAAATACTTTTGAACTGGCGGCCGAGTCTACCGAACTCGGTTGGAAAAATTATTTTTCCAAACAATCCGCCGGCCGGAGCAAAAAGAGTTTCCGTTTTCTACGGAAGAAGCCGGGTGGAACCGCGAGACATTAAGTCCCGTCCTGGCAGAAACAGTTTTGACTGTTTTTGCGAGGAGGGGACTTTTTTTAAACTAATAAATAATCTTAACCATATGAAAAACGAAGTGAGCATTGAAGTGAAGCGTCATTCCCTGTCGCATCTCTTGGCCGCGGCGGTTAAAGAGCTTCGCCCGAACGCGAAATTGGCCATCGGGCCGGCGATTGATACTGGTTTTTATTATGATATCGATTTCGGGGAGGAAAAAATCAGCGACGAAGATTTGAAAGAAATCGAAAAAAAAATGGCGCATTTCGTCAAACAGAACCTGACATTCGAACGGAGCGAATTATCAATCGACGCCGGAATAAAAAAAGCGGAAAGCGAAGACGAGATCTATAAGGCCGAACTGATCCGCGATTTAAAAGCCCAGGGCGAAAAGATTGTCAGCTATTACACTGTCGGAAAATTCACCGATCTCTGCCGCGGTCCGCATGTCGAAAATACCAATCAAATAAAACCGGGCAGTTTTAAGCTGGATAAACTCGCCGGCGCTTACTGGCGCGGGGACGAAAAAAATAAGATGCTCACCCGCATTTATGGCTTAGCTTTCGACACTAAAGAAGAACTGGCCGAACATTTGAAAATGCTGGCGGAAGCGGAAAAACGGGATCATAAAAAACTGGGACGCGAACTCGATCTCTTTTCTTTTCATTCCGAAGCACCCGGTTTCGTCTTCTGGCATGAAAAAGGGATGATCCTGTGGAACGAACTGGAAAAGTTAGGAAAATCATTACGGCAAAAATACGGCTACCGGGAAATCAAAACGCCGCAAATGGCAAAAAATTCCCTCTGGATTACTTCCGGGCACTGGGACCACTATAAAGAAGATATGTTCGTCTTCGAAGTCGACAAAGAAATCTATTGTCTGAAACCGATGGACTGCCCTTTCAACATCAAAATCTATCAGACCCGTCAGCGTTCTTACCGTGAACTGCCGATCCGTTACACGGAAATCGGCCGCGTTTTTCGGAACGAAAAATCCGGACAATTAAACGGCCTTTTCCGCGTCCGGGAAATCTCCCAGGATGATTCGCATCTTTTCATCACCGAGAACCAGATAAAGCAGGAAATCAGCGGCCTCTTGGATATGATTTTCGAATACTACCGCGATTTAGGGATTACGCCGGAATTTTTCCTGTCGACCCGGCCGGACGATTTTATGGGCGAAATAACGACTTGGGATAAAGCCGAAAAGGATTTACGGGAAGTCCTGAAAGAAAAAAATATCACTTATCAACTAAAGGAGAAAGACGGCGCTTTCTACGGACCAAAAATAGACGTCAATATCAAGGACGCGCTGAAAAGATCCTGGCAAGTCGCGACTATTCAGCTCGACTTCCAGCTTCCCGGCCGTTTTAATTGCGAATACATCGACGCGGACGGCAGTCATAAGACTCCAGTCATGGTTCACGCCGCGGTTTTCGGTTCGTTCGAAAGAATGACCGGGATTCTGACGGAACATTACGCTGGCGCTTTCCCGGTTTGGCTCTCGCCGGTACAGATTAAAATCGTTTCTGTCGCCGAAAATCATATCCCGACCTGCCGTCGGCTGGCCGCGGAATTAGAAGCCGCCGGCTTCCGGGTCGAAAGCGACGAAGCTAATGAAACCGTCGGCAACAAAATCAGAAAAGCCGTCGCGGAAAAGATTCCCTATATGCTCGTCATCGGCGACAAAGAAATGAACGCGCCGGTTTTAAGCGTCCGCGACCGCGGCGCACAGGAAACCCGCGCTATTTCCCAAGCCGATTTCATTGCCGAGGTTCGGGGTAAAATAAAAAACCGTCTCGGATAGACCGCTTCCGCGGAAATATGCTATCATTAAACCGAAGCTAAATTCCCGCTAAAAAATTATGAAAAAAGAAAAAAAATATTGGCTGATTATCATAATTCTGGCCGCGATCGTCGGGTTGTTAATGCTGTTTTTAAACGGTAAAGAAGCGAAATCGGAACTCATTCTCTTTTATAGCGATTCCTGCCCGCATTGCCAGAATGTGGAGAAATACATCAACGATAACGGCGTAAAAAACCAACTGGGATTCCAAGAGTTGGAAGTTTCCCAAAATAAAAATAATTCCGCTCTGCTAGTAAAAAAAGCTCACCAATGCGGGCTGGACGTGAATTCCGGCATCGGTGTCCCTTTCTTCTTTGACGGTGAAAAATGCCTTCTGGGCGACCAGGACATTATCGCTTATTTTGAAAAATTGAAAAATTAAATATCTCGAAACATAAAAATATGAGATTATTCCAAAAAAAGGCCATATTCTTAACGGTCGGCGGCGGTCTAGCTTTGGCTTTTAAGGCTCAGGCGGTCTGCCCGGTCTGCGTCATCGCGGTCGGCGCCGGTTTGGGATTAAGCGAATATTTGGGAATAGATGATACGATTGCCGGCCTTTGGATCGGTGGTTTTCTGGTCGCGCTGATTGTCTGGACGATTAACTGGCTGAACAAAAAAAATTGGCGATTCGGCAATAAAGATTTGCGCGATATCCTGATTGTAATCTTATACTACGGCCTGACACTCTGGCCTCTCTGGTCGCGGAATCTAATCGGTTCGCCTTTCAATCGCTTTTGGGGAGTTGATAAATTATTGTTGGGAACAACCGTCGGCAGTTTGGCGTTTTTAGGCGGCACTCTCTGGTATAATCAAATAAAAGCCCGCCGCGGCCACGCCCATTTCCCTTTCCAAAAAATCGTCATGCCGGTCGGCGCGCTGGCTATTTTAAGTTTTGTTTTTTACTTTTTAACTAAATAATACGTTTTCCCAATATGTCCGAAAATATCTTGAGTTTGAGCGAGATGATCGCCAAAGTCGATAAACTGAAGAAAGATAATGTGCTCGATCTTTCTTCCGACCAGGATCTGAGTATCGCGATTATGAATCTGGTCAGCATCGAAGAACATTTCTTCTTTACGGGAGCGAAGACCGGCGACCCTAAATATTACGATCTGTTGGCGGAAGTACGGGAGATGCGCAAAGAACTCCTGAAAAAAATCATCAAAGAATATGAAGGCGAGGTCTGGTGCATTTCCAAACACCTTTTGGCCGCCTCTTATCGCCTGATGGAAGTCGGAACCAAGGCCCAGGGAAAAAACAAGGAGGAGGCCGCCGCGATGTTTAAAAAAGCCTATGATTTATATTCCCTGTTCTGGGGACTGAATATGAAACTGATCGATACGGAGGGAATAAAAAAAATCGACGACGACGCCCTGGATAATAAAGACCAAGAAAAAAAGAGTCTGACCGGCAGACTGGGCGCTTTGGTAAAAAAAGTGATTGATTGCTGTATCGAATAAATTTTAGTTTTGAATATCCGCTAAATATCCACTAAAAAAAGAGGACTACGGAGCCCTCCTTTTTTTTATCATCTTATTTCTCCACCATTCTATTTTTCCACGACAATCATTTCCTTCTTCAATTTCCCGAAAGGCAGGTGAGAACCGGTCTGATAAGATCGGATGGCGCCGAACAGAACCTTTTCCGAATAACGATAATTTTCGCCGCGCCGCGTCCCCGGATCATTGGTGATGAACTGCCTGGTTTTATAATCATACCCCTTGACCAAAATCATGTGCCGCTCCGGTCCGGGAGGCGTAAAATATGGATTCTTCAGAGCTTGGCCGTTCATCGGCGTCAGGACGATATTCCCCTTCTCCAATTCCCTTAAGATATCCGCCGCGGATTTTACCGGCTTGACCGTCACCTTATCATAAGAAAAATAATCTTTAAAAATCCATTTGGCCATATCCGCCAAAGCCACATCGCGGGATTCCCCGTATTTTTGTTTTTCCCAATCGGCTAATTTTATAATCTTATCCCGCCACTCCTGTTTCGTGAATTTTTTTTCCCCTTTGACCCAGGCCCAGGCCATCAAAGCCGCCGCTTCTTCACAACCGTCCTGCTGGCGTTTGTCTTTCCATTCGGCCAAAGGAGCTTGGGACGTAAACGGCACCGGCAAACTCAGATTAGGAGCGACGGCGGCCGAAACGCCGGTTCCCGGCCAAACGACAAAACTTAAGAACAAGACGAAACTTAAGAATGAAACGGCAAAAACCGAAATACCGATTGTCGATTTATTGTTTCTCATCATTTTTCCAAGATTTTAATCGACCGCTTGATAGCCACGAAACCATAAGCCCATAAAAACGGTAGCCAAACCGGCATCAGGCCGAATAAGCTTTGCCGGACGAATATTTCCGCGCCGGAAAAGACGAAAAAAATTTCAAAAAATGTCATCATCAAAAAACCAAAAACAAAAAACAGCAGATCATTTTTTTCCCTTTTGACCGTCAGCGCGACGATTGAAAGCAATAAATAAACCAAAGCCAATAAATAATCGTTTTTAATCAGCGGGATTAAAACAATCATTATGATGACCGATAGAGTATACCACCCGACGCCGATTATTTTATTTTTCATAAATCCCCTCCGGATTTAAAATTTAAACACGTCGGCGAAGCCGCCGATAAGAGGCAAAGGTTGTTTCTTGCCGCCGGCGGCGTTGGCGATACCGACAATCAAGAGAACTAACGTCCCCAGACTTAACAACCAATTTATTGTCCACCAAAAATAAATCGGCATGATCCAATTTAGCACATTCAACAGCACTACCAATAAAAACAAGACTAAGCCCTGCTTCGTATGATATTTGACGTAAGCGTCTTTCTGGGCGTCGCCGATCAAAAACGGAACGAAAAAAAGAATGTACGCGATGATCGCCATCGTCGTATTAGGTTTTCCGAGAGACGGAATGATTGGATTCTCGCTCATATGATTTTATGATTAAAATTATTCGTTTGTTACGCTAGCCTTTTCATAATACAAAACTCCGATCTCCTGTGCATCGCCGTCGCCATAAGAAATACTGATTGTCGCTTCTTCGTTATCGAATAGCAGATTGGCTCCATCGGCGCTGACGGAATTCATGGCAACGGTATAACCGGCCTTAGTGAACTCTTCGGTCAGCTTATTCACGTCTTCGCCACCAGGAATTCTCGGAACTTTGAAACTTACCAGAAAAGAATTTTTCTGGCCCAGATAAGCGTCGCTGAACAAGACCGGTTTTATTTTCCCGAAAACCGCGGTCAGCTGAGGTTCGACTTTTTCCGCTACCAATGAGGATGTCTGGCCGGTCAGAGTCACGGATTTGGTTTCATTAAACCGGTCTTCCGGAGTCTTAGCGGCTTCTTTAGCCTCGTCTTCTTTCTGCTTTTCTTCGTCTTTCTTGGCCTGTTCGGCTTCAGCGGCGATTTCCTTGGCTATCTGCTCCTGAATTTTTCCGTTGCCGGTTAAACCGCCCAGCACCCCGGTGTTAACGCCGTACATCCCCAGCAAAATTTGGTTGGCCAGCCTTTGCTGGCGCCAGCGGTTGTAACCGTAAAACAAACCGCCGAGCACCACGATCGCCACGACCACGATCACGATTGTTTTTGTTTTTTTATCCATATTTTTTATGTTACCGGCGAGAGCCGGTTAAATTATCGGCTAATTTATATATTAATTATAACACAAAATCAAAAAACCCGGTACAACGACGAGCCGGGCTTTTCCAGGTTACTTCTCGAAAAATTATGTTCTTGGACTATTTCCCCTCCGCATCAGCCTGAGCAATATAAGCGCTAACCTTAGGAGCCAGATCTATCGCCGCTACGGAGGCGCCGGTTACTGCTATAATCCAAACAGCCACCAAGATTATACTGAATATTTTCTGAAAAGAATTTTTCCTTCTGACCATGGTAACGCTAAGCATCATTAAGAATATTAACGGAATCAGGACTACGAAATATACCGAAACCATCCCCGCGTAATAATAAATCGAGCCGGACAACCCCGCGAGAGGAATATTGGAAACTATATATGGCGAATTAATATTAAACAATAAAACTCCCACGGAGACGGTTAAACCAAGAATGGCCGCAACAAAACTTACCAGCAGGATTATCCCCATAAAAATGCCCAAAACCGGTAAGGACCATTGTCCTATCTTTTTCAATGAAACAAACAGCAGACCCAGGAGTTTAATCGGGAAATATAATATTTCATAGACGGCACCTCTCTTCCTTTTCACGTTTTCAATAATATTTTTCCCTTCCTCCTTCAATCTCTGCGATTTTTCTCTGACCACCTCCTGGATTTCTTCCAAATTAATCGGCTTGCCTCTCATCTCCAATTTTTGGACGCTGTTCTTGGCTGGCGGGATTATAGCCCAAAGAATCAGATAAACCAAAATTCCGCTTCCCCAAAAAAGAGTCAGGATAATAAATAAAATTCTGATAAACAAAGGATCGGTCTGAAAATATGCGGCGATTCCCGAACAGACCCCTCCCAAAATCACGTCATCCGGATTACGAAAAAGCCTTCGGGGTTTGTCAATCAATTCATTCTCATTATTTGGATTGGAATCCTCCTCCCGATCTTCTTCGAATTCGTCAACCGTACCCATTACTTTTATCGCTTCGTCCACGTCTTCCGAAGTGATTATTTCCTTCCCTTTGTCCGCTTTTTGGCTAAACTTTTCCGCGATGCTGGCTTCGATGTCAAAAACAATTTCCTCCCCCTCTTTTACTCCATAATGCTCTTTAACGGATTGCAAATATTCATCCAGTTTGACATAAGCGTCTTCCGCTATCTGAAAAATTGTTTCGTTTAAAGTTATGGCTATCGCTTTCTTCATATCATTAGATTATTTAAATTTTTTGATTAATTCGCTGATTGATTTGTCCAGTCCCGACCACACCTTTTTTAATTCATTCAAGAATTCCTTGCCCTCCTTGGTAATTGAATAATATTTCCGGGGCGGGCCGGATTTCGATTCTTCCCAGTCATATTTTAACAGTCCGGAATTTTTTAAACGGGTTAACAGCGGATACATAGTTCCTTCAACCACGATCAAATTAATCTCTCTCAATTCATTCAAAATATCAGAAGCGTAAACCTTCCCCCGGGAGGCGACCAAAAGAAGACAGAACTCCAAAATACCCTTACGCATTTGCGCCTTAGTATTTTCTATATTTATTTCATTGTTTTTAACCATAAAATTGCCGGTCATATTACTTATCCCCAAGAACAATTTTACTATACCATATAGTACTATGTATTACAAGGTAGCAAAACAATTATGTTCCCTAGCGCTCAAAACTTATCAAAAAAGCCCAGTAAATACTGGGCCCCTGGGTCACTCCGATACTAAATTATCTTGGCGGTGTTTTTTGAACGAAGTTCGAACTTTTTTTGAGCAAAACCCCCAATAAGGAAGCCAGTCCCGCCGTCGCTCGGAAACCTCGCCACCCCGCAAAAAAGTTTTCTTCACATTTTTTGATTTGCGCGCGCCGATTTTTTCTTCTAAAAGGAAAAGAAAACTTTTGTGCGGGGTTCTGCTCTGAACAAGCAGGACGGCGGGGCTGTCCGCTTTTTGTATTCGCTCGGGCGTGGCGGAATTCCCCCCAAACCCCCCTTCCGCCACGCCCTCGCGGGGACGATTCTTTTTTTCGGCGGAATTTGAGGCTGTATTTTGCAAAGCAAAATGCGCCACCCTAAAAATTAATTCACCGCTTCCCAATATTTCATCAAGCCTTTTTCATTCTCCAAAACTTTTTCCATTTGTGTAATGATTTCGTCTTTGTGTTTGTTGATGTTGGAAGGATAAATAGAAGCAATAGACAACAATAATTCAGTTGACTTTTTATATCCTGTTGCCAATTCAGCATAACCTTGTTCTTGAAAATACATAGATGCAAATTCGCGACCTAAATATATTTTTTGCGAAAATTCAATAATATCCGCTCCTTCTTTCAAATTTTTTATGTATCTTTCAATAACTTCCAACGACTCATTAACCGTGCCTTTCATTTTTAACATCAAATCTTTGTCGCTAATTTTATTTCCATCAGGCGTAAACCAAAAAACCGTATGTGTTAGCCCCGAACCAATCGGGCAGCTTATTTTTGGGTCAGTGCGATTAACATCTTGAGGGTCTGGAATTATCGCAAACAGTTCATTCTCGTTGTAACCCTCAATGACATTGTAGTCGTCGTGACAAGGTGAGCCGGAAGTGCCAATTGGTATGCCAGATGAAATAATCTGTTTGTATTCGTCCATAGGAAGATTTAAAAAATATTTTTTAAAATCGCCGTCGAGTGCTTTTGTTTTATCTTCCCACGTCCCCATGCCATCGTTACTGAATGCAGATGTTCGCACATGCGGAGTAAAGCCCAAATTGCTAGCCGCTGTTAACAAAATTTCAGTTGAGCTGTCCGCTAAACCAGCCGTTGTGCCACTATCGGCACCGTTCGACCAATAATATGAAAAACTGACTGCATTCCCTTGATAAATAAAAACTTTCCAGAATTCTATGCTTGGGTCAAAATGTTTCAAAAGCATTGCGGTTGTAGCCAAAAAACAATTTCCGCCCGCTTTCTTTCCATACTTTGCCGTTTCGTATTGATCGGAAATATGAGTTAGATTCATTTTATATTCTACAGGGTAAGAATAATTATTTTTTGCAAAGTAAAGATAACCAAGAGTCGCTAAAACAATTAAGGCGATAGATGTAATGAGATATTTTTTTGTTTTTTTAGTCATAACCATATTTTTCGGCGGAATTTGAGGTTGTGCCAATTTCATTGGCGCGCCACCTAAAACTTCTTCTCTATATTCTCAATCAACTTAGTTATATTGTCCACAGTTGTTTTATCTAAACTAATCGTCGTTCCATTTTGACAAATTTCCAAAAATTTCTTGGCGATTAAAACCTTATCTAATTTTGCTTTTTTAACATGGGCAGAATTTGTCTCGGTATAAGCTTTATTTTCATCGCCAAGCACAAATTTTTTGAAATCAGACGGCGAAAAAATATCCTCGATACTTCCTGCCGTATTTAAAACCGAAAGAATTAAATCTTTTGTAATTAGCCAATTATCTTGTAAATTTTTCTCGCCGTCTTTCTTGCCTTGGTCATTGTCGTAGAGATAAATAACTTTTCCACCCCAACCATGTAGGATTGTTCCAACATACGGCATATTTCCACACCCACCGCCGAAAATAAAGTTTACACTATCCTTACTAAGTATTTTCTTGAAAGCGTTTAGATAATAAACATCAGAAGGTCCCTCGACAACTGCATTATTAACTTTGTCTAGAGCAGAAATTCCAGCATTTAATTCCAGTCCTATTGCTGTTAAAATAGGGGTGAGCGTTTCTTTATCTGCCAAAGCGTGAACTTTATTTTCAATCTCCGTTCCTGATTTTTTCGTGCGGTGAACTAATCTAACTCTATTCAATTTATCAGCTTCCAAAAGATAAGGCGAATGAGTTGAAAAAATTAGCTGGACTTCTTTTGCCGAATCTTCAAGTTTACCCAAAATATCCTCTTGTGCTTTAGCATGTAAAAACAAACCTGGTTCGTCAATTAAAATTATATTTGGAATTTTTTCATTTGCTCGTGCCGAAATTTTTATATAAAAAGCAAGGTGCCACTGTCGTCCTTTACTTCGTAAGCTTGGCTCATAAGGATAACCATCTTCTTTTATCCAAAAATAAAGATGTTCTGAATCCCAATTAACGCTTAAATTTGAAACATCTTGCGTCCAAAATTTCTCATAATCTTTATTGAGTTTAATATTTATATCGTCTTTGTGTTTTTCCTTTCCTCTGTCATCGGTTCCTTTTATTGTTGAGATTTTTAAATCACTTATTATCGACAAATCTTTAATCCATTCGTTCTTTTCTAGTTCAGCAAACGGTATTTTGTTCGGAAAAATATCTTCAAATGAATTAAACAAGATAAAATTCGGTATCCATTGCTTTAAAGCCTCCAAAAACTTTGTTTCAGTGAAAAGCAAATTTTCAAGATTATTTATATCAGATTCTGTTTCAGTGAGTAATCTTGAGAAGATTTCGCGTTCTTTTTCTTCTATTTGAGGCACATTTGGCGTAATGGTATTTTTGAAGTTTACAAAAAGCGTTTTTTCATTAACAAAATCTGAAAATTCAAAATCGAACAAGCTACCACCCAATGCCTCATATTTCGTGCGAATAGTCTTAATCTTATTCCATTTATCTTTTATGGATTTTTGAAATTTCTCAATTTCTTTGCCACCAAAAATTTCATTTTGCAAAGTGGTTTTGCCAAACGAATAAACATCAGGAAAGGTTTTAATCAACTCAATCTCAATATCAATTGTCGCTTTTAGCGGACTTTTTATTTCCTCAAAAATTTCTTTGATAGTATCCTTTTCAACAATAAAAGTTATTGAAATTTGTGGTATAGATTCGGGTGATTTTATTGGTTTTGCAGATTCTCTAATTTTTTTATCAGTATCAAAATCTTCTAATGCTTCCAGAATGGAAGTTTTACCCGATTCATTTTTCCCAGCGAGAATAGTAATTGTATCAGTCAAATAACAATCACCGCTATCTGTGATTGATTTATAATTTGTAATTTTAAATTTCTTTAACTTCATAAATTTATTGTTTGCCTTTTATACAATACCACTAATTTACTTACCTGATCTGCTTAATTTGTCCCAGATTACATCAGCTGCATTTCTGGCTCCGTCCGTTTTCGCAACGCAGTCTCTCAACTTCAAAACGGATTCTTTGTATTTTTTATCTGCCAGAATTTTGGAAACAGATCCCTGTATATTTTTTGCATTCCATTTTGCTCGCGGAATACGGATGCCAGCTCCGCGAGATTCGACATTAGATAAATTGATAAATTGTTCCTGCTGGGCGGCTACGCCGACAATCGGCGTCCCGGAATAAATCGCTGTCTGCACGGTTCCTTGTCCGCCGTGGCAAATTACAATATCGGCCATAGCGTTTACTTTGGAAGCTGGGATAAATTTATCAGTGATATAAACACCGTCTCTTTTGCCAAGTATTTTATAAGCTTCTTCAACTGAGAAATGTGGCGAAAGAATAACGGCATTCCATTCCAGTCCCTTCCCGTAAGCAAATAATTTTATGACTTCTTTGAGCATCTCCTCCGAACCCGAACTGCTCAAAGTGCAAAATATTTTTGTTTTGCCATTTTGTGGATCAAAAACTTTCATAATCTCTGGATCAATCTGTTCATCACTATTTGGCACGGAAAATAATGGTCCGGTGAATTTCACATTTGACGGAAATTTGCTTTGATTATAATAATCCGACAAATCATTGACGATAGTTATGTCAGCTTTCAATAGATCAAAAGTATTAATCAATTTTTCTCCTTTCCAACCGAGCTTGTAAACAGCGTGGCGAATATTGTTTTGGCGAAGTATTGGTACCCTTGCCTTTACAAAGTTTGGAATATGCCTGAACAACCACAATCTCACTGGTTTTGAAAATATGGAAAATATCTTTAGCTGTTCCGGCACATCGGGGATGACATCAAAAAAATTAGAAACGAGTGGTAGAGGGACAAAACAAATTCCCGGAATTTCTTTATCCATCATTCTTCTAGCCAAACTAGCCATTGGCCAAAAACCATGCAAAACAACATTCGGTTTTATTTCTTTATATGCTTCTATTTCTCCCTTAATCATTTCCTCGGCCAATTTTTCCGTGCCAACAAGATTAGTAATGGTCATGCCAAGGTCTTGATACAAACCAACCCCGGGCAATTTCGGTTCAGCGTGATGTATTTCAAAACCGAGATCAAGGACTTTCTGCTCAAACTTACTGCCGTGAGAAATGAAAATTATTCGAGCATCAATATCACTCGGCTGATATTTCTTTAACGCCTTGGCGATTTCGATAGCTCTGGTAGCGTCGCCGGCATCTTGAAAGGCGGTACTAATTGCAATGGTTAATTTTTTATTCATATTTTATTTCATTAAAACATCAAGCGAAACGCCCAGTGCGTCCGCAATCTTTTTGACTGTATCAATGGTAGGGTTGGGCGTTGAGCCAGCCTCGATTTTGGCAATTGTATGAAAAGCCAAATCTGCTTTCTTTGAAAGAATATCTTGAGAGATACCGAGCTTGTTTCGGTATTTCTTTATGTTGTCCCCAATTGTGGATTTTTCGTTTGACATATTCGTATAGTTTTACTATTATAGTTGTATAGTATTAAAATCATCACTTATCAATAGTTAGTATATGGAATTTTTATCATTTAGTCAAACAAAATTAGGGAGTTCCTTAGCGTTGCCCGCGAATGGGTTGGGCGGGTCAAGGGCAACATCTCTTTCGGTGACGCATTTTGCTTCGCAAAATACGAAATTCGGAAGCGAAAAAGGAAAGGTTCAAAAACCCGCCCGCATTCCTCCCCAGACCCCTCCTGCGGGCGGGAAATCAGCCGAGGCAGGGCGAATCCGAAACCCCAGACAAATTGTTTCGCCCTGCCGAGTCCTTTTTAATAGTTTTAATCATTTGGATTTTGCTCGAAATAGTTTCGAACTTTGTCCAACAAACACCGCAACAAATCGGAATTCAAATTCCCGCAAAAAATGTGGTCGGCGCGAAGCGCCGTCTGTTCTGAATTCCCCCCAAAAAATCCTGAATCTGAAAGGATCCGCCACGCAGAGCGTGGCTCCTCGTTAGCCAATGCAATAATATGAATAATCAAACCAAAAAATTTTTTATATATACTCGCAAGTCTACGGACGACAAAGACAGACAAGTCCGCAGTATTTCTGACCAGTTAGCAGAACTGAAAGATTTGGCGTTGAAAGAACAACTAGAAATTGTTGATGTCTTTGTCGAAAAGCAGACCGCCAAAATACCAGGTCGCCCCGTGTTTAACGAAATGATATTGAGAATGGAAGCGGGCGAAGCGTCTGGTATTTTGGCGTGGCACCCCGATAGACTTGCGAGGAATAGCGTTGATGGTGGAAAAATAATTTATCTTGTCGATACCGAAATTATCCAAGATTTAAAATTTTCTACTTTTTGGTTTGATCCGACACCACAAGGCAAATTCATGCTTTCAATCGCTTTTTCGCAATCCAAGTATTATGTCGATAACTTGTCGGAAAATATTAAACGAGGTCATCGCAACAAAGTGAAAGACGGAATATGGCCTCAAATGGCTCCGTTGGGATATGTAAACAAAAATAGAAAAATTGTTCCCGATGAAAATATTGCACCTTTAATCAAAAAAACATTTGAGGCGTATTCGTCTGGGTCTTTCACTTTGCGACAACTACGCGACAAGTTTAATGAACTTGGATTGAAACGAAAAAGCGGAAAGGAACTTGCGGTGTCGAATTATCAAAAACTTTTGAAAAATCCGATTTACACAGGGCTAATGCTGTATAACGGCGAAATCCACGAAGGCAAACACGAACCGATTATTTCAAAGAAACTTTTTGATTCCGTTCAGGAAGTGATGATGAGGAAATCTAAACCGAAATCTCTCGGACTAAAAGATTATTTGTACAGAGGATTTTTCCGTTGTGGAGAATGTGGCTGTTTCATTACCACCGAAACACAAAAAGGTCATAACTATCTGCGATGCACCAAACGGAAAAATCCTTGTTCGCAAAAATATACTCGTGAGGAAATCATCACTTCCGAAATTCAAAAGGAAATCAAAAAAGTTTCTTTGCCACACGATTGGGCTAAATGGATGTTGGCGGAAAATGAAAAAGATAAATTGGTGGAAGCCCAATCGTCTACACTTTTTGCGGATTCAACAAAAGCCGAAATTTCTCTTTTAGATTCTAAAATTGAGAAGCTGATGAATGCGTATCTCGAAAACGCACTTTCGCTAGACGAGTATCGAGATATGAAAAACAAACTTGTAAACGAAAAACAGCTTCTCAAAGAGAAATTATCGGCTTTTGAGCAAAAAGCGAATAATCGGTTCGAACTTACGGAAAAGTTTTTGAAATACAATATGGAATTGGCAAACGAAGGAATAAATGAAGAGAAACTTCATTTATTCAAAAAAGTCGGTTCGAACTTTATTATTGAAGCTCGAACCGTACTTTTTGAGCCACGCTCTGCGTGGCGAATCCTTTCAGATTCAGGATTTTTTGGGGGGAATTCAGAACAGACGGCGCTTCGCGCCGACCACATTTTTTGCGGGAATTTGAATTCCGATTTGTTGCGGAGAGGGTGAGATTCGAACTCACGGTCCGCTTGCGCGGACGACGGTTTTCAAGACCGTTCCATTAGACCGCTCTGGCACCTCTCCGGAAATTTTCTAAAACAACTCTAACATAAAATATTCGGAAAAACAAGATAATCAGAGAGAAATTAAAAAACCCGTTTTTTAAAAAACGGGCTTATTTCTTTAATAGCGACCAGAGTGAATAATATTTCAAAGAACGTTAATTAAGCCGCTATCTTTAACAAAGCTAGGCGTCTGTTTGGCAACGAGGCGGTAAAAAAGGCCTGCCTCTTTTCCATTTCAGTTTGCGCCTTTTCAATCAGGTTTTTCTGTACCAAATCGGCCAGGCCGTTATTGGTTACTTTTTCCCTTTCCATCAATTTATAAAGGTCAAACAAAGGAGAAAATCCGTAATCCAGTCTGGCGACTATCCGGATAATCCTTTCCGATATGACCTTGTTATTGATGGCCAGAGCCAGCTTGTAAACCTGAATCAGCTGTTCATCATTATGATTTATTTTAACTAAAGCGAACATATCTTCGAGACATTTTTCCCGATGCCTTTTATCATTTTCACCGAACTTAAAGGCGCGAACCAATAGGTCGAAATCACCGGCCAGACGTCTTAAAGACGGTAGAAGCAGTTTTCGGCTCATCCGACTGCAGTAAAGACCGATTTTCTCCAGAGTTTCGAATTTCGTGTTTTCCAAGCGTAAAAGCTTATTCAGAAAACTGTTGATTTGTTTCCGGTTTTTATTTTTAATCATCAAAGTCAGGACTTCTTCGCTTTGCTCCGGAGTTTGAGCCGCCAGTATTAATTTCGCAAAAGCTTTCGCGAAAATATTCGGGAATTCATTTGATTTCGAACAAATTATCTTCCACTTGTTGAAATCTTCGTCTTTCGCCAGCCGGCTCATTTCTTTAAGAACAACCTTTTTTATCTGAGGTTCCTTGACCCCGTTTAAAGAATTGTTCAGCTGGTCAAAAGTCAGGCCTAGCGCCCGTAATTTTTCAATGGCCAAATCCGTTATCTTACGGTCGTAACCGTATTGCAAAAGTATGCCTAGCCAGTCCTCTATCCCCAGCACCAACTTTTTAATCTTTTCGAAAAGCATTCTCTTCATCTTAGTCCAATGTTTTTCCATGGCGTAAGCGTCCAGAAGATTTTTCTGATCGAGTTCATAACTCTCGGCGGCCAGGACAATATCCCTTCTCAAAGGCGATCCCGGACGGGAAAAATGATGGGTTCTCGCCAACTTGGAAAAATCATCGGAAAAACCGAACATCTTGGCGACCGCTTTATTCCTTAAAATCGGCGGCAGTTTGGGAATACCCAGGAAACGCATAACGGCCGAAAAATTATTGGCCGAATTAAGGAGGTTCTCCAGTTCCGTCAGACCCGGCAATTCGCCGGAAAGGATGATAAATTCCACTTTTTCTTCGAATTTCAAAGCCAAAGTTTTTAGCGTCCGCAAGGCCTCGGCTCTCAGTTCCAAATTAGTACCGACTAATCCGAAAGCGATCTGCGCCTGGAAAAAAATCGTCGCTCTTCTCAGCATTTCATTAACCGCCATGCTTTTCAAAGATTCCGAAAAACAGCTACTGTAAAATCTTTTCCAACCCATAGAATCGCCGGAAATTTTATCAAGATGGTTTTTCAGCTCGGACTGCCTTTTGGCGGGGAGATAAAAATACAAATGACTTAATTCTTCCACGGTGATGAATAATCGACCGAACAATCCTAAAAAAAGGTAAAAAAAATTTATCCGGTTGACGACCGTAGCTTCTTCGGCCGAACGGCTGCCGAGAATTTCTATTAAGGATTTACTGAATCCTAAATTCTTCCAATTTGCGTTTAATTTTTTCATAGCTATAATTTTTTCGTTATTATTCTGTTTTTAAAGTACCTCCGGAACCGACGATTTCGCCGGTTTCTTGGGAATATTGAGTAAACTTTTTCTTAAAAAATCCTCAATAATTACGATATAAAAATTATCATAATATAATAAATCTGTCAATAATTATAAGAACCAATATTTTAGTAAGTAACTTCCAAAAACCCCTTATTAGTGTTATTCAAAGAAAAAGTTAAATTCAGGAAATAACCGACTTTATACATCGTCAGTTGGTATTCCGTTTCGTCCTGCGTCTTGTAGCCCAACCCTTCCAAATATTTCTTTACCGCCGCCTTATCGTCCGTGGTAACAATCCGATTGAATATATAATCCAGCATCGAACCGGACATATTATCGGTTAATTTAACCTGGCTGTCATAAACCTGATTGAGAATGGGCAGAAGCTCCTGATGAAGAGTTTGGCTCTTACCGTTCGCCGGTTCAACCGGAACCGCTTTTTCATAATTAATCTGCGGCCAGGTTCTTTCCGCGGTCGAAGTGGCGGTCGAATTCTGCTGGGGCGTATCGTTGGCGGCAATCTGAGGCGCAATCGGACAGAGCGTATTTTTAGAGCTTTTAAAAGCGGCGGAAACCGTAATTTTAGTTTTTTTATAAAGAGAAAATTCCGGTTGACGGCCGGTCAAAACAACTGGGTAAGGCTTAACTTGAATCGTTAAATTATTAGTAGTCGCGTAAGGCGTCATTATTTCCGTAACCACGTTCTTATTATAATTGGCGGCCCAGACATCTCCCTGAACATTGCCGCTGGCGTCCAATTTCATTAAGAAACCGTCTTTATAATAAGTTTTGCTACTGAGCAAAACCGATTTTATCTGGTCGGTTTCATATTCGCCGGCGACAATCGCCCCGCTGTCCGGAGTTGCCTTCAAAACATAATTGATAGTAGCGCGTTGCGGCTTTACTATCTTAATCCAGCTAGGATTCAATTCCTGATCGGTTTTCATCAGCAAGCTACCAGAACGGACTCCCGCGGCGGCGGCATCAATGGCCGCCTGCACTTTTTGCCAATCTTGTCGGGATTGTTTGCTTCTTTGGCTGTTGTCTTTCAACATTTCCGCTTCGCCATACTTTTCAATATACTGCCGCCGCTGTTCCGTGACGGCCTGGCTTTTAGCTTCATAATTATCATCGGCCCAGAGAACGGGACCGGCAATCATTATATTATTATCTTTGGTCGTTACCAGAGAGTAGTCGGTCATGGAACCGGAGTACATATTAAAATCCAAGGTTATTCTTTTCACCCATTCCAAATCACCGGCGGCGTTGAATTTAAATCCTACGAGATAAGAATGCGGCCGGCCGGAACTTAGGTCCAGACTGTCCGTCAGCAAAGAGGAAGCCATGGATAAATTTCCCAAAACCAGATAACCGTTATCTTTCGTTCGCGCCAAACCGCGGGTAATAATCGCTCCTTGGCGCATCTTTTGAGAGCCGATTTTGTACGTTCCGTCGGCTTGCGGTATGGCCGCCGCTAATTCCAAGGGGATGCCTTCAAAACTCTTGGCCCATTCAAAATTAAAATCTTTATCAAATTTAACCAATCCGGGGTAAACATCAAAATCATAGGGCGGCTCTTTTTCCGGATTGGCCTGCGCCAAATTACCCGCCAAAGCATAACCGCCGTCAGCGGTTGGCGTCAGGAAAGAATCACTCTTCCGGGCGATAAAATTACTGATATTTTTCGACCACTGGATGTTTCCGTCCGCGTCGAATTTAAAGACTTTAAGCGAAGAAAAAGGCAAATCATAATAAACTTCGCTATCTTCGCCTCGTTCATCCGGTTTTAAATCAGTAATGCCGGCATAAAACAAAAACCCCTTATCGGCCGTTTCCAATAAAGAGTTCTTAGCGTCTTCCACGAATCCAGTAAAAGACTTGTTCCAAAGCACCTTCCCGTTCTTATCTAACTTGGTAAATAAAATCTTATTTAGTTCCGTATTGTCTGTTTTCCATTCCGCGGCTTTAATAAATCCCCAAACTTTAGAAACCAGTAAATACCCGCCGTTTTTCAGCTCAATAACCGCCTGAACATCTTCGTCCCCCAGAGGGTTGCCGTCACCGGCCGAATTTTTAGTCTTTAAAAGCTTTACCCATTGGACGCTCCCCTGCTTATCAAGTTTGGCGACAAACCCGTCGGGAGGAACAAACATGATGTTCGGATCCGTCGTGCCGGAGATAATATAGCCGCCGTCTTTAGTCGGCCAGGCGCCGTTTATTTTCGTAAACACCAGAAGACGATAGGCTTTTATAAAAGTAGTGTTGGCGATAGCCAGCGGGCAACCTGATTCGGCGTCGACAGCAGAAATCAAACGGAGACCGCAAAACAAAATTACCGCCGAGGTTATCAGCCCGCCTGTCAACCCGAGTAAAAGCACCTTTAATATTCTCTTGATTGAATATCGCCCTAACATATCAAGATTATAGCATACCATTTTAAAGTTATAAACTCTCCGAGCCGGAACGGGTTTATCAGAATCTACTTATAATCATCACTATAAGCGGAATAATCAACCGCTAATTCTTCTCCTTTTTTAATGAGTCGCAAAGTAATAAAATCATAATTTTTATTACATCTAACGTTTGGTTTCTGAGAATTATTCAAATACCATCCGACTGTTAAATTGTTAAAATTATCAGGACATCCGTATTTGTCACCCTTAACAATACAAAAATCATTATACATTTTTTGGATCTCCGGAGATTGTTTCCTGATATCTTTTTTATCGATCCAGACAATTTTGCTGTTATCACCCACAAAAACGTCCTTTCCTTTCGGTATATCTTTTATAGCAAAAACGCCGATGCCATTAATTTTGGATGGCGCTAATCTTGTATAGACATTACTATGCGGAAGTTTAGCGAGGCTGTGAGACATAGTTCATGGAACAATTATGATAAATAATCTATCTAAATAATTAAATTAATTTACTTAAATCTCCATTAATAACCGTCGGTTTCATATCCAAAATCTCGTCAACATAATGAATTTTTTCACTTCTTTCAGGAATCGAATTGAATAAAAATATTTTTTTACCATTTCCATAAGCGAAACCCATCTCTATTAAGGTACTTCCACCTATATAATTATCGACGCCTTTTTTATTTAAATTCAAAACTAGTATGGCATCGGATTCCCTTATAAAATCCCAATATCTTTTTATCATATCTACCGGTTGAGATTCTCTAAGTAAAATATCGCCATTTTTTTCTTTTGTCTCAAGGAATTCTTCATAGGAAATATCTCCATCAATTATTTTTTGAGTATAATAAGGGATATTAACCTGATGGCCATTTTTCTCTAACTCTTTTTTTATTTCGATGATTCTTGGCGTAAAATCAATGCTGGAACAAATGGTTATTATCATATATATGATTACTCTATTAATCGAAATAATCGCCTGATTGCGGGATTATTTGCAATCTGCGGGGTGTTAGGGGCGCTATTCGAACTGAAATGAGTGGAAATACCAACAAAAACTACTTAATCAGCCCACCATGATACCTTAATTCGTAAATTCTTTTATTCTTATAATAAATAAACTCTTCCCCACAAAAATTATCAATATTACCTTTCATCTTATTTTTATAGATATAAGCACCGGATTGGTATTCGCTCGGTCCGCGAAAAGGGTTGTCAGTACTTACCTTTCTTAGACATTTCTTAAGAAAATTATAAATTTCACTTTTCGATATTACAGACTTCAAACACCGCCCGGAATAATTCATAACCCAAAAAGATTTATTATTTAGAAAAACCATTTCCTCGCCGGCAAATGGATCGGAACCATAGTATCTATCGCGATAATAAAAATTTTCAAATTTATAACTAAATTCTTTAGCACCATCAGCTAAAATATTCTCTCCCCTTTCGCCACTCAAGGTGTAAGTATTTTTCTTGGCTTTAATTAAAAATCTTTTAAAAAAATTTGTAATTTGTGTGCTCCCCCATAAAAATACTTGGCAATTATTACCAATTAAATTGTGGACTTTTTCTCTTGCCACAAAGCTTAGCAATAAATTTCTAATACATTCATTATAGTAACTATCGATTCTATGGTTACCGCCCCTCACCTCTATCGCCAATAATGCCCCCTGCCCAAATAAATCACGAAACTCTGTAACGGATTTTTTAAGTTTTTCTATATTTATAACTGTATCATTTTTTGAAAAACACAAGCTAATCGGCACGCCACTGTCAGTCAATTTTTTAAAAGCATCAAATCCGTAGACTGGTTCCTTTAATCTATTTATTTCCAAACCCAAATTACTACATGGTCGGCATTCTCCGGCGCTTATCAGTCTTTTTAGGTCTTCATTAAAATCTTCCATCACCCAATCATTTCCAAGACCACAAATTGGAGAAAACATTATAACTCCTCTTAAATAATTAAATTTTTTTATATTAATTTTTTGAATTACAAGAGAGGAAAATGAGTAAGCTATTATCACAAACGGGGTGCGAGATTTTTCGAAACTTTTAAGTAGTGAGGTAATTTTATCAACAGTATCTACAACTGAAAAATATCCATCTTCTTCATAAAGACCGGGGTGTCTATATTCTATTATAGACAGGCCATGGTTTCTTAAATCTTTAATAAATTGAAAATCTTTTTTTCGACCAGGTACTCCAGGCAAAAAAACATATTTAACATTCCCAATAAAATTTTTCATACATTAAAATATAATTTTAAAACAAATCCACTAGAAAAACCGAAATTTAGGGCAAAACAACTATTTTCAATAATTACTATAATATTGGAATTATATAGTTATTATAATTATTTTAGCAAAATTTTGCAATTTAATAACTTAATCGCCCCCTCTCTTTTTTTTGAAGTCTAGCACAACCAATTACATCTGCCACCGCAGTTACTGAAACCAGCCCAGCAGCTATTATAAGCAACGGAAACTTTACTTTTTTGACAAACCGTAAATTTTATTTAAATTTAAAAAAATCTTAAATTATAAAGTTCGAACTAAGTAATACTTGTTTAAAATTAGTCATAAATTAACCTATTTTATTAACATTATCCCTGTCTACCTCCCGAAGTCAGAAATACTTTGGAACTTGATATTTATGCTTACATATAACAAAAAAAATAGAGTATAAACTCTATTTTTTCGTAACTGCGGAGAGGGAGGGATTATCGCGCTCGCTCCGCCCCATAATGGGCGGAGCTCACTTGTCCAGGGTTGGCGTCCGAAGCTCCCCCGGAGCTTCGTCCGACGCTCGCCCGCTCGTTTCGGCTTCCGCCTCAACTCGCGTCTCGCTTCCAACCTGTTCGAATCCCTTTCCGTCTTTTCTACGAGTATAATAAAACACCCCAAAAGGGTGTTTTATTATACTCGCGGAGAGTCCGGGACTATATCCGAACTGAAATGAGACAAAAAACCAATAAAAATCCACTTTTTATCAAATAAACCAATCTAATCAACTTTTCTATTTAAATTGAATCTATCGACTATTATATGCTTATCAAGGTATCGCTGAAATATAAAATATATTAACATTGATATAATAATTGATATTAAAATGCTCCCGATAATATCCAGAGGGTGGTGAACACCGACATAAACTCGGGACAGACCGACCAAAAAAGCCAGAAACCAAATAACCGCTGAGATTTTTTTACTGAAAGGATAAATAATCGCCGCTAGGGCTGATACCAGCAAAACATGATCTGATGGAAAACCATTATCTGGACTATGCGATATTAGCGGAGTAAAGTGTCCAACGACAAACGGCCGCGGATTAAAATAAAGCACAGCGGCTACCCGGGATACGAGATATATGGCCGGCAAAACGACCAGGCTAAAAATAGCTGCCTCTCGTTTCTGATTTTTAGGTAATTTCCAGAACCACAGCAAAGCTATAAGGCCAGCCAATAAATACAAATATTCGGCGACAAAAATAAAAAAATAGTTTATTATATTGATCATAATTAAAATTTTAAGCTTATCAATTTTTCTTTGCTACCCTCAAACCATTTCCAACTGTGATAAGTTCTGCTGCCTCATGTACGGCTACGGTTATTGCTACGGTCAAAAATCCAAAAAGTGCTGAAGGAATAAGCATGGCGAGTAGAAGTATAGAAAACACAATATTTTGTAGACTAATGCCTCGAGCCTTTTTTCCTAATTCAATTGCATAAGGAATTTTAGTAAGATCGTCAGCCATAAGGGCCACATCCGCCGCTTCAATCGCCGCGTCAGTTCCAGCCGCACCCATAACTATGCCCACTGAACTTTCCGCAAGTGCCGGAGCGTCGTTAATCCCATCTCCGACCATTGCCACCACGCCATATACTTTCTTGAGTTTTTTAATGGCAGCCACCTTGCCGTCAGGTTTGAGATCAGCCTCAATCCGATCAATTCCAAGGTCCTTGGCAATAGCCTGTGCGGTAATATGATTATCGCCGGTCAGCATAACTACCGCTATGCCCATATTATGAAGCGTATTAATTACTTGTTTGGCAATCGGCCGTATATCATCGCGGACAGCGATAATACCATGAATAACCTCATCCGACCCGACAAGAATTATAGTTTTGCCTTGATCTCGAAGCTTTGCCATATCCGCATCCAAATTTGCCGTATCAAGCTTGGCAAGCAACTCTTTTTTGCCAATATAAATTGTTTGTCCCTCTATTGTAGCCTGTGCCCCAAATCCGGGCGTATCAACAAAGTCAGTACACGGCAGACTTTGTATGCCCAGAGATTTAGCTTTTTTGACTATGGCTTGAGCGAGTAGATGATTATCAAATTTTTCTATGCTGTATGCCAAAGTCAAAATCCTTTCTTCATTGCCATCGACGGGAATAATGTCGGTTACCACCGGCTTGCCACTGGTCAAAGTGCCTGTTTTATCAAAGGCGACAACTTTAATCTTTCCTAAATTTTCCAAGTATACACCGCCTTTTATGAGCACGCCTTCGCTCCCCGCCCGGCCAATCCCAGCGGCGGCGGCAACTGGTGTCGACATAACAAGAGCACAAGGAGCGGCGGCAACCAGCAACACAACTGCGCGAACGCCCCATCCTGAAAATGATGGGTCAAGCAGTGAAAATACAGCAAGTCCGATTGCACTAAACAGCACTATCGGGGAATATCGTTTGCCGAACTTTTCAATGAATAGCTGGGTTTTGCCTTTTCTTTCTTGGGCTTCTTCAACCAAGTGCACAATCTTAGAAAGCGTATTGTTGGCAAATGTTGCCGTGGCTTGAATCTTAAGCAAACCCTGATGGTTGATAGTTGCGGCAAAAACAGGCATACCCTCCGTTTTTTCTACCGGAATCGATTCGCCTGTCACCGGCGCTTCGTTAACGCTTGACTTACCTTTTATAATTGTGCCGTCAGTAACAATGGATTCTCCCGGCCGAACTACAAAGATGTCGCCAACTTTAAGATTTTCTGCAGGGATCATAATTTCTTTTTCATTCTGTAAAATTCTTGCCTCTTTGGGGGCAAGATCAAGAAGTTTTTTTATTGACGCTCTTGTCCTAGCATATGCATATTCCTCTAACCCTTCAGCCACGCCATAGATAAACACCAAAAAAGCAGCTTCATCCCACATGCCGAGAATTGCCGAACCAACAGTTGCGCCTAGCATCAGCAATTCAATACCTATTTCCTTTTCTTCAATAAATTCTTCGACCCCTTCGCGAATCCAAAAATATCCGCCCAAAATAATAGCAATAATATAAATCGCTATCTCGTATCCGGATGAAATAAACCCCAGGTGCCCCAACGCAAATGTAAGTAAAGTCAGACCGCCGGCAATGAGCGCATTCCGCATGGGAGGATAGACATACAGCTTGCCATCAAAGCAACCCTCATCTTTTTCGTCATGACATTTTTTATTTTCACACATAAATTTGTTTGAATTTATTTCGATTGATTAATAATGGGCACAATTATAAATTTCTTTTGAATGTTTTTTTAATATTTTTCTCGCGTAGCTGATAATCTCGGAAACATCCTTAGACGAAGCTTCGTAAAAAATCTCTCGTCCCTTTCTCTCTTTTTTAATAAGACCACACTCCAAAAGACAGGCCAAGTGAGCCGAGGTGTTAGGTTGGGACAGTTTTGTTTTATCCACAATTTCGGTAACTGTTTTGGGGCCGTCTGAAATTGTGGCAAGTATTAAAAGACGGGACTGATCGGCGAATCCCTTAAAAAGCTTGGCTTCGAGTTGAATTTGAATTAATTTCATATATAAACATATTACTATATATTTATATAATAATCAAATTAACTTTATATTAAAATAGCTTGTACTGATAATGTCCTCAATACCGAAATTATTATTTCTTAAGATTAGAATATAATAAATTTATTAAGTGTGCTCTTATAGACACGGTATGGCTTCGGTCCGACAAACGCTTTGCCGTTAATAAACACCGTCGGCGTTCCATATAGATGAGTCTTTTTCAATTCATTGACCTGATAACTGATTATTTGTTTGGTTTCTGGATCATTGATACAAGCATTGACTTTATTAACATCAAAATTGAAATTTTCTAATATTTTATTTACATAATCAGGTTGATAGATTAAAACTTTATCAACAGTAAACAAATAATCGTTAAATGCCCAGAATCTCTCGCCGTATTCCTTGTATACACAATAACCCAATTCGGAAGAATAGTTAGATGCCTCCTTAACAGGAAAGTCAGCAAAGACATAATTAGTCTTTTTTTCTCTGACTAATTTTTGTATATCTGCGTATGCCTTTCTGGTATAGTCGCAACTATAACAACCAATTAAAACAACAGTATCTTTCGAGCCAATATTTTTGGTCGGCAAAGTCAATAAGTCTACGCCTTCAAGAGTTACGTTCTTCTCGGACTTCACCTCAAGCCCGCAGGATGGGTTTATTTCTGACACCTTATTATTCTCGCCCTTGGGGTCAAAAGCGCAAAACCCGCTCTGGTTTAAACCGTTACAACTGCCGTAAAGATAATAATTATATCCGCCTTTGACAACATAAAAGGTACTAGCTACCATCAAAACAAAGAACACCCAAGAAACTAGCTCATAATGCCTATTGAAAAATTTGGCCATAAAGACCGACCGATTCAGAAGTCTAGCCACCAACCGGCTTTTTATCTTTTCCTTGAAGCCGGTATTACACGGCCTGAGTGTTATTCGTCTAAATACGCAATCTAACGCCTCCTTCGCCATCTCGCGATGCGTGGCGCTGAATATGCCCAAAACGGAAAACACTATTAAAGCTAATATACAGATCATAATTTTATATAATTTTCATAATTTTATTCAAACTGTTTATAAACATTTCTGCTTCTTTCATGGTGTTGTAAAAATACAGAGATGCTCGAGCGGAATTTTTGATATTTTTATCATTGAACCATGAATGAACGCAGTGCTGCCCGGCTCTTATCATTACATTAGACATTTCATCAAGCATTAAAGCAATTTGATGCATGTCAAGGCCATCTATATAAAAAGAAATGATACCCGATCTTAAGGCCGGGTCTTCGGGCCCGATAATCTTAATTTTAGAATGTTTCTTGATTTCTTCCGTAATATATCTGTTTAGCGAGTATTCGTGTTCCTTGATCTTTTCAAAACCAATTTCCTGCAGATATTTGACTGCTTCGGCTAAACCGATAATCCCGGCGTAATCCTGCAACCCTGCTTCGAACTTTTCTGGCGCTTTAAGCATTACATGGCCATTATAGGTCGAATATTCAACCGTGTTACCGCCGACCAAGAAAGGTTCCAGTTTTTCTAATAATGCATACTTGCCATAAAGCACTCCAGTGCCGGTCGGTCCGAGCATTTTATGTCCAGAAAAAACTAAAAAATCCACATCGAGATTTTTAACATCAATTCTTTGGTGTGGCGCGCTTTGAGCGGCGTCTAAGATAACTAAAGCACCGTTTTCATGGGCAATCCTAATAACATCTTCGACCGGAATTGTTGTGCCGTCTAAATTTGAAGTATGCACCATTGAAATTATCTTTGCACCCTTGATCAGCTCTTCATATTTTTCAAGACTGAACGTGCCGTCATCATTGGAACGAACTATTTTATGGCGAATACCTTTCTTTTCAACCAGCCTCTGCCAAGGGATCAGGTTAGAGTTATGCTCTTTGTCGGTGGTCAAAACCAAATCTCCGTCTTTAAGTCCTAATGAATTAGCTAACAAATTTATTCCTTCGGTGGTATTTCTGGTAAAGACAATCTCTCGTTCATCGGCGTTAATAAACCTCGCCAATATCTGCCTGGCCTCTTTTACTTTTCTCGTTGCCATTTCTCCAAGCTTGTGCGAACTCCTGCCTGCGCAAGCTGGATATTCAAAATAGTATTCATTCATCGCTTCAACAACCTGCTTCGGTTTCAAGCTCATGCAGGCACTATCAAAATAGACAACCGGTTTGCCGTTCATTTTATTATTCAATATTGGAAAATCCTGTCTTATTTTTTCTATATTCATTGAAAAATATTATTACTATCTAATGGCGACCACATCCACATCCTCCGCCTTTCGATGCACCGCAGGATGGACTACCGCAAGAGCCATTGCAACTACTGTCGGGTCTAGCACTGGCTAAAGTTTTGACTGGCTCTGGCTGATTTGAACTAGCACCATCTTCTGAAATAACGAATTTTCCCCAAACCATCTTCATGCCACAAGAAAATTCCAACTCGCCAACATTATCCGGTGCCGTAAACTCTATTATATTTTCCCCCATCTGCAATTCTTTTTTAATGCCCAGCGACTCAATCATTATTTCCCTCGTACATCCTGATATTTGTTTGGCATTAATTTTCCATCTGACTGGCACGCTCTTTTTAATATTTATAGTGCTTGGACTATACCCGTCATAAGTCAAATCCATTGATACCTCCTGAACACTGTTCTTATTTTTCGTTACAAGATCCTTAGGCTCCGCTGAATTTACATACACTATATAACCAACCCCTCCAAAAACAAGAATTGATACAATAAATATCATTACTTTAGCAACAATATTTATTTTTCTTAATTTATCTAACATACGATTATGATTTAATTCAACCTAGGGAGGTGATGTTCTCAATCTCCCTAGGCTAATTATAATGATTATTGACCACAACCACCACCAGTTCCATTAGATGGAGCTGACCCACCACCAAAACCAGGAGTTGGAGATTCGCTTGATAATTCAGTTGAACATTCTTTAGGCGGATTATTAAATGCCGAACAGATCGATTTTAATAGACTTTTACTATCTCGGCCACTATTACTCTGTGTACCATTAATAATTAAAGTCGGGGATCCACCAACGCTATATTTTTCATTATCGGCTTTAAATATCTCGAATCCGGCAAAGCTGCCCTTATAACCAATCTTATTGCCGAAATTCTCCATCACTTTATACTCCTTCTCGGTTTTGGCAACGCAGATAGTAACTTTGCCCTTGTCAATTTGGGCATTATTCAAACAACCTTCTGCTCCGCTATCGCCATTTTTAGCAAAACATTCCAGATAAGCTAAGTATTTGTCTGTCTGTTCCTTCTGAATGCAATACTGATTCAACTCTTCCTTTAATTCTTTTTCGCCATGCATGGCGTAATCATTGAACTTAATCTTAAAATCAACCTTATTGCCAAGAGCTTTTATTGCCGGAATAATGCCTTTCTCCATCTGTAAGCCATATGGACAATGGCTCATAACAAATAGTTCAATTTCTGGTTTATCTGATTTTTTTTCAACAGAATCGACTACTGACTGAGTATCCGTTTTCGTTTCGTTCGTATTCTTTGCAACCGTCTCCTTGCCAGACAAATCCATCACTTGTGGAAAAAACTTATTGCCATCCTTGGAAATTAAAGATGGTATCTTCTGACCATTATATTCCACTTCCAACTTATACATATCGCCTTCTTTGCCAGTAACCTTAACAGTCGCCTTACCTTGTTGAATCAATTCAGAATTGATATATGCCGTTGCCTTTTCTTCAATATCTTTAACAGGAAGCCAAGTTGATTTTTCTTTCTGAGCATTTACCGAGTAAACTGCAAATCCCACGATAACAGATAATATAACACCGGCTAATAAACCAAGCAGGGCTTGTTTGTTTAATGTTTTTTTAATCATAAAATTTATTATTATTTAGCAAATAAAAAACCACCAAAGTTAAAAAGTTAACTGGTAGCTAAACACTAAATACTAATAAATTTTTGGATGCAATAAGCCCTTGGCAAATAAAGAATCAAACGGATTACGGACAAGAGAGAAATATTTTAAAGTTATTTTAAATAAATCATTACAGATTAAAAGTAATTTTTTATCATTTAATAATGCAAAAAAGACTACAATTAAAATAAATAAACTACCAAGAAAATTATTATTTATAGTTGCGGTTAAAAAAGCCAGTCTTTCCTGTAAATGACTACCAATATCTTCATTGGAGCAACTACCACCCTGGCATGCTTGCGCTTGATAGTTAAAAAAACAACCATCAGGTAAACAAACCTGCCAATTAACTAGGATAACAAATAATCCTGCTAAAACAGTCAGTGTTGTAAATATTTGTCTTGGTTTCATAATGGTTTCATTTATCTCATTACATCAATAATGAATATAATATCAGTTTTTTTATATTTTTGATAGGATAATATAAAAAAATATTTTTTATAATATTCATAAAGTCTGGTCTCTTGCCTTTCGGGTTTCGTTCGGGTATACTACAAATATATCAATTAAATAAACTTATGTCTACATTAACCAAAAAACAATCGGAAATAATGGATTTTATATCAAAATATAATCAAAAAAACAGTTGTTCCCCGTCTTTGACGGAAATAAAAAATGAATTTGGCATATCGGCGATTTCCACGATTCATGAACATATTTCCAGTCTAGTAAAAAAGGGCGTTCTTAAGCGAACTAAGGGTGTTATTAGGGGCTTGGAGTTGGTGGCAACTAAAATAGACAGCCTCATGACCGTTCCCTTGGTCGGAACGATAACCGCCGGTCGACCGATAGAAGCCATAGAAATACCCGATGAAGTTATTGAAATATCCAGGGATAGAAGATTCCAAGAGGGTGAGTTATATGCGCTTAAAGTCAAGGGTAACTCCATGATTGGGGACGGCATATTCGACGGAGACATCGCAATCATCAAAAAACAGGAGTGGGCCGATAACGGCGATACCGCCGTGGCGATCATCGACGATAACGAGGCCACTCTTAAAAGATTCTATAAAGAGAAAGGGCGAATAAGGCTGCAACCGGCGAACCCTACTTTTCAACCGATATTTCGTAAACACGTGGAAATAAGAGGAATAGCGGTTAAAATAATTCGAGACTTGGCGAGATATTAATTAAATATGTTTGGTTCCGCGCCCTGCCTTAACGGGCGGGCGTATTTTTTATGATTTGTTATTAACCGTCTTTATTTTTTCTTTAGAAAAAGTTTAACTTTTCTTTATCCTCAAAATGTTAAAATATATATAAAAGTTAAAACATATTTTTATGAATTTAACATCGGAAAAAATTAAAGAAACGCTTACGCAACTTACGGAGCTTTTTCACCTTGAAAAAAACATTTTTCAAAAATTCGTCATTATTCATAAATACATTGATTTTTTAAATAAGACTCCGATTACAAAAGGGGCTCTGCAAAAAATATTCGACGACAGCGCCGCGACTATGGGCGATATTTACGAGAATCTTCCGAATAAGGCCACCAGAAATAAAGTGCGGGGCAAGAAGTTTTGGATGTATTATTCCGATTTGGAAATGATTCACGATATAATGGGCGAATTTAAAATAGGCAAAACCTCCGAAAGAGCAGAATTCGATAACCTTTGCCAAGATTTCTCCGAACCGTATTCCGAGGAAATATTGGAACTCGCTTTTAAAGTAGTTAATTGCCACGTTTTTAATCGGCTTGATCAAGAGTCTTTTTTGAATGCGAAGGAACAAGACGGAAAAACTTGGTTTGACGATAAAAAAAGCATTTTATACGTCGACGGTTTTAAAATCATGATAGCCAGACAAGACAAAGAAACCAACGCCCATAAAATACTGAAATATATTTTTAAAAATAATAGCGATAATTTGGATGATAGCTTTTTCTTTTCGGAAATGGCCGAAGATATCTTTGAAGATTTGGAATATAAAGAAGATAAAAATAGTTGGAAACGTTATTATCGAAGTTGCGAACTTATAAACGAAAAAGTTTTAAAAGAAACAAAGAATGCTGTGGATAACTTTATAATCTTTAACTCGGGAAAAACGGGATGTTTAAAAATAAATCCTAAATTCATTTAATTTACAGGGAAAAACAGTAAAAACTTCCCGCAAATCTTCCCCGGAACTTTCGGGAATGTCACTTTCATACAATAGCCTCATAACGATTATGAGGCTTTTTTTATTAAGCCCCAAAACCGCTATCGCCCAGTAAAGGTCGAGGCGCAAAAATTAATTAATAAACAAAATTAACATCTGCAATTATGTTTTACATCAAAGGAACAATAAAAGACGACAAGATAGAAAACTTCACCCGCAAAGACGGAACACCCGGCCAAAAGCGTTTGCTTTACGTCGAGCCGTTAAACAGCATTTATCCGATAACCGTTAATGTGCCTCTAAACAAGGACTATGGCAAAATCGGCGCCAAGGTGGAAGTCGAGGTAAAAGTTTACCCCTTCTCTTTCGTCAATAAAGAACGTCAAAGAGCCTTTCTTTCGGTTTACGTACCGGAAGACGAGACCGATAAAAAATAGATAATCATATGGATATTATAATCGCCACCACAACCGCGACTTCGACGATTTACCGCCTAACCGACGAGGCCTTAAATCTCCTTAACTTCAACTATCAGTTTTGGACATTCGTTGTTTGCGTTGCCCTGGGATTCGCCGTGATATTTTTAATTCTTAACATCTTCGACTAATATGCACGCCGCGATTATAACTTTCTTTGAGTCTCTCGGGAACATTATCGTTCCCGTCCTGGCAATCGCCTTGATCGCCAAATTATTAATAAGAATTAGCAGATAATAAATTATGTGCTCCGCTGAAATATTAATCTCAAACTCTTGCTACCTGGATAACTGGGTCAATATCACACACTCTTTATCCGCGGGCTTGGTTATGGGCGCGTTTCTCGGAGTAACGGTCGGCATAATTCTATTATTTCTTAAAAAATAATTTTAACTGTAATTTTTATGATGAATTTCATTAAGAAAATTAAAGTGGGGTTAATGGCTTTGCTGGGTATTATCGGCTTCGGTGCCGCTAACGCTTATGCGGCCGTGGACGCGGACATCGCTTCCACAACCAGCGGAATGGCGGTAACCGTTAAGGAAAACTTAATGGGCGTCCTAATTTCCAACTTGCCGACGATAGTCATTGTCGGTGTAGCCGTCTTAGCGATCGGCTTCATTTGGAGATTATTCCGCAGATTCGCTAAATAGCCCTCGGGTTGCCCGATAATAAAAATCGGGCAACTTACAGGGAGATTAAGATATCGGTGAAAGCCGGTGATGAGGGACAAAAATGCGTTTCAACAGTCTATTAACTTTTGAATCAGCAACAACAAATACCCTTTCTCCTTTTAATAATATTTAACCTTTGGCCGATATGAAAAAGTTAAATTTAAAAAAATACTCGTTTGGAATATTTTTTGTTCTCTCGCTATTCGGAATATTTTTTAATTCCCCACGCATCGTTAAAGCGACGAGCGGAATCTATTTGGATAGCACCGGATATACCTATCGTCAAAACTCCGACGACGGAAGCGGAAATTTTACTTTTTCTAATACCACCAGTTCGTCGTGCGCCAATAGCTTTTTAATGGCTATTGTTTCTACTTGGGCAGACGGCAATGGTTGGGATAATGCCTCTTACGGTGGTGTTCCCATGACCGACAGCGGAATCGGGAGCCAGGCCTATGTAGGCTCATCAAGACATATGCGTTGGCAGACTTTTGTTTTAAAAAGTCCTCTTTCTGGAACGAGAAATTTCCACATAAGAAATACCCGTGGAGCTTATTCCGATCCGGCGACCATAGTTTTAAAAACATTTTGTAATGTTGATCAAACGACTCCTTTAGATTTTGTTCGTGGCGGTCTTGGTAATTATAGCGGCAACGGAATCGGCAGCGGCTATTTTAATATCACAAATGATAACAGTTTAGTATTTTTTAATTATATTTTAGCGACAGGAGGAACAGTAAATGGCACAGCCGGATATGCTTCATCATCTTTACTCGCTTATAATGCTTTCGGCGAACAAATTTATAATTTCTTTACGGCGACAGTCGACAGAAAAACTGAATATGATTATTACTATGTCGGCGGAACTGATACTGATTGGGCGCGTTCTTTAGATTTGTTTGTTTTAAATTCGGCCGCCCCAACTTCTAATATTTCCATAACTTCCCACACTATTAATCAAGCAAGTGGCGATGTTAGCATTAACGGAATTTGCGACACAATCGGAACAGGACAAAATCAATTGGATATTTTTGCCAACTCGCAAGGCGATCCTAAATTATTCGTCGTCGATTGTTTAAATAACGGCTTCTCGGCGATTTATCCGGGAATGGATTACGGCACTTCAACAATTTACGTTATCGACGCTTTAAATAACGCCTCTTTAAATCGAGCGAGCTTTACGGAAACGAGAAATCGCCCACCGTCTAATATTGAAATAATGTATCCGGAGGCTAGTTTTTCCAAGCGCGGCACAACGCAAGAATTTGTCGGCTATTGCGAACCATATTATAGCGGCGGTTTGGCCAAAGAAAATGCCGTTCCGAATACTCTGACAATTCAATCCGGCAGTTCTATGCCGCCGGTTGCTCCGTCTTGCACCTGCACGCCGAACGACGAAGATTTCACTTGGGGGACATTCTCTTGTTGGTATACCGCCAGATCATACGGAACGACGAATGTTTGTATTATAGACACTAAAGATTATAACAACATCGATTGTCTACAAATGGACTTCACTGATTACAATGGTGCGACATTAGTTTTTTATCCTTATTTCCAATGGTCTTTTGATTCGGGAGCTGGAGCCAAGTTTGAGCAATCATCAATGAATATTTATGACACGCAAGGAATAAATCAAAGTGCCGTGCCGCTTTATTTTACTTTCTCGGAAGATGTTTATAACGCTTCATCGACCTATGTCTTTAAATTGGAAGATTATACCGTCAGCACAACGTCGCCGCAAGTCATTTCTTCTTCAACGGTTGCCGATCTGAATCTCAATCAGTTTCGTCAAATAGGCTTCGAGCGCGACTTATCTATTTTAAACAAAAGGAATTTATACGCTTCAATATCAAACGCCACCGGAACTCTAAAAATTTATCAGGGAGTTAATTTGTTTTTGTATTATCATCCGATGTTTTTCCCTACGCCGCCGATAGATTTCGGAAGCATATTTCCGAGAATGAAAAGCACTCTTGAGGGGAAATTCATCTTTCATCAATTTTTTCAAGCTTACGATATTTTGTTGGCCAATTTTACTCATGTTATCCCTGAAGTCGTTCCGCAATTTCCGATGAAGTTTATGTCGGGCGACAATAAATTCGATATTGTCGTTCCCGCACTAGACTTTGAAAGTGCACCGGTAAAATATTTTGCCACGCACTTAAGGCCGATGGGCGACGGCCTTTTGTGGCTTGGTTTTATTATTTACGTATTTTTTAGAATCTTAGGAGCTTTTAGCCCTAACGATAAAGATTAATTATATGACCGGATATCCATTCGACTGGGCGATAAACGCCTTCATAAAATTCTGCGGCGAGTTCTTTGATTCAATGTTGGCCTTTATTTTTTCCTTCCTGCCTTCTAACGACACTTTCGCCGGTTGGATGAACATCGACGTCGATAAAATAGATTACGCCACCAAAAGAATCGCCGACACGATCAGTTATTTCAACATCGTATTTCCGTTTGATACTTTATTTCTGATTTTATCTTTTATGCTCGTGTTCGAAACAGTTCTCTTGTTTTTTCGAATAACCCTTCTTATCATCGGCCTTTTGCGAGGCGGACACTAAACATATGATAAACGTCGTTGTCGGTAAACCCGGCTCTGGAAAAACTTATTACTTGGTCAAAAAAGCGCATAAATTCCTGCGGCAAGGCCGGGATGTTTATTCTAATTTTTACATAGACTTTAAATCATATGACGAAGAAACAGGAAAGAAATTTTTTAATCGTTGGTTGGACAAGTTTTATAATCTTCCTTTTATTAGGAATGTTCGCCTTCGATTCTTTAATAAAAGAGATAGAAGGCTCGGAAAACTCTATTTCTGGAATGAGCTCGAGGACTTGCTCGAAATAAGGGGCGGCGAAATCTTAATCGACGAATGCCAAATATATTTCAATTCCCGTTCTTGGAAAAAATTGCCGTTCCGACTTCAATATAAATTTCAACAACATCGCAAACATATCAAAAAAAATAACGACGGTTCTTATATGGCATTAAACATTTGGGGAGCGGTTCAAAACGTTAAACGCATCGATACCGTCGTGCGAGAACTGGTTAATAATATCTATGCTTTAAAAAAAGTCGGACCTCTGTTTAGAGCCTGTCTATACGACATTGAAGACATCGACAAAGAAAAACGCAAACCCTATAAAGTAAGTCTGTATTTATTCAATAAACGCCTAGCCGGTTGTTATGACACTTTCCAGGAAATAGTCGGCTTTAAAGATAAAGGTTAAAGGTTCCTTGGTAACCAAATTGCGACACAAAAAAAGGAGTCAATCTCGTTAGAGATCAACTCCTGAATTTGTTAAGCCTGAAGCTCAACTTGTTTCTCGTAGAAAAGATAAATAGTTTTAAGTCTCTTTTCTATGACCGTTCCCGTCTTCTTGTCTTTCTTTTCAATGACAATGAAAGACCGAATGGCTTTTTCATCCTTGCGGACGACGCAGCCGTTTTTGAGCCATTGCTTAAAAGTTAAACAATTCTCAAACGGGTTATAACGTTTAGCTTCGTCTTCACCCCAACGCTCGGCGATTTGTTTTCTGACGAGCTCGGAAGTATTCTTTGACCCCGTCCAATTTGATTTGACTGATATAGTCATAAAATTAAATTGGCGACTGATTTTAAATATCGAAGACAACGTCGCCTTAAATTGTCTTTCAGCGACGAATAAGACAGCGGCTGATTGCTTGCGGCGGTCAAAGTGGAGGCGTAAGCACTACCTTGATAGGCGATAAGCTGACGCTACAATGAGAAGCACAGACAGACAATTTTTCTTTCGGGACTGTTAGTATTTGTTCCAAAAAATAGTTTTGACCGGCCGCCTTATTATTTTTTTATTTATCGGCGAGTTCTGCTAACGAGCCGATAAATAAAAATAGAAGCGGCGGGTAAATGAGATTTTAGACAAGACGGCTATTCCCTATATCAATTAACTTGACCATACGCACACACCTAGCCGTCATCACGAATATTAAACAAAAATATGATATACAAAAACATTAAACAAGAATTCGAATATATCCTTTGGTTAAGAACGAGAATACAAAAGATTACTTTTGGTATTAATCGGAGAGTGAAGACGGACTCAACGACTGATTTTCCATTACTGACCCGCAAACTTAAATCATATAAAGAAGAATTCAGATTCGTGACAAACGAACTCAATTCTCTCCTTACTAATGACAGCTTACTCACAAAAACTGATAATATCGGGCAAGAAAGCGGAGCTCTACCAATACGAGACGCCTATTGTGATTGGCAAGAGGAAGAAACCAAGAAGGCCCGCCAAAAGGCGAACCAGGCAGGAAGTGGCGGTCGAAGTCAAAAACAGCGCCGACTCGGAATTTAAAATGGAAATAATGCGCGATTCCTCTTTAAGACGAACCAGGGCAAGAATTGTCCGTTTGGTTGATTCCAATCCCGACTTGAAAGCTTTCGTCACTTTGACTTTTAACCACGATGTTCCGGGATTAAGAGAGTCCAATCCGATATTCAATAAGTTTATTAAAAGACTAAAAAGAAAAAGACCAAATCTAAAATATATCGCCGTGCCGGAATTTCAATCAGACACCGATTTTTATGGAAGAAAAAAAATTAACGGCGGTTCCGTTCATTATCATTTACTGGTTAATTTTGAAATGGCTTCCGGCGAATTAGAGGCACTATGGAAACACGGTTTTATCAAAATAAACCGCGTCAAACATATTAACCATTTAGGCCTTTATATTTCAAAATACGTCGGCAAGAATCTATTTGATATTCGATATTTCGGAATGCGCAAGATCATGGCTTCCCGAAATCTGGAGCAACCGATTACAATCACCGTCTTTAAAGAAATAAAAGAATTCATCTCTAATGCTATCGGCAATATTCCGCCGCTGTTTGAAAAAAGTTATCGCTCCGATTGGTTCGGTCAAATCCACTACCGGCTATACGGCTAAAAATACCTTTGATTAAAACATAGTCGCGAGGACTGTGTATGAACATAAAAAAAGAGCACGTCGATAAATTTATCAACGTCTACGAAAAAACGTTCCACGAAAAAGTCGCTTATAAAGAAGCGTTCGAGCAATGTCTGCAGTTAGTTCTTTTACTTAGCACCATTTACCACTCAATGACCCCCGAAGATTTTAAGCGCGTTCAAGAAAGACGCCGAAAAACCGGCGATCTATAGGGTCTTGAAATAATAAATGGCTGTGATATTATATAGGTAGCACCCAACAGAATAATAACCGTCAAAGGATTTTTTATACTCATCCCCAAAAAGGGGCGGTTCTGCCGACGAGTATTGCCTTTGGCGATATTCTGTTGGGTGCTCAGGGCCGTCCCTTTTTGTTATGAAAAAACCAAAAATCACAAAATTAAATTTGGAGGGCAACACCCTTCTAAATATGGCCGAAGCTTTAAACGAGATTCGGATTGATTTTGAATTACCCGACGAACATTTAGACCGCGAGGATAAAGCAAAAGTATTGAAAGATATCAGGGACGATTTGACCGATATTTTTTGGAATTACAAACTTGTTAAAAAGAATAAATATGCAACAGACGACAAGTAAAATTAAATATTTGGCCTATGTTAGAAAATCAACCGAGGGCGACGAACGCCAGGCTTTATCGATAGACAGTCAAAAAGATAAAGTCCGGGAATTTTTTAGCGGCCTGGAAATAGTAGATGTGCTTGAAGAAAAACACACCGCCTTTAAGCCATACAGTCGCCCGGTCTTCGCCGAGATGATCAAAAGAATATCGAGAGGCGAGGCGCAAGGAATTATCGCCTGGCATCCGGATAGACTGAGCCGCAACGAAATAGACGCTTCGACTATCACTTATATGGTTCGCACCGGATTGATTAAAGACTTAAAATTCGGCTCTTATAATTTCGATAATTCCCCCGAGGGTATAATGATGTTGCAAATGGCTTTAAGTCAATCGCAATATTTTTCCTCTAAACTGGGCAAGGACGTAAAACGAGGATTGGAGAAGAAATTTGAAATGGGTTGGCAGCCTAATATCGCGCCGGAGGGCTATATAAACAAGCGCGACGATATTAAGGGACTAAGCACGATAATCGTCGACAAGGACAAATTTCCGCTCTTACGAAGGGCTTTTGACGCCATGCTGACCGGTGTTTATACTGCCCCGCAAGTGCTGGATATAATGAATAACGAATGGGGCTTTAAGACCCGAAGATTCAAGAGTCGAGGCGGCGGCCCGATGTCTAGAAGTGCTTTATACCGTATTTTTACCAGTCCTTTTTATGCCGGTATTATCAACTACAACGGCAAGGAAAATAAAGGCAAACATAAGCCGATGATTAGCCTGGAAGAATACGACAAGATTCAAATTATTATGGGACGAAACGGTAAACCACGAAACCAAAAAAAAGACTTCGCTTATACTGGGCTGATACATTGCAAAGAATGCGGCTGTCTGATAACGGCCGATTTAAAACATAAAGTTATCAAGTACACCAAAGAATTGAGAAGTTATACTTATTATTGTTGCACCCGGAAGCGCAAAGATTACGCTTGTCATCAAGCGGCTATAACTAGAGACGACTTGGAGTCGCAAGTCGAGAAAGAACTCGAAAAATATCAAATCAGACCGGAGTTTTTAGATCTCGGGCTGGAAATAATCGAGGAACTTAAAAACGAAGAACAGGAAAAAGACTCAGCTGTAAAAAATAACGCCGTCAAATCAGCCGACGCCTTAAAAGAAGAAATAAAAAATCTGACTAAAATGCGCTGCCGTAATCTTATTGGCGATGAAGAATACACGGAATCAAAAAATGAACTGATGAGAGAATTGTCTAAACTCGAAATCAATAATACCGATGATAATTTTGAAGAAGAAGTTATAAAAATAACTAAAGAAACTTTTGAGCTTGCCATTCACGGACGCAAACAATTAATGGACGGCGACAATGAAACTAAAAGAAAGGTGCTGACAACTTTAGGCTCGAACTGGACTTTGGAACATAAAAAACTTGAAATGTTAGCTTATAAATGGCTAATGCCGATACAAAAATCGCAAACACTCCTTAACGACGAAATAGCAAGGTTCGAACTGAGAAATACCCCCATAACAAAAGGACGAAATGAGCTTTTGAGCCTACTTCGTCCCACTCTGCGGAGAGGGAGGGATTCGAACCCTCGATAGGGGTTTACACCCCTATAACAGGTTAGCAACCTGCCGCTTTCAGCCACTCAGCCACCTCTCCACCATTTTCTATTTTTATGGTATAATTACTATATAAAATATAGTTTAGCTTGTCAAACAAACCTATGTCTCAAAATAACGCCTCATATCTAAGATGGTCGGTACCGGAATACCGTTCGCCAAAACGCAGCCGCAATTGGTATCTTATCGCCTCCATCTTTATTTTAATCTGCTTATTTTTCTGTTTTTTCACCTTCCGCGCTTGGCATCTGGTTTTTCTCGGTCTAAGTGCTAATTTTCTCTTCGCCCTAATCATTATTATCGCCGCGATTATCATGATTATAAATGAAAATCGGCCGCCGCTGATGGTTGATATAGAACTCGGTCCGGAGGGCGTTAAGATCGGACAAAAATTCTACGATTACGACGCGTTCAAAAATTTTTCCGTCCTCTACAAGCCGAAGCAAAGCGTCAAGAATCTTTATTTGGAATTTAAAGGTTCGGTTCGACCCCGCTTATCCATTCCTTTGCGCCGTCTGGAAGCTCTGAATGTCCGTAATTTCTTAATAAAATATTTAGAGGAGGACCTGGAGAGAACGGACATTCCCTTATCCGAACAGTTGACGAAACTGCTTAAATTATAATAAGATATGGGAAGTTAAACCATATCGCCGACCCTGAGCTTGGTTGTAAGCTCATTTAAGCATTCATCGTTCAACGGATAGGACGCAAGCTTGCGGAGCTTGAAATCCAGGTTCGATTCCTGGTGGATGCACAGATACCAAACGAAGACCTCTTATAACCTTATGCTCGGTTTGAATTCACCAATAAGCGAATTATACCGCGTGGGAAAAACAACTTCTTCCCTTCTCAAAAAGCTGGGTCTTGGCACCGCTCAAGACCTGCTTTTTTATTTTCCTTTCCGTTACGACGATTTCTCCCGGAGCGTCCCGATTGCCGATTTAGAACCGGACACGGATGCCAACGTCCTGGGCACCGTCGAGCTTATCCAAAATAAAAAAAGTTTCAAACGACGGATGTTTATTACCGAGGCGCTGATAAGCGACGGCGGCGATTCTCTGAAAATAACCTGGTTCAACCAGCCATTTCTGACGCGCACCTTAAAAGTCGGCGACAAAATCTCCGTTTCCGGCCGGGTCGGTGAAAATTACGGCCAGATGACGATGATCTCTCCCGCCTACGAAAAAATTTATTCCGATGATTTAATCCATACCAAGGGGTTGATTCCCAATTACCATTCAACCGCCGGTTTAACCCAGAAACAAATCCGTTCGCTGGTTAAGGAAGTAATTCCTCTCGCCGCCGAGATTGAAGATTGGCTACCGGCGGAAATAAAGACTCGTCTCAATCTTTTAGACCTGTCTCAAGCCCTCCGGCAAATACATTTTCCGGCTGATAGCGCGGAAATAAGCGAAGCGCAAAAACGTCTGGGATTCGCGGAATTATTTTGGCGCCAGTTGCAATCACAGATGATCAGGCGCCAGTTGAAATCACGGCGCGCCTGGCCGATTGAATTCCGAGAAAAAGATACTCAAAATTTTGTCAGTTCCCTGCCTTTTAAACTGACTGACGCCCAAAGAAAATCCGCCTGGGAAATTTTGCGCGATTTGGAAAAACCCGAACCGATGAGCCGCTTGCTGGAAGGTGATGTCGGCAGTGGCAAAACGTTGGTGGTTATCCTGGCTTTATTGAATGTGGTTTTGAATAAAAAACAAGGGGTCTTCATGGTTCCGACGGAAATTCTGGCAGTACAACATTTTAATTATCTGACAAAACTTCTTAAAGATTATAATTTCCGAATTGCTTTGTTGACCGGTAGCCATAAAGACGAAAATTGGGCCGCGGCCGACATTATTATCGGCACGCACGCCCTGATTCAAAAAAATGTTAAATTTAAGAATTTGGCGCTGGCGGTTGTCGACGAACAGCACCGTTTCGGTGTCGTCCAACGCCAGAAAATCCTGGATTTCAACAGCGCGCCCGACCGGACGCCGCATTTTTTGTCTTTGACGGCAACGCCTATTCCCCGTTCTTTGGCGTTGGCAATTTACGGCGATTTGGATTTGTCGATAATTGACCAGATGCCCGTAGGACGCCTACCGGTCATAACTAAAATCGTTACCGAAGACAAACGCACTGCCGCTTATAATTTCATCCGCGCCCAGATCAAAGCCGGACGACAGGCCTTCGTTATCTGTCCCTTAATTGATGAATCGGATTATCTAGGCGTCAAATCAGTTAAAAAAGAACACGAAAAATTAGACAAAGAAATTTTTCCAGATTTGAAAATCGGCCTCTTGCACGGCCGGCTAAAAGCCCAGGAAAAAGAAAAAATAATGGCCGACTTTCTGGACAACAAAACACCGATTCTCGTTTCGACTTCCGTCGTCGAAGTCGGCGTAGATGTGCCTAACGCCACGCTGATGATAATTGAGGGGGCGGAACGTTTCGGCTTGGCCCAGCTTCACCAATCCCGCGGCCGCGTCGGCCGAAGCGCCCAGCAGTCTTATTGTTTCCTTTTTCCGTCGAGCGAAGAGGCACCGAGCGCGAAAACTCTGGAGCGTCTGGAAGCGCTGACTAAATACCATGACGGCTTGGCGCTGGCGAAAATAGACTTGCGTTTGCGCGGCGCGGGCGAAACATACGGCCAGGCGCAAAGCGGCTTTCCCGAACTGCAAATCGCTTCGCTTTTCGATTCGGAAAATATTAAAAAGGCGGCCACTGAAGCGGCCGCTTTAATCGCCGCCGATCCGGAGTTAAAAAAACATCCGGCACTGAAGAAGCGGCTGGATGTCTGGGCGGGTAATATCCATTTGGAATAAAATCGGTTTAAAAATTTGGTTAAGAAAAAAGAGATCGTTGGAATCTCTTTTTTTTGCTAAACCGATTATCTTATCGGATTGATAATTTTTCCTGGATTTCCGGGCGGTTTCTCGTCTTATGCCAAATAAACAAGAAGCTCAACAGGATTGAAATGATTGTTAAGATCGTGATGATCGGATTGAAGATAATAAATTGGAAATAACCGCGGACCGCTGATTCGATAGCCGAATCAGCTACTTGATGCCCCGCCGCTATGGTCATAACGGCCATAATCGCGAAGAGCAAAGAGATAATCAAACAGCTTATATTGATAAATCCAATTATTACGAGTGGCTTAACAAAAATTCTTTTAAAAAGTACTTTTTTGTCCATGACAATCTTTTTTTTGGTTTGTTTTTAATTCATGCTACTTATTTTAATAATAGCACTTTTAACTAAAATTGTCAATACTAAAAATAACCAACAAAACACGGTCTTTTCTACATAATCTTCACCAAATCTTCCAGGTTCTTAACTTTTATCAATTTCAGCTTCCCGCCCTTCACTTCCATGTTGGGAATAATAGCGGTCGTAAATCCGAGACGTTCCGCTTCCTGCAAACGAGCTTCCAATTTAAAGACATTGCGCGTTTCCGCTCCCAGACCCACTTCTCCCAGAACCAAAGTTCGGCGGTCAAAATTCTTATTAAGATAAGAAGAAATAATCGCGGCGCAAGCGGCCAAATCAAGCGCCGGGTCGCTGATTTTCAAACCGCCGACCACGTTTAAAATAATATCCTGAGCCGTCAGATTTATTTTTGTCCGCTTGGTTATAACCGCGCTTAAAACCTGCAGGCGGTTCAAATCGAAACCGCTGGCTTTCCTCTGCGGATAGCCGAAAACCGTTTTAGTTACCAGTGCCTGCAAATCAGCCAAAAACGGCCGCGTTCCTTCGATGACACAGCCGATAACCGAGCCGGAAATATTTTCGCCGCCCGTTTCCACAAAAACCAGGCTGGGATTCTTCACTTCCCGAAAACCGCGACCGGTCATTTCCAAAACGCCGAGTTCGTTAACCGAACCGAAACGATTTTTCGTGGCGCGCAAAAGGCAATAATTATTGTTAGTTTCGTTTTCCAGATACAAAACCGTGTCAACGATATGTTCCAGAGATTTCGGTCCGGCCACCTGGCCGTCTTTCGTAATGTGGCCGATAAGCAGAACCGTAATATTATTCTCTTTGGCCAATTCGAGAAATTTAACCGCGGCACCGCGGATTTGAGAAATACTGCCGGCTTCCGCCGGAATCAAGCTGGAATAGACGGTTTGAATAGAATCGATGATTAAAATATCCGGCTTGATTTTAGCGGCCGAAGAAAAAATCCTTTCCACGCCGGTTTCCGAAATGAACTTTAAATTGCCGAAATCGCAATCCAGGCGGTTAAGCCGGGCTTTGACCTGAAGCGCTGATTCTTCGCCGCTGACGTAAATGGCCGTCCGGTCTTTTCCGACCGCCCCGGCGATTTGCGCCACTAAAGTGGACTTTCCGATTCCTGGTTCGCCGCTTAACAGAATCAAAGACCCCGGAACCAAACCGCCGCCGAGTACCCGGTCGATTTCGTCGATGTTGGTTCGTAAGCGAACCAAAGTCGTCGCTTTTATCGTGCTTAAATCAATCACTTCCGCGCCGCCCAGCTTCTTAACCGCTTCCTTTTTCTCTTCCCGGCTGTCGGTCACGGTTTCCGCTAGGGTTCCCCAGGAACCGCATTCCAAACAACGCCCACTCCATTTCGGAAATTGGGCGTCGCAATTAGAGCAGACGAAAATTGTTTTCAGATTATTCGACATGTTATTGATTACTATTTCTCCCAATAGATTTCATCCATTAACCAGTCGTTTCCGACTTTTATGAAGCGGAAATCAATCTTCTGGACGTAAGGGTCGCCGCCGTTTATTTCCGCCGTGCTTTCCCGGCGTTCGGTCGTTACGATTATTTCGGCCTGGCCGGCGGCTTCATCGAAAGCTTTTACCTCAGTTAGCAGAGCGGTAGTGGTAATGCCGTAATACCCTCCTTTATTCGGCGCCTCGCTCTTTAATTTCGCCACATAACCGTCAACCCAGGTTTTCAGATTATCCGACATGAAAATTTTTAAATCCGTGAAATTGCCGTAATCGGACTGGCTGGAATAAGAACCGAAACGTTCGCTGAAAGACATCGCCATTTTTGCTAAGTCGGCGGCGTTAATCTTATGCGGCGCCTCTTGGGTAATATTATATTCCTGACGGTTGCGCGGCTTATCGCCCGGCGTCGTGGTCCCGGTTTCCGTTTCGGTCGTCAATTGGCCCGTGACTTCCGTTCCCGGCGTCGTCAGCGGCGCTACCGCTTTTTTAATGAAAGCGAAATAAATAATCAAAAATATTATAATCAAGCCGGCGGCGATAATCAGGAGGCTTAAAGTTTTACGATTGGTTTGCATATTATTTTAATTTTTAACTTTTAAATATTCTCCGCCTGTTGGCTTTCTTCGAATTCTTTCTTCGCTTCTTCCAGTTCCAGCAACTGGCGCGGATCGGAAGTAATTAGTTGATCCTCCGTATAAGAGGCCACGACTTTCATCGCCACGTGCTTATTGCCGGCGAAGAAAATTCCTTCGCCAATGCCGCACTCCAAGAGCAAATACTTTTCCCCTTCGGTCAGCATAAAAGTTTTTTGGACCAAATCAATGGCGGCGGACGATTGTTTCAATAGAATCTGGAGAGAAGAATTGGTGACGATCGCCTGACCGTAGGGCGAAGTCAGAAAATCATTGACGTCCTGAGTGATGGTAGTGACCCCCAAATAATATTTACGGCAACGCTTGACAAGAGCAAAAATAAATTTGGCGCTATCTTCATGTTGCATCATCCACCAGGCTTCATCCACGACCAAGATGCGTTTTTTCATCTCGCTCCGGACCACGTTCCAGATATAATTGACGATGGTATAAATCGCGATCGGCCGCAATTCATCTTCCAAATCGCGAACGGAAAAACAAACTAGTTGATTAGACATGGCCACGTTAGTCTGATTGTTCAGCAGGCCGGAAAAAGTCCCTTCCGTGAATTTCCTCAGCCGCAAAGCCAAGTCCGCGCCCCCTTCCATCCCCTCGAGAATCTGCTGTAAATCCGACATGGTCGGCGCCTCGATTTTCGATAAATCAGAATCCGGCGTAATATCTTTTTTGGCGTAAGTTTCCAGAAGCGCCCGATCAACAATCGAATCTTCGTCGTAATTAAGGTTGCCGAGCATCAAACGCACCAAACCTTTTAGGATGATAACCGCGCTCCGAATAATGTCTTTCGGCTTCGATTCTCCGCCGACCGAACGCGGCAAATCGAAAGGATTGATCTTATTCTCCGAAGACAAGGAGATATTGATATAAGTGCCGCCCACGGCTTCGGATAAATGTTTATATTCATACTCCGGATCGATAACGATAACATCCGTGCCGAGCATCAGCGAGCGCAAAATTTCCAACTTGATAGCGTAACTTTTGCCGGCGCCGGAAGTCGCGAAAACCACGGAATTGGCGTTCTGTAAAGTAAAACGATCGAACAAAATTAAGCTGTTGTTATGACGGTTAATACCGTATAAAATTCCCTGATCACTGGTCAGCTCGCTGGAAATAAAAGGAAAAGACGAAGCGATCGGCGAAGAATTCATGTTGAAAGTAATATATAATTCATCGTCGCCCAAAGGCAGGGTCGAATTGAATCCTTGCTCCGATTGGTAGTAAACGCGACGGGAATAAACCAAGCGTGAACCGAAAATATCTTCCACTTGGTCGGACAGACGGTCTAAATTTTCCTTATTATCCTCATAGAGCGTCACATACAAAGCAAATTGAAAAAATTTCTCCGTTCCCTGAGTCAGCGCATCGCGGAGATACTCGATATCGCGCAGGGCGGTTTCGCGGAGCGGATCGCGGGCCGCACCTTTCTCGGCGTCGGAAATTATTTGCGCTTCCAGCGTCCCGACTTTGTTCTTCAGCTGTTTTAAAATAACCGCGGATTTAACCGGATAAAAAAACATCGAAACGTCGAAAGTGAAATTTAAATTGATAATCGGCGCGAACCAGCCGATGGAAATGTAGCGCGGATAACTGATAACGAAAATCGTCCGCAGAAACTTATCGCCTAGGCGCAAGAAGCTGGGCTCTATTTTCAAGCTCGCCGGCGCGATAATATCGCGCACGGACAAAATACCGCGGCGGAAAGTCTTTTCCTCCTCAATCACTTCCCGCGTCAGTTCCGGATTGATTTCCACCGGCGGCGGCGTTTTCGGACTGAACGTCACCTTGGATTGCAGGGTAATTTTATTCGGTTGTTCTTCTTTATTAAAATTAACCATATTTATACCGTATTTACACCGTTCATAATTACCTTTTATTATTCTACCCTGATTTTATTCAAATCCACCAATTCTTGGTTCTTGGAAGTTTCCGGATTGTAAGTCTTATAATATAGTTCGATCAAACTCTGCGTATCTAGCCTAGCGACGGCCACCCCCATCGACTCCAGGCCGCCAGCCACGCTGTCGACACGGCGATTAAGCATTTCCTGATAAGATTTAAAAGTCTTATCCTTGATTTTAATAACCGTCGCCGGTTTCAGCGCTTCGCTCATCAGACTAAAAAAATTTTTATGTTTATCGGTTAAAGGATTATAAGGCACGATGACATAAAAACGCTTGTTCATGATCTTGCCCA
>JBAZKO010000006.1:0-51212 GCA_041650775.1 Patescibacteria group bacterium
AAACATTAATGAACTTTTACAAGTCAATATAAACTCACCAAAATAGTAGAAATCATGAAAACGAAAAGAATGTTACTGAGCGCGATGTTAAGTCTCGCGTTTTTCAGCGCCGGTTTTTCCAATCCGGAAGTTTCCAATCCGCCGAAAGAAAAAACAGCGTACCGCGATTTTATCTCCATTCAAAACGGAGACAAAATTACGGTAATCGAGCCAAAAACGGTTTACGAATACGAGAATCCGACCGAAAGAGAATTTTCCGGCGAAGAACTCTCGTCCTTATACCGGCGAGACACCGTTTCCAAAAAATATTCCCGCCGGGTAATCACTACCTGGTGGCTGGCTCTTACTGCCCCGCAAATCGTGGAGGAAAAATATTTTATCCGGGGTCATACTGTCGCCAAAGGAGAATTGACATTGAAAACGACGGGTGCGGCGAAAATAGATTATCTTCTCCTCTTCTTGATGATAACGGCATCATTTTTCATCATTTGTCTGGGCAATACGGTACAGAAACTCGAATACAAAAGTTATTGGCAGAAACGAGGGACACTAATCAAAATTTTTCTGCTTATCACCGCCGGGATACTGGTAGCCGCTCTGCTAAATAGATGGGCAATTAACGGATTAATAAGACAAAGGGAAATAATTTACGGCGAAATACTATGCGCTCTTATCAGCGGCTGTTTCATCTCTATGCTGATACTTGCCGGGTGGTTCGACAGACAACCTCCCTTGATAGTAGTGGCCTATTGGTTCTCGGTCGCCTACGCCGGCGTCCTGACAGTCATGGGCGACCAAGATTCTTGGTTGGCGGGCGGCTATTTCGGTTATTTCTTAATGCTCTTCGCCGTCAGCTTTCTAATAGGAGAAATTACGATCATAAGAGACAAAAGACGGAAAGGAAACAATGTTCCGGGCGGCATCGACTAACCAAGGCCTCCGAATAATAAAAACTAAAAACCCCGGCAATAAATAATGCCGGGGTTTTTCATATTCGCCTGCGCTTTTTGGCAAAAATTATTTTCCTCTTTTCTTATCGATCATTTTCTCTTTATATTTTTTAATAACCACTTCCAAATGATCCTTAACCTTATCGATCGCTTTGTATAAATCCTTAGCGGTCTTTTCCACGCGCAAAAGCTGGTGCGGTACGTCTAAGTTAACTTCCGCGCGAAAAATATCGCCTTTATGCTGGTCGCCGACGGTCTTCTCGACTTCCACTTCGCAATGAAGAACCGGAACGGTACCGAGATATTTTCCGATCATATCCATCTTTTCCTGGAAATAAGCGCGGATAGCGGGAGTCATTTCCAATTTAGTCGATTTGATTTTTATTTGCATAAAAATTGGCGGTTAAAATAATTTAATGATGTCCTTATAAGTGATAAAAATTACCAGGGCGATCAGCAGGAAAAAACCGATGTTATGGATCAAGGCTTCGACTTCCCGTCGCACCGGCTTGCCTTTTATCTTTTCAATCAACAGGAAAAGGATGCGACCGCCATCGAGCGCCGGAAACGGCAGAATATTCAGGACCGCCAAATTCAAAGATAAAAGAGCGACGAACTGCAAAAGATAAGAGAGACCGAGATCGGCCGCCTGACCGGTAATCGTAGCGATGCCGACCGGACCGGCGAACTGGTCGCTCACTTTATGACCAGAAAAAATATTCTTAAATAAATCATAAAAAGCCGTAAAAATCTCCCCCAAAAACCAACCGACGGTTTTCGCTCCTTCCCAGAAAGCGGTGAAAAACGGATAATGGACCAAACCGGCGGCAAAAATCGCCACGCCCATCGTCACCCGTTCGCCGTCTTTGGAAACCGGGATTACCTTAATTATCTGTTCCTGGCCGGTACGATTAATCAATAATTCCACTTCCTGACCGGCACTGGCGGCTACCGCGTCCTGCAAAGCTTTTTCCGTACCGACAGTAATATTATTGATACGCAGAATAGCGTCACCTTCTTTTAGTCCGGCTGAAGCGGCCGGCGAATCAGTTATGACCTGAGCGACTACGACTTGCGGCGTGCTTATGCGCGCGTTCTTGGCCAAGGTTTCGGTCGATTGCGGCAAACCAATCAGATAACCGACGGAAATCAGAAACCAGGCCAGGATAACGTTCATGATTACGCCGGCGGCTAAAATCACTATGCGCCGTCCGATACTTTTGGAAGCGAAACTGTCATTTTCCTCTTTTTCCTCGCCGTTTTCGCCTTTGATTTTCACAAAACCGCCAATTGGCAACCAATTAATCGAATAGATAACGGCTTTATTCGCCGGATGAAGTTTTTCGTCTTCGCTCGCCGCCAAACTTTCCGGCGAACGGTCGCCGACAATCTTTCGCCAGTGCCCGTAACGATTTTTATACCAGCCGACGGCGCGCGGCGGAAAACCGAAACCGAATTCCTCCACCTTGACGCCGAAACGGCGGGCGGTAAAAAAATGGCCGAGCTCATGGGCAAAAATAAGAACCGAGAGGACTAAAATGAAAATTATAATAGTTGAGACCATAAAAATAACTTAAAAAAACAACTTTAAAGAAGCTTTTGAATAAACGGCTTTTTAAATTTCCATAATATCCTTTTCCTTGAGATCCCGGATATTTTTTAATTCTTCGTTTTTCTTGGCGGAAAATTCATCCAATTCTTTCACAAACCGGAACTTGTCGTCTTCGCTGATTTCCTTGGCGACGAAAACTTTTTCGATCGCGCTTTTGACGTTATCGCGCGCGCCGCGCAAAATTATCCGGACTTTTTCCATTTTTTCGTTTAACTTCTTCACCAGTTCTTTGCGGTTCTCTTCGGTTAAAGGCGGGGCGGTCACGCGAAGTTTATCGCCTTCATTGACGACTCCCAAACCTAAATTGGCTTCGATAATCGCTTTCTCAATACTCTTTATCACGGTCTTGTCCCAGGGAGCGATAATGATACTGCGCGAATCGGAAACGGCGATATTAGAAACGGCGTTAAGCGGATTCAGGACGCCGTAGGCTTCGACCTGGACGTTTTCCAAAACCGCGGGATTAGCCCGACCGGTACGCAAAGAGCTGATTTCTTTCTTAAAAAAATCAAGCGCGCCAGTAAATTCCGACTGTTTGTCTTGCAAATATTGGTTCATATTTTTAATTATTTTTATTTCAACTTAACCGTTCCTAAATATAGCACGTTCGGATTGTTGAAATCAATCAACAATTCGCGGCCGGCCCGTTTGGTCGGCAGATTCTTGGTCATCCAAGTCGCGCCGCCGTCGTTAGACCGGAAAAAAGTGGTATTGGTCACATAATATAAATCTTTGGAGTTTTGAGGATTGACGGCGACGGCATTGATGACCGCGTCTTTATCGGGCTGGATGAGTTTTATATTCTCCCAGGTAATCCCGTTATCCGGTGAGCGTAAAATCAATTTTTCCGTCGCCAGAATAATGACGCCGTCCCGGGGGCTGACGATGATATCTTTGAAATTAGCGCCGATATCATAATCTGTCAGGACATCATTCAGGTCCGTCCAGTTTTCCACCAAAAAATTTTGTTCCAAGTCCTCGGAGTTGGCGGGATTGGTATTAGTATTGGAAGTAAAGCTAAAAATCCGGTTCTTAACGGTAGCCGTGAAAAGCAAACGGCTGTCGAGAGGTGAAATAATGAGACGCGCGATGCCCTCGTCCAAACGCTGGATAGTCCGCCAGGCGCCGCCGGAATCAATGCTTTTGATAATTTCGCCACGCGAAGTGCCGATATAGATATTACCCGTATTATAATGATCGATGGCGATAGTCGTCACCGTAACGCCGGGATTATTGTCGAAGTAAATTTGCTTCCAAGTCCGGTTGCAATCGGCGGAGCGATAAAGCCGATTGGCGCTAGCGGCGTAAATAGTACATTTATTTTTCGGATCGACGGCCACGGCGTTGACGGTCGCGGTCGGCAAAGAAGTAACCTGGTTCCAGCCATCGGTTATCTTATAAGTATAATAAAGGCCGCGATCGTAGCTGGCCAAATAAACCGCCAGGCTATCCTGCGGATCCATCGTCATCATATTGACATTCAAATCGGCGATTGTCTGTTGCCGGCCGGTCGTGGTCGGAACATTGGCCGCTGAGCGCCAAGTGTCGCCGCTATCCGTCGACAGAAAAACGCTACTGTCCGTCGCGGCATTGCCGCCCGACGAGGTCGTCGAAATCGAACAAGCGGAAGTGAAAAGAGCGGCGGCTGACAAGAGAACGATTAATTTTAGGATTTTACCAGACATAAATTTATAAAAATATTAAAATAAAAAATTATTTTTTAAAAATTAGCTACTACTTGCTCCAGGATTAGCCGTGGGTTGACATTGGCGGCCAGATATTCCCGCGCTTGAGCGATTAATTTCAATTGCCGCAAAATCACGGGCGCGGCGCCGACAGTCGATTCGCCGGCGGAAATGTTTTCCTCCAGAAGCCGTAAAGTTTTTTCCAGAGCCGGTACGAGAGCGGAATGTTGTAAACGTTCTTTCTGCCCCAGGCTCAAAAGCAACAAATCGCGCCCGAGTCCTTCGGCTAGCGAAAGAATTTCACCGGCCGCCTCGACCGCTTGTTTGCTCCAAGTCTTGTCGTTGAAAAGCTTATCCAGAATACGCAAACGGCCGTTAAAATCCGAACTCGCCACAGACAGCCAATTCTCGGCCCGTTCCAGATAATCCCGATAACTCTCCGGATTTTCCAATAATTTCAAGGCGGTTAGCGGCCGGCCGAGCGCCAGATTGGCCAAATCTTTGGCCAGCGAGCGGTTAGTACCGTGGTTCTTAATCAGATAATCATAAATTACGGCCGCGGGCACGGGATAAAAATATAATATCTGAGCGCGGGATAAAATCGTCGCGGGCAAAGCGTTCTCATCGGCGACCAGTAAAATTATAATCACCGCTTCTTTCGGCTCCTCCAAAGTTTTCAGGAGCGCACTTTTCGCTTCCGCGCTTAAAAGTTCGGCCTCTTTGATAATTCCAATTTTATAGGAATTCAGGAAAGAACTCAAATTCAATATTTTTATAAACTCGCGCACCGCCTCGATGGAGATGCTTTTCTTATCGCTCTCGGCCTGCAGGATATGTAAATCACTGTTAAAACCTTCGGTCGCCCCCTGTAAATTACGCGCGAACGCTAGAGCGATTGTCGATTTTCCCAAATCATCGGCGCCGGAAAAAATATAAGTCTGAGCGATCTTGTTATTTTTCAAACCGCGCTCCAAAAATTCGATTACTTTATTGTTGCCGATTTCCGGCCAAATATATTCGGGCATAATCCGCTGAGACTGGCTTAAATTAGACTGGTTTAAAATTTAAATAATTGTTCGGAACTGACTTTAGTCTTAGCGCTAATGCTAAGCGAAACGGTCTGTAACTGGCCGCTGACGGCCTTGAAAGCCCGGCCGTATTCTCTACCTCCTTTGCCGGTATAAACAGCCAGATAATAACCGGGGCTGAGCGAATAATAGGCGGTTTTGTTAGACGCTAACTTAATGTCGCCGATAGCGGTGTCACGATAGTAATTTTTACCACTGCCGTCATTCGCCAGTGAATATAATTTCAAGGTCGCGTTTTTTGAAATCCCTTCGCCGAGAGCGTCTCCCAGGCTGAATTTAGTCGAATTCACAGAAATATTCTTATAGTTGCTCTTGCCGGATTTAATTACCGTACTCCAGGTAAGACTTTCTCGGTTAAAATCATCCAGAACCGCCAAGGCGTAAGTGCCGGCAGGATAATCAAAGCGATAGCGGCCGTTCGCGGCCGTTTTGGTTTTCATTAATAGCCGGCCTAATTCCCAGCCGTTCTCGCCTTTTACCTGCTCATACAGGCGCACTTCTTTATCGGGCCGCAGTTTTTTCCGGCCGTCGCGCAACTCACCGGTCAGATTACTGAAAGCGTATTGGAAAGTATAATCGCGATCGGTTGGAATTTGGATATTGTAAACCGCGGAATTATTGCCGGCAGAATCTTTCGCGTTAATCGCGTATAATCCGGTCTGGCCGCGACGATAAGGATTATAGGGAGCGACATAAATCGTCGCCTGGCCGCCGCCATCCGTTTTTAAATTGGAAACGAGTCCGTTGCTTTCGAAATAAGGATTGCCGTCGGCGTCATATTGCTGGGTATATAAAGAAAAATCGTAATTCCGTTTCAACTTCCCCTGGCTGTCGCGCAAAACTATTTTCAGTGCCGGCAGATATTTGGTCACATAGCGATTATAATCGCATTTGAAGCGTATTCCGTCAAAGAACCAAAATTCGCCGATATCCGCGCGCTTATCCCAAATTTTCAGAGCGTAAAGCTTATCCGTATCCGGCCGGAAGTTCAAAGAATATTGGCCGGTGCTGTCGACTGTTCCGCCGCCGATTTTCGCGCCGACCGTCGGCAAGCCGCTGATATCGGTCTTCTGTTCGTATAATTCAAATTTGATCCCCGGAATAATCTCCGCCCGAAAATTGCGAACGATGAGCATAAACTGCGAATTGTTTTTGCAGACGGTCGATGTCGTTTCGGCGGCCGAAGCCGGAATTGAACCGATTATAAAAAGCCCGAAGAAAGCGACCAGAGAGATGCTTGTGATAGATTGGTATTTTTTGTTTAATATTATCATAATATTACTAAAATTGGCTCAACGGGAGTCAAGAGCCTTAATATTTAAAGATATCTTTTATTATTATAGCATATCCGCGAAAAAAATAAATCGCTTTTTTTATTGATTTTTAGCGCTCAAACTGATATATTAGAAACATCTTTTAAAGACTATAATATGGCTTATCGTTTAAAAAAAATATTCCTTCTAGCCGGTGATTTCGCAATCTTAAATCTAGCCTTATTCTTAACTTTAGTCATCCGTTATCCCCGGTCTCTCCGGGCGGAAAGTTGGCAAAATCATTGGCCGAGTTTTTTGGTCATTTTTGTAATCTGGCTCTTAATCTTATATATTAATGATCTTTATAACCTAAATCTTAAGACCGGCAGTCGGCAATTCTTCCGACTGACAATCAACGCTGTTCTGGCCGCCAGCCTGCTGTCCATTTTTTATTTTTATCTGAACGTCCAGTCCGCCATCACTCCGAAGACTAATCTGGCGATTTTTATCGCGCTCTTCGTCGCCTTATTTCTGATTTGGCGCGGCTTGTTCCGCCTGACCGTGCTTTCTTTCATCCCGGAAAACAATCTGGCAATCATCGGCTTTAACGATCCGGCGCGCAAACTACTGGCGGAACTAAAAAGAAATCCCGGCGCCGGCTATCAGACCGCCCTGATTTTCAAGAGTTCCGAAGAAATCGCCGCTCTGCCGGCCAGCATCAAGGAAAAAAATATCCATACTGTCGTCGTCTGCGACGATTTCGGCCAAAGTGAAAAACTGCGCGAAGCGCTCTTCGGTTGTCTGCCTTATAATCTCACTTTCTTCGACTATCCCGATTTATACGAACTTCTGACCGGCAAAGTGCCGATGGAAGCAATTAGCCAGAGCTGGTTTTTGGAAAAACTGAAAGAAGGCGAAAAAAATTATTTTAATTTCTGCAAACGGATTGTCGATTTCCTGGCCGCTTTATTGATTCTTATCATTTCCCTGCCCGCCTGGCCAATAATCGCTTTAGGCATAAAACTGAGCGGCCGCGGTCCGGTCCTCTTCCGCCAAACGCGGGTCGGCCGGAACGAGAAAAACTTTGAAATAATAAAATTCCGGACGATGCGGACGGAAAACAATAATCTGGCGCCGACCGAGGAAGAAGACGGACGCATCACCAGCTTCGGTTCGTTCCTAAGAAAGACCCGCCTGGACGAAATTCCACAGGCGATCAATATTTTAAAAGGCGAAATGAGCTTTATCGGCCCGCGGCCGGAAAGGCCGGAAATCGTCAGCGAGCTGGAGCGGCAAATCCCTTTCTATAAGACCCGGCTTCTCATCAAGCCGGGTTTGACCGGCTGGGATCAGGTTTCCGGCCATTACCATTCTCCGAGTACGGACGACAGTTTAGAAAAACTCCAGCACGACCTCTATTATTTAAAACAACGCTCATTTTATCTGGATTTCGCGATTACCCTGAAAACCCTGGCGACAATGATGAGCCGGAGCGGGAGATAAAATTCTATGCCCGATTTTTTCAGCGTCACTTATCTGAAGAAGAATATCGCCCACCCCGGTTTCCGGCGATATTTTAAAAATACCGGCTGGATGTTCTTCGGCCAGATTTTTAGTCTGGTCGCCGCTTTTTTCGTCGGCGCCTATGTCGCCCGTTATCTGGGTCCGAAAAACTTCGGACTAATGAGTTACGCGATTAGTTTTGTCTCCCTGTTCGGCTTCCTAGCCGGTTTCGGCGCCGACGGAATTTTGAACCGAGAGTTCGTGAGACAGCCGGAAAAAAAAGAAGAGCTAATAAGCGCCGGCTTCTGGCTTAAACTGCTGGGCGGTTTGCTGGCGATAGCGGTCGTGAACATCATCGGTTTGATAACCAACGCCGACCAGCTGACCCGCTTATTGATTTTTATCTTTTCCCTGACTTTTATCGGGCAATCTTTTACGGTAATAACCACTTATTTCCAGGCGCGGGTATTGTCTAAAAAAGTTGTTTTAGTCCAGCTGATAGTCACCCTCCTGTCGGCGCTGATAAAACTAATCTTCATCTATTTCCATCTGAGCGTCATCTGGCTGACCGCGGTTTATCTTCTGGACAGTCTTAACCTGGCGGCCGGACTGATTATTATTTATCGCCAAGGCCAAAAAAAGTTTTTCCGCCTGAACATCGACTGGTCGATTTTTAAAAGTATCCTGCGGGATTCCCTGCCTTTAATGCTGACTGTCGTCACCATCACACTTTATTCCAAAATCGATCAAATTTTCCTTAAACAGATGATCGACGATGCTACCGTAGGTATTTATTCGGCGGCCGTAAAACTTTCCGAAGTTTGGTATTTCATTCCCGGCATTATCTGCGCTTCTCTGTTTCCGGCGATTGTCAACGCCAAGAAAGACCCGCTGATTTACGAAAAAAGATTAAAAAAATTATTTCTCTTAATATTTTTCCTGGCCCTGGTAATTTCTCTCCTGGTTTTTTTCCTGGCTCGCCCCTTAGTTGCTCTGCTTTTCGGCTCGTCTTACGGTGCCGCCGCGCTTATTTTAAAAATTTATATCTGGTCGATAGTCCCGACTTTTCTGATGACGATTTTGCATTATTATCTACTGGCGGAAAATTATACTAAAATTTATTTTATAATCACTCTGGCCGGCGCGGTCGCCAATATCGGCCTGAATTTAAAGTTAATTCCTCTTTACGGCGGAGCGGGTAGCGCCGGGGCGACAGTTATTTCCTATACCTTGGTGCCCCTGCTTCTATTTCTCTTTCCCCAAACCAGACGGCCTTTGATTTCCTTATTGAATCTTCCGTCTCCTTTAAAAACGCTTCGGGCGTTAAAAAAAATATTCGGTTCCCGGGGCGTGATTTCTAAAAAATATATTGCCCGTTTCTTGCCCGCCAACCCGATAATTTTAGAAGCGGGAGCTGATACCGGTTCGGATACTTTGGAAATGATAAAACTATGGCCCGAGGCAAAAATTTATGCCTTTGAACCACTTCCGGCCAGTTTTCAAAAATTACAAGAACTGACTTCTCCTTATCCCGATATCCACTGCTATAATTCAGCTCTCAGCGAAAAAGACGGACGGGAGATTATGTATGTCAGCAATACTCTGAGCTCCAGCTCCCTGAAAGAACCCAAAGAACATTTGCGGCAACACCCGGAAATTTCTTTTCCGGACAAGCTGATGGTCGATACCGTCACGCTTGATCGCTGGGCGGAAACGGCGGGAATAAAAAAAATAGATTTTCTCTGGTTGGATCTTCAAGGAATGGAACTGGCGGTCTTAAAAGCGGCGGAAACAATATTGTCGACCGTCAAAGTAATACAGACCGAAGTATCCTTGTTAGAAAATTATGCCGGCGCTCCTCTTTACGGCGAACTGCGGGAATATTTATTAACTCGCGGCTTTGTCGTTAAAAAACAAAAACTACCCTGGAAAGATATGGGCAACGTTTTATTTATCAAAAAATTATGACTAAGCTGACCGCCCTGGTAGTTACTTTCAATGAAGAAAAACATCTAGACGAATGCCTGTCCGCTTTGGATTTTTGTCAGGAAAAAATCGTTATTGATTTAGGATCGACTGACAACAGCGTCGCCATCGCCAGCCGGCATAATTTCCGCGTTATTACCCACCCTTGGACGGAAATTGTCGAACCGCTCCGTTCCTGGGCCATTGCTCAAGCTAGCCACGACTGGATTGTCTTTATGGATCCGGATGAAATATTTCCGGTCGCTTCCCGGTCGGAAGTCGTTGAAACTATAGCCGCCGGTTTGTTCGGCGGGCTAACCCTGGAAAGGGTAAATTATTTTATCGGCCGGCCGATAAAACACGGGCGCTGGTTCGGCCATGCCGGTTTTCCCCGGGTCTTTAATAAAAATTCAGTAATTCTCAGCGGTTCGATCCATGATGGTCTGAAACGAAAAAAAGAATACCGCTATCGGAAAATTAGTGGCGTGATAAAACATTATTGGGTGGACTCGCTGAATCAATTTTATGAAAAACACAACCGTTATCTGAAACATGAAGGCGCCAGCCGCTATAATCGCGGCGAGCGTTTTTCCCGATTCGGAATGTATCGCGGCTTAACAATTAATTTTATTCGCTGGTATTTATTGAATCATGGCTTTCTAGACCGTAAAGACGGCTGGCAATTAATAAAACTGGCTCTCTGGTACGAAAAAAACGCCTGGCTCAGTTTAAAAAAATATCAAGAAGACTTAATCCCCTAAGATTACCCCGATGAAAGCAAAAAAAGTCATAATTTTAAATCACAACGGCGGCCGGCTGGCCAACCAGCTTTGGAACTTTGTCGGTATTTACGCTTATTGTCTGGAAAAAGGCTATCGTTGCGCCAACTATTGTTTTTTTGAGTATAGCCGTTATTTTTTGGCGCCGGAATTGAATCCGAACCGGACCACTAAACTATTGTCCTTTTTTTATAATTCGTTAAAAATAATAGCGGGAGAAAAAATCGCCCGCAAAATCAGTCGCGGAGTTCACGAAATATACGTCCGAACGGTTAAATTCTTCTATTCGCGTTTACTCATTGATTCCGCCGCTAATGACGGCGGTACTATTGGCAACGGTGCTAGCGATTTTTACAATCTGCCGCCGACCGGGGATTCAAAAAATCTTTTAAAATCTTGGGAAAATGATGAACGAACCGAAAAAATATATTTTACCGGCTGGCGCTTCCGTAATCCCGACGGCCTAAAAAAATTCCGCCCGGAAATCAAACGGGCGCTGGAACCCAAAAACAATCGGGCAATAAATGACTTCATAAAAAATATCAGAAAACCGGGAGTAAAATTGATCGGTGTTCATGTCCGCCACGGCGATTACCGAATTTGGAACGGCGGCCGGTATTTTTTCTCGTTCGCTGAAGTCAGGAAGATTCTGGACGCTTATCAGGATTATGAAAATAGAACGACAAAAAAACCTCTCTTATTTTTAATCTGCTCCGACGACCGAATCGACGAAGCGGCCTTGGCCGGCCTGAATTATCTTCCGGGTCCGGGCACGGAAATAAATGACCTTTTCGCGCTGGCGCTGACCGATCTGATTATCGGCTCGAAAAGCACTTACGGTCCTTTCGCCGCTTATTACGGGCGTATTCCCTTTTACACCTTTTCTCGCACCGAAATTAATTGGGCTAAAAGCGCTGATATTTTTTTAATCTGATTTTTCAGACTAATTTTCAAGCTAATTCTTTTATGTTAAAATTTTCCCTTATCACCTGCACTTATAACAGCGCTCTTTGGCTGGAAGCCAATATTTTGAGCGTCGAAAGACAGACTTACCGTAATTTCGAACATATTTTCATTGACGGCTATTCAACCGACGGCACTTTGGATATAATAAAGAAATATCAGACAAAATTTCCCGATCAGATTAAACTTTATTTTGACCAACGGGGCATCGCTCCGGCGATGAACGAAGGCGTAAAAAGAGCCGACGGCGATTATCTCCTCCATTTGCACGCCGACGACAGCTTCTATGACGAAAACGTCTTAAGCGATACGGCGCGATATTTATCGAAAGAACCACTCGACTGGATTTATGGAAAAATAAACGTAGTTGACGATACCGGAAATATCGGCACCTTTCCCAACCGGAAAATCTGGCAAAAAACTCGACAAAATCCTGTCAGCTGTTACCTGCTCAAATTTTATAATTACATACCCCATCAGGCGGTTTTCATCAGGCGGAGTGTCTTCGAAAAATTCGGTTATTTCGACGAAACCCTGACTTCGGCCATGGACGCGGATTTATGGCTGAGGATAAAAAACCGGACAAAATGGAAATTTTTCAACCGGCTAATCAGCAATTACCGGCTCCACGGTCGCGCCCAATCCTCGCGCCGAGACAAACGAGCGGAAAATAAAAAAAATTATCAGATCGTCCAAAAAAGATACCTTAACCGGGCGGAGAGATTGCTTTCTAAAATCAGCAACCGCTGGCTGGAATTTAAAAATAAAAATTATCGCTAATATGCCTTTAGCTCCCATCGCTTTATTTGTCTATAATCGTCCCGACCATACCCGGCAAACCGTGGCGGCTTTAACAAAGAACGAATTGGCCGCTGGAAGCGATTTGATTATTTTTTCCGATGCGGCTAAAAACGAAGCGACCGCGGCCAAGGTCGATGAAGTGAGAGCCTATCTAAAAACAATCGACGGCTTTAAGAGCGTCAAAATAATTGAACGGCCGGAAAATTTCGGCTTGGCCAAATCGATAATCAGCGGGGTGACGGAAATCGTCAACCAATCCGGAAAAATAATCGTTCTGGAAGACGATCTGATAACTTCCCCTTATTTCTTAAGGTACATGAACGAAGCGCTGGATTTATACGAAAAAACGGAAAAAGTAATCAGTATCCACGGCTATATTTATCCGACCAGGGAGAAACTGCCAGAAACTTTCTTCATTAAAGGAGCCGATTGCTGGGGTTGGGCGACCTGGAAACGGGGCTGGGATCTATTCCAAACCGACGGGCGAAAACTGCTGGCAGAATTGAAAAGAAAAAAACTGACGAAAAAATTAGACTTTGACGGCGCTTATCCTTTTACTCAAATGCTAATTGGACAAATCAGGGGCTTCAACGATTCCTGGGCGATTCGCTGGTATGCTTCGGCTTTTTTAGAAGATAAGTTAACGCTCTATCCGGGGCAATCATTGGTCGCCAATATTGGCTTTGACAATAGCGGAACCCATGGCGGTGCGACGGCTATTTTTGACGGACGTCTCGGCGACCGGTCGCCGAGACTAACCAGCCTGCCGCTGACGGAAAACGAAGAGGCGCGACAGGCGATAAACCGGTATTTTAAGTCGCCGCGTTTAAGGCTTACCACTCTGGCTCTGCGTCTTAAATTTTATTTTAAAACTATCAGCAAATAAATATGAAAAATAACCGGGCCGATTTCGACAATCCGAAAGACAATGACAACCGGCGTTACGATTACGCCGGTGGCGGATTTTATGTTCGGGAAGAATTCCCGATAATTGACCGCTGGATTCCGGCCGATTCCAGGGTTATCGATTTGGGCGCCGGCAACGGCTCTTTGCTAAAATATCTTTCGGAGCGAAAAAAAATTAAAATTGAAGGACTGGAAATTTCTCCCTCCGGCGTCGCTAATTGCTTGAAGAACAATTTAACGGCCAGAGGCGGCGAAATAGACCGGACAGGAACTTACCAGAACTACGCTGATAACGAATTTGATTACGCCATTTGCAATGTTACTCTGCAAATGGTGATGTATCCGGAAATCTTATTGCAAGAAATGGCCAGAATTTCCAAATATCTAATCATCTCTTTTCCTAATTTCGCCTATCTGGGCAATCGCCTTGATTTACTTTTGAACGGAGTGATGCCGCGACCGATGCTCCATAAATATCAATGGTTTAATACCGGCCATATCCACCAGCTAAGCAATCGTGATTTTAAAATTTTCTGCCGGCGGCATAACCTGCGGATAATCAAGCAAGAACCTTTGGGCTGTTTTAAATTCATCGCCCGCTTCGTCTGGCGTAATCTGTTTTCCAAGGAATCGGTTTTTTTATGCGAAAAATATGACCTATAACTTTTGTACCCTGTTCGATAAAAAATATGTCTACCAGGGTCTGGCGCTCCACGACTCTCTGCTTGAACATTGCCCGGATTTTAAATTATGGATATTATGTCTAGACAAAGAAACCTTCGATCTGCTGACTAAATTAAATTTAAAAGAGACCCGCCTAATCCCTCTGGCCAGTATCGAAGGGGCGGAATTATTGGCCGCTAAAAACAATCGCTCCTATGGCGAATATTGCTGGACGCTCGCTTCGGCCTTTACTTATTACCTCCTGCAAATCGAAACCGATCTGAATAATCTCGCTTATCTGGACAGCGACCTTTATTTTTATTCTTCGCCGCAAGCGATTTATGACGAGTTAGGCGACGGCTCCGGCCTGATTATTAAACATAATTACACGCCAAAATTAAAATACTTGGAAAAAAACGGTCTTTATAATGTGGCGATGGTTATTTTCAAAAATAATCCCGACGGGCGGGACTGTTTGAAACAATGGCGGAACGAATGCCTAAAATGGTGCTATAATAAGAACGAGGACGGAAAATTCGGCGATCAACTGTATTTAAACAGCTGGCCGGCCGAATTCCGCGGTATCAGGATTCTGAAACATCCGGGCGGTGGCGTCGCTCCCTGGAATATCGGCCGCTACCTGATTACCGCCGCTCGCGGCCGGGTATTAATCGACGGCCGACCGCTGATTTTCTATCATTTCCATACTTTTAAAATTACCGGCCCGGAGAGTTTCGAGCCTCACTCCTCTTTCTACAAAACAAACCAAACGGTCAAAAATCTAATCTACGAACCCTATATCCAAAATTTAAAAATTTTAATGAAAAAGGTTGAGAGTAGCGATCCGACTTTCACTTTTGGTTTCCGCCCGCCGGAAAATCTCCCGACTAAAATAAAACAAAAAATAAAAAAATTTTTAGTCTTGATCTATTTTTCCCATAAAAAATATGACTCGAAAAATTAAACCGCCGAGAATCAAAGTTAAAAATTCCGGAATTTTTCCTCTGCAATTCCATAACGACTCGCCGGACGGCAACCTAATTATCGCCGAAGCGCAAAAGAATATCCCTTTTAAGATTAAACGGGTTTATTTTATCAATCATCTTTTCAATAAAATCGCCCAACGCGGCCGGCATGCCCATAAAAAATTAGAGCAGATTATTCTCTGTCTTAACGGTTCTTTCCGGTTGGAATTGGACGACGGCCGTAACCGGCAAAAAATATTAATGAACAATCCTTATTACGGCGTCCGGCTCGGTTCCCGGCTTTGGCACCGGATGTCCGGTTTTTCCCCTGACTGCGTAATTATGGTTTTAGCGTCCGACTATTACAAAGAAAGCGATTATATCCGCGATTATGAAGAATTCAAAAAATACCTCAAAAAATAGAAGCACCGTACCGCGAACGCGAAAACGAAGCGCTGGGATGACCGTCCCCTTTACTGATTTAACCCGGGAATGGGCTTATTTCGAAAACGCGTTTTTGAAAGGTTTTAAAAATTTCGGTCGCGCCGGAATTTATGTTTCCGGATCGGCCCTCCAAAAATTCGAACGCGACTTCGCGGATTACAATGGTTATAAATACGCCGTCGGCCTGGCGACCGGGATGGCGGCTCTGGAAGTCGCTTTGCGCGCCTACGGGATAAAATCGGGCGACGAAGTCATTACGGTCGCTAACAGCGCCGCCGCGACCGCTTTAGCAATTTCTCACACCGGCGCCAAACCGATATTCTGCGACGTCAAAGACGATTTTTTAATAGACGAAGAAAAAATATCCGGATTGATTACGGCCAAAACGCGAGCCATCCTGCCCGTTCATCTGTTCGGAAAAATTTGTAACCTGGAAGCCATCAATCGAATCGCCGCCGTTCATAATTTAATCGTCATTGAAGATGCCTGTCAGGCGCACGGCGCAAAATCCAAAGGCGCGGCCGGAATGAATGCCAAGGCGTTCAGTTTCTATCCGACCAAAAATCTCGGCGCGTTGGGCGAAGGCGGGCTAATTCTGACTAACGACAAAAACATCCGGGATTTCGCCGTTTCCTATCGCGATTACGGCCAGACTGAGCGTTATAAGCATGTAATTAAAGGTAATAATTACCGCTTGAGTCCTTTACAATGCGTTTTCCTGGATATCAAGCTTCAAAAAATCGCTGATTTTATCGCCCGCCGAAAAATAATCGCTAAAAAATATATTTCCGCTCTGAGCGGAATCAAGGAATTAAAAATAAACGGCTTCGACGGTAGTGCGGCCTATCACCTGTTCGTCATCCGCGTTTTAAACGATAAACGCGATGACCTGCGGGCTTATTTAGAAAATAAAGGAATTGCGACTTTGGTTCATTATCCGACGGCGATTTATGACCAGCTTTGTTATCGGGAAGAATACCCAAAATTAACTCTAGAAAAAACTGAAGCTTTCCAAACCGAAATTCTCTCCCTTCCCTGTTATCCCTTTTTGACGGCGGCGGAGCAAGATTATATCATCAAAAAAATAAAAGAATATTTTTCATGACCATCTCCCTCATCACCCCAACCTATAACAGCGCCGCGACCTTGCGCGATACTTTAGCCAGCGTTGCCGGCCAGACTTATCGCGACCGGGAATATATCATTGTCGACAACGTTTCCACGGACGAAACCCTAAAAATAATCGAAGAATACCGGGAGCGCCTGAAAATAATCCTGATTTCCGAACCGGATGAAGGAATATATGACGCCCTGAATAAAGGGATTAATCGAGCGACCGGCGCGATTATCGGCATCTTGAATTCCGATGATTTTTATAAAAACAACACGGTTCTGGAAAAAATCGCCGCCGGCTTCCGCGACAATCCTGACAGTGAAGCCTGCTATGGTGATCTGGAAATCATTAATCCGGCCGCGACCGGCAAAATCGTCCGTTTCTGGAAAGCGGGCGCGTACCGCGAAAAAAAATTGGATAGCGGCTGGATAATTCCCCACCCGACTTTCTTTGTTCGCCGCGAAATATATGAAAAATTCGGCGCCTATCGCACCGAATTCCGCTTAGCCGGCGATTACGAACTGCTTTTAAGATTACTGAAAATCCATCATCTGAAAACAATTTACCGGCCGGAAACTCTTGTGAGCATGCGCGCCGGCGGAAGGAGCGGCCGGAACTGGCGACAAAGAATCAAGGGCTGGCGGGAATTACGACTGGCTTGGAAAGTCAACGATTTAAAAGTCCCGCCTTTTTTCATATTGCGCCGAATACTTTTTAAGATTATCCAATATTTATAGACGTGCTATAATACTCTTATGGAACAAGGAACTAATTTTTTCCTACCAATTTTAGCCAAATTCGGCTGGTTAGGCAACTGGCTGTTTTTATTTATCGCTTTGGTCGAATGCATCCCTTTCATCGGCGCGGTTTTCCCGGGCGGAACCCTGGTTACCATCGGCGGCTTTCTGGCGGCGCAGGGTTACTTTAACGTTTGGAAAATAATGGCCTTCGCTACTGTCGGCGCGATTATCGGCGATTATTTCGGCTATTCCCTAGGCCGCTGGGGTAGTGAGTGGCTTAAAAATAAAAAAATAATTAAACCGGAATTAATCGCCAAAGGAACGGACTTTTTTGAAAAATACGGTAATAAAAGTATTTTTTGGGGGCGATTTTTCGGCGCCACCCGAGCGGTAATCCCTTTTATCGCCGGCGCATCGCGGATGAAACAACGGCCTTTTCTATTTTGGAACGTTTCCGGCGCGATTTTTTGGTCCGCCACCAGTATCGCGCTGGGTTATTTTTCCGGCAATATCATCGCGGCGGTTATTAAAAAATGGTCGCATAAACTCGGGCTAGTTTTAATCATTGGCGCGGCCATTTTCTTAATCTATTGGGCAATCAAAAGGCACGGACAGAGCCTTTGGGATTATTTTCGGAAAAAAAGCGACCTCTTTACGGCCAACCTGTTTAAAAATCGCCGGGTAGCCAATTTAGACAACCGCTATCCGGTTATTTCCGAATTTTTCCTGACCGCCGCCACCCGGGAAAAAATCTTCGGCGGTTTCTTAGGGGCGATTATTTTAATCATTCTCTATATTTTAGCGCTGTTTTTAAACTGGCTTTAGAGCTGGGCGCCGTCGCGGAGCGGCCAAGGGCGGCCAAGTATTGATATCTTAAGAGAAGTAGTATATACTACACTTATTATAAATAATATTGCGCCCGTGTATCGCTTTAGACTTGCGGGGGTATTGTTTGGCCTATGGAAAATATTACCGCCGGGGGCTATAAGCCGGCTGTTAATTTACAAAGTAAATTCGACGAACACCACACCTGGGGCTTGCATGCCATAATCGACCTTTATGAATGCAATCCCGAATCGATTAAGTCCTTTGAAGAAATCAAACGCTTTGTGGTCGAACTCTGCGATCTGATTAATATGAAGCGCTACGGCGAAGCGTTGATTGAACGATTCGCGGGCGGTTACTATGAGGGCGTATCCTTACTGCAATTCATTGAAACCTCTTCAATCACCGCTCATTTCGATGAGCGGGAAAATCGGGCTTTCATCGATATTTTCAGCTGTAAATATTTTGACCCGGAGAAAGGCGCGGCTTTCTGCCGCGATTTCTTCCAAGCTAAAAATTATAAATTCCAGGTGTTGCTAAGAAATTAGTTCGATCAACCCGACTGGAAAAATAAATAAAAAATACCGGAATTAAATTATCGGTATTTTTTGTTAACTAAATTTACTTATTTATGATTATCCATAAAGACTATCTTCTTCTTCCTGGTCCGGACAAAATAAAAAGACCCTTTTGCTTTTCCGAAGAAAATTGAAAGGGTCAAAGAACACAAGGAACAAAGGAGCAAAATCAAGAAGCCTGAGGTGCTAAGGAATTGCGGGAGAACACCCGGCCGCCGGCGAGCCACTCGTCCGGACCCCCGACCGAGCCCGCAAACACGCCCCAGCCATCGCCACCCCAGCGCACGCTCACGGCACGAAGCGTACCATTTACATCCTTGATGTAAAAAATGTTTACCCAACCGTTAATGAGTGAATCACCGTTTTCACCATTGGACTGGGCTTCCATGGCGGCGTAAATTTCAGTTAGTGTCGTTTCGGCGGCTTCATTCCCACCAAGTTCCTGCAGTATCGGACCATCTACTGAATTTTTTTCCAGTTTCCGTCCATAGATCGTGCTGCCGGCGAATGGATCTTCCGTCTTGCCAAGAAACCATTCTTTAAAATTATCTCCAAGATAGGAGATTTTTACTTTGGCTTTCTTGCCGGTGTCCACTTTAAATTTGTCCTTGGCGACAAATTTTTCGGTGGTTGAAGAAACGGAGAATGTAGCGACGATTGCGCTGAGAATGCTTACGACTGCCTGGACAGCAGATTTAGAGCGGTTCACTATCGCACATATGAACAGGCCTATAGCGTCTCCTGCATTCTGAATGATGTACTGAGCGTCATCATTAGATAGTGAAGAAAATCTGTCCTGGAATTCGACCATCCTTCCGGCGATCATCTGGTTCTGTTTTGTTGTTGCCATGTTGGCCTCCAATTTTGACAGTTGTTAATAATACTTTCCGCACTTCCCGGCAGAATTGGGTTAATGCCTAATTTAAAACATTATATGATTAAATCATTTTAACTATATTCTGTCAACTAATCTAAGCTACTTTTTTCACGCCTGCGGAGTATTTATAAATTGGATATTTATAGTTTGCTTGATCGTGGTTTCTAGTTCGCTGGAGGTATCTGTCCCTATACGATAAATTTTTCCGTTTCTCATAATTATTTCAACCGCATCAAAACCGGAAACGTTGTAAATCCACATATACGGCCAGAACCAGACTTTCACTCCCCATCCGTAATACCAGTGATTCTTTACTTGCTTTGTTGATGCTATTTCGCTAAGCAGAAACTTTTTCCTAAAAATTCCATAACCAAATTTAATCTGAAGATATTTTTCATCAATAGACGTTGTTAATGCTGTAAATGATGCAAAAATAAACAGAACTAATGTCATTATTAAGGTGACGAGAAAATTTGTGCCAGAGTCGACAGACGATGGTTCAGTTCTAGCCGTAATCTGAACCCATGTAAAAAGCCCTAGCACGGCCAGTGTAATAACCAACATTAGATATCCAATTTGAGTGTGCTTGTATGAAGTCATGAGTTATTCATATTTGATTGTCTGGACGATCCTATCAACCGTTAAATCAATATCAAAAGCTTCTCTTTCGCTGGTACAAGCTTTGCTTTGTTCTTCATTGTAGTTATTACAATTAGGATATTGCAGAGTAAAGCTAATTTTTATGAGTTTACCGTTCTCTATAGCAGTATAAGCGTATGAAGCATAAACACTGCCAGCCACGCCTTCGTGTTTAACATTCACGCAATAAGTTCTATCATCAACCGTCCTCTGTAAAGTTATATCCGACATACTGCTCACTTCTTGCGGTGTGGTTTTGCAGGAATATATTCCTGTTTCTATTTTTATAACTGGCGGCCATTCTGCAACGCTAATATATTTAGCCAATAATTCTTTGGGGTATTGATATGTTACACTGTCGTCGTTGGTGATTGTCGCCCATAAATTATTATCGGAATCATTGTTATTTTCGGTAATGGTCCAAATTACATAAAACCGACTATACTGGCGCCCAGTTAAAACAATAGTTTTGTCGGATGATTTATAAAAATAGCCCGATCCCATTTGATCAGTATATTCATATCCACGGTCTTTCATAAACGCTTCAACTATCATAGGTCCACCTTGGCTTTTAGTTAGATACCTATTGTCCGTGCCAGACAATTTAACTATATTCGATTTACTGAAAGTTAGTTGAGTGATGCCTTTAATCTGTGGCCAGAAATTACCTTCTTGAAAAATTACTGGCGAGTAGAGAAATATAAAAATACCCAGCACTAAAATAGTGGCGGATACGAACAATACAACCTTTTTATTTTTTGAAAAATGTTCAAAAATCATAATAGATTATTATTTTTTCTTTCTGCCTCTGATCGCGATAACAATTGTGGCAATAATTAGAATGAGGCCTAGTCCTTGCGCTCCAGGACTATCATCATATCCGCCGAATACAATCAAGAACACTCCGAGAAATATAGCAAGAACAGAAAAGATTATCTTAATATATTTATTCATATTTTTTGTACCCGTCTATCAAATACAAAATTCCTGGAATAATAGGCACGGCTAAATTAATACTGAGATTTGCTTCTGTTAAAAGCCCGACAATAAAGCCGATTGCAATAGCGATAATAACAAGCCAGCCTGCTACTTTCGGATATTTCCAACCCAGAGCCAAGCCGATAAAAACCAGCGGCATCATAGACAACGCAACATTCTCCCACAGAGAATAGTTCGGATTAACGAACGGCAATGGATTGCCATAGCCAAAATAAAACGGCAAAGCGAACACTAGGATACACAGTGCGATTATTCGAGCTGACCATTTAATTGTTTTCATATAATTGAGATTAATTAAAATATCGTTTTATCTTTAATAAATGTATTTGTAATCTAATATGATTATACCAAAAAATCGCCCAAAGAGCGATTTTTAGTTTGCGGAGAGTGAGGGATTCGGTCACGGTCGCTAAGCTTTTCGCCCTCGCTCCGCTCGGCGAAAAGCAAGCGCCCCGACCCGGCCTCGCGGTGCGTTCGCTTCGCTCCGCACATCGCTCCGGCTTTCGAATCCCTCACAAACTTTCATCTAAACTAAAATAACCCCACGCAGGTGGGGTCATTTTAGTTTGCGGAGAGGGTGGGACGCACTTGGAACGGTTATTCAAAATTTATGTAGATCTTAATATTAAAAACTATCACCTTTTTTGCCCGCCTGCTTGGGCTTCGCCCCCAAAACTTTTCAGCGAGCGGACGACGGGACTATTTAATATTAAGATACGGCTTCATTTTGCTCGTTTTTCCATAATTTATCAAGATCAACGGTTTCACTCTGTGGGCGTTCATTTTCATCAAGTAATTTAACCTTTACCGACAACGGAAATTGTGTCATTTGCCCTGCGATAAAACAACAACCCACAGAAAGATTGGAAATTGAATTAAAAGAAAGTTCATCAAGATAGCTGACGGCTTTGTTTATCGCTCTCAAATCATTTTCGTTCATCAAACGGTGAATGAAATAATTGTGTAGTTGCGAAATAATAGTAGGCGAGATATCAGACGGTCTTTGACTAGCAATTGTAAGAAAAACACCAAATTTTCTACCTTCTTTTATTATTTCTTCAAATGTTTCCAAACGATAATCTTTCCAAGTTTCAGATTCTCTTACGGAAGTTTCGGACAAAATATTATGCGCCTCATCAATAATTATATGAAATGATGAGTCTGTTTTATAGCTACTCTTTTGATTCTCATATAATTTTTTTAGAACAACTAGCGGAAGTGATTTTTTAATATCTCTGTTTGCAGCTTTTAGATCAATCACAACAGCATTCTTACCGTCAAATAAGTCAGTGCTATTTTCGATTTCAGTATTAAAAACCTTCTGAATACTTCTTTTTATACTTTCTAACTTGTTTATTGCGGGATATATGTGATCATTTTGCGCCCTGTTATCAAGTAAATCATACAGCAGTTGCATCCTTGCAAAGTCTAAAAATTTTTCTATTACATTATTAGCAAATGAATAATCATCTGCTTTTGTGTATATAGATTGAGCCTTATACTGGTCATCGGTTATTTGGTCATATTCGCTATCTCCGCCGCATTTGAAATAGGAATGTGTGTTATGCCATTCTGGAATTACAAAACTAGTGTCATCACTTTCAATTTTTAAAATTTGTCTATATCTATCAATACACAAAAAAGCCAGATCTTTATTCTTCAACTTTAAAATTCTGAGTGCAATCAATTTTAGATTATTTTTAAAATAGGATACAGGGTCATCTCCCTTGGCTATCTTCTTATATAAATTAATTGCCCTATTAAGAAAGGGCTTTTGTGTTTTTTCAGTGGCATTAGCTAAAATTGACAATAATTCAATGTCGATAAAACTATTTTCACTTAAAGGTAATTTATTTTCAGCTTTAATATCTTTTAATTCTATCTCGGTTGATAATATATATGTCTTTTTATCCTGATGTAAAACACTTTCTTTCGAATACTCTCCACCAAAGTCTATGAAAACAAACTTGGATTTAGTTTTGAAATTATCATTCAAATCTAACTTAAATAATTCCGTGTACATTTTTGCGAGAGTATTGGATTTTCCTGAGCCTGTATTACCGAAAATCCCAATGTGTCCAGCAAACAATTTTTTAACTGGTATAAAAATATTTTGAGTTTCTTCGTCTATCAAAGACCCAAGATGAACAGAAAGTTCATTATTGTTAGACAGCTGATGAAGTGTTTCAAATTCTTCTCTTGAAAGTAATCTACATTCGCTTCCGATAAGAGGCATTTCTTTTATGCCGTGCTGAAATTTTTGATCATTATCATAAAAACCAAAAACAGAAACATTGAGAAAACGATCTATTTTTTGTTTTTCATTTGCGTACTTTTTATTCGTTTGGTATTTATCTTCTTCAAGATATTCGCCCTCAACCTTACAAATAATTTCGGTGAATCCCTTGAGGATTTTTACATAGTTAGACAGTCCGACAGATACATTTTTTATAGTTCTTCCATTGAAAAACAAATGGGGAAGATTTTTATCTTTATTAACTTTAACGATAATATCTTTCCCCTTGACACTAAAAACGCTTCCGATTGTAAAAACGGAATCATTAACTAAACGATCTTGTAAATTGAAATTATTTTTCCTCTTCATTTTGTTTTGAAACATCAGAATTGGCAAAAATCTTGGAAAGATATTCTGTCGTTTTCTCAAAAGAGAAATCAGCTTCTGGGGAAATTATGTATAGATTTGAATTTTGCTTTTCATTTAATTTGTCAGTGGTTTCGTCGTATTGAGAATACGAGAAATAAACGACGACCAAAGTAGGGTTAGATTTCATCACTCCATCCAAGAGATTTTTAATATGTTTATCCTCTAAAGAAAAACCAATCAGCATTAAAACACTATTTTCTTTTTCTAATTCCAAAGTAAACTTACGCAACATTGAAGCGTAATTTGTATTAAGAACAGTCTCGAAGTGTTTTTCTGCATTTGGATTTATAACAGCAATCTTTTTATATCCCTCGTCAAAATCATCTCCTGTTTTATCACCAAGGTCGTTGGCAATATGATTTCCGTTTGAATAAACAATTTTTTCGTTTTTTTCTTGCCAAGAAACCGATCCGTGTAGCTTGATAATGTTAAAAAGTGGAATGTCTGAAGTATTATCAAACTGCAAACTCTTATATCTCTGAATTTTGTTAAAGTTCGCAACACTGAAATTCGGATTTATTTGCCCAGCAAAACCATCATTGTATGGAATAATCAACCTTTCGCAGGAATCCTCCATAAACATATCGAAATTTGTAGTGAAGATATTCACTTGCTTATTTACAATATGCAAAAATCGACTGGAAATTGTGTTAGCCCAAAATCCTAAAAAAGAATCGTAATTTTGCTTTGTCTTGGTCAGTTTGGTTTTCTCGGTAGTGTCAGTTTCAAGCGAATCATCGAGTACGGCTTTAGATTTACTTATCAATTTATAATAGTCCTTCTGCGCCTGTGCTTTGGTTGCCTCAACATTCATTCGATCTTCGATGTCTTTAAGAGTTGTAAGATAATCGAGCGAACAGCCAGACCCAATAAGCAGATTGATGTGTCCGCTTTGAATTATTTCTTTCAATTCTTTTTTATCAAGTTTTTTCATATATTTTATTTTCCCGATTTTCTTCTATTACATTCTTTACATAACATCTGACAATTTTCTGCTGTCGTTTTTCCACCATCATGCCACGGATCAATATGATCTGCTTCCATTTCTCCTATTTCCCATTTTTTGTTTTTATTTTCACCTTTACAATCTGGGCAAATACCATTTTGTCGTTCATATGCCTCTCTTTTCATGTTTGGTGTAAATGCTCGGATAGAAAGATATTTTTCTTTTCGAGTAAGTACATACGGATAAATGCCCGATTTTTTTGTTACATCTTCATCTTGCATTAACTTTTTTATTTCTTTTTCCAGTTTTTCTGAATTAAACTTTTTCTCCTTAAATTCATTGTAAAGTTCGCCCCAATTTACATCGGCCATCTCTTTTCTATAATTTGGAAAAACTTCTCTCACCCAATGGATTACACTTTGAAAATATTTCCACAATTCCTCCGCATTTTTATCATGCTGGCACTTTGCCATGTATTCTTCAATCTCTCCGTTGTTTATCCAAGAAATTGCAGTTTCTAAATACTCCTGCCTGATAGGAGAACCTGTTACCAATTGCCCACCATCATTTGCAAGCAAATAAGCCGCACAATTTGTTTTACTAAATTTCAGTTTTCCGTCAGAAAGCCAAGGTCCAGTGTAGACAGCATTTCGTAATTCTTGAGGAAATAATTTTTCACCAGCGATATTGATAATTTTAAACCAATCGAGCTTTTCCTTATCATTTCCTTCACAGTGATAAATCATAAGGTCGTAATTCATAATCTGTTCTTGCTCTTCTTTGGTTAGATTATGAAACATTGCAATTCTGCCATTAAATTCAATTGAAAAATCTCCATTTACGAATTGAGCAAAACTTATTGTTCTTTGTTGTCCATCAAGCACTTCAAAATTACCGTCTTCTTTTTTCACCCAGTACATCACATTCAAAGGAAAGCCATTTTTAATAGTTCTAATTACTTCATCTCGTTGTTTTCCGCTGTATACAAACTCTCTCTGATATTTTGGACGAATATCCAATTTACCGCCAAAAGCACTAACACCTTCTTCAGCGCTATCTTTGTAGTCTTTTACGACTTCCGAAATTTTAATTTTGTGTAAATCTATTTTCATATTATTTTTGTGGCTTTCTGTTTTTAATTAAAATTCTAAAATAAGGGCATTTTCCATTTATAGATAAATCCTTTTCGTCATCTCCTTTTCTAAATTTTATTATTTCAAATTGATCTGGGTTATATTTATCAACAAAAGTTATTGGCACACCCATAGCACCCTCATAGTCCATCGGAATTTCTTGAACTTTCGAAACTTCTATACCATTATAGTTATCATACTTATGGTAATTTTCCTGATTATATTTTTTATAAAGAACAATATCTTGTTTATGTTTCTCCACCTCAAGATTTGTAAACCAACATGAAGTTGAAACTCGAGCGATCTTTTTACCGCTTCCATCTATATGATGATACTGCTCCCAGTCATTAGGAACTTCAAAAAACATTCCTACGTTAAAATTTGTATAACCAGTACGAAGATTGTTGTCTTTAATTAATTTAAAGACTTCTTTATAAGTTATTGCATTAGTGTTTCCAATAATCAAAAACTTTTTATCGTATTCTGCTAACTGAACGATATACTCTATAAAAAGTGAAAAAGGTGGATTAGTCACAATAATATCTGCCTGTTTTAAAAGCTCAATACTTTCTTCACTTCTAAAATCTCCATCACCTTTTAATGGTGACCACTCGTTATTCTTGTTAGCCTTTAATTGTTCGGCAATATCTCGCAAATCAAATGCACCATCCCCATCTAAATCACTAACTTCATTGATAATTAATTTATTAGCAGTTGCTTTGAGGCGACCCTTTGATTTGGTTAGCGTTTTGTCGTCACCAAAAAGTCCTAATTGAGTATTAGCAATTGGCGATGGCTTGTAACTTGTAGCGATAAGTTTTTTCAAACCTAAAGCATTAAAATTTGAAGCAAAATACTTAAAAAAGTTACTTTCAAAAGGATCATCACAATTACAATACACTACCTTGTTACGAAATTGCTCTTTATAATGTTTTAATTCCTTTTCAACATCAATAAGCTGAGTATAAAACTCATCTTTTTTTGCTTTGTTTGCTTTGTGCAAATTTGTATTTGAAGATTTTGCCATAATTATTTTCTGGTTATCAAATCATACGCTAAACTAGCGAGCGATATATAGTGAATTGCTAAATTTTTATCTAAATCTTCGGCAGGAGTATGAGCTTTCTCATTTCGTAAAAATTGGATAGACATATGCAAAAATTTTACGCCTTCAAAAAAATCTTTTTCAGCATCATTTTTCGGCCTGCACCCGAAAATCTTTTCCTGGTTAGATTCTGCAAAAGCTTCATGCGCTTTCTCTTTACCTGTAATATCTTTAAGTTTTTGCCTAACAATTTTATACGCTTCTTCTACGGCATTAAAATAGTGTCCACTATTTAATAAATTTTGGACGTGATCAAACACTTCCTTTTGTAAAGTTATGCTAATATTACCATTTTCAAAAGTAGCTTTTGATTTATTTTCAATTTTTACTTTTTCTCCTAAAAGTTTTTCTCCAATATTTTTGACACCAGCTATTCTATCAGGCGAAAAATCAATTCGTTTTAGATTACCGAGTAAAATTTGATTTTCAATATATTCGACAAGTTTCAAAATACTATTGCCAACAATTTTTTCTTCCGCTTTTAGCCATAAACCACGTAAGCGATTTGCTTTTGACCCGCTCTCATAGTTGTATTTCTCGTCGTAAATATTTATACCGATGTCATCTCTGAAAAATTCCCCCATTGTCCTGTCGGTAAAATTTAAAACATAACCACCATTCATTTGGAAGAGTTTTTCAAGTATTTGTTTCTCAATTGTCGTTAATACCGCCATACGATAACTTAATCTTAAATAATCATTATTTATTTAAAAACTTATTATTATTTTCAAATTACCACAAAATGACCAAAAAATCAACAAAATTAGCCTAATTGCCCTTAGCCCTCTTTTGTGGCAAAATATAATTATGACTCCCGATAAAATCAAACAGAAAATTGAAATTTTACTGAATAAGTATAAAGAAAATTCAGGCACTATCAAGGGCTTTGACATTATTTTTGAATACGTTGATTTTTTAAAGAAAGAGCCATATACTGCCAATCTCCTGCGAGGGGGATTTGACTACGCCGATAAGCAAATCACCCTGTTAGAGGCCTCTACTCTAAACCAAAATCTGGAAGTCCCGAACATCCATAAAATTATGGAATTTAAGGATGTTTCCGAAGCTCCTATGCATAAAGATACTATCGCCCTCGGATTGGAACAGCAAAAAAATAATGAACACGCTAGCATGGAACAAATCCTGCCTTTAGCTCTGACTAATCTAGTCTTGCTTTATGAGGCTATGGGTAGAATCAAGGAACAACTGCTTAATAAGGAACCGATAGAAGACAAGCTCAATATCCTAAAAGACCTGCCTGTTTCTACTATCAGAGTTAAAGTCGGCGAAGAACTGGCCAGTCAGCCTTTTGCTCTGTTTGCCAGTGCCAGTCTATTAACAACAGCCAAATATATTATTGACCAGATTGACTGTGAGGAACTGGCTAACGCCAAAGAAACTATAAAGGAGCCATGGTTTGATAAGGATAAAAGCATTCTCCATTTTATGGGCGAAGAAATCAGTATTAGGCTGAAAGGCGAAAAGCCAAACGACCATTATATCTTAGAGGCTATATTTGACCAGGAGGATAAAATCGAAGAAATATATTTTAAAGATATTGCCAAAAATTATCTGGGTATGGAGGAATATGACAAAACCAAGGACTGGCAGATACTGCGCCGAGCCTGCGATCAACTGAACGCCAAAGTCGCCAAAGCGGTGGATAACTATAAGGACAAATTTATACTCTACGCCACCGGCCAGACTGGTTGGTGTAAGATTAATCAGAAATACCTGTAAAAACAACTGAAACTTTTTAAAGGCCTTGCTAGCAAGATAGCGCAAGGTCTTTTTTGTATGCTTGAATCATGACTAAGTATGACGACCAACTGATATCCGATACCCAGGAATATTTCAGCGGACTCTATGGGCGAGCAATTACTCCCGATGAGGCTGATTCTTTTTTAACATCTCTCGTTAATTTATATAACTCTCTCTTTACCAAGGAATAACTCTTTTTTTCTTTTCGGCGGTTCCCCCGTAGGGGGAGCCGAAAAGAAAAAGTTATCCTTGTTAAGAGAACTTCTAATTAGAACTGAAACATATGAAACAACAAGATAATAAATACCTATCTAACCGTAAACTGGTAAAATCTGGGTCATTACTTGAGATATATCAGTTCGGTCGTGATATTCACTTGGAAAGAAGAATTAGGCATATTAAAACCGAGGAAGAAATTGAAGAGGCCAAAAAATTCCCTAAGCCCAAGGCTAGCCAAGAAGAAATATTAAAGTCTTCCGCTCGGCGTGCCAAGCGAATGATTAAACGATTGATAATGGCTAATTGCTTTTTGTGGTTTAAAGAAAAAGGTAAACCATATTTGCCGATTACTCTGACTCTGACATTTGCAGAGAATATTACTGACCTTAAAAAAGCTAACTATGAATTTACTAAATTTATCAGACGGCTCAATTATGAAACCAATGGAATCGAGGGTAAAGATTTAAAACAAAGTAATTTAAAATATCTGGCCGTCTTTGAACTGCAAAAACGAGGGGCAATTCATTATCATATGATTTTTTTTAATCTGCCCTATATCAAAAATATTTATAAAAAGATGTTTGATATTTGGGGGCAAGGTCGGATAATGGTTGGCGGAAAAGACAAAAATTTTGCTAAGGTCAAAAATCAGGCGCAACTGCAAAAAATTATTTTCTACTTTATCAAATACATTCAGAAATCTGTCTTTGAAAATAACTGCCCTCGGCAGAAAAAATATATCGCCAGTAAGGGGCTTTTAAAACCGCAAGAAAATTCTTTTGTGGAAGTCGTCTCGCTCGTGGAGTCAAAACTGCCCTCGGAATCTTTAGTCTATAAATATGACGGCGAAACGGAATATAACCAGAGCGATATTAACGACACTATCGGAAAGCCAGTAAATTTTATGCGCTGGTTTAATTATCAGCAATATGACCTTTCCAATTTTCCCGAATTAGATAAAGAAATTAGCAAGACACTTTCTGGCCTATCCATAGAGGATATTGATTTTTAACTTGTTCTTTAGTATATTAATAGTATTCACCTAACATAATAAACAGACATGCCCAGGGTATTTTTTTAACAAATACCTTTGTCGCTCGAAATGGGCAGTTCTGCCAAACGATAAATTAACCTTTGGGCTAGTTTGTTATGTTGGGTGAATCAGGACTGCCCTTTTTGATTATTAAATAATAATTATATGAACGACAAAAACGAACAAACAATTAAATATGCCCTCTACTGCCGAAAGTCTACCGAAGACAGCAGTCGGCAAATTCTTTCTCTAGATTCACAAGAGAAAGAAATGTTAAAATTAGCCGAAACACTTGAGCTAAATATTGTGGCTACTTTTAGAGAAAGTAAATCGGCCAAGAAACCAGATAATCGTCCGCAATTTTCCGAACTTATCAATTTGATCAAGCGAGGTAAAATTCAGGGCGTTATCTGTTGGAAGATAGATAGGCTAAGTCGCAACCCGATAGACTCGGCGACTATTCAATGGCTACTGCAACAGAATGAACTCAAAATAATTCAGACTATGGAGCGACAATACCTGCCAGGCGACAACGCCCTCTTATTCAATGTTGAAAGTGGAATGGCTAATCAGTATATTTTGGACTTAAGTAAAAATGTTAAACGAGGAATAAGGGCTAAACTGGAAAAAGGCGGTTGGCCTAATCTGGCACCGCTCGGCTATCTGAATAAAGACAGTAAAATAATAATTGATAAGGCGAGGGGAAAATATATCGTTAAAATATTTGAGATGTATAAGACGGGAAAGTATAGCGTTAAGGAAATAGCTGATACATTATTTAAAGAGGGATTCAGAAGTCGGGCACATAATAAATATCATAAGAGCAAGATTCATAAAATGCTGTCCGATTCTTTCTACTGTGGAATTATGGAAAAACATGGCCAGATGTTTGAGGGTAATCATGAGCCGTTAATATCCAAGAAACTATTTGACGAGGTGCAGGAAATGCTAACTAAAAAATCCCATATTAAAAAACAAAATATTCCTTTCGCTTTTCGGGGAATGCTCAGGTGTGCCAAGTGTGGCTGTCTGCTAACAGCCACGAAGAAAAAGGGACGGCTGACATATTACTATTGCACTAACGGTAAGAATGTTTGCGAGGAGCATAAGGCCTATATCAAAGAAGAAAATCTCTCAACGGAATTAAACGGCGTTTTTAATGAATTAATCTTTGACGAGAAAGTCGTTAATCTCGTCTATCGGGCTAAACTTAAAGAAAGCGGAAATGTCTTGTCATACCTAGAAGAGGCTATCCTCGGTCTTCAAAATAGGCTCAAAACGCTTGAGGAGCGCAAGAAAGTTCTGATAGACGGCTATCTGGATAAAGTCGTTTTGGAGGGCGACTACAAGGCTAAAAATCAGATAATAGAAAATGAAATGGTACTAATTAATAAGGACTTGCAAGAGCTGGAAATCAAAAAACAGAGTCAAGATAATATTACTTTGGAACGGATAAGAAATGCGTTTTTAGAGCCTAAAACAATGCAAAAAGAGTTTTTATTAAAAAAACCTGACGAACAAAGAAATACTCTAATAACCTTACTTTGGAACGCAAGCGTTGCCAACAAAAAAATCGCTAATATTTCTTTCAAAGAGCCATATAATGTCCTCTCTAAAATTGAAAATAAAAGCGATTTTAACTCAGTGCGGAGAGTGAGGGATTCGAACCCTCGATACCTTGCGGTATACACGCTTTCCAAGCGTGCGCACTAGACCAACTATGCGAACTCTCCCTTGACGGCTTATCAGCTACCCGCTAATCAGACTGTATCGGATTGACTGATAATTATTGCGAATTCAATTTCCTGGCGATTAGACTCTTCAACCCTTCAATCTTGTCGCCGTTAGAATCGATGAAATCTTCATAAGGCCGCGCGCCCGGAATCATCTCGTCACCAACAAAAATCGTCGGCGACCCTTGAATTTTATAATCTTCGTTCTCTTTAGCCAACTGTTCTATTTTTCCTGATTTTTCTTCATTAGTCAAGCAAGCGGAGAACTTTTCTTCGTTCAGGCCGATTTGTTTGGCGTAATTCACAAAATCGCCGGCAATTAAACGCTGTTTGGCCAGGGCGAACAGAGCTGTCCGCATTTCCAGCCATTTCCCTTCCTCGTCGGCGCAATCGACGGCCAGAGCCGACTGGCGGGATAAAGCTGACCCCTTTAAAACATAGGATCGAACGATGACAGCGACTTTATCACCGGACTCGGCCTGGATTTTTTGAAGCGTTTCGGCTAAAGCGGCGCTGAGAGGACTGGCGTAATCTTCATAAACAAAAATTTGGAGCGGGGCGTTTTTAGAACCGGAGATCCGATCGTCTTTTCGCAAAACTGGTTGTTTATCCACGGCGTAGCTTTGGGCTTGAGCGTCTTTAACGCTTAAAATATTAGTCGAATCGTCGACAGTCTTCTTTTTCGGTTGCCCCCAGACGACCGCCAGAATAATTAGGGCTGCGACCACGACGATGGCTATGAGAATAAGATTTCTAAAGGTTTTTTTCATAAAATAAATTTTTATTATTTTTATTCTAAAACGCTTGCCACCCGCAAAACCAAGCTTTCTTTCAAACGCGGGCCGATAAGTTGCGCGCCGACCGGCAATTCTTTCCCGTCCTCAACCGCGACTTCTCCGGCTGGGACAGAAATGGCCGGTAGACCGGCCAGACTCGCGCCGGTAACGAAGATATCTTCAAGATACATCGCCAGCGGATCGTTTATCTGCTCGCCAATTTTAAAAGCCGGATGCGGTTCGGTCGGAGTCAATAACAAATCCACTTCTTTAAAAACATTTTCAAAATCCTTGATAATCAAAGTCCGGACGGCCTGGGCTTTCTTATAATAAGCGTCATAGTAGCCGGCACTTAAAACATAAGTGCCGAGCATGATCCGGCGTTTTGTTTCCGCTCCAAAACCGGCGCCGCGATTCTTTTTATAGAATTCCTGTAAATTTTCCGCTTCGTTCTTGGCCAGACCCCAACCGATGCCGTCGAAACGGGCTAAATTGGAACTGATTTCCGACGGCGTGATGATATAATAAACCGGAATGCCATATTCGGTATACGGCAAACTGACCTTGATTAATTTCGCTCCGGCATTTTCCAGTCTGGCGGCCGTTTCTTTAATCCGCGCCGCGACAGCCGGATTCAAACTTTTTAAAAAATATTCTTCGGGCAGGCCGACTTTTAACCCGGCTAATTTTTTATTTTCCGCCGCCGCGATTTCTTGGTTATAATGTTCGACCGCTTCCGGCGCGCTGGTCGCGTCCAAATCATCGCGACCGCTGATTATTTCCATTACTAAAGCCGCATCGTAAACGGTTTTGGTCAGACACCCGATAGTATCAGTGGAAGAAGTCATCGAAAGCAAGCCGAAACGGGAAACGCGGCCGTAACTCGGTTTCAGACCCACGACGCCGCAGAAACTGGCGGGACAACGGATGGAACCGCCCGTATCCGAACCGAGAGCGAACAAACACATATCAGCCGCGACGGCCGCCGCACTGCCGCCGGACGAACCGCCCGGAACGCGGCTTAAATCGCGCGGATTCCTGGTCGGGCCGTAAGCGGAATTTTCCGTGGAAGCGCCGTGCGCGAATTCGTCCAGATTGGTTTTTCCAAGCAAAATTGCGCCGGCGGCTTTTAATTTTTTGATGACTGTCGCGTCATAGGGCGCGATATAATTTTCTAAAATTTTTGAAGCCGCGGTCGTACGCAGGCCTCTGACCATGATATTGTCTTTACATAAATAAGGGATACCCAAAAGATCGCCTTTTTCCCCTTCCTTAATTCTTTTATCGGCTTCCGCGGCGGCGGCTAGGGCTTCGGTTTCACAAACCAATAGACAAGCGTGGATTTCTTTGTCCGCTTTTTTAATCTGCGTCAGGCAAGCCTTGGTCAAATCAGCGGCCGTAATTTCTCCGCTATCTAATTTGACGCGCGCTTCTTTAATTGTCAGTTCGTTCAAAAGCATAAACCGTATTGGCTAATTTTAGCGAGCCTCTTTATTTTTTATTTAAATTTTATTTATCAACGTCTTGCTATACTGATTTTGGTGTGGGCCCGGGAGTGGTTCCGGGACTAAACTTAACAATTAGTTTCCCGGGGTTCGATTCCCCGCGGATCCACACCTGGAAACGGAACCGAAACAGACAATTAAAAATAAAATTGACAAAAGAAATTAATCTGTTATAATAATATTATTGTTAAGTTTAGTTCAATAGGAACCACAACGGAACTATAAAAATCTCCCATCCGGGGGATTTTTATTTTATAAAACTCTTTTCACTTTAACTTGCCCGCCTTCCCGTTCGCCCTGATTCAAAGCTTCTTCCACTTCGCCACGATCCCATTCTTTAATGTCATCGACGCGCCAAACATCAACCAAACCGCTCACTTGCGCCGCCAGTTCGACTTTTTTTGTCTCGACTTCGTTTAATTGGCCGACATATTTTAAAATGGAATCCAGTTGACCGCTGAATTTATTTATTTCTTCCTCGCTTAATTCCAGGCGCGACAATTCGGCGATATGTTTTATTTCTTCCCGGGTGATGGCCATAAAGTTGACGATTTTTTTATTTTTTACGGCGATTTTTTACTCTATCAATTTTAAAAACTCTTCTTCTTCGAGTATTTTAATTCCTAATTTCTTGGCTTTTTCGTATTTCGAACCGGGATCGGCGCCGACCACGACATAGTCAGTTTCCCGGCCGACGTTTTCCTTTACTTTTCCGCCTACTGTCTTAATTTTAGCTTTAGCCTCAGCCCTTGTCAAACCGCCCAAAGAACCGGTTAAGACGAAGATTTGGCCGTTTAGCTTTTGTTTTTCCGCTTTTCCGGCGGCCGTAAATAAAAGCGTCACGCCGTTATCCTTAAATTTTTTCAACCAAATAAGATTATGGTTATCGCGCCAAAAATCATAGACGCTGGCCGCGACAATCGGCCCGACATCGCTCAGCTTTTCCAATTCTTCGAGCGTCAGGGATTGAAAAGTAAAAATTAAATCATCAATATTAATCTGATCGGTCTTATCACCCGTTTTCCTATTCGCTTTTATTCGCGCGCCTAATTTCGAAGCAACGACTTCAGCCAATAATTCCGCTGTTTCCTCGCCGACATGTCTGATGCCCAGGCCGTAAATAAAACGCGCCAAACCTAAAACCCGACGCGCCGCAATCATCGCCATGACATTATCGGCTTTCTTGGCGGCGAAACGTTCCAGACTCAGTAAATCTTCCCGGCGAATCGCGTATAAATCGGCGGCGTCTTTAATTAAACCGCCCGCCAAGAATTGTTCAATCAATTTCGGTCCCAAGCCTTCCAAATCAGCCGCCCCCTTGGAAACGAAATGAATTATCCGTCGCCAATTGACCGCATAGCATCTTTTATTGGCGCAACGGTAAGCGACTTCATCCTTGACGCGGACGACTTTCCCGCCGCAAATCGGACAAACGCGCGGCGGCGTAATTTTTTTCTCGCGGCCGGTACGCAAATTTTTTAAAACTTCCACTACTTTCGGGATGACATCGCCGGAACGTTCGATGATAATCGTATCGCCTAAACGCAAATCCAGACGCCCGATTTCGTCAAAATTATGCAAGGTGGAACGACCGACAATCACGCCGCCGACTTTCACCGGTTCGAGAATCGCCGTCGGCGTCAAGGCGCCGGTGCGCCCGACTTGCCAGACGATATCGCGCACCCGGGTCGTCGCCTGTTCGGCCGAAAATTTATAAGCCATCATATAACGCGGCGCTTTGCCGACAACGCCCAAAACCGGCCACAAGCGCAAGTCATTAACCTTAATGACGGTTCCGTCGATTTCCAGCGGCAAGGATTCGCGTTTTTTTTCTATTTCCCGATAAAAAGCAAAGGCTTCTTCCAGACCACGGCAAACTTTATTCTGTTGATTGACCCTGAAACCCAATAGGTTAGCGAGTTTGTCGGCTTGCGCGCGAGTAGCGATAATTTCTCCCCGTTCGCGATCGCCCAACAATAAATCATAAGCATAAAATTCTAGTTCCCGTTCGGCCGTAATTTTCGAATCAAGCTGGCGGATGGAACCGGCCGTGCCGTTTCGGGTATTGGCGAGCGGCGTTTTCCCTTCCCGTTCGTATTTCTTATTGAGTGCGGCAAAAACTTTCTTAGTCATAATCGCTTCGCCGCGAATTTCCACCGTCCCGGCGGAAATGAATTTCGCCAATTCGTCCGCCGCCGCGCGCGATAATCCCAAAGCGGCGATTTCGGCCGGCGTCGGCCGGCGTAATTTCAAAGGAATGCTGTTTATGGTTTTAATGTTGCTGGTTACGTCTTCCCCGACCAAGCCATCGCCGCGCGTCGCGCCCCGAACTAATAATCCCCGCTGATATTCCAAATTAATCGCCAAGCCGTCTAATTTCAGTTCGCCGTAGTATTCATTCAGATGAAACTTATCTGCCGCGCCGCTTTCCGACCTCGTTTTCAGCGTTTTGGAGGACAAATAATTTTCATTCCTTTTTTCCCAGGCGCACATATCGTCTTCACTGAAAGCGTCAAAAAGAGAAATCATCGGCCGCGAATGTGCCGCTTTCTTAAATTTTTTCTGAACGGCGCCGGCAACCCTCTGGGTCGGCGAATCCGGCGTAATCAGTTCCGGAAAATCGTTTTCCAGACGAAATAATTCATTTTTTAAGCTATCTAAAACCGCCGGTGAAATCGTTTCCCGGTCGAGGACATGATAGTTATAGCGATGGAAGTCTATCTCCTTCTTCAATTTTTCCACCCGTAATTTGGCCTCAGAAATATCCATAATAGATATACTCATTATACCACAAAACCCTGTTTTTGACAGGGTTTTGTTGATAATTTTAACGGTTGGTTTATTCCTTCGGGGTTTCCGTCGCGGCCGGAGTTTTCTGTTGGTTGGCGCCAGTGGCGTTATTGATGAAAGTTATAACATCACTGACATTCTTGGTATTCTGCGCGGTCGCCTGTTCCAGCTGAGTTAGAAGATTACGGGCGTCGTTCAAACGGGCGTTTAATTGCCAGAAGATCATGACCAACACTCCTAAAATAATCCCGACGACCAGAGGAAAAACGAATTCTCTTTTCATATTATTGTTGTTATTGAGCGCGCGGCGGGAATAACTTTTTTCCGCCGCACCGCTGATATTATTTATTATTTTGGCTTTGAGCATTGAGGCTGGTGTTTAAGAAATTAACGATGGCGGTTATCTTACCGGAATCATCGACGACTGCGGTTCTGACCGTTTCGATTTTTTTCTCCAATCGGACGAGAGAAATATAAAAATAAACGAACGCGCCCGCCAAAAGCACAATGACGACTGAAGATAATATTAGACCCAGTGATTTTTTCATACTTGATAAATATTATAGACTAATTAAAAGTTATTATAATTATAGCAATTTTAAAAAAGAGGGTCAAGAAAAGAGGGCGACGATTTAAGAGCAAAAAAAAGCCGCTCGTTCACTTGGTGGAACGTCGGCTTTAAAATTTTAGTCCTAAATTAAGAACCAGATTGGTCTGGCCTGTATTGTCGGATTTAAAGGAAATCATAATGAAAGCTTGATGGCCTTTCTTTAAATCCCGGGCGATTCCAGCTTCGATGCCTTTACCGTCCTGAATAGGCATATACTTCTTGAATTCCTGGGTGTAATGCTCATAAAAGGCTCTTAATTGAAAAGTATTGCTTTCTTTTTTAAGATACGATACCCAGTCGAATCTTTGGGAAGCCTTTTGAAATTCGCCTTTCAAACTGGCGTCAAAATCTATTCCTCGCTTGCTGTATTTAAACCCCGCCTGAAACCAAGGAATTTGACTGAATTGCAAAGCGTTGGGGAGGGCTAAATGATCAGTGACTTCCGTACCGGCGCAAAGATATGTCTTCCCGGTTTCTTTCGGTATTTCGAAAGAAATAAAAGGGCTTAGAGAAAAACCTCCTTCTGGTAATAACTTCTCACCTTCAGACCGCCACAACTCTTGATCAAATTGAATCAACTTACTAATCATTCCGACGGTTAAATTAGTATTCAGAGAATATTTCAGATAATCCTCAAAACTACCTTGGACATGGGCGATGTCAGTTCTTTTCTGATCCTCTCTTCTTTCGTTGACACTGCTGAAATTCAAAACGCTGTGATAAAAACCAAGATTGGCGAAAAAACTATTTTTCAGCCGTGAATCATTCGTTGAATCGGCAGAAAAATAGGCGGCAATGTTGGCTCCCTGGATGCCTTCTATAAACCGATTATAATTATTATTGCCCCTTACCCAGTAAGCCTGTAGACCGATATTCCCTTTCGATATTTCTCCTCTGGTCACTCCTTTCTCATCGTCCAACTGGGCGAACAGAGATAAATTCTCGTTATCCATCAGGAATTTTCGGTTTCTGTCCGTATTATCGACGTTTTGAAGTTTGTTCCAAAAACCAGCAAAGTTATTGTAACGATTGTAATAAACTACCTCGTCATCATGTATTGTAATGTCTTTAGAACTCCAGCCGCCCATCATATGCATGATTGCAATATCCACATCGTCTTTATTCTTTAACGGCCGGCCGTCGATCTGATTGAATATCAGACCGCTAGTAATCAAAGTAAGATTTTTATCCGGACCAACAACCTGTACGATATCGTGACGGCGACCGGTAACGACCGCGGCCGACAAGCCCAAGCCTTCTTCGGCTATCTTGGCGGTTAAAGAAGAAAACGCCCGACAATCGCCCATCAGAAACGGCTTATCTTCTTCTTCATTCAAATAAGCCGCCATGTGTTTGATAATATCATCCTGATTAACCTGCTCAGTCTTTTTCTTGTCGCTATAATGGCAATAAAGCATCCCGTCAATCATAGACAAAGCCTGAATTTTCGCTTCGAAAGAAGACGTGGGAAAAGATTCTTTTACTCTGCCGATAAAGCCTTCAACATTACGTTGCGCCGGCGGCAAAGAATTAAGTAAATCCATCATCTTTGCTCTTTCCTTATAAATATTCAATACCTCTTTAGCGTCCGAAGAATTTTCAATCGTTGCGGATTTTTCCTGACTGCTTTCCGAATAAACTTTCGGGGCGCCTTGATTCTCATTAACCAGATCTAAATTAGTTTCCAAAGCGGCTCGCCAAGAAATATTTTTCTTCTTAGAAAAGTCAGGAGAAACAGAAACCGAGTCGGGGTTATTAACCTGCTCCATGGAATCCTTATTCAATTTTTCGACCGGCCGGGTTTCCTGCGCTTTTCCCGCCAGCGGCATAGCGCCCAATAGAGCGCCGAGTATCAGTTCTTTTTTCATAATATCTGTATTTTTGGGTTTATATTGTTAACGTACTATATTTTAACACTAAATATAACAAATGTGGATAAAACTACAAGATAGTTTACGGCTCAGGTTGTTCAATAATACAAAAAACGCTAATATTAGCGTTTTTTATATTTTAAATTATTTATGATTTTAATTGCCAGAACGCTAATAATATTTTTATTGGATCCAAACCATTATCGAATCAGTTTCTTTACCAGTAGAACAAATCGAATCGGACTTACCCGCAATCTGGTAGGCGGCGACTTCTTCCCCTTCGTCAAGCGGTCTTAAATGTCCGGGGATAGCGGAAGAAACTAAAATATCTCCATACTGCAACGGTTTCCCTTGAGGAGATTTACAAACAACATTAGTCTGTTCCGACAAACCGGACAAAGCAATCGGATACCAACCTTTACAGGCCGGATCTTTCTGCCAAGCGTCGACATCCATCACACCTATATGAACGCTATTTTCGCCATTTTTAGCGTCAAGAGTCTTACTACAACCCATGCGCATAACCGTTTCTGCCATTTTCTGGGCGATTCCTTTTAGACGACTACTCTTATCTTCCCGGCAAATTTCTACTTTACCGCTGATCGGATTCATACACATAATATCACCATTATTTGGGGTTTCGGCGACTGGGACCATTTCTGCTAAGACAGAACAGCCTGAGCATGAGTTTGTCGTAATGCCATAGCTATCACCACTAAACGAACCACCGGTGCCACCAGAACCGTTTCCAATAGCTCTAATACCAACAAGACCAGTTGTATAAGCACCATAACTTGTTCCTACCCCCCGAACACCATAAACACCGGAGCCATAAACACCATATCCGCTGGCGCCGCTACTATAACCATAAACACCATAACTAGAACCCTGAGCTTTAACGCCGGCAGTGGTGTCCAGAGAATAGCCTACTGATAAACTGCCGCTAGCGAGAAGGAGGTTTCCGCTCGATGATGTAAAACCATTTACACTGCTCACAAATCCGTCTGTTACACTCAGATTTCCCCTTGATATACTTACATTCCCATCACTGGCAATTCTCATATTTTCAGTAGAAGCGCTTGATCGGAAAATAATGTCCGTCGCCGCATCATTAGTAATATAAAGAGCGCCTGCGCTATTTTGTATCTGGCCTAAAGTGCCGTTTAGAGTCAGATTAGATTGGCCAGTACCAGTAATCTTAAGTTTTTCCACAGAGCCACTGCCGGTTATTTCAACATTGCCGGTAGAATCTAACACGAATCTATCCGTAAAAGTACTGCCCGGGACAATCGTGGTAGCACCGGATTGGGTTATGGCGAAACTATTCCCCGACCCATAAGCTAATTTACCGACATATCCGCTCTTTTTTACAAAACCGATTCTATCTGCGCTGGAATCAAGACTGAAGTAAGAATTGTCGCTAACACCACGGAAAGAGCCGTTGACGTCTAAAGTGGTTCCCGGACTGTCCGTCCCGATTCCGACCCGACCGTTAGTGCCGAAAAAAGCGCTATAGGTTGCACAACCGGCGGTAGCACAAATTTTTACCGGCCCGGCGGTCCGATAATTCACTTCCAGCTGATCACCGGCAACTCCAGTATTTATGGTATCAGCGTAAACGTCATTACCTCTCAAGCCATAAGTCGTTTGATTATTGGGATAAATATTGCCGACAGCCGATATACTGCCGGCCGTCCATATTCCGCCATCGCTAATCGTGTTATGTATTACTCCCGCTTCGGCGGTATATAAACCCCAACCGGTTGATTTGCCGGAACCCCAAAAATTACTATGTGAATAGCCGATTCCATACATATTACCAAGAGAAGTGTCGCCAGGCATATAATTACTGCCGATTGTATATATGGGGTTGCTTTTACCGTCGTTAGAACCAACATTATTATAACTGCCAAGAAGAAAACCATTACTATGCGTCGTGCGCATTATATTGCCACTCACGAGAATATTTCCCGCGCCGTCATCCGTAATCACTTTTCTCCAGGAATTCCAGGTGCTATCGATGCCGTTACGGATATTTAACTGCGGAACACCCGAACCGTTTGTCGCACTAGAACCGAAAGCAAATTGATAGGAAGCGTCTCCGGTCGAAGCCGAAGTCCCAGCCCAAGGAGCAAAGGTCATAACGCCGGCATAATTTCCGCCGGTGCCGACCGTGCTGGCCGCCACGAAATCAAACCTAACTCCGTGAGGACTGGTCGTTGGCAATATATTGCTCGCGATTCTGTCGCCATCGGGCTGTCGGCTTACGAAATTGACACTGCCGACCGAAGCTAGGATGGCGCCATCGACATAACCTTTAGTGGCCGCGTCCGTGCTGGCCAGCGGGATATCCAGATTACCGATTCTTTTACTGCCGGCTAGGATACTGGTCGCATCCGAGCTTAGGACTTCCAGTGTGGCGCCGGGAGTACCTGTGCCGATGCCAACTCTGCCAGTAGTCAAAACTGTGAATAAACTTCCACCCCCGCCAACCTGAAAATTACCATCTGTTCTAAATATTCCTGAACCGGCGTAAATTCCGGAAGTAAAATAATTTCCTTCATTTATTCTTAACCAGGAATCATACCCCAAAAAAGCCCTCTTCCCTTGTATAGCGATACTACCGTTAACATCTAATTTCTCAGCCGGAGCGTCCGTACCTACTCCGACGTTGCCGGTAAAAAGTGCGTTACTACTGTCAAAATTATAATTTCCATTCGTAAAAGCGGTAATGGAATTATTTATCTCCGAATTAATAACCGTGGAATTTTGGGTATTATAATATTCGACGATTTTTAGTTCTTCGGGGGCCGAAGAATGGATATAGCCTTCAAAGTCAATCCGTTCATATAAAGAAGCGCTATAAGGCAATTCATAGGCGACATATTTAACACCGTTATAAGATACGGTCACCAGCCGTCCTAATGCATAGCCGGTGCTGTAATGGACACCGAGATCGTAATTATAAGCGGAACCGGTATTTATTTCCGCTACTTCTTTACGATTACCGGCACTAGCCCCACCTCTATCCATAAATATCTTTCCCACGCAATAATTATTGGCTAACAGTGTTCCATTATAAGCGGCATGGAGCAGAACGACAACTTTCCGATAATCGGCGTGACTGCCGATAAATCTTACCTGCCAATCGTTGGATGAAGCCCGAACGCTTAATTTAGCCAGAGGATTTGTGGTTCCAATTCCGACATTCCCAGTGCCGCCGGGCATAATGACCAAATCATCGTTGCCGGTAGTCTGGATATCATTAGTAACGCCGGAGAAAGTCAGAGTGCTGGTGATGGAGGGCGCCGCTTTGACCGCTAAGAACGCGAAAAAAATTACCAGGACGGAAGCGGAGAAAACGACGATATTTTTTTTAAACATATATTTTAAAATAATCCTCATCGCCAAAGGCGATTATTTATAATAATATCATTTCCGGCAATAATAATCAAACAAAACCGCCTCTAAAAAAGGGGAATAAAACTTGTCGGTCGAAGCGGCGAAAGTTACTTTCAACCGGAAAGATTTAAGAGCGGGAGCGAAAAAAACGGAGTTATCTTTTGTCACTATTTCTCGCCAATTGCCGTCATCGGCGGAAAAGAGAAATTTTACGGCCGCGACACTGCCGGAGTCCAGATCAAGGCCGGCTTCTGAAATTTTTTCGATTGAAAACGGCGATCCGCCGAAACTGATTGGCCGGAAAGTTAATGTTCCGGGAGCGGTATTTTTAAATCCGCGATCGGTAAAAATTTTATAAGATTCGACGTTATTATCTTTAATTTTAGCTAAAAAAACAATTTTATCATTCTTAATTTCTATCGGGCGGAAAGCGGAATAATCTTCCGAACCGGTAAAAAAATTGTCGAAAACCGCGGCGCCGATAATTTCCGGCGTCCGGTTCTGCCAAAGTTTCATCCAGAAAGGATGGTGGGAACTGGAACTGAAAATATACCAATTAACATTGTCCTGATAAGCGACCTTCATCACTTCGGCCTTAAAACCGTTATTCATTGTCCGGATATTGAAAAATCGGCTGACATTAATAATTTCCGTTCCGCGGACGCGATACGCTATCCCCTGGTAAGCGCCATAAATCACTAAAAAATCATTCTTTTCGCCGCCGAAACCGAAGAGACCGAAATAAGAAGAAGTAATCGGAGACGATAAAACGAGCGGCGTGAATTTTTGGCCATCAAAATAAAAAACCTGACCACGATACTCGGCGCCGTCTTTGAGAGTAAAGCCGACCAGCCAATTATCAGATAAGGAGCCGAGGGAAACGGCGGCGATATCGTTTTTTCTGATTCCCGCCGGCAGAGCTAAAAGCCGGTTATTGTAATAAAGGTCTTTATCTTTCTGTTCCAGACAATTGTCGTCCAAACAGCGTCGGTCGTTATACGGTCCGTTGAAATTACCGGCTTTAAAGGAATCAATATACCCTTTGAAAGTTAAAGTTGTTTCCGCCGCGGCTGTCTGCCAGTCGTAATCCGGCGCGAAAAAAACGGCTGTAGAAATCTTGTCCTGATAAAGATCAGTCGCGGCGAAATCAAGACGGGCCGGACTGGAAAAATTATCGGAAAAGGAACGAAAAATCAAAGAAGGATCTAAAATGTTCGGCGGTTCGGACGCCTCAACTAAAGGTTTGATTACGGTAGTGGCCGGCGGCGTCAACACCGAAACTACAGCTTGTTCGGGGATTGCAGACGGTTCGCCGATTGAGGCTGTCATATCCGTCGAATTTGAACCGCCTGGAGACGGCGCGGAAACCGCCGCGGGCGGATTAACGATTGAAGTGATAACCACGTCTGACGTGGAAGTTAAAGTTGGCATTGAAACAGGAGCCGAAACAGGAGTTGATGTCGAAGACGGCGCGGAAGGAGAAATTGCAGGCGAGACCGGAGGAATAACATTGTTTGGAGCCACGGCCGAAAAAACGCCGACTGAGTTCGGCTCGCCGTCCGATTGATCGGCTAATTTATTTAAAATACAAAAAAACAAAAAAACCGCGGCCAAAAATAGCCCCGCCAGAGAAAAGATAAAAATTAAGTTTTCTTTTTTGCCGCCGGCATTTTTTTTAGGCATATTATAAATAGGATAAATCGGACAGAGATGCTAAACCTAGATAAGGGATACCAAAGCACCCGCCGCGGCGGGTGCTTTATTTATCCGGTGGTTACCGAAAATCTCATATTAATTCCGAACGATTATTTAACAATCATCTTGCCGACTTCGCCGCGATTCTTATGGATAGTCCCGCCGACGTTGCAGTAGAAGACATATTCGCCCGTTTTTTCCGGAGCGTTAAAGGTAACGGCGCGGGTCTGACCGGCATAAAGACCCATACCGACCGCCGATAAAGAGGCGTCTTCAAAGGCGAAAGTATGCACGCCGTCGGTCGCCGTAACCGCGACCGTAACCGGCGCTCCCGCTTTAACGGTAAATTCCTTCGGATTAAACCCGGCGGCAGTCAACTCCAGCGTTACTGCGGTCGGAGGTACCTGTTCCTTGGTTAAGGCACCGGTTTCCTGAGGAGCCAAAGGCGAACTTGGAGCGACGTCGTTCTTAGTCACTTTTCCTTCCAAGGTGACAACTTTATTGTCCTTGGTAATCGGATTGGCGCCGGGAACTTCCACCCGCGAATCTTTCAGGACCGTGTTGGCCGGGATAACCTGAGTCTCCGGCTCGGTTGTCGTCGGTTCCTCCGTACCGGTCGGAGCGCCTTCGCCGGTCGGCGCGGCCGGATTCGCTTTCTTATTCCCCTGTAAAGAAGCCATGATGATGATAAGCACGATGACTACGATCACGCCCAGGAGAATCCACATTTTTTTTGTTTTGTTTTCCATATTTTTTTATTTAACGCGCGCGCTTTAAGCCGCGCTGGCGTTTATATATAAATTTATTAATTTTTTATTTTATTTTCCGACGCCAACCGTTATTTAATCTCCAAACCGCGGCCGTTTTGATCCGTTGCCCTGGTTGGCCACTGACGCCAGTCGAAACGGCGACCGACAAGGCGATAAGAAACCTCGACCGGATAATCGGACCGAAAAACCAGCTTCTCGCCGTCAATCAAATAATAAACCGCGGCGAAGCGTCCGTAAGGGGTTATCAGAACATCAACATTATTATTGTTAAAATCGACTACCCGCCGCCAGACCCAGAGGTCGCTTCCCTCCTCTATCTTTGAAAAATCGATAATCGCTTCAAATTCGCCGCTGATTCGGTTCTTTTTGCTGATCATTATTTTACCAATATATTCTTCTTTGACTCCGCCGGAAATCGAGGCGGCATAAGTCGAATAGTTGACGCCGCCGATACGATATAACGGATCGATAGTGCTGACGGTTAGTTTATTGGTAATTTCCAAATCGAATAAATTGGTGATATTACCGTCATTCATATTAATACTGGAGGAGGCAATCATTGTTCCGCCGGAAAGAGGCAGGTAAGCGCCGGCTATCGGCGTGGAAGTGGAAAGCAAAGCATCGATATAGCCTTTGGTCGCGGCGTCGGTAGCGGCGAAAGGTAAATCAACATTACTGATTCTTTTTAAGCCGGCCAGGATGCTGGTGTTGCCGGTCGACGAAACGACTTCCAATTTAGCGGCCGGAGAATTTGTCCCGATGCCTAAAGTGCCGCTGATATAAGTAGCCGTAGAGGTGCCGCCGGCAATCGTTAAATATGGACCGGTATCGTTAGAAACTATACCTCTAGCTCTCACTATGCCGAAATAAGCAATTCCAGCGCCGCTAACATACAGGCCGCCAGGCATGACTAAATAGGAAGAGGCAGTAATATACGGATTGGCCGTGGTGAATCTTATGTTTCCTGAAGAAATACCGGTAGAAGTAATTGTTAAATAACCGGTGCTGGTAGCGTTGCCATTAAGATAAGTATCTCCGACTACATGCAATTTTGACGTCGGTGTGGTCGTCCCAATCCCGACATTGCCGCTATTCAAACTCCAGATATTTCCGACTGTCGCCCCACCCCAGAGAGAAGAAGACGAAGCCGAAACAGAATCCACATAACCCTTGGTAGCCGCATCGGTAACGTCGAAAGGCAAATCGACATTGCCGATTCTTTTCAAACCGGCCAGGATACTGGCGTTGCCGCTGGCGGAAACAACTTCTAATTTAGCGGCCGGGGTACTCGTGCCGATGCCGACAAAACTGGAAGAAGGGATATACAAAGCCGGATAAGTAGCGCTTTGGACAACGGCCGTTCCTGATACGGAGTCATAACCTAATTTGAGCATTGAAACCGATCCTTCACAGGAAGAGGTACAAGCATTAAAAGTCTGACCGGGCAAACAACCGGGATTAGAAACGCAGGTATGAGTGGAACTGCATAAAGAATAACCGGAGATACATCCAGTACAATAATTATTACAGGTATCATAAGTACTGCACGGCGAAACCGGAGAGACGGTAGAGATACAAGTAAAATTCGGCCAGGCGCCGCAAAGCGTATAGCCGGCGGAACAAGTCGCTCCATAGCCGCAAAGATCAGCGGTCGCGAAATTAGTACAACCAAAACCACTAGCGCAAATCGGCGACGGTGTCCAGGAAGGACACTGCGCCTGACCGGTGCGGCAGGAGCCGTTACAATAATATTGCTGGCTCGGTTCGCTCGGACAGCCGACGCCTTGCGGACTGGCGGTCGGACAAAGCGCCGCGTGAGCCGAAGAACCGGCTGATAGGCCGATTAAAATCAATATAGAAAATGTGAGAAACCCGATTCGTCTCATAATATATGTCTAATTATACCTGAAAAAAAGTTATTTGCCAAAAATTTGCTAAAAATCTACTTACAGCAAGCGAAACGCAAAACATTATTACATTGAATAAGCAAACCACGTCCTTCCGGATAACCGGTCGCTATTTTCTGCCAATAAGTACCATAAGTCGCTGAAGTGGCGCTCGTCCGGGCATCGCAATCATTCGCCAAAGCCGTATAAGCCGGCGGACCGCTGAAAATCCAACCATCTTCCGGCGGCATAGTTCCGCCGGCAACTAAAGTATTCAGGATTTCATAAGAAGCACAGACATGCGAACCGGCGTAAGCGGCGGCGCATTGAGCATGCGCGTAAGCGTAACCGGCCGTTCCCCCGTTATCGCCGCTATAAGTATTAGTGGTCATTCCGACAAATTTCGGGATAGCTTGCAGACTGCTCGTCGCGGCGTCGATAGTGGAATCGACGTAGCCTTTCGTGGCGGCGTCGGTAATATCGAAAGGCAAATCAACATTACCGATTCTTTTTAAACCGGCCAGGATACTGGAGTTGCCGCTGGCGGAAATGACTTCCAATTTGGCGGCCGGAGTAGTTGTTCCGATGCCGACATCGCCGGAACTAGTATTAATTCTCATCTTAGATGCATTGCCAATACGAAAATCTACATAACCTCCTGAAGGGGCGTTAAACAATGAATACGTTCCGCCGCCGAGAAAACTATAATTAAAAGTACTGGGAGAAGACTGACCTAACCAAACGCCAGGATATTCATCACCGGCAGTCACAATCCCTATTTTAACCGATCTAAGTACATCGTCAGTGTCATTTATTGTAATCATCGGATCTGAACCTACTATATGCAGGACACTCCCGGGGCTGGTTGTTCCAATTCCGACGTAGCCATTATCTAATAATGTAAGAGGGGTCACATTATTCTCATAACCGGGGAATGGATTAACAATACTAAATTGAATACCAGTTGGGGACACAAAACCGCTAAGAACATTTCGTGAAATACTTAAATATCCATAAGTTGATTCTCCAATTCTTGTTATTTCAGTATTACCTATTGAGTTACCAACCTTAACATCTAATTTTGCGCCCGGCGTCGTCGTTCCAATTCCGACATTACCGGTTGTCGGGGCAATGGTCATTCTTACTGCGTTATTAGTTAAAAAATTTAAAGTATTCGTATTTACCCCCTCCATATGGGCGTAGGCAATCAGACCCGCTTTGACTGTGCCGCCGACTTGTTGCAATACCTGGTTAGTGTTTATGCTATAACCATATCCGAAAGCTGTGTTAACGCCACCGACAACATCTAACTTATATCCCGGCGTCGTCGTCCCGATCCCGACAAAGCCACTATTCAAACTCCAGATATTTCCGCTGGTCGTTCCGCCCCAGAGAGTGGTGATACTGCCGGTTGCGGTGGAAACAAGAGAGTCGACATAACCTTTAGTAGCCGCATCGGCGATATCGAAAGGCAAATCGACATTGCCGATTCTTTTTAAACCGGCCAGGATACTGGAGTTGCCGCTGGCGGAAATGACTTCCAATTTGGCGGCCGGAGTAGTTGTTCCGATGCCGACGAAGCCGGAAGAAGGAATATATAAAACCGACGAGGTCGGACTTTGGATAACGAAGTTACTGGGGTTTAAAGAATCCGAACCCAATTTCAGACCGGCGAAACCGACGCAACTGGCCGTACAAGCATCGAAAGTCTGGCCAGGCAAACAGGTCTGCGTAGCGACGCAAGTATGCGCCGCAGCGCATAAAGAATAATTGACAACGCAGGTAGCACATTCGCCGGCGGTACAATTAGAATTATTCAGGGTCGCGCAATGGAGCGCCGGATCATTATAAACGCAAGAAGCGCCGCCGCAAATCAAATAATTAGCGTTACAGGCTAAAACGCAACCGTTGATATTACAACTGAAAGAATAGGAGCCGTTAGCCGGATTGGTCGGACAATCAGTGGTCGATTCCACTTCGCAAGTATTGGTATTGTTATTACACCAGGATTTTAATTCCGTCCAGTTGCAAAAAACGCCGCCCTTCATCGTATCGGTTTCACAACCGCGCGGGGAGGTCGCGGCCTGAACGGAAAAAGAAAATATCAGGCCGAAAAATATTAGGATAGGAAGCAACAATTTATGCTTCATAATTACTCAAATTATACAATTATTATTTACAGCAAGCAAACTTATAGGTGGAATTACATCGATTTAAACCGCCGAAACCGTCGCCGGTTGCTAATTTAATCCAAACCGTTCCATAATCGGCGGCCGCCGCGCTGGTCCAACCCTGGCAATCATTGGCGTTGGCCGTATAGGCCGGCGGCCCGTTGGAAATCCATAAAGTCGAATTAAAAGGAATGGCCGCTCCCTGCCCGCTGTTGACCGTATATAAAATTTCTTCGGTCGTGCAAACATGACTGCCGGCGCTCGCCGCGTTACAAAGCGCGTTGCCGCCGGTATAACCGCTTTGCGCGCCGGTATAAGTCGCGGCCGTGGAGGCGGAAAAAGTAGCGATGGCGGTCAGACTGCTCGTCGCGGCATTGACAGTTGAATCGACATAACCCTTGGTCGCGGCGTCGGTGATATCGAAAGGCAAATCGACATTGCTGATTCTTTTCAGGCCGGCGAGGATGCTGGTATTGCCGCTCGCCGATACGACTTCCAACTTAGCGGCCGGGGTCGTTGTCCCGATGCCGATGCTTCCTTTTAGTATTGTTTTCAAAATACTATCATTTCCGATAGTTGCCGTATCGCTTCCGTTACCGATAGCTCCATAACCTATGACTATCTGATTTTGGTCATTGTTTGTTTTCGCTCTGCTATCCGCTCCGATAAACACGTTATAGTCTCCGGTCGTATTTCCGGAAGCTCCGTCCTCAATATAATACCCGGCCATAGAACCGAAAGCCACATTATAATTTCCCGTGGTATTTGTTCCTAATGAAGTATACCCTAATACCGAATTATAGGTTCCGATGTTATTGGCCAGCATCGCCCTGCTTCCCATGGCCGTATTTTGTCCGCCAACATTAGAACCAAGCGTAGCGTATCCTACGGCCGTGCTATGATGAGCGGTAGCGTTAGCACCTAAAGCCGTATAACCGACGGCCGTATTAGAACCGCCACTAGTATCAAAACGCAAAGCTCCTGTTCCGATAGCGGTCGTATATCCGCCGGTCGTTATACTAGCACCGGCTAAGGCTCCGAAAGTCACTAATCTTTCGTCCAACACCATCGCCCTCGTCCCGTTCAACGAGATATAATTCGTGGTGGTATTAGCTCTGTATATAGCGACGCCAGCCGAACCAGTCAAAGTCGAATCGGCGGCGGTATCGACATAAGTAGTATCGGTATTATTATTTACCGTAGCCAGATAGTATTCCTGCCCGTTCGATGCTCCCGCTTTAGACCTGTATAATTTTCGGCTCGTCACCCTAGGGTCGGCGGAAGTCGGAATAGTTAAGGTCACGGTATTATTTCCGGCGGTAGTCGTTATGACAGCCGCGCCAATACTGCTGGTTTCTCCGAACGCCGTGGCATAAGTAAGCCTATAATAATGAGTTCCCGTATTAACCGAACCGCCAGAACTGACAACACCGGTCGGGATGACAATAGGATCCGGAACTTTATATATATCAAAACCCATAGCGGAACGTATGCCGCTATCAGTGGTAGTTCCTTTAACGTCCAATCTATAAGTCGGAGCGATTTCTCCAATCCCAACATTGCCACTGTTCAAATTCCAGATATTTCCCCCAGTCGTTCCGCCCCAAAGAGTGATACTGCTGGTCGCAGTAGAAACAAGAGAATCGACATAACCCTTGGTGGCGGCGTCGGTGATATCGAAAGGCAAATCGACGTTGCTGATTCTTTTTAAGCCGGCCAAAATATTAGAATTTCCGCTGGTTGAAGTGATTTCCAATTTGGCGGCCGGAGTTGTTGTGCCGATGCCGACGAA
>JBAZKO010000007.1:0-44589 GCA_041650775.1 Patescibacteria group bacterium
CAATCCCTCGGATTCACCCTCACCACCCCCAATCCTAATGCCCCTAGGAACATCACCCTCCATTTCACCTCCGGCCCCGACGTCAAACGCTTCGCCGTCTCCGAAGACCCCACCTTCCAATATGCCAGTCAGGAACCCCTCATCAACCAGAGACTACACCATCACCTCCCCCAATTCCGGACCAAAAACCATCTATGTCCGGTTCTATACTGAGTATGGCTATAGCTCACAGACGTATGAACAGAAGGTGAATGTTACTAATACCCCCAATAATCAAAATAATACATCGTTAATCAATGGCTCAACCAGTACGACTAGTCAGACTCCGGTAACAGGGAATACCCCATCAACCATCTCTTCCTCCGACCGACAGACCATCCAATCCCTCATCAATACCCTCAAACCCAACACCCGTGACCCTAAAGTGAAAACCCTCCAGACTCTCCTTAAGAAATACAGTTATTTCACTTTCCCTTATACGACTACTTACTATGGGACCTATACGCAGAGGGCGGTGAAGAGGTTTTTGGGGAATAAGTAAACACCAGCTTTTTTCCTTCTTGACTTCCTCTTTATATTTTGTTAAATTAAATTAGTGTTAAATATTAACTAAAAATATCCTGATTATTCAGGATTATTTTTGCTTATAAATAAGTTTGGCCGGTTATAACGGCCGGAAGTTTATCTTTAGAATTTATGCCAACCATAAACCAATTAGTGCGGCAGGGACGGAAATCAATCGGCAAAAGACGTAACGCTTTAGCGCTTCATACCAGCCTTGATTCCTTGCATCGTAAAAAAAATGACACTGCCAAAGGAGCTCCTTTCAAACAGGGGGTCTGCTTAAAAGTGACCACCACTACTCCGAAAAAACCGAACTCCGCTTTGCGTAAAATCGCGCGTGTCCGCTTATCTAACGGGATGGAAGTCACCGCTTATATTCCAGGTATGGGTCATAATCTGCAGGAGCACTCCATCGTTTTGGTCAAAGGCGGAAAAACTAAGGATTTGCCGGGTGTCCGCTATAAAGTCGTGCGCGGCGTATTCGACGCTTCCGGCGTGGAAGCCCGACGCCAGGGTCGCAGTTGTTATGGCGCTAAAAAACCGAAAAAATAATCAATAAATTATATGAGAGGCAAACCAGCTCCTAAAAGATCAATTGAAGGCGACGCGAAATATAACGATAAGAATATCGCCAAATTCATCAACTACGTTATGGAACGCGGCAAAAAAAGTGCGGCCGAGAAAATCGTCTATGGCGCTTTTGAAATTTTAAAAGAAAAAACCAAACAGGATCCTCGCCATATTTTCAATAAAGCGATTCGGAAAGTTTCCCCTTTGGTGGAGGTGCGGGGCAAGCGCGTCGGCGGCGCGAATTATCAGGTTCCGTTTCAGGTTCGCGGCGAAAGACGTTATTTTTTGGCTTGCAACTGGATTATCGGTGCCGCTAACGACCGCAAAGGACGTTCGATGGCGGAAAAATTATCCACGGAAATCTTAGACGCTTCCAACGGCGAAGGTTCGGCGGCGAAAAAGAGGGAAGCGGTTCATAAGATGGCTGAAGCTAATAAAGCTTTCGCGCATTTTTCTAGATAAATCTATTTTTGGAGAATTTCAATTTTTAACTTTCAAATAAAATATGGCTCGCGACTACGCATTGGAAGACATTAGAAACATCGGCATTATGGCGCATATCGACGCCGGCAAAACCACGTTCACGGAACGCGTTTTGTTTTATACTGGAAAAAAACATAAGATCGGCGAGGTGCATGAAGGCGCGGCCGAAATGGACTGGATGGAACAGGAGAAGGAAAGAGGTATTACGATTACTTCCGCGGCGACGACTTGTTTTTGGAAAAATAAAAAAATCAATATTATCGATACTCCCGGCCACGTGGACTTTACGGTGGAAGTGGAGCGTTCCTTGCGCGTCTTAGACGGCGCGGTCGCGGTTTTCGACGGCCAGGCCGGCGTGGAACCGCAATCGGAAACGGTCTGGCGCCAGGCGGATAAATACAATGTGCCGCGTTTATGTTTTGTTAATAAGATGGATAAGATGGGGGCGGATTTTTATATGAGTTTGAATTCTATCCGCACGCGCCTGAACTCGAAAGCGGTCGCCCTGCAGTTGCCGATCGGCGCGGAAAATAATTTAAGCGGCGTTATCGACTTATTAACCAAGAAAGCTTATCAGTTCTCCGGCGTTAACGGCGTCAATATCGAGGAGGTTCCGATACCGGAAGAGATGAAAGCGAAAGTCGATCAATATTATGGCGAACTGGTGGAAAAGGCTGTCGAGTGCGACGAAAAAACCATGGAAAAATATCTGAGTGGTCAGGAAATATCTTTGGCCGAACTTAAGACCGCGATCAGAAAAGGCGTTATCGCCAATTCCATTTATCCGGTTTTATGCGGCACCGCTTTACAAAATATCGGGGTTCAATTAGTTTTGGACGCGGTTAACGAATATCTGCCGTCGCCTCTGGATGTTCCGGAAATCGAAGCGCTTGATGCTCGCGATCCCGATAAGAAAATAATTATTACCGCCGATGACGGCAAGCCGTTCGTCGGTCTGGCTTTTAAGATTGCGACCGATCCGTTTGTCGGCAAATTATGTTTTGTCCGCGTTTATCAGGGTGTCTTAGCCGCCGGTTCTTATGTGGTTAATTCTTCCAAGGGGAATAATAAGGAGAGAATCGGTCGTTTGGTTAGAATGCACGCCAATCATCGCGAAGAAATTAAAGAAATTTGCGCCGGCGATATCGCCGCGGTCATCGGTTTGAAAAATACGACGACCGGCAATACTTTATGCGATGAAAATGATCCGATTTTACTGGAATCCATTGTTTTCCCCGAACCGGTCATTAAGATCGCGGTCGAACCGAAAACCAAAGCCGATCAGGAAAAAATGGGCGTGGCTTTACAGCGTTTGGCGGAAGAAGATCCGACTTTTAGAGTGGAAACCGACGAAGAAACTAATCAGGTTTTGATTTCCGGTATGGGCGAATTGCATTTGGAAATTATCGTCGACCGGATGCGCCGAGAATTCGGCGTGGAAGCGAATGTCGGCAATCCGCAGGTTTCTTATCGGGAAACGATTACGAAAACAGCGGAAGCGGAAAACAAATATGTTAAGCAGTCCGGCGGCCGCGGTCAATACGGACATTGTTCCTTGCGTGTCGAGCCGCTCCCGGCCGGTTCTGGTTTTGAATTCGTGGATGAAGTCAAGGGCGGAGTCATTCCGCGCGAGTTTATTCCGGCGATTGAAAAGGGCGTTAAGGAAGCTTTGCTTTCCGGCGGCGTGGCCGGCTATCCGATTGTGGATGTTAAAGTGGCGGTTTTTTACGGTTCTTACCATGAAGTTGATTCTTCGGAAATCGCCTTTAAAATGGCGGCGATTTTCGCTTTCCGGGATGCCTGTCAGAAGGCCGGCTCGGTTCTTTTGGAGCCGATCATGAAAGTGGAAGTGACGACTCCGGAAGAATATATGGGGAACATTATCGGCGATTTAAGCAGTAAGCGCGGTCAGATTGAGGAAATGAGCGATCGGGCGAATATTAAAGTGGTCAAAGCGAAAGTTCCGCTTGCGGAAATGTTCGGCTATTCGACATCGCTCCGCTCCATGAGTCAGGGTCGCGCTAACTATACGATGGAATTTTCCCATTACGCCGAAGTGCCGAAAAATATTTTGGAAAGCATTAAAGAAAAGCAGGGTAAATAATTTTATGTTTTCTGAACAGTTCAAAAAAATTTTGAATTTGATAAAAAAGACCGGCGACCGGATGATTGTTTTTGATCCCGAGGCGCCGGACAGTTCCTACGTCGTCATGGACTTCGATCGTTACGCCGGAACTATGACCGGAGAGGATTTGGTTAATAAAAAATTGGTAGCTAATAATTTACCGGATGTTAAGGATTTTACAGATAATAACCAGGCGCCGGTTAAGAATATCGATAAAGGGGAAAATTTGACAGAAGAAGATTTAACTGATAAAATAAATCGCGAAATCTCGATATGGAAAAATCGTGATGATTTGGCTTTCTTGAGCGAGGAAAACAAGCCTAAAAAGGCCTGGCAGATTCCGCCGACAGTTAAAGACAAAGCCCAGGAAGTACAATAAGAAGTTGAGTAATTTTATTTTAATTTATAAATAATTTAATTTAGTTCGGCTGGTCTCCTTTATGGATTTATCCATTAGGGAAAAACCCCGGTAACGGGGGCCGTACAACAAAAACATGGCAGAAAAATTTGAACGCACAAAACCCCATGTTAACGTCGGTACTATCGGCCACGTTGACCATGGAAAAACCACTTTAACCGCCGCGATGTTGGCTGTTTTCAATGCCAAGGGCATGAAAGCTTCCAAGAAAGGCGTTAATGAAATCGATGCCGCTCCGGAAGAAAAGGAGAGAGGTATCACGATCGCGACCGCGCACGTGGAATATGAATCCGAAAAAAGACATTACGCGCACGTCGACTGTCCGGGTCACGCTGATTATGTTAAGAACATGATTACTGGCGCCGCGCAGATGGATGGGGCGATTTTAGTCGTGGCCGCCACTGATGGTCCGATGCCTCAGACCAGAGAGCACATATTATTGGCTCGCCAAGTCGGCGTTCCTTATATTATCGTCTTTTTAAACAAATGCGATATGGTGGAAGACAAGGAACTGATTGACCTGGTTGAAGAAGAAATTCGCGATTTACTCAAGAAATATGAATTCCCGGGCGACACTACTCCGATTATCAGAGGTAGCGCCTTGAAAGCCTTGGAAAATCCGACTGGTCCGGACGCGGAACCGCTTTTGAAATTAATGGAAACTTTGGATACTTATATCCCGGATCCGGTTCGCGATGTCGATCATCCTTACCTGATGCCGATTGAAGATATTTTCTCCATTGAAGGCCGCGGCACGGTAGTTACCGGCCGTATCGAAAGAGGTATCGTCAAGATTGGCGATGAAGTAGAAATCGTCGGCTTAATGGACACCAAGAAAACGACCGTTACTGGCATTGAAATGTTTAACAAATCTTTGGATCAGGGGCAGGCGGGAGATAACGCCGGCATCTTATTGCGCGGCACTAAGAAGAACGAAGTGGAACGCGGCCAGGTTTTATGTAAACCGGGTTCGATTACTCCGCATTCTGAATTTACCGCCGAAGTCTATATCTTATCTAAGGATGAAGGTGGACGTCATAAGCCGTTCTTCAACGGTTATAAACCGCAATTCTACTTTAAGACAACCGATGTTACCGGTGATATTTCCTTGCCGGCTGGCACGGAAATGGTTATGCCGGGCGATACCGCCAACTTAACCATTAAATTAATCGCTCCGGTCGCTTTGGAAGAGAAACAGAAATTCACCATTCGCGAAGGCGGCCGCACGGTCGGCGCCGCGGTAGTCACTAAGATTTTAAAGTAAGCGCTTAGGCCCGCTCTTTTAACTAAAGGGCGGGCTTGTAGTGTTTATTTCCAAACAATATAGTTTAGCTATTAACAATAATTATGTCCGAAAACAAAAAAGAAGAAAAAGATTTTAAACAACGGATCAGGATCAAGATCAAGGCGTTTGACCATAAGATCATCGACCAATCCACCAAGACCATTATTGAAACCATCGGACGCAGTGACGCCCAATTTTTCGGGCCGATTCCTTTACCGACGGAGAAGCGTAAGTATACGGTTAATCGTTCGACTTTTGTCCATAAGGACGCGCGGGATCAATACGAAATGCGGGTTCATAAACGGATGATTGATATTATCGATCCGACCGCCAAAACGATTGAAGATTTGACGAATTTAAACCTGCCGGCCGGGGTTGACGTAGAAATAAAAATGTAGTAGTATAAAAAGGTAAATTAAATTAACTGGTTTTTGCCTGAATAACTCTGTTTTTAAAGAAAGTGTTTAAGCGAAAATTAGTTAAATTTGGAGGTAAATCAGCGTAACAACTAAAATAAAAAATAAGAAATAGATTTATTTTTTTATCGTTTATTTTTAGAGCTGGTTTATAAGGCCAGTTTTTGTTTTATTAAAAGAGAAAGAGAAGAAATTTATGAAATTCATTTTAGGAAAAAAATTAAGCATGACCCAGATTTGGTCCGGCGACGAAGTTAAAGCGGTAACGCCGGTTTTAGCCGGTCCTTGCGTCATCACTCAGGTTAAGAACAAGGCCAAAGACGGTTACGAAGCTTTGCAACTGGCTTACGGAGAACGCCAAGAAAAAAATATCAATAAACCGCAACGGGGACATTTTAAAAAAACCGGAGTTAAACCGGCGCATGTTCGGGAATTTCGAACTGAAACGGCTGATTTTAAAGAAGGTGATATCGTCAGCGTGGAAACATTTGTCGTCGGTGACGTCGTTAACGCGACCGGAACCTCTAAAGGCAAAGGTTTCCAGGGTGTAGTCAAACGTCATCATTTTCACGGATTCCGAAAGACTCACGGCAATAAAGATCAGGAAAGAATGCCCGGTTCCATCGGTGCGAAAGGCCCGGCGCATGTTTTTAAAGGAACGCGCATGGGCGGCCGAATGGGCGGAGAACGGGTCACAACCACTAATTTAAAAATAGCGGCGATTGACGCCGAGAAAAATATTTTATTCGTGGCCGGAGCGGTTCCGGGAGCGATTAACGGTTTTATCATGATTGCCGGTCAGGGCGATTTAAAAGTCAATTTGAAGAAAGATGCTTCGGTCAAGACGGAAGAGATTCAGGACAAGCCGGTGGAAGTTATAGCTGACGCCGAGGGTGGCCAGACTAAAGCGGAAGAAAATAATTCATAAAAATATGTCATTAAAGATAAAAGTTTATAATCAAACCGCCACCGCCGTTAAAGATTTGGAATTGAACGCCGAAATTTTTGGCGTTAAACCGAATAACGAACTCTTACATCAGGCGTTGGTCGCGGCGCAAGCAAATGCCCGTCAGGTACTGGCCGATACTAAAGATCGGAGCGAAGTTTCCGGCGGCGGCAAAAAACCGTGGAAACAAAAGGGAACCGGCCGGGCGCGCGTCGGCAGTAGTCGCTCTCCTATTTGGATTGGCGGCGGCGTTACTTTCGGTCCGACTAAAGACCGCAATTTTAAACAGAAGATAAATCAGAAAATGAAACAGAAAGCTTTATTTATGGCTTTGTCCGATAAAGTGATTACCGAAGCGCTCGTTGTTTTGGATAATTTGGAGTTCGCGGAGTATAAAACCAAGAAATTTGCCGCGATGTTAAGCGCTTTGGAAAAAAATGTTTTACATAATGAGCGGCGCAATATTTTAATTATCAGCAACACTAAAGATAAAAAAACTCAGTATTCCGGCCGCAATCTTCCGGGCGTTAAAATAATCAATTTGGAAAATATCAATCTGTTGGATTTATTGAATTATAAAAATTTATTGGTAACGGAAAACGCGGTTAAAGCTTTAACCGATCGTTACGGTAAAAAAGCAAAGTAATCATATGGCTTTATTCGGAAATAAAAAAAATACGGAAGATAAGAAAAAACCCGCGGTGAAAGCGCCGGCTAAAAAGGTAGCGGCGGTATCCATGCAGGATTTATATAATGAAAGCGGTTCGACCGTTAAGACCGCGGCGACGCCGATTTTGTCTTCCGCCGCCGGCCAATCCGGTTCCGTCCAGGTCTTGCTCAAACCGGTTATCACGGAAAAGGCGACCAATTTAACGGCGGAAAATAAATATGTCTTTGCTGTTTCTCCGGAAGCTAATAAGATTTCCGTGGCCAAAGCGGTCAAGGCGATTTACGGCGTGACGCCGATTAAAGTTAACTTGATTAATATTTCCGGGAAAAAAGTGGCGCGCGGCCGGGTTCGTGGCGTTAGAAGCGATCGCCGCAAAGCGATTGTGACCTTGAAAGCGGGCGAAGCCATTAAGATCTACGAAGGCGTTTAATTTTTAAATTTTTCAACTTTTAATTATCCATATGGGCATTAAAAAAGTAAAAGCGAATACTCCGGGAAGAAGAGAGGCGACTTTCGATGATTTTAAAGATCTGACCAAATACGAACCGGAAAAAAGATTAGTAATCATCAAGAAAAGACGCGGCGGCCGAAACGCCACCGGTAAGATTACCGTTCGCCATCGCGGCGGCGGCGCCAAACGTTATATCCGCTTGGTTGATTTTAAACGTGATAAATTCGATGTCCCGGCGGTAGTGGCGGCGATTGAATATGATCCGAACCGCGGCGCGCGCCTGGCTCTGCTTAATTATTCCGACGGAAACAAAAGATATATTGTCGCTCCCGACGGTCTGAATGTCGGCGATCAAGTCGTCAGTTCTAAAAATTTGGTAGAAATAAAAGTCGGCAATTCTTTGCCTTTGCAGTTTATTCCGGCCGGAATGCCGGTCAGTTGCGTTGAATTGGAACCGGGGCAGGGCGCGAAAATCGCCCGCGGCGCCGGCAATGTTATTTATGTCATGGGCGTAGAGGGAAAATACGCGCAGTTGAAGATGCCTTCCGGTGAAGTTCGTTTGGTGAAGAAAGAATGTTTGTGTACTGTCGGTCGGGTAAGCAACCCGGATCACCGTCATATTTCTTTAGGTAAAGCCGGTCGCAGTCGCCATTTAGGCATTCGTCCGACCGTTCGCGGTACGGCTATGAATCCGGTTGATCATCCACACGGCGGCGGTGAAGGCAAACAGCCGATCGGTTTACGCCATCCGAAGACGATGTGGGGCAAACCGGCGTTGGGAGTTAAGACCAGAAAGAAACGCCGTTCCAATCGTTTAATAATTAAAAGAAGAGCGAAACGAAAATAATTTTTAACTACTATGTCCAGAAGTTTAAAAAAGGGACCATATATCAATCTGCGTCTCCTGAATAAAATAAAAAATTTAAAACCGGGCGACAAGACCATAATTAAAGTTTGGGACCGGGCGGCGACGATTACTCCAGAAATGGTCGGGTTTACTCTTGGCGTGCATAACGGCAAGACGCATTTACCGATTTACATCGTGGAAAATATGGTCGGCCATCGTCTGGGTGAATTTTCACCGACGCGTAAATTTTTGGGTCATGGCGGCAAAATGGCCAAATCGCAGACGGCGGACGCTAAAAAATAATTTAAGTTTACCAATATGGAAGTAAAAGCCAGTTTAAAACATTTGAGAATGTCGCCGCGAAAAATTCGTCTGGTGATTGACGTTATCCGTAAAATGCCGGTGACGGCCGCTTTGGATCAGTTAAGATTCATTAATAAGTTAGCGGCGGAACCGCTGGCGAAGCTGATTAAATCAGCGATTGCTAACGCGGAAAACACCTTTAACCTGCAACGCGACAATTTATATATCAAAGAAATCCGTTCCGACGAGGGCGTGATGTTGAAGCGCTGGATGCCCCGCGCTCACGGTCGGGCCACTTCTATCCGAAAACGCGGTTGTCATGTTTATTTGGTTTTGGCGGAGATTAAAGTGAGCGGCCAGACGGCTAAAAAAGTGGTTAAGATCGCCGATCCGGTGAAACTGGAAAAACTTGCTCAAGACGGAGAGAAAGCGTTGGCGAAAACCGTTAAGGCTAAGAAAGAAAGTAAAGATGCTAAAGCTAAGGAACTGACTGCCGAAAAAGGGAAGGAAATCGTCGATCCGCGGATGGAAGGCCATCACGCGCACGCCAAGATCGAAGGCGGCAAAGGTTTTTCGGGAAAAATGTTCAGACGGAAGTCGGGTTAATAATTTTCATTATTTATAATCGCAATACATATGGGCAAAAAAGTTAATCCAAAAATCATGCGCATGGGCATCATCAAGACTTGGCCGTCTTTATGGTTTGAAACCGGCGATAAATACGTGAAGAATATCCGGCAGGATATCGGTGTCCGCAAGTATATGATTAGAGAATTCAAGGAAGCGGGAATCGATAAAGTGGAAATCATCCGCAGTATCAATAAAATGGAAATAAACATTACGACTGCCAAACCGGGCTTGATTATCGGCCGCGGCGGCAACGGCGCGGAAGAGTTGAAGAAAAAACTGCATGATAAGTTTTTGAAAAATTTCCGGATGAATGAAATCAATTTAAATATCAAGGAATTTAACCGCCCGAATTTAAGCGCGCAGATTATGGTTCAGGGCATGATTTTAGAGATAGAAAAAAGACTGCCGTTTCGGAAAGTGATGAAACAGGCATTGGGTAAGATCGAACGAGCCGGAGCCTTAGGCGCGAAAATCCTGATTGCTGGCCGCTTGAACGGCGCGGAAATCGCCCGGGACGAAAAATTAGTCTGGGGGAAAGTGCCGTTACAGACTTTGCGCGCGGATATTGATTACGCCCGCGGCGCGGCTCATACCACTTACGGCGCCATCGGCATCAAGGTTTGGATTTATAAGGGCGAGGTTTTTGAAAAAGATAAAACCGCCAAAGGCGAAGTGATCGCCGAATAATTATTCAATCATTAGATTAGACCAAAGATATGTTAATGCCCAAGAAAACTAAATGGAGAAAAGACCAGAAGCGCCGGCGCGGCGGTAAAGCCAGCCGCCAGTTGGATTTAAGCTTCGGCAGTTACGGTTTGAAAAGTTTGACCGCTTGCTGGGTTTCTTCACGCCAAATCGAAGCGGCGCGCCGCGTCTTGACCAAATTCGTCAATAAAGGCGGCAAGATTTGGATTCGGATTTTTCCGGATAAGCCGGTGACGGCTCATGGCGGTGAAATTCCAATGGGTAAAGGCAAAGGCGCCGTTGACTATTATGTCGCGATCGTCAAGCCGGGCATGGTTTTATTCGAAATGGAAGGCATTGACCGGGAAACCGCCAAAAAAGCGTTGGAACTGTGCGGTCACAAACTGCCCATTAAATCCCAATTTATCAGTAAAGAATAAATATCTATATGGAATTCAAAGAATTAAATACCAAGGATCCTAAGGAACTGAAAAAAATGTTGGCGTCCGGCCGCGAAAAGCTCCGCGAACTTCGTTTTAAAGATTCTAACAAACAGTTGAAGAATATTCGGGAAATCAGAGCCAACCGGCAGATGGTCGCTCAAATTTTAACTATCTTAAATAAGCAAAAATAATATGACCGCTCCTAAAGCCAAATCCGCCGTCAAACCACAGTCTAAACCGGAGGTAATCAACCGCCAGTTTAACGGCGTGGTGGTCAGCGATAAAAACGACAAGACGATTGTGGTTAAAGTTGAAACCGTCAAGAAACATCCTAAATATCAGAAACGCTATATTGTCAGTCGCCGCTATAAAGTTCATGATGAAAAAAATCAGTATCAGGTCGGCGATCAGGTCGTTTTTGTGGAATGTCGCCCGTTGAGTAAGGATAAGCGCTGGCGGGTTATCAAGTAAGAAACCCCTAATTTCAATAATTATATGGTTCAAGTACAAACTTATTTAAAAGTAGCCGACAACTCCGGCGCCAAGGAAGCGCAATGCATCCGGGTTCTGGGAGGATATAAAAGACGTTACGGACACGTCGGCGATATTATAGTCATAGCGATTAAATCCGCCGCGCCGCACGCCGCCGTAAAAAAGGGGGATGTGGCCAAAGCGGTGATCGTCCGCACCAGAAAAGAAATCAGACGTCCGGACGGTTCTTATGTTCGTTTTGACGATAATGCCTGCGTAATTATCAATGACGCGGAAAAGAAAGAACCGAAAGGAACGCGTATTTTCGGACCGGTGGCCAGAGAAATAAGAAAGGCTGGTTTTACGAAGATTGCCTCTTTGGCGCCCGAAGTTTTATAATTTTTTCAAGTTGGCCAATCATATGAATATCAAAAAGAACGATAAAGTAAAAATCCTGACCGGCAAAGACAAGGGAAAAACCGGCAAAGTTTTGCAGGTTTTGCCCGCCAATCCGCCCGCCGGCGGAAGAGTGAGTGTTGAAGGCTTGAATTTGCTGATTAAGCATTTACGGCCACGCAAAAGCGGCGAAAAAGGACAACGGATAGAATTTCCGGCTTTTATGGATGCTACTAATCTGGCTTTAGTCTGTCCGAAATGCGGCCGCGCCACTCGCGTCGGTTTCAAATTAGTCAAAGTGGAAGGGAAGAAAGCCAAAAAATTTCGGGTTTGCCGGAAATGTCAGGAAACCATTGAGTAATTAATTGAATGATTATCAATATGAGATTAAAAGAAAAATATCAAAAACAGATAGTGCCGAAAATAAAGGAAAATTTAGGCCTGAAGAATAATATGCTGGTTCCGCGTTTGACCAAAGTGGTTTTAAACGCCGGTTTCGGCCGCCATACCAAAGAAAAAGAATTCGCGACCAGCGTGGAAAAAGGCTTGAATAAAATTACCGGTCAGAAATCGGTTTTTACCAAGGCTAAAAAATCAATTTCCGCTTTTAAAATCAGAGAAGGCCAGGTAATCGGCGCTAAAGTAACTCTACGCGGCCACCGGATGTATGACTTTGTCGAGAAATTGGTCAATATCACTTTTCCGCGCGTGCGCGATTTCCGCGGCTTGAGCGAAAAAGCGATGGACAGAAACGGCAATTTAACTATCGGTTTTAAAGACTATACTTGTTTTCCGGAAATTCGCGCCGAAGAAGTTGATAATGCTTTCGGTTTGGAAGTTTGTCTGAGCACCAGCGCGAAGAATCGCGAGGCAGGATCGGAATTGTTCCGCTTGCTGGGTTTTCCTTTTAAAAAAGACAGCAAATAATTTAAATACTATGGCAAGAACTGCATTAATCGTCAAAGCGAAGAGAAAACCGAAATTTTCCACGCGGAAAATAAATCGGTGCTGGCGTTGCGGCCGCAATCACGGCTTCATGCGCGATTTTAAATTATGCCGCATCTGTTTCCGGGAGCTGGCCGATAACGGCGATTTGCCGGGAATCAGAAAGTCCAGCTGGTAAATATAATTAAGATAACTCAAAAATATGATGGATCCCATCGCAGACATGTTTACAAGGATTAGAAACGCTTCCGCCGTCAAAAAAGCGGAGCTGGTTTTACCTTTGAGCAAATTAAAATACGAAATCGCCAAGATTTTGGAAACCGAGGGCTGGATAAAAAAGGCGACAATCGTTCCCGGCGGTTTGAATAACCGGCGCAATAATTTTGACGAACTGCAGATTCAGCTCAAATACCGTAAGAACGGTAAGCCGCAGATCAGTTCTATCCAGAAAATAAGCAAACCGGGTTTGCGGATTTATGTTTCCAAAGATGAAATTCCGACTGTCCTGAATAATTTTGGATTTGCGATCATTTCCACCTCTCAGGGTTTGATGACGAATAAAGAAGCTAAGAAACAGAAAATCGGCGGGGAAGTTATCGGTGAAATATTTTAATTATCTATTCATACTACTTATATGTCACGTTTAGGAAAATTACCGATTAAATTAAGCGCCGGAGTCAGCGCCACCGTCTCCGACCGGGAGATAACTTTTAAGGGACCGAAAGGTGAATTACACCTGACCCTCAGCCCGTTAATCGAAGTTAAGGTGGAGAATAATGAAATTTTAATGGCGCCCCGCGATCGCCAGGAGAAAAACGCCAGCGCTATCTGGGGACTGACTTGGAGTTTGGTCAGGAATTCCGTGGAAGGCGTTAGCCAGGGTTTTGTCAGAAAACTGGAAATAAACGGTGTCGGCTATCGCGCCGCGGCCGCCGCCGGAAAATTAAATATGAGTCTGGGCTTTTCCCATCCGGTGGAATTTAAATTGCCGCAGGGAATCACCGCGACGGTCGAAGGTAATATCATTACTCTCTTCGGCGCCGATAAAGTTCTGATCGGCGAAACCGCCGCCCAAATCAGAAAAATCAGAAAACCGGAGCCGTATAAGGGTAAGGGCGTGAAATATGTCGATGAAGTCATAAGACGCAAAGCCGGTAAAGCGGCCGCTAAAGGAAAATAAATCAGCTTGTTAAGAATTTTAATCATATGGATAAAATCAAGGAAAAAATACAAAGGCAGGCTCGCCGGCACGATCGTGTCCGCGCCAAAGTCTCCGGCACCGCTGTTCGCCCCCGTTTAAGCGTTTTTCGCTCCAATCGGGCGATGTTCTTGCAATTAATTGATGATTTTACTGGCCAAACCTTAGTTAGTGCCGCCGCCAAAGAAATCAAAAAGACCGCTGGTAAGATTGATTTGGGCAAGGAACTCGGCAAATTAATAGCGGAGAAGGCGAAAGCCAAAAAAATAACCAAGGTCACTTTTGACCGGGGCGCTTATAAATACCACGGTCGCGTCAAGGCGGTCGCCGACGGCGCGCGCGAAGGCGGATTGGAATTTTAAACCGTTTAGAGAGATAATTTTAATGAGAATATAATCTAAGAAATATGTCTGAAGATAAAAAAATCAAACCGGAGCCGAAGACCGCCGCTACCCCTTCTCAGGGCGCGGCTGAAACCGTGGCTAAGGATTTATACGGCAATCAATCCGCCGGTCGGAGAAATGGCGGACGAGACGGCGGACGCGGCCCTAGACGCGGCGGACGTGATGATCGACCGAAAGACGATATGGAACAGCGGATTCTGGAAGTGGCCAGAGTAACGCGCGTTATGGCCGGCGGCAAAAGAATGAACTTCCGCGCTTGTGTCGCCTTAGGCGACCGAAAAGGCAGTGTCGGTATCGGTCTGGGCAAAGGCGCCGATGTTACTATGGCGGTCAATAAAGCCGTCAATCGGGCCAAAAAGAATATGGTCAGCGTGCCGACGGTTAATGAAACTATCCCGCATGCCGTTTTACAGAAGATGGGCGCGGCGCGGGTGATGCTTAAACCGGCTAAAAAAGGCCGCGGCGTTATCGCCGGCGGGGTGACTCGCGTCATTTTGGAATTATCCGGTGTCAAAAATATAACCAGCAAGACTTTGGGTTCAAAAAATAAAATCAATAACGCCCGTTGTACGATTGAAGCGTTAAAAGCTCTTCGTCCGGCGGAAACGAAGGGAAAATAATTATATGTTATCACTCAATACGATCAAAAAAGCGAAAGGCAGCGCCAAAAAAAATAAACGCGTCGGCCGCGGTAACGCTTCCGGACACGGTACTTACAGTACTCGCGGTTTAAAGGGACAGAAGTCGCGTTCCGGCGTTTCCGGTTTGAAACGTTTGGGTATGCGTCCGCAATTATTACAGATTCCTAAATCCCGCGGTTTTCGTTCTTTGAACGAGAAGAACCAGGTAGTCGGCGTTAAGACCATTAACGCTAATTTCAAAGACGGAGAAACGGTTAACCCGACGGCTTTGTTCGAGAAAAAATTGATCGCTTCGGCCTCTTCGCCCGTAAAGATTTTAGGCAAGGAAAAGTTGACGGTTAAGGTTAAATTCGAGAAAATAAAAATGAGCGAAGGCGTGAAGAAGCAGTTATAACTTGCAATTAAATTTATGTTCGATAAATTAGAACAGATTTGGAAAGCCAAAGATTTAAGAAACAGCATCCTTTTTGTTTTAGGGATGCTGGTCATCTTTCGGATTTGCGCCCATATTCCGGTTCCGGGAGTGGACACGCTGGCTTTAAAGAATCTGTTCGCCTCCAACCAGATCCTCGGCCTGATGAATCTGTTCTCCGGCGGCGGAATGGAGAATTTTTCAATCGTCATGATGGGTGTCGCTCCTTACATCACCGCCTCCATTATCTTTCAGCTTCTGGGGATGATTGTTCCGCAAGTCGAAGAGATGCAGAAAGAAGAGTCCGGACGGCAGAAGATAAATATGTGGACACGTTGGCTAACCATACCCTTAGGTGCTTTACAGGCCTATGGCATGATTACTTTATTGCGCCGCGGTTCGTCCGCTATTTTAGGTAATATCAGCGTTTTGGATTTTAGTGTCATGATTATAACCATTACCGCCGGTTCCATTTTCTTGATGTGGATCGGGGAACTGATTTCCGAGAAGAAGGTCGGTAACGGAATTTCCTTAATTATTTTCGCCGGTATCGTCGCCGCTCTGCCGCAGATGGTTCAGCAGGTTCTGGTTACTTTTGATCAGACGCAGTTGTTTATGTTGATCGGTTTCGTGGTTATCGCCGTTATCACTGTCGTTGGAGTAGTAATTATCAACGAAGGCCAGAGAAACGTACCGGTACAATACGCCCGTCAGATTCGCGGCAACCGCACTTCTGGCGGCACCAGCACTCACTTACCTCTGCGCGTTAATATGGCCGGGGTTATTCCGATTATCTTTGCGATTTCCGTAGTCCTGTTCCCGTCGATGATCGCGCAATTTTTAATCCACGCAAAAACCGCTTGGATCGCCAACGCGGCGAACGGCACCATCAACTTGTTCAATAATCAGCTGTTTTACGGTATCGTTTATTTCGTCCTGGTCTTTGCTTTTACTTATTTTTATACGGAAGTTATTTTCCATCCAGCGCAAATCGCCGAGAATTTGCAGAAACAGGGAGGATTTATCCCGGGTATCCGGCCGGGCAAGACGACCGAACAGTACCTGTCGAATACGACTCATAAGATTATTTTGGTCGGCGCCTTATTTTTGGGCATCATTGCGGTCTTGCCTCTCTTTATGCGCTACTTTACCGGCGTCCAGGCTTTCGCCATTGGCGGTACGAGTTTATTAATCGTGGTTTCCGTGGTTATTGAGACCGTCAAGCAGATTGAAGCCCAGCTGACGATGCGGGAATACGACGGGATATAATTAATATATTTAGCTAATATAAAATAGGAAAGCCGGCTTTATAGTCGGCTTTTTTTGTGATATAATAAATTATATATGGACTTCAAAGACGTTACCAAAAATTTAAAAGACCAAACCGATTACCGGCTGAGTCAGCGGCTGGAAGAAATGATGCGCGTCAATCCTAATTTTAAAAATCTGGATGCGGGCAATCGCGAACTGATTTTTGATTTATTGAAAAAATATAAAGATAAAGCACGGCGCGGTTTAAAGACTTCCGGCTACACGGTACGCGAGGATATGTATCATTTATATCAGAACCGTTTAAAATTGAAATTAACCGAACGCGATCTGGATCAGATTAGGGAACTGCTGGAAAGTTTTAAAGCGAATTAATTATATTATATGGATATCAGAAAATTATCCGGCATCGGCCTGAACGAAAAATTTTCTTCCCGCCTGACGGCGGCGACCAAATATACCAGCCTGCGCGATAAGGCGGGTAGTATTTCCAAAATCATCAAAACGGCCGCCGGAGGCAGAGGATTCAACAGCCAACGGGCCTGGGAAAAAATAAAAAGTTCGGAGAAAGATTTGAACTGGGAACAGAAACGGGATGTCCAGCAGATTCTTAAACACTTGGAAAAAAGCGCGGCGCAGGCGGCAATCAAGCGGCCGGAAATGTTAGACAGTAAGCCGAAAAGTGTCGTCGCTTCCGATTATCGCGTCAATCGCGCGGCCGTGGCCAGAGCGGAAAAGAATTACGAACAGATGAAAAGTAATCTGGGAACGAGCCAGGCGGCCAAGAGAATTCAGGAGAAAGCTTACGCGGACTGGCAGGAAGCGAAAAATAAACTCGACGGCGGAGAGAAGATTGGTCGAGGGTTGCCAGAAAGAAAAGTACCGGGAGTAAGAATCGTGAGAGCGGATATGACCGAAGGCGAAAAACCATATAGCGGCTTATCCCGTCCGCCGGCCAGTTCGCTTACTAGCCTTAAATAATTTATGTTTGATATTTTTATAATCGTTGTCGGCTTGTGTTTGTTTGAAATTATCAGTAGTGTCGATAACGCCGTAATTAACGCCAATATTCTTAAGACCATGCCGGAGAAATACCGGAAGATTTTTTTGTTCTGGGGATTGTTGTTTGCGGTCTTCGTGGTTCGCGGCGTTTTGCCGTTTATCATCGTCTGGATCGCCAATCCGGATCTCGGCTTAGTTCAGGTCGTTACCGCGACTTTCTCCGGCAGTCCGGAAATCAGGGAATATCTCGAATCCTCCAAGCCGCTGTTATTGTTAGGCGGCGGAATCTATCTGTTTTTTGTATTTTTATCCTGGCTGTTTTTGGAAGAAAAGAAATATGCTTTTTTGGTCGAAGGTTTTATTCATCGCCAGGGAGTTTGGTTTTACGCGCTTGCCTCTATTTTGACTACGGCCGTCGTCTATTTTTCCTTGCGAGAAAATCCGACCTTGGCGCTGGCGGCGACGATCGGCGTTTCCGCCTTTTTTATTACCGACGGCTTCAAAAAAAACGCGGAATCTCAGGAGAAGAAATTATTAAGTCCGGCGATGGGCGCCTGGAGTAAAATATTGTACCTGGAAATTCTGGATGCTTCTTTTTCCATCGACGGCGTCATCGGTGCTTTCGCTTTTACCATCAGTGTACCGCTCATCATTTTAGGCAACGGTTTGGGTGCTTTCGTCGTCCGCGAGCTGACGATTAGAGGAATTGATCTGATTACTAAATTCGCTTATTTGAAAAACGGCGCGATGTACGCCATCGGCATATTGGGCGCAATCATGATTTTGGAAAGCTTCGGCCGCGAGTTTCCTTTTTGGCTGGCGCCGGCGGCGATGGTCTTGCTGTTAGGTTTTTTCTTGTTTCTTTCGATGCGCGCCAATAAGAGAGACCGGGCGGTGCTGAAACCGGTTTAATTTTTTAAATTTTTATTATGATTTATATAAAATCCGCGGCGGAAATTAGAATTATTAAAGAGGGTGGCCGGCGTCTGGCCGCTATTTTGGCCCGTCTTTTAAAAGAGGTTAAGCCAGGAGTCGCCACTGAGTATCTGGAAGATCTGGCTAATGAATTGATAGAAAAAACCGGCGGCCGTTCGGCTTTCAAAAATTATCCTATGGGCCACGGCCTGTTTTTTCCTTCGACGCTCTGCGTTTCCATCAACGACGAAGTGGTCCACGGTGCTTCTTTGCCTTCTCGTTTTATAAAGAATGGCGATATCGTCGATTTGGATATCGGCATGGAATGGCCGGTCACTGCGGAATTGCGGGCGAAATTTAAAGCGCCGTTTAATTCTCATTCTAAACAAGGCGGATTTTTTACGGATATGTGCGCGACGGTCGGCGCCGGGAAAATCAGTTCCGAGGCTAAGAAGCTGATTGCTAATTCCCGCAAATGCCTGGATTTGGCGATTAAAGCCGCGAAGCCGGGCCAGACGATTAACGACATTGCGCGAGCTGTTTCGACCTGCGCGGAAAGCCGGGGTTATGGCGTCGTCCGCGATCTGGTCGGTCATGGCGTCGGTTATTTCGCCCATGAAAAACCGGATGTTTTTAATTTTGAAATCGCCGAGAAGTCGCCGGAAAACGTGGTTCTGAAACCGGGCATGGTTATCGCCATTGAGCCGATGATTAATGCGGGCGATTGGCGCGTGGATATGGCCGCTAACGATTTCACGGTTATTACCGCCGATGGCTCTTTGAGCGCGCATTTTGAACATACGGTGGCGATTACGGAAAAAGGGTGCGATATTTTAACCAAGTAATTATGGAAACTATTAAAAAATATCTGGGCGTCGATTGGGGAGAAAAACGCATCGGGTTGGCGACCGCCGACAGCGAAGTCTCTTTGGCTTTGCCGCTTAAAACTGTCGGGAGTTTGGCGGAAGTTTTAAATGTTATTAAAGAAGAAGAAACTGATATTATAGTTTTAGGTAGCCCCAAGAAAATGAGCGGGGAGGCGGCCGACAATCCGTTGTGGCTTGATTTTGTCAAACAACTAAGAGAACTTTCCGGAAAGCGGGTGGAACTCGTGGACGAACGTTTGAGCAGTCTGGCGGCGGATGCGCTGGCTGGAGAAGAGGCGGAAAAAGCGGGCCGCGATGAAATTGCCGCTACCTTGATCTTGCAAGATTATTTGGATTGTAATTAAAGCTATGGACGAGACCAGAAATACACCGGCGCTTGTCTTGAATCGCCGTTCCTATCGCGAATATGACAGCCTGGTGACGGTCTTTACTCTTCATTCCGGCAAATTGAACTTATTGGCGCGCGGTACGAAAAAAACGCAATCTAAGTTGGCCGGGCATATTGAACCGCTGACTCTGGCCGATATTCTGATCGTTCGCGGCAAGGGGTATGATTATATCGCCAGCGCCATCACCCGCGACGCTTATCCGGAAATCCGCAACGATTTAAATAAACTATATTATGCCGGCCGCGCTTTGAATATTTTTTCGCGACTGGTTAAGGACGGCCAGGCGGATAAGAATCTCTTTTTTTTGTTGGCGGACTGGTTATCGTCTCTGGATAAGTTGCCGCCCGCGCCGCCGGAATTGGCGCCGGAAAAAGGTGAATTGTTATTGGCTTTTTTTATTCTCAAACTTCTCCTCGGTCTGGGATATAAGCCGGAAATGAAGAATTGCCTGCGTTGCGGCCGGCCAATCAAACCGGGCGGTAATTATTTCGACCTGAAAAACGGCGGTTTGGTCGATTCTCACTGTGGGGCGGCGGAACGCCCGGAAGCCGATTACCAAGTTAATAATTTTTTGACAATTTCTGACGATTGTGTTAAGTTAATACGTTACTTACTTAATAATAACAACTGGAGTATCAAAGCGTCTCCGGCGGTTATCAAAGAAATTAGTAAAATTATCAGTTCTTTTATCACTTTTATTTAAGTCGAGAAGGAGGCTCGGTAGTATGTGTCAGTATTTGATTAAAAGTTCGGAAATATCCTTGCCCGTCGATGACGGCCTGGGATTTGATTTTGTCTATAAGAGGGCACAGAATTTGTTAACGGTTTTTCCCGGCATCGTTATCTTTTTCATTGATGACGATGACCGACTGAAAGTCTGCGACACTCAAGTTAGTCCGATTGGCGGGATAATAGGTTTTTCGCGCTATGCGGAATTATGGCGGAAAGCCAGCCACGAACACAAGTGGCGGCAGAGCGGCCAGAAAGCCAAAAGGTGCTTGAAAATCAAAGTAACAAAGAACTGAAATTCAGTTCTTTTTTTCTTGCTAAAATTCCTAAAATCGGTTAAAATCTAAACATAAAAACAGTTAAATTTTTTATAAATTCAAACTTAAAAGGGGCTTAAAATTAATTTAGTTATATGTCAAGGATTTTGATAGCCAACGCTAAAAAACAGGAAACCGGGGAAGTGACCGTCGCCGGTTTCGCGCGCAATATCAGGGCTCATAAGGGGCTTGTTTTTGTAGATTTACATGATATTTCCGGCGCCATGCAGATTGTTTTCGTGGAAGGGCAGGGCGGATATGAAATCGCGGAGCAATTGACTCTGGAAAGCGTAATCGAAGTGACGGGAAATCTGCAGGCCAAGCCGACCAAGAAGAACGATCCTAATCCGGTTAAGGATTTCGAACTAGCGGCCGCGGGCGCGCGTCTGTTTTCTCTGGCCGACGAAAATTTACCGATTCCGGTTTTAACCAAAGGCGATAACGAAGCGAATCTGGAAAATCGCCTGGATTGGCGCTGGCTGGATTTGCGGCCGGAAGAACATCAATTGATTTTTAAGGTTTGGACCAAACTGGAAGAAGGCTGTCGGGAATATTGGAGCCGCAATAATTTTATCCAGATTTATACCCCGTGTTTTATGAGCACTTCTTCGGAAACCGGCTCGGAAGTTTTTGAAGTAAAATATTTTGAGCGCCAGGCCTATTTGGCCCAGTCGCCGCAATTTTATAAGCAGATGGCGATGGCGTCCGGTCTGGAAAAAGTTTTTATGGTGGGAACGGTTTTTCGCGCCGAACCGTCTTTTACTTCCCGCCACGTAACCGAATTTACCGGCTGGGATATGGAAATATCTTATATTGATTACCGGGAGCTGATGTCGGCCGAAGAAGATTTGCTGATGGCCGGCTTTAAAAAGGTCAAAGAAGATTTGAAGATTGATATCGAAGTACCGGCCAAACCCTTTCCGAAAATAACTCTGGCCGAAGCTAAAGAGAAATTGAAAGCCGCCGGTATAAAAAGCGAAAAAGATTATGATTTTTCCACGGAAGAAGAAAAAGAACTGGGGGCGATGATTAAGAAAGAAACCGGGCATGATTTTGTGTTTGTGACCGATTATCCGATTGCGGCGCGGCCTTTTTATCATCTGCGCCACGAAGATAACCCGAAACTTACTAAAAGTTTTGATTTGCTATATCGCGGTTTAGAAATTACGACTGGTTCTCAGCGTGAGCATCGGATTGAAATTTTGGAGAAACAAGCCGTGGAGAAGGGAATGAACCGGGAAGAATTGAAAGATTATTTAAATTTTTTCCGTTATGGCTGTCCGGGGCATAGCGGCATCGGTATGGGACCGGGTCGGATTGTAATGAAAATGTTAGGTTTAAATAATATTAAAGAAGCATGTTTTCTGCCGCGGGACGTGAAAAGATTGACGCCGTAATTTTTTATCAATATGTCTTACATTTTAATTAAATCACTTTATAAAGATTCGGCCGCTTACCTAAATAAAAAGATTTCTGTCGCCGGCTGGGTGCGCACCGCGCGTTCTTCCAAGGATTTCGGATTCATCGAATTGAATGACGGTTCATTTTTCAAAGGATTGCAGATTGTTTTCGGATCGGATTTGAATAATTTTTCGGCCGTCGAAAATATCGCCGTCGGTTCGTCTTTGGAGATAGAGGGTGAACTCGTAAAATCGCCGGCCGCCGGCCAGGCCTTCGAACTTAAGGCGGCGAAAATCACGATAATCAACGAAGCCCCGGCGGACTATCCTCTTCAGAAAAAAAAGCACAGTTTTGAATTTTTACGCACGATCGCGCATCTGCGCGGCCGGAGCAATACTTTTTCCGCTGTTTTCCGTTTACGCTCGGCTTTATCTTTCGCCATTCATAAATTTTTCAATGAAGAAGGTTTCAGTTATATCCATACCCCGATTATTTCCACGAGCGACTGCGAAGGCGCGGGCGAAATGTTTCAGGTAACGACGCTGGATTTGAAAAATACGCCCCGAGACGCGAAAGGGGAAATAAATTACGCCGAAGACTTTTTCGGCAAGAAAGCGGGTCTGACGGTCAGCGGCCAACTTAACGCCGAAGCGCTGGTAATGGGACTCAATAAAGTTTATACTTTCGGGCCGACTTTCCGCGCCGAGAATTCCAATACGACCCGGCACGCTTCGGAATTCTGGATGATGGAACCGGAAATGGCTTTTGCCGATATCAACGACGATATGGCGCTGGCGGAAAAGATGCTGAAATATCTGATTGCCTACGTTATTAAAGAATTACCGGAAGAAATGGAATTCTTCAATAAGTTCATTGATCCGGGAATCAGTGAGCGCTTGAACAATATTTTAAATTCCGATTTCGGCCGTGTCACTTATACCGAAGCGATTTCCATTCTGGAAAAATCCGGCGAGAAATTTATTTATCCGGTAAAATGGGGAATCGATCTGCAGACCGAACATGAGAGATATCTAACCGATAAGGTTTATCAGAAACCGGTGTTTGTTATCAATTATCCCAAAGATATCAAAGCCTTTTATATGCGCTTAAATGAAGACGGCCAGACCGTGGCGGCGATGGATCTGCTCGCGCCGGGTATCGGCGAAATCATCGGCGGCAGTCAGAGGGAGGAACGTCTGGAAAATCTGGAAAAGAGGATGACGGAAATGGGGCTGAAGAAAGAAGACTATGCTTGGTATTTGGATTTGCGGAAGTTTGGTTCCGTACCTCACGCTGGCTTCGGCTTGGGTTTTGAACGCCTGATTATGTATCTTTCCGGTATGGCCAATATCCGCGACGTGATTCCGTTTCCGCGGACGCCAAAACAGGCCGAATTTTAAAATATGCCAGAAATCCCCATGGGAATAATTTCTTTTTTTATAATTTTGCCTTTACCGGCGCTTTTGATAATCTCCATTATCCTGGCGATCCGCGACGGCAACCATAATCATATGAACAATCCGCACAACGCCAAGTATGCTTTTTATTATCTCCTGTCTTTAGCCGCGCTCATTTTTACGGCTTTATCGTTCGGGATGATAATCTTCAGCATCATCGACAAGACCATCCCCGATGTCCTGAACAGTTATCGCGGCAGTGTCGACAGCCAGTTGAAATTTGCGATTTCCGCGCTGTTTATTGCCGCGCCGATTTTTTATTTCGTTTCGCGTCTTATCCACCGCGGTTTACATCGGGGGGAATTAGTAAAAGAATCGGGCATCCGCCGCTGGCTGACTTATTTTATCATTCTCGTTTCTTCTCTGACTATCCTCGGCGTCTTCATCGGCGTCATCAACAATTTCTTGTCCGGCGAACTGACCGCGCGTTTTATTTTTAAAGCTTTAACCATGCTGGTTATTTCCGGCGCCACTTTCTCTTTTTATTTTTATGACATTAAACGCGACGCTCCGGATAAGCCGGATAAGACGGTCAAGATTTTTTTCATCGCGACCCTGACGTTAGTCGCGGCCGCTTTTGTCGCCGCCTGGTTTTTCGTGGAATCGCCGAGTATGGCGCGCAATCGGCGCTTGGACCAAGCCCTGATCCAGAATATCTATAATATTGAGAACGCCCTGAACAGCTATTACGACCGCAATAAACGATTGCCGGCTAATTGGGAAGAATTTAAGACCGATAAAGTTTATCTAAATACCGCGTCTTTAGTCGATCCGGAAACCAAAGCGCCGATAGTCTATAACAAGTTGGGTGACAAGGAGTTTGAATTGTGCGCCACTTTCCGGACCGATTCTTTAGCGGAAGCCGCCAACCAAGCGACCAGTTATATCGGCTCGGATATAAATAGCAAGGAACATCCGGCCGGTTATTATTGTCTGCGCGGCAATCTTTATACCGCGGTTAAAACCGTTAACTAACTATGATTGAATTCACGACCGAAAAATTTTCCGGCCCGCTCGGACTTCTCTTGACGCTAATCGAGAGCGAAGAGATGGATATTACGGAAATATCCCTGGCGAAAATCGCCGACGAGTATATTAATTATATCCGCGGCGCGAAAGACATTGATCCTGAAGAAATGGCGGATTTTCTGGTCGTGGCCGCGAAGCTGTTGCTGATCAAATCCAAGGCACTTCTGCCTTATTTATATTCGGCCGAGGAAGAAAGTGAAGTCGATGATTTGGAGCGTCAGCTCCGGATGTATAAGGAATTCGTTACCGCCAGCGGTCAGATTAAAGAAATCATCGGCGGGAAGCATTGGCTGTATCTGCCGCCTTTAACCAACGCCAAGAATCGCCGCGCTCAGTTTAATTTGCCGGTGTTCTGCCCGCCGGCGAAACTTACAGCCGATATTTTAGCCGCTCAGTTTCTAAGAATTCTGGCCGGCCTAGAAGAACGGCTGAAAAAACAAGACGAAGAAAAATTATCAGAAGTCTCCCTGGAACCGAAAATCAGCATTGACGACAAGATTATTTCAATTAAGAAAATGCTTTTGGATAAACTGAGAGTCAATTTTTCCAAATTCTTGGCCGATGCTTCCACGCGGACGGAAGTAATCGTCAGTTTCCTGGCGGTTCTGGAACTGGCGAAACAGAAAGAACTGTTTTTTGAGCAGGAAGAACTATTCAGTGAAATTCATATTAGCCGCTTGGCGAATTAGTTTTATAAATTTTCAATTTTTAAATATGGCTTTAAAATCACAATTGGAATCGTTACTATTTGTTTCTCTCAAGCCGCTTGGCGCGAAAGAGCTGGCCGGTTTAACCGGCGCTAAAGCCGGGGAGGTGGAAGCGGCGCTGACGGAAATAGCCGCCGATTATAAGGATAACGACCGCGGTTTGGCGTTGATTAAAAATAACAATCAGTATCAGATAACGACCGCGGCCGCCAATTCCGCTTTGATTCAGGAATTTTTAAAAGACGAAACGAGCGGCGAATTGTCCCAGCCGAGCCTGGAAGCGCTGACGATCATCGCTTACCGCGGGCCGATCGCCAAAGTGGAACTGGAAAAAATTCGCGGCATCAATTGCAGTCTGATTATCCGTAATCTGCTTCTGCGCGGCTTGATCGAAGAAAAATTCGACAAGACCAGGAACGAAAATTACTATACGGTCACCCATGATTTTATCCGTTTTTTAGGCTTGTCCGGTTTGGAAGACTTGCCCGATTACGGGAAGCTGAATAAAAGCGAAACAGTTAATCAGGTCCTTTCCCCCGCGACCGCCGAATAATTTTAACCGTAAAATCATGTTTTGGAATCTGGCCATTAATTTAATCCTGTCTTTGTTTTTAGCCCGCGGCGATTTCGCGCCGGCGGTTTATTCCGACGCGCCGCTTATCGCTCTGAAACCGGGCGCCGCCGCCGTGGAACTGGCGGCCGAAAAGGGCGCGGTTCTCTCTGCTCAAGATCACTTTTTTCTGTTTACGAAGCGCGCGGATGAAGTCCAGCCGATAGCCAGCATCACTAAACTCATGACCTCACTGGTATTTCTGGATAGTAATCCGGGCTGGGAAGAAATTTACGAAATTAAGGAAAACGATAAGGTCGAAGGCGGACGCCTGAATTTGTTCTTGGGCGAAAAAGTGAAAGTCAAAGACTTGTTCTATACCAGTCTGGTAGCTTCTGATAACGGCGCGACCATCGCCCTGGTTCATTCGACCGGCTTAAGCGAAGAAGAATTCGTTGCCCGGATGAACGCCGAAGCGAAACGGCTGGGGCTGGTTCGGACCAAATTTAGCGATCCCGTAGGCCTCGGCGACGATAATGTTTCCACGGCGCGCGAAGTGGCGCTCCTGGCCAAAGCCGCTTTTGACCGCCGCGAAATCAGGGAAGCGACAGCCAGCCGCGAATATAATTTTACGACGTTTACCGGCGTTGAGAAGAAAGTCGAGTCTACCGATTATCTGTTGTTCGATTCGGAAAAAAATTCTTTCCAGGTCTTGGGCGGCAAGACCGGCTATACCGATAAAGCCGGCTATTGTTTCGTTAGCCGTCTGAAAGACGGCAACCGGGAAGTTATCGCCGTAGTGCTCAACAGCGTCGGAAAAAACGAACGTTTTAAAGAAAGCAAAAATTTGGTCAACTGGGTATTTAATAATTATGACTGGAAGAAAGATAAATTATTTTAAAAATAACCGGAAATGAAATTAATTGCCGCCAAAAAACAATTAAACGAACCGCCGGAGATTTGGCTGAGACATTCCGGTTATGCTCTCCTGCCCGAGAACGAGGCGGGGAAGAGGAGCTTCGCCCGCCGTCTGACGCGGGATTTTTATCCGCGTTTCCATATTTATTTTACGGAGATTAAAGACGCCGCCGGAAGCGAACAAGTAATTTTTGATTTGCATTTGGACCAGAAAAAACCGGGTTATGCCGGTTATAACCGCCATAACGCCGAATACGACGGAGAAGTCGTGTCCGCCGAAATTGATCGCCTAAAAAATTTATTAATCGGTTTTTTCACTTAAAGAATTACCGCGGTTAAAAAATGACCGCTGTCGGCCTATGTCCCAAGTCGAGGAAGTAAAATCAAAGCTGGATATCGTGGAGATCATCCGCGAGTACGTGCCCGTCAAGGCGATGGGCGCCAATTTTCAGGCGCTTTGCCCCTTCCATAACGAGAAGTCGCCGTCTTTTGTCATTTCACCCGAAAAGCAGATTTGGCATTGTTTCGGTTGCGGCCGCGGCGGCGATGTTTTTTCTTTCGTGATGGAAAAAGAAGGACTGGGATTCATGGAAGCTTTGCGCCTGCTCGCTCCTAAAGCCGGCGTAACTCTAAAATACGAAAATCCGGAAAGCTATTCGGAACGCAATCGGATTATGGATATTTTGGAACTGGCCGGAAAATATTACGCCCATATCTTACATACCCCGACTGGAAAAAATATCCTCGAATATCTATATCGGCGTGGCCTGAGCGAGGAAACTGTGGCCGCTTGGCAGTTGGGACATAGCCCGGACGCCTGGAGCAACCTCTATGATTTTTTAAAAGCCCGGCCGCTCACCGGTCCGAAATATACGGATGAAGAAATATTTTCGGCCGGTTTGACGGTCAAGAAAAATGCGCCGGCCGCCGGCCGTGGCTATTACGACCGCTTCCGCGACCGCGTGATGTTTCCGATTTGGGACGTTAATAATAATTTGATCGCTTTCACTGCGCGGGTCAATCCGGATAAAGAAAAGACAGAAAAAATGGGGAAGTATATCAACAGCCCGCAGACTAAAGTTTATGATAAGAGCCGTGTCCTGTTCGCTTTAAATAAAGCCAAAAATGCTATCCGCGAGCAAGACTCAGTGATTATCGTCGAAGGCCAGATGGACGCCATTACTTGCCATCAGCACGGATTCATAAATGTCGTGGCGTCTTCCGGAACGGCACTGACGGCCGAGCAAGTGGCCTTGTTGAAGCGTTATACCGGCAACGTCTCCTTATTGTTCGATATGGATAACGCCGGCCAGATGGCGGCCGACCGGGGAATAAAAGAATGCCTGGCGCAGGAGATGAATCTAAAGGTAGTTATCCTCCCTTCGGGCAAGGATCCCGACGAATGCCTAAAGAATAATCCCGCCGATTTTAAAAAGGCGGTAGAAAACGCTAAACCGATGCTGGAATATTATTTTGAGAAAATAAGCGCGGGCTTAGATCTGGACAAAGTCGAAAACCGTCGCGTCGTCGAGGAAAAAATGCTATTGATGCTCGCCGACGCCAATAACAATATCGAACGCAGTTATTGGCTGACTAAATTAAGCCAGGAAATCGGCACCGACGAAAAAGAATTAAGGGAGAAACTGGGAATTTTGCGGGAGAAGAAGAAACCGGCGGCGGGCGTAGTAAGTAACAGCGCGAATTCGGCAAATACAAAAATGGAAATTCCTAAGATAAGCCGCGAAGATAAATTAGCCGAATTATTATTAGCTCTCCTTGTCCGATTCCCGGAATTCATTAGTTATAGTACCGGCGATTTGGAACCCGAATACTTGGATAATGACGCGCTGGCCGGGTTTTACAAGAACCTCATAATCTACTATAATAAATCTGCCTCTTTGGATTACGAAAACTTTCGGCGTCAGCTGGAAGCGGACGCCAGCGGCACGGAGAAATTATTGGATAAACTAGTTCTCCTGGGTGAAAAAGATTTTTATAATTACGGACAGGCATCGGCCAAAACGGAAATTATCAATATCATCACGGAGTTAAAAAAATACGGCCGGCAGAGAAAAATGAAAAAATTACAAAAAGAAATCGCCCGGGCGGAAAAAGAAGGGGGCAAGGATGAGCTTGACCGTTTGATGGCTGAACTGAATAATTTAACGGCCGCTTAATTTATCATTAAAACTATCATATATGGCTAAAAATCAGCCGAAAAAAATAAAAAGAACCGTTGCCACGAAAGCATCGCATCCCGGCGCTAAGAGTAAGAATTATATTAAAAAATCGGCTAATATTAATAAAAAAAATAAGAAGAAGAATTTTTTGCGTCGGCCGGCAAAGGCGGCAAAATCAAGTCCGCGCGAAAGAGAACCCCGCGAGGCCGTCAAACCGACCGCCGAACAGATGCAGAAACTAATCGAGAAAGGACGCTTGCGCGGCTTCATCACGGAGACCGAATTGTTATACTTATTCCCAGAAGTGGAAGAATACGTTTATGACTACGATGTCTTTTTGGGTGAACTACAGAAAAGCGGCGTCAGAATAATGGAGGACTCCGGCCGAATTTTGGATAACGCCGAAAAAAAAGCGGCCGAGCCGCCGCTCACCGGCAAAGCGCTGGCGCATCAAAACGCTTTAAATATTGATTTATCGAAATTAAGCGCCGATTCCATTCAGATGTACTTGAAAGAAATCGGCAAGGTGCCTCTCCTGACCGGCGAGGAAGAAGTCGAACTGGCGAAACGGAAAGAAAAGGGCGATAAGGAAGCAGAGAAGAGGATTATCGAAGCTAATTTGCGCTTAGTCGTTTCCATTGCCAAGAAGTTCGCTGGCGCCAAAGGCATGAGCTTGTTGGATCTCATCCAGGAAGGGAATATCGGTTTGTTCCGCGCCGTGGAAAAGTTCGAATATCGCAAAGGCTATAAATTTTCCACTTACGCTACCTGGTGGATCCGCCAGGCGATTACCCGCGCCTTAGCCGATCAGTCGCGCACCATCCGCATTCCGGTCCATATGGTCGAAACAATCAATAAATTCCAGCAGGTTCAGCGCAACCTGATCCAGGAACTCGGCCGCGAACCTTTGGCCGATGAAATTGCCGCGGAAATGGGCGAAGAATTAGAAAAAGTCCGTTACATCATGAAAATTTCTCAGGATACCATCTCGCTGGAAACGACTATCGGCGACGATGAAGAAGACTCAACTCTGGAAGACTTTATCGAGGACGTGAAGAATGTGACGCCTGACCGCGCCGCCGCTTTGCAGTTGTTAAAAGATTATGTGAAGAATATCGTCGCCCAGCTTTCGCCGCGCGAACAGAAAATCCTCGAGATGCGTTTCGGCCTGGTCGATAGCGTGGCTCATACCCTGGAAGAAGTGGGACAGGAGTTCGAGGTAACGCGCGAACGCATCCGCCAGATCGAATCCAAGGCCCTGGAAAAGATTAGGAAGTTTAAGGGTTTGGAGAAACTGAGAGATTACTAAAATATATCGAGACTAAAAAAGACTGATAAGTATCAGTCTTTTTTAGAAGTCTATGAAAACTATATTAATCGATCTGCGCGAAGACGACAACGTAATTATGGCCGTATTTTTTCGCGCATTTCGGACAAGAAGTATAATAGAAATAATATTTAAGAGCTTTTTTATTTTGCTTGGCTAAATAAACATCCGTTTCCTTTATCCATTTTGGGACGGAATTATAAGGACCGTCGAAGACTTTAGTGACAAAGGTTCCCGAAAGCCTGACGTTCTCCGCATCCGGGACCTCTTTAGAAACAGCCAGATAGTATTCACATTTCCAGGGACTCGGGTCATAGGCAAGACAGAGAAAATCAGCGGCTTCTCTGGAGGCTCCGGCCGCTTCCGCCTTTTTCCACATCCGTTCCATGACTTTCCCGATCATCGGCGGCCAGGGCATATGGAACAATTCGGGGATTGAATCCTTGATAAATAATTTATTATCCCAAACCAGGGTTTTCTCCTGCCATGGTTCAGGGTTGAAGGGCGGGCAACAAGTTTCGGACCGCTTGTTGTCTAAATTTTCATTGTTAGGCATAGTTTTATATTAAATATAAAAAGTTGACTTTTTCTTTGTTTCTATGAGTATTTTATCAAAATAAAGAGAAAAAGACCAATGTTGACATAATTTCGGTATTTGCTAGAATATAAACATAAAATGTTTTTAAAGCATTTTTGTTTTTTGAAGGGAAACGTGAGACGTTTCCTAGGACAATTTAATATTCCCGGGTAGCGCAGCGGTAGCGCAGTTGGCTGTTAACCAATTGGTCGTCGGTTCGAATCCGACCCCGGGAGCATAGAAAAGACGAGAGTAAAATCTCGTTTTTTCTTTTGTTCACGGGCGTATTTCTCGTTTTGACCAATCGGAATTTTGAACCCCCAAATTCTCGATTGTGACGCTATTGTGCCGTAAGTTTATAACTTGTGGCGTTTCCAACACTTTTATTGCGTCTCTCAAAGTGTGTTGTCCTAAATGCGCATAACGCATAGTTGTTCTAATGTCGGAGTGTCCCATTAACTCTTTGATAGCGGTCATAGAGACCCCTTTCTCGGCTAATCGGGAAGCAAAGGTATGTCTGAGTTTATGCCAACCAATTTGACGTAATTTTGCCTTATCACAAATCATGTGAATATTTGTCCGAGAACACTCCGGTCGAAATCTTAACCCGTCCGGGCCTTTCAAAACAAAACCCTCTTTTGGCGATAAAACAATTAGATGATTATACAAGTCTTGCGTCATGGGAATATATCTAATCTTATTGCCTTTAGTCGAGCCTAAAACTCCGACCGAGAAATTGTCTTTGACTATAACCTGCTTTTTAAGGAAATCAATCTTTTCCCAGTTTAAAGCCATAAGTTCGCCAATTCGCATTCCGGTATGGAGAGCGAGGAGAATCGCCGTCTTATAAGGCTCCGAAGCGGTCGCCAGCAAGCGATTAGCCTCTTCCTCGTTTAAGTAATCAAACTCTTCCGGGTCACATCGCAGAGGTCGAATTATCGGCACTTTATCCAGTTCGCCCCATTCAACGGCCGTCTTGAGGCATTTTGCCAAAGTCCCCATTTGGCCATTAATAGTTTTCGGTTTTAGCCTTTTTAATTGCAGAGCTTTAAATTCTTCAATATCTAGGCTAGAAATTTCGTCTAATCTTTTTTTACCGAAGAATGGCAAGAGACATGATCTTAGATAAGTTTTTTTATTCTTAATTTCCGAGGGCTTATTATTAACCTCGACATACGACTTAATCCATTTTTCCGAAAATTCTTTTAGGGTTAAACATTTCCTTTTTTCTTTCGGAAATAAATCTTCACCCCTGGTTAGTCGTTGCCTTAAAACCGCTTCATAAAATTGAGCCCCGGATCGAGTATTGGTTGGACTGGGCAGGCGGTATCTTCGCGCTTTAAAGCTAAAGTCCGTCCACCATTTATTAGCACGCTTGATTGCACTCATAAATAATTCACTTAAATTTTTAAGGAGCAATACAAGAGCGCGGGGGTTCGCGTCAATTATTATTAATTTATCATAGGCTCTTGATTGCTGTCTAGTTTACTAATTATCTTGAAAGTAAGTCCCCCTGGTTCTTAAGTGTGCATATAATCAAGTTAATTAGTATATATAATATATATATCCGTCCGCGTTTTTCTTTTTTCGGCTCGCTAGCAGTGCTCGCCGAAAAAAGTAAAGAAGCGCGTTTCGGAATATACTATTTTTAATCTAACAAATTAGGTTTGACCAAAATTTACGTCAAGATTTAGGTCAAGAAATTAATCCTAATTTATTTAATCCTAGCAAATAGCTATTCACAAAACTTACGGGGTAAGTTTAGGGTAAGAAATCGACCTTATTTTATCTAATATTAACAAATCGATATTTGACCATTTTCGGCCGAAGAAATGGTCAAAAAATCGACCTTGTTCTATTTGATGTTAGCAAAACAGGTTTCAGCTAAATTCAGCTGAAGATTTAGCTGAAGAAATTGACTCTATTTTAGCTAATTTTAGAAGTTAGTATTTTTGACTTTTTGACTCAAAAATTGTAGAATTTAAGCATATTTATGAATTTGTCTTTTAACGCTGTTTTGGCTGACGATTACACAAGCCAATCACAAAAAATCAGAGTTTTGACTGAAAGCTGGGTTGATAAGAACGCTTATTGTCCTAATTGCGGACAGCTAAATGTAGATAAATACGGAAACAATAAACCAGTGGCCGATTTTTATTGTTCAAATTGCCACGAAGATTATGAGTTGAAGAGCAAAAGAGATAGTGTCGGTCTGAAAATTGTTGATGGAGCTTATCGGACAATGATTGAAAGATTAAATAGTAGTAATAACCCTAATTTCTTTTTGTTAAATTATGATCTCGACACTCTGGAAGTTTTAAATTTTTTAGTTATACCGAAACATTTTTTTGTTCCCGGGATAATAGAAAAAAGAAAGCCGTTGGCCGAAACAGCCAGACGAGCCGGTTGGATAGGTTGCAATATATTATTGCAAAGTATTCCGCAGTCCGGAAAGATATTTTTTGTTAAAGATAAAATTATTCAGCCAAAAGAAGCGGTCTTATCCGGATGGAAAAAGACTTTATTTTTAAGAGAAGAAGCGGAAGTGTCCGCAAAGGGTTGGTTATTGGATATTATGAATTGTGTGGAAAAATTTAGAGACCAAGAATTTTCGCTGGACGAAGTTTATAAATTTGAAGCCGAATTGAGCAGGAAGCATCCTGATAATCGGCATGTCAAAGATAAAATTCGTCAGCAGCTTCAATTCTTAAGAGATAAAGGATATTTGCAATTCATGGATAGAGGAAAATATAAATTATTATGAAATTAAAAAAATGTACAAAATGTGGTGGACAAGATTTTTATATTCAGGAAATTATTTTTCATGAAGCGTCTTTATCTTCCGACGATAGCCAGTTATCCGTCTATAAGGAGCGGGCAAATGGGATAGAAAGAATATTTTGTAAAAAATGTGATGCGGATTATTCAGAAGATAATTTTAATGAGATAAATTTTAGGTAAAAAAAATCGTAATAACTGATATTAATAAATAAAAATATGGCAGAGGTTAAAGTTAAAAAATTAGATACGGCTATTAAAGATTTAATATTATGGGACGAGAATGCTCGTTTTCCTGATAAATATTTTAGTAGACCAGAAGAAGAGTTAATTGATTATTTTTGCGCAAAAAAAGATTTTAAAATTTTTGAATTAGCTGAAGAAATTGTAAAAGATTTTGATTTACCTCAAATTGAAAAAATTATAGTATACGAAATAGGAGATGATAAAATAGTTTTAGAGGGTAATCGACGCTTGGCGGTTTATAAGTTGTTAAGCAATCCCAATTTATTAAATGATATAAATTTAAGAAATAAATTTATAGAATTAAAAACTAAAATTAATATTGATGATAATTTTGAGTTAGAGTGCTTGGTAACCAATGATGTAGAATCTGGCCTCCGCTATATTGATAGAAAACATCTCAATGGTAATAACGAAGTTCACTGGGGAGATAATGAAAGGGCTCACCATAAGGCCAGGAGAGGAAGCGCGAGTCAAAAAGAACTGTTAAAAGTAGCAATAACTAGAATTATTAGGGAGCTAGATTTCCCGGAAGAATTTAAAGAACAGGTTTTGGGTCCTGGGTATGTTACTACTCTTTGGCGATTAATCGAACAAACGCCAGCATGGGATATTTTTGGTTTTACCTTAGATGAAGATGGCAACTTAGATATTAAAGATAAAGACTTCAAAGAAAAATTAAAAGTAATTATTTTTGACGTACTACAAAAAATTAAATTTAATGAAAAACTATTTTCCCGCTTAAACACTAAAGAAATAGATAGTTATTTAAAAAGTATTTCCGATAATGACTTTAAAAGAGTCGCTGAGTATTTAAAGGGAGAAACAAAAAAAGATTTATTCGGCAATGAGAAGGTGGTATTAGGAGGTGCATGTGAAAATAGTAAAAGAAGCAATCCCAAATCATGTCTTCGTAATTACTTAATACCAAGGACATGCACGTTCGTTATTAATGAAACCAAAATTAATAATATATATTCAGAACTTAAAAATAATCTTTTAATTGATGATTCAAAAAATGCTGTTCCAAATGCAGTCGGAGTTTTGTTCAGGGTCTTTCTCGAAATAAGTATTGATTATTTTTGGGCAAAAAATGGTTTTAATTTTAAAGACGATACAAAACTTGCTGGAAAAATTACAACAGTCGCTGATTATATGGAAAAAACAAATATGGCGACTGGACAACAATTGAAAAATATTAGAACAGTAGCTACCGATAAAAACAATCTTTTGGCGATAGAAAATTTCCATAACTATGTCCATTCGTATAAGTCCCAGCCGAGTTCTAGTGATTTAAAGCTTAAATGGGACAATCTTCAAGAATTCTTTAAGATTCTTTGGGAGTCATTAAAATCGAAAAAGTAATTTTTATGTTTTTTTCTCCATTACGTTATCCTGGCGGTAAAAATAAACTAGCAAAATTTATTGCTTTGGTTTGTTTTGAAAATGATATTAATGGACATTATATTGAACCTTACGCTGGCGGGGCTGCAGTCGCTTTATATTTATTAATTAATGGTAAGGTTTCTAAAATAACAATAAATGATAAGGACCGCTCTATTTATGCTTTTTGGTATTCTATTTTAAACCATACTACTAAATTTTGTAATTTAATTAAGAAAACTGATGTAACAATCGAGAATTGGAAAAAGCTTAAAGATATTCAAAAAAATAAAGATAATGCCGATTTATTTGATCTAGGATTCTCAACTTTTTTTCTTAACCGCACAAACGTTTCCGGCATTATCGATGGTGGCATTATTGGTGGATTAGAGCAAGAAGGAGATTATAAAATAGATTGCAGATTTAACAAAGAATCATTAATAAAAAGAATTAAAAAAATTGCTTCCTATAAAGATAAAATAGAATTGCGTAATTTGGATGCGATTGACTTAATTAAATTAATTAAAAAAGAATCGGCAAGCCAAAATAAAATATTCTATTTTGATCCCCCCTACTACTTAAAGGGTGAATCATTATATTTAAATTGTTATAAGCCAGACGACCATAAACAAGTTAGTGAAGAAATAAAAAAGATTAAAAATACTCGATGGATAGTTTCTTATGACAACACGCCAGAAATAAAAAAATTGTATAATAAATGCCAAAAAATAGAATATTCATTTTTTCATACAGCGCGTGAAGCTAAAATAGGAAAAGAAATTTTATTTTTTTGCGATAACCTAAAAGTTCCATCCGTATCTGACCCAACAAAAATAATGATAGTTAATTAATGATAAATTATCAAAAAGTATCTAATATTAAACGAATTTTCTATCATTTTAAAGTTTTATTAGTGTTTTTTCTTCAAAAAGCGTATAATATATATTGACATTACTATGCATTAGTGATAATCTTTCAAATCTATGTCTATTACAAAACAAGCAAAAGATTATGTAGTTAAGTATTTGTGGAATGGTCCAAAACTGGTACCTGTGGGTCTTTTTGAATTGTCTCAGTATTTTAGAATCCATGGGCCGATTAAATTTGATAATAAAAAAGAGGGCGATAGTATTATAGCTATCAGCCAAAATTTTATTTACGGGTCTATTATAACTACGGCTAAATCGCAGGAAGAATTAGATAAAAATATTAAAGATGCCATATTAACCTCGTTTGACATACCATCTTCTTATGCTAAAGAAGCAAAGTTATATAAAGTAGGTTGTGAGGCAAGAGAGTATGCCCTCGCTTAGTGAATTACCCAGCAATTTAAATCGAAGAAGTTTAACCAAGGCTTTGGAGCGCCTTGGTTTTGTTATAAGCACAAAAGGAGGAAAAGGAAGCCATCTTAAAGCTACACATTTAAAAACTCAAAAATCAATTACCATTCCTGGTAATGTAGATAAAAATACTTTGTATTATGTAATTAAAGAGATAGAGAGATGTACTGCCGTGACCTGGGATGATATAAAAAAAGAACTTTGATTTTTTATCATGGAAAAAGATTGTTATATAAAAAATTGAAAAAATATAAACATAAAAATGACAAATGAACAAAAATACAATCAAGTTATTAAAACCATTTTTGATGTTTGCAAAATAAAGGGTTGGGCAGCACACCTTATTTCAGATGATAAAAATTATCAATTTGCCACAATTAATATCTCTAAATCATTTGATTATGAGAGCGTGGAAGGCGTTTTAGATTTAATACTATCAAAGAATGTAAAATATAGTATACAAAAAACGAGTTTCTATGATTATGGGCTTAAGACTCTTTTAGACGCCATTTCACTAAAGCTTGGGGAATTAAGTTGGTTAGTAAGTAAAGATGACAAAGAAAAAAAAGATGAACAACCAAGGCCTTCGCAGATATTAATTAAAATTTTAAAAAATTTTGATAAATCTGCTCGTCAGATTAAAAAACGTCATAATAATAGGTCTAGCATGGAAATGAATGATGAGTATGATGCTCAGGATCTTTTACATTCCGTATTGCGAGCCTTTTTTGATGATGTTCGACCAGAGGAATATACTCCAAGTTATGCCGGCTCAAATTCTAGAGTGGATTTTTTATTAAAAAAGGAAAAAATTGTGGTTGAAGTGAAGTTTGCGTCGCAAAAATTAAAAGAAAAAGAGATTGGGAATCAACTTATTATTGATATAAAAAAATATCAAACCCACCCCGACTGCGAACAGCTGTATTGTTTGATCTATGATCCTAATGGCGAAATAAACAATCCGATGGGCCTCGAGAACGATTTGTCAGGGAGACATAATAAAATAGAGGTTAAGGTTTTAGTTGTTCCTCATTAAAAAAATCAATTATAATATTAAAAATATGAAAAAATGTTTTCTTTGTTATTCGGAAATTAGTGATTTTAGCTTGGGAAGAACCAGCGGACCTATTATTTATAACGTTTTTTGCGAAAAATGTGGAGCTTATAAAATATCTGACATACTCAAGAAGATATGGAATAATGAAGATAAGAAAGCAATATTATGGTATTTAAAGGAAGGAGCTGATCAAATAAAGGATGAATATGGCATCGCTTTAATAAATGAGGATAATATTGAATATATTCGACAGGAATATAGAAAAAAGTAAATAATAATATATTTATGTATATTTTTAGTTTGGTGTTAAATTTAACCGGAACTATTTTGTTGGCCATTCCTCTGGTAAGAAGTAAAAAAAGCTTAGACGATGATTTAGTAATTTTAAGGCAGGGACAACCGAAATTAGAAGAAGATGAAAATAAATATTATACGACTGTTGGATTTCTAAAAGATAAAAAATTAGGACTTATTGGTCTAAGTTTTCTTGCCATTGGGTTTTTAATTCAACTCATTATTTCTCTAAAATTTTAATACTAATTTTACCACCCCCTCTTGTATTGCTAGCGAAACAAAAAGTTGTGACGCTATTGTGACTGAAAAGTGGTAAAATCGTGATATTGCGGACTAAAACAGATGAATCAAAAAAGTTAAAATATTCTCTAATGCTAGTAAAAATTTGCTAACATTAAATCATATCTAAAAATCTTGATTTTGTTTTCGAATCCGACCCCGGGAGCTCTGTTGACAAAAAACTATACTTATGGTATATTTTTTTGATAGTTAAATTTATATTGTAGAACATTAAAATTATAAATAATGGATAATAGTAAAATCACAAAACACGGATCATTAATAATGGTGGCGCCAGTAGTAATTATTTGTTTGTGCGTTATCTCAGCTCTGATTTATGGGGCAATTACTCAAAAAAAATTTATATATATTCCTTTTGTTGCTTTCTTTATTGCTTATTTAGCAGAGACAGCTCGTTCGTATATAAAAGTTTTATAAGTAATTGTTGAATATATTTTGTTGAGCATATTTGAGTAAACCCTGGAACTAAAATAGTTTCAGGGTTTTTAATTTGTCTAAGCTAATCTTTATAACAGAGAATATATTACAAAGCTCTGAAAATATATAATCCACAGAGCCAACACGATTTTGGCGTTTAAGACCGATAGGAGTCATTAGACATTAGCCAAAATACTAAGATCTTTAGTTCGAATTCCATTCATAGCTTTCAACTATTATAGTTTTTGCTTATTAAAATATTCTATGTTATTATATATATTGTTATATTTATAGTTAATAATAAAAATATGGCCCTTAAGCCGCATAGAGTTGGAAGAAGAAAAGCTAGCAAATCTCATAAAACAGCTAAACGCCTAGAAGTTAAACGTGTCATGTTGGAAAACAAGGCTAAAAAGAAAAGGGGTAAAAAGGTAACAAAAAAATAGTTTGTAATATTATTTTGGTAAATAATCTACCGCCTTTTAGAGAAATCCTTCGACAATGGAGGATTTTTTCTTATGCTTAAGACAGTTCCAACTATCCCAGCCCCCGAGCAACTAAACAAAATAGGCATTATTGCCTGTTTTTGTTATAATATAATCGTAATAAACTAAAATTTAGATAAATGTCCAAAAAAATAATAAAAAAGGTTTTACCGGATTATTTTCAAGATATTTTGGACGGTAAGAAGAAATACGAACTTCGCCTTAACGATTTTGATGCAGAACCGGGAGATATTTTAGTTTTGGAAGAATATACGTCGGCCAATCCCCAAACGCGTCAAGCAACTGGTCGTAAATTAGAAAAACAGATAACTTATATCAGAAAATTTAAACTTCAAGATTTGTGGTGGAGTAAAGAGGATATTGAAGAGAAAGGGATCCAGATAATTTCTTTTGAATAATTATAAAAATAAATCTATATTTTAAAAACATATGATCTCGCCAGCGTTAAAAAAATTTATAGAAGCTAATGCTATGGGCTTCGCTACTGTTAGCAAAAACGGAAAACTGCACTGTTATAACAGTTAAAAAAATAAAGAAATTATTATCATAAATTTCAGTTGAATCACATAGATTGTATTTATTATAGATAATTAGTTCTAATCTTTATATATGAAAAATTCAATTATCATACATGGCACCTGCGGCCAAGAGGAGTATTTTAGTGATAAATACCCATCGCTATCAAATAGCCATTGGTTGCCATGGCTTCAAAAACAATTATTAATTAATGACATTTTTACTCAGACTCCGGAAATGCCAGAGGCTTATCGTCCTGATTATGAAAAATGGAGCAGGGAATTTATCAGGCTCGAAGTTAATGAGAATACTGTTTTAGTCGGTCATAGTTGTGGCGGAGGGTTTCTCCTGAGATGGTTGTCAGAAAATAAAATAAAGATAAAAAAGTTGATTTTAGTTGCCCCTTGGCTAGATCCTAGAAGGGACAAAACAATATCGTTTTTTGATTTTGAAATTGATCAAAATATTAAAGAAAGGATAGGCGAAATACATTTATTGGTTTCTAAAGATGATGAGGCGGATATTTTAGAATCCGTTGCTATTATAAAAAATAGTATTGCTGATATTACTTATCACGAATTCATCAATCACGGGCATTTTTGTTTTAATGACATGAAAACCGATAAATTTCCTGAATTATTGAGTTATATTTTAGAATGAAATATATATTACTCCTGGCCCTATGAATGGTTTTCAATACAAAGCGGACTATATTTTTTTTCTCAAAAAATTGGCTAATGGTGAGGAGACTTTATTTAAAAAGGATTTTTTAAAAATGTTTGATTTTAGAAATCCGCAAATCAAAAGAAAAGAGTTCAATTCAATCAGAAATAAGATTTATAAAGAATTAGTTTTAAAATACGGAGAAAAATGTCAATTAAATCTATGCCCGGATTGCAGTAAAATAAAGTCTTTTGCTGTTGACCATTTTATACCGCTCTCGACAAATAAGCTTAATAAACTTTTGAGAAAGTTAAAGCCGGAAGCCGGGAAGAAAGTCGCCAGCCAGAGTTTCGGGTCAAATGATATATCAAATTTAAGGATAGCTTGTAAGAGGTGTAACTCTTTCAAGAAACATAAAATTATCTCCTAAATTAATTCCTAAAAAATAAGAATAAATTTTTAAAATCTCGTTTAAAGTTTGTATACATCTCTTGACTCAATGTATACAAACTGCTATAGTTTGTATACATAATAAATTAAATAGATACAAACTATGGAAATAATAGAAATAGGTAAAAATATACAACAAATAGAAGGTTTTAAAGCCTTTATACCTAACCCTTTCCCTCCAAGGGGCGGTTTTGATTTTAATTCAGTAATACTCAAAAAGAATGACCAAGCTACAAGATTACTTGGTAAATTAGATGGAATCACAAAACTCTTGCCGGATGCTGATTTTTTTCTGTTAATGTATCTAAGAAAAGATGCGGCCTCCTCTAGCCAAATTGAAGGAACAAGAGCCACAATGATTGATGCTATTGAGGCGGATGCAAAAGTAAATACCGATGTTCCAGAAGACGTTGACGATATTTTGCACTATATTAAAGCTCTTAATTATGGAATGAAACGAGTCGCGGTTGATGATTTTCCGGTTTCTCTGCGATTTGTGAGAGAGTTGCATAGTAAGCTTATGAGCCAGGCGCGAGCGACTCATTTCGCGGACCCAGGAGAATTTCGCAAGAGTCAAAATTGGATTGGTGGTACACGTCCTGGTAATGCTCGGTTTGTGCCGCCGCCAGTTAACGCCATGCAAAATTCTTTATCGGACTTAGAAAAATTTTTACACGCTGATGACTCTACTTTGACTATTATCAAGGCCGCGGTTATTCACGCTCAATTTGAAACAATCCATCCTTTTCTTGATGGTAATGGTCGAACGGGGAGAATGTTAATTACTTTTTATCTGTGGAGACAAGGTTTTTTAGAAAAACCGGTCTTGTTTTTGTCATCTTTTTTTAAAAAACATCAGAAAATATACTACGAGAAGCTTTTTGGCTATCATAACGGACAGATTGCCGATTGGGTTGATTTTTTTCTTGATGGTGTTATCGAAATAGCTAACGAGGCGATAGATATCTTTGGGAAAATTACGCAACTACGTGAAAAGGATAGACAAAAAATTCAAAAACTTGGCACTCGCGCTTCGGAAAGTGCCACCATGATTTTACCGAAGCTCTATGGCCAACCAATTGTAAATGTCGCGGTAATCCAGAAATGGACTGGGTTTACAAGAGCCGGAGCCCAGCGTGTTATTGATCGTTTTATCGATATGGATATTCTTGTTCCGAAAGATAAAGATAAAAAGTACGGTCAATCTTATATGTATAAAAAATATTTAGATATTTTTTATACTAATAGCTAAATAGCTAATATGAAAATTGACAGTAAACATCTTTTATCTTTGACGGCGGTCGTGCTGGCGGTTCTGGCTATTACCGCCGTTGTCGTCTACGCGCTAACAGCCGATAGGCAAACCGTAAGAAAAGCCGTTGCCGCAATCGCCGGTGAACCGCCGATTCCCAGCGGAAAATTACAACTCACTTTTAGCGGTGGCCGCCAGATAGTTTTGCCGCAGACCATCTCCGCTGATGGTGCTCGCTATGCTAATACTGACGAATCACTGGTTTTCTGGGATAAGGGCGATGAGGCGACGTTTTATCAAGCCGGACAGACGGCTGATATCTGTAAGATCAACCGGAATTAAGTAATGGTGGAATATGAAATATCCTTATGAAAAATAAAATAATTTCGGCAATAAGTATCGGCATAATAAAAATTTTTATTATTTCCGCGATAATAATATTGGTAATGGTTTTTATAGGTGTCTGTTGGTTTAAGCGTGGTGATGCTTGTTTAACTCAGCCGTCATTTTATAATTGCCAGACACAAAATAAATTTGCTGAAGTCGGCGGGGAATTAACCCGTTTGTCTGATTGGTCATTAAGGCTGGAACAGCGCATTCCTAATGTTTTAAACGTAGACGATAATGAAAACCTGTTCACTTATGAGGATATTACTGGTGTCGGCGATGTCGGCTGGACTCGGATTATGAAAAATGGCGATGTGAAAAATTCCTTACCGCTACCGGAGAAATTAGCAAGCAAAATAATAGTTTAGCTAAAGACAGATACCCCAATCTTTATTGGTTGGATAATGAAAATATTATTTATTGGTAAACTTATGAAAAAAATTTATTTGATTTCCGGAATAGCGATAATTTTTGGAATGATATTCGCTCTTTATCCTGGTTGGTTTAGGTTCCTTTGGGGTCAGCAAATTTTGTTACTGCCGCCAATCACCGGAATTTTAATGGTTCTGGTTCAAGATGAAGACCGGAGCTATCGCTTCCTGCCCAAATTTATCGCCGGCTCATTCCTGACTAGTTTCGTCTTCGTTTTCTTGTGGTGGACTATTAATTATGATCATGGCGACCGTTTTTATATTCTAGAAGCTTTGTATACAGCTTTATTTTTTTTCGGGCTCTGTATTTTTGGCGGGCTGATGGGGGTTGTCATCAGGGGCATTACTTTATTATTAAAAAATCATGCCAAAAATAAAAAGAAATAGAATACTTATTTTTTTTCGGGGCATTGATAGTCGTTTTTGTTTTAGTCTTTTTGTTGTACAGACCGGTAATTTTTCAGGAAGGGAATCCCAACCTTTATGAAAGGTGTTGCGGTATACGGTGATAGATAATGGCCGTCCTTGCCAAAGTATGGATATTATGCTATATTTTTGTATTAAAATAGTTCGTTAAAATTTAACTAAAATATATAGGAGGATCTAGAAATGAAAAAGATGATTTGTGTTTTTTTTCTTTCAATATTAATTGGGAGAGAAAGCCAATCTCAATCGACACCGGACATGGCGATGATTAGAGACTCAATGTTTCTTTTTGAAATGGGCACCGACATTTTTCCATTAGTTGTCGATTATTCTAAAAGTTTGGATTTGATGATTCGCAGTGTGACTAGTACCACTCAAGTAGCTCCTTTGTACCCGGCCAAATTTTCTTGGCCGCCGGAATTGATTGGCCAAAAAGTTCATTGTACGGCTGTATTGTTTCATTTTAGCCTAAATTTTTCTGGTGAATATGCTGTCGGTGAAATGGAAAAAGCTGGATACCGTCCGGCAACTTTAGCTGAGCTTTTGGCTTACGGTAAAGATAAATGGGACGGCCGTGGCTTGGTGGTAGCTTTGGGCTCGGTTTATTGGTCTGATTCTCGAGGTGGCCATAATTTAGTTCCTATTTTGGATGGTTTTATGGGAAGCCGCACGTTAGGAATCAGCGACTTTGATGGTCCTTGGAAAGGCCCTTGGGAATACTATTATCGTTTTTTGGCTATTCGTAAATAACCATAGAATGTTAACAGTTAATAGGGAAGCCGAAATACTAGGCTTCCTTTTTTTATTTCCCGGATAACGGGAAATATATTAAATAGCTCTGGTTTATGATATAATATAAACATAGTTATCGAATTAATTTAATTTTAAACATAAGTTTATGATTAAAAATTTTTTTATGCTAAGTTTGCTCCTGACAGGCGGGGCGATAATTTTAAGTGGTTGTTCGACCCCCGCGCTGGAATGCGGTGGGGCAAATCCTAATGAATGCAACGGCCAATGCTGGTCGGCTTGCGGTGCCAATCAAGTATTCCAGTGCGAAGCTTCCGGCGGCAGTTGCGGTGCTGATGCCAGTAATTGTCCGGCGACCGCGCCTCACAGTTGCAACGGCCAATGCTGGGCGTGCGCGCCTGGCCAGGTATTTAAATGTGAAATTTCCGGCGGTACCTGTG
>JBAZKO010000008.1:0-38681 GCA_041650775.1 Patescibacteria group bacterium
TAAGCTCTTTGTGGAATTCAATATCGCTTTCCATTATTTCCACTGTTTGCTCTGGAGTTCCAATAATTTCGCTTGTAAAAATATAGATTCCGCCTTCTTCTCGCAATCTTTTCAGATTTTCGCAATTATCGTGATATCTGGCAATCATTGTTTTAGCGGCACTATCGTTTTTATTCCAATCTCTAGGATTAAACGGAATATACAAAGCGGTAATTCGACCTTCTCCCTCCTTATTGTAGGCAATAAAAAGATCGGTAATTTCTTTGTTTAACAACTGAAAATCCAAACCACCATTGTTTTGCCAGTAAAAGCCATATTTTTTCATTGAATCCAAAACTTTTTTCATATGAGCTAAGCCTGAATGGATAAAAGCATCATCTTGAATTATAAGTTCTTGAATTCCATAACTTTTAAAAAGAGCTAATTGACAATCGATAGAGTCTTCTTTCAGGCCGGTGATTCTCTTTTTCTGGCTACCAGCGACACAAAACTCACAGTTACGGAAACATCCTTTGGAAAACATAAAATCAATTGTTTTCCTACCGGATGAAGTGTAAGCGTAAGTAGGTTCAGTCGGGTAATTGTTTTCTTCGATAATAGATGGATCAAGTAAGGGAAAATTTTTCATGTCGTTTGAACCGCCATAAATAATTTGTTCATTTCTTTTTTCATTTATCAAATCTTCAATCACCTCAATAGCATCACCAATAACGATATGATCGACCCAGGGATTTTCTTCGATGAAATTTTTATACTCCGAAGAAAGATGCTGTCCGCCATACATTATTTTTATGCTGGGGAATCTTGCCTTTATAGCACGTCCCAACTCAATTGATTGGGGATAATTTGAACTGGCAATTAGTGGAATTCCGATAAAATCTGGCTGATCTTTTTCAATTTCAGCCAGTGTTTCTTCAATAGAATTTCCGGTTCTTACCATTGTCCTGACAATTTTTCCTTCGTTCTGAAAAGCTGAGTATTTTTTAATGAATTCTTTTGGGTCTAATTCCTTAAAATCATTCATTTTTATTTCCTCAAACTTTTCATAACTTAACGTCATAGGTTCTTCTGTTATGTTATCGCCATCAATCGTTCTTTTAAAAATAGAACGCTTGTTAAGCCCATTATTTCTAACTACCTCGTCCAAATAGCGTACTTTGTATCCCTTTTCTTTTAGTAAAGAGGCGAGATACCAAATACCTAAATAACTTGCAGTTCGAATCGGATCAAAAACCGCATCAGTTTCCAATGCCGGTTTTATAAACATTATTGATTTCATGACAATTTCTTTTAAGATTATTAATAATTTGATTAATTACTAAATCTGCCTAATTTTAGACAAACTCGGTAATTAATCAAATTTAATCTTATTTTTTTAAAGGCCAATTTTAATAAGAACATTATAACATATCAGACAATTTTTGTCAATATTTCAAAATTTCCGCCCACTTCTCAATTTCCTCAATAATCTCATTAAAATTTTGAGAAATTTCAGACTTTAAGACTACTAACTAAAAACATCCAGTGCATACTGGATGTTTTTAGTTAATGATTCGCAACTAGGGGAAGCGAACAGACGGCGAGCGAGATACGAGGATGAGCGGAGCGAATCCGAGTAATCGAGCGACGATAAACGCGACCAAACGGGAGCGTTTAGCGGGTCCGTCCTGGACAACGAGTGACGCGACTAGCGTCACGAGGCGAAATTCCCCTAGGGACTACTAATTAAAAAGCCCGCTAATTTATAGTCGGGCTTTTGTGTTTTAATTTTTTAAACCGCCGGTTCACGTTGGTATTTATTGATTATTCGCATTTCTATATTCTGGGTTTCGATATTTATGGACTTAACCGCGATGGATACGCGATTGTTCTCATCCAGAACCTCCCATGTTGTGCTTATAATGTCATCAATATCACCGTTTAACGGCAATAGGAACGGTTCTCCTTCAAACGAGGGTAAAGGATTGCCGTTAGTTTCATAGGTCGTCAAGCAATATCCTAACCCCGGCGCGAAATTTTCAAAACTCCATAGTCCGCGATCGCAATAATCGCCAAAACGGGATTTTTTTAAGATTGACATTTCGACCATGATTTTCCTTTTTCGCAATGAACAAATAGCGGAGATGCGAGGGGTAAAATTGGAATCTGGTTCATATCGGTGAGTGAACATCGCTTCGTAAAGATTTTTTCCGATGGAATCGAATTCCATTATGGTTTTAGTTTGATGGCCGTTGGAAACGGCGAATAAACCGTTTTTTTGAGCCATCGCCCGGTAGAAGATTAGCTCGTTATTGTCTTGGGCGGAAACTTTACGGCTGTCGGCGGGAGCAGTTTTGAGAAAACCCTCTTCCTTTTCCAGTTCGAATATCCGGTTCCTGCTTCCGGGACTTCGTCCCATCAGAAAGTAAACTTGGATTAAATTTTTTCCGGTTTTGTCCCGGCCGATAATGATCCCTCTCCCGGGATAAACATTATTGACCAGCGCCATTAAATTTCTTTCGGCTCTTTGGCCGGCGTCGGTGCTGATAAAACTATTTTTACTCATGACTTTTATTTATTTGTTTAGGAACTATGAAAATTCTTATTTAAAGATTAATAAATATTAGTAAAGGTCGCGACGCTTGTCAAGTTTTTAAACCCAATGAAATAAGGGGATTATCTGGTTAGTATTTATTTTTAGTGTTATAATATAGCCATGAAATATCGACTTTATACGACTTCGCAGAAAGCCTGGGACGGCATGTTCAAGGCGATGGCCGCGGCTCAAAAATCGATTTACATCGAGATGTATATTTTTTTGGATGATACGCAAAAGACTCACGATTTTCTGAAGTTATTAAAGGAGAAGGCTCTCGCCGGTCGGGAAGTAGTGATTATCGCCGACGCTTACGGCAGTTCATCGCTCCGGGCGGAAGCGGTGAACGAACTCCGGGCCGCCGGCGCGGAATTGATTTATTTTTCTCATTGGTTCAGACACACGCATCGCAAGATTATAATTATTGATAACGAGGTCGCCCTCATCGGCGGCGTGAATATCGAGGAGAAAACCCGCGATTGGCGCGATCTGCAAATTAAACTCCAGGGTAAAATAATAATGCCTCTTTTAAAATCTTTTGCTTATGCTTATGAAATGGCGGGCGGAAAGAGAGAATCGGTTTTGAAATATAGCCGTCTGCTTCTGGTGCAAAAAATCAAATCCTGGATAACGGATAATCTGGCGAGTACGAATAAGGTTTACTATCTGAATGAATATTATAAGAAAAGGATTATTGAGGCCAAAAATACTATCCATATCGTTACGCCCTATCTTTTGCCGCCGCGCTGGCTAATCGCTCTTTTGGACGATGCTTGTCGCCGTGGCGTACGGGTGGAGATTTTGATTCCCAACGATACGGACGTTAAACCGCTTAATAAGGTTAATTATTTGAACGCCTGCCGCCTCTCTTCTTTCGGCGTTAAATTTTATCTGCTACCGGAAATGAATCACGCCAAAATTATGTTGATTGACGGCACGGAGGGCGTTATAGGTTCGCAGAATATGGACATTTTGTCTTTTAACTGGAATATCGAGGCGGGTGTGTTTTTCCGTCAAAAAGGCCTGGTCAGTGATTTGGAAAAAATCGTTGAAGGTTGGAGGAAATCGTCAATCGAGTTTGAAGTTTTAAACCGGAAGATAAAATTTACCGATCAAATTTTAATTGCCATTTTAAAGATTTTTTATCCGATTCTCTGATAAATTTTCCGTCCGCTAACGACAAAAAAAAGACCGCCTGGCCGCGGTCTTGTTTTTTTTGGTGTTTTCCTTTATAATATTGGCGATATTAACTTTTTTTATTTTTATTTTCATGGCCGGAAATTTTATTAAAATCAGGGGAGCGAGAACGAACAATCTGAAGAATATCTCCCTCGACATCCCCCGCGATAAATTGGTGGTTATTACTGGCTTGTCGGGTTCCGGTAAATCCTCTTTAGCTTTCGACACTATTTATGCCGAGGGGCAACGCCGTTATGTTGAGTCTTTGTCGTCTTACGCTCGGCAGTTTGTGGGTTTGATGGATAAGCCGGAAGTTGATTTGATCGAGGGCTTGTCGCCGGCGATTTCCATCGACCAGCGGACGACTGGTCATAATCCGCGTTCCACGGTCGGGACGATAACGGAAATTTATGATTATTTGCGTCTGCTTTACGCCCGTTCCGGCGTTCCTTACTGCCCGCATTGCCGAACTAAATTAAAGAAAATGGCCGAGGAAAAGAAGACTTCTAAGATTGTGCGCAATCGGGAAATAAAGTCCGCTAAGATGGAACGTTTCTATAGCTGTTCGACTTGCGATTATCGTCGCCCGGAAGCGGAGCCGCGCGATTTTTCTTTTAACTCGGCGAGCGGCGCCTGTCCGACTTGCGGCGGTCTGGGAACTAAATCGGAAATCGATCGGGAATTAGTCTTTAATCCCAATTTAAGCATTTTAGAGGGGGCGATCAAACCGCTGTCGCACGCCAATTTGAACGGCAATGGTCTGCTCTTGGAATTAAACGGATTGGCGACGCGTCATAATTTTAGTTTACGCCCGGCAATCAAAGATTTAACGGCGGAACAGCGCAATCTGATTTTGACCGGCGACGGTCAGTTCGGCGGTTTGTTAAAAAATTTAGAGGAAAAATATCAGGAGACTAAGTCCGGTTTTGTTAAGCAGGAAATTGAGAAAGTGATGCGGGTTTCTTTGTGCCCGACTTGTCAAGGCGCGCGTTTAAAGGTGGAATCGCTGACAGTTAAGGTCAATAATCTGTCGATTATTGAGGTTGCCGATAAGAGTATTAAGGAATTATTAGTTTTGCTCAGTGTTTGGTTGAAGACTCCTTCGATTTTAAACGGGGGGCTGAAAATTGCGGAACCGATCATTAAGGAAGTCATTAAAAATTTAGAATTTTTGGATAATGTCGGCCTGAATTATTTGACCTTAAGCCGCGCCGCCGCGACTTTGTCCGGCGGTGAAGCTCAGCGCATCCGTCTGGCGTCGCAGGTGGGCTCGACTTTAAGCGGCGTCCTGTATGTTTTAGACGAACCGTCGATCGGTTTGCATCAGCGCGATAATGATAAACTGATTGCCACTTTGCAAGGGTTACGTGATAATGGCAATACGGTAATTGTCGTGGAACATGATGCCGCGACAATATTGGCGGCCGATTGGCTAGTGGATATTGGCCCGGGTGCCGGCGACAATGGTGGCCAGGTGCTTTTTACCGGTACGCCTCTCGACATTAAAAATTGCGATAATTCTTTAACCGGTGCCTATCTGTCCGGCCGGAAATCAATCAAACCGCCGGTGCGTTTTCGTCCGGGAAACGGAAAAGCGATTAAGATTCTGGGAGCGACCGAACATAATTTGAAAAATATCGACATCGCCATTCCGCTCGGGAAACTGGTGGCGATTACCGGCGTTTCCGGTTCGGGAAAATCGACTTTGATGAGCGATATTCTGGCGAACGCGCTGAGCCGTAAATTTTATCGGGCGAAAACGGAACCGGGAGCGCATCGGGAATTATCCGGTCTGGAATTTATTGATAAGGTAATCGATATCGATCAATCACCCATCGGTCGGACGCCGCGTTCTAATCCAGCGACTTATACCGGTCTGTTTACTTATATCCGCGATTTGTTCGCCGAATTGCCGGAAGCGCGCGTCAAAGGCTTGGGCGCGGGACATTTTTCTTTTAATGTTCCCGGCGGCCGTTGTGAAAACTGTTCCGGCGACGGCGTAATTAAGGTCGAGATGCAATTCTTATCCGATGTTTATCTGACTTGTGATGTTTGCGGCGGAAAAAAATTCAAACCGAAAGTTCTGGAGGTTTTATATCAGGGTAAAAATATTTTTGAAATTTTAGATATGACCGTAGAAGAAGCCCGCGAATTTTTCCGCCAGCATTCGGCTTTGAACCAAAAGCTGAAAACTTTGGAAGAAGTCGGTCTCGGCTATATCAAGCTCGGCCAGAGCGCCACCACTTTTTCCGGTGGCGAAGCTCAGCGAATAAAATTAGCAACGGAATTATCGCGCCGCGCTACCGGAAAAACTTTATATATCCTAGATGAGCCGACGACCGGCCTGCACTTTGCCGATATTGATCGTCTGTTGAAAGTTTTGAACCTGCTCGTCGACCAGGGTAATACGGTTTTGATTATCGAACATAATCTGGATGTTATCAAATCGGTCGATTGGGTTATTGATCTGGGCCCGGGCGGGGGCGATGAAGGCGGCTACCTGGTCGCCGCCGGAACCCCGCCGGAAGTGGCTAAAGTCGCGAAAAGTTATACGGGGAAGTATTTAAAAGGAGCGTTATAGAAGTTTTAGGAATCAGTTTACAAATCCGCTAAGATTTTTAAATCCAGTTTTCTAGTGGCCGTATCAAGGACGGCGAAAGTCGGCTGGTGGAAGATATTGGCCAGATTGCCAGGATTAGCAACGATCGTCGAACCGCGTTTGTCCAGCCAGGGCTTATGGGTATGACCGTAAAAAATAAAGTCCGGATTTCGGGGCGCGATTTTCAACGCCCGTTCTATTTTTTCCGGTTCATGGCAAAAGGCGATGTTCAATCCGTCCAATTCGATAATTCCGATTTCGCCGCCGTAGTTAATATTTTTCAATGGCTTTAATTCTTTCTCTTCATATAATTCAATGTTTCCGCGCGCTACAAAAATCTCGCCGGGAAAATTATCGGCGAGATAAGCGGCGGTGTCACTGGTCGTAGTGTCGCCGCAAAAAATGATTTTTTCTATCTCTTGGTCGCGACTCCAGGTCAGAAATTTTTCCAAATTAACCAGATTATCATGGATATCGGAAATGATCGCGATAAGCATATTATTTTTTTCCGCGCAGTTTTATTTCGTAAGCCATCTGTTCTAATTTTCTCAAATGGCCGCGCGCCTGATCATATTTAGTACGCAAATAACCGGTCATATCAAAATCAATCAGTTGCGCCATGATATCTTCAGCGGATTTTTTTATTTTAGCGACTGCGCCAAATTGTCCTTTGGCCGCGGAATTAGTCGCGTAACGAACCAGCTCGCCGATCAAATCGCAGATACCGCCTAAATAGCCTTCGTAATCCAGGGACAAGCCGGGCGTGGCTTCTATTTTTTTGGTTTTTATCAGGGAATAAAAAGTTTTTCCTTCCAAATATTCTTCCGCCGCGGCTTTATACGCGCCTTCACGTTGTAAACGCGCGGCGCCGAAACGGGACTCCAGATTTTTCAGCGCGCTTTCAATTCCGGTTAATTTTTCGGCGGCAATCTTAAAATCATCACGTTGCAGGGCGAAAATAGTTTTCTTCGCTTCAAATAAAATATTATTGGAAGCGCTGATAATCTGGCGGCGTTCGCTTTCATTGGCGTGATAATCTTTTTTCAAGGTTTCTAAAAATTTTTCATTAATCATAAATGTCGGTTGACGCGACCGGCGTCGGTAATTATCGTTTTTTATGTCATCAGACGGCCTTAAAAACTTCTTCTAAACTGGTTTCGCCGTTAAGCGCTTTTAGGATTCCGTCCTGAAGAATGGTAATCAGGCCGTTTTTAATCGCCGCCGCTTCTATTTCCGAGTCGGTCACATGTTCTTTTTGAATTAATTTTTGAATTTCCGGCGTCATGGTAATACCTTCATATAATCCCAGTCGTCCTTTATAACCGATTTGTCCGCACTTATTACAGCCGACCGCCCGGTAGAAAATCAGGTCTGAGGGAATTTTTACCGCCGGGTTATTAATCAGTTCCAGATTTTCTCGGACACGTTGTAAGCTTTCCGGACTGACGGGCGCGACTTCTTTACAGTAGGGGCAGAGCCGCCTTACCAGACGCTGGCCGATGGTAAATTCAATGGCGTTAGCCAAGGCTTGTCTTTCCAGTCCGAGACCGACGAAACGGGAAATGGCGCTGGCGGCGCCGTTAGCATGGATAGTCGACAGAACTAAATGGCCGGTCATCGCCGCTTCAATCGATATTTTGGCGGTTTCGCTGTCGCGGATTTCTCCAATCATCATGATGTTGGGATTCTGGCGCAGAAGCGATCGCATCGCGGAAGCGAAAGTATAACCGCGCTCTTCGTCTATTTGAGTCTGCATTACACCCGGCAACTGGTATTCAATCGGGTCTTCAACGGTAATTATTTTAACGTCCGGTTTGTTCAGTTTATTTAAAATGCTGTATAGGGTCGTGGTTTTTCCGGAGCCGGTCGGACCGGTGGTCAGTATAATACCACGGGTTTTTTTCATGGCTTCCTGCAGAGAGCTGAGGGCGACGGAAGTAATGCCCAGCTTAGCCATATCCAAATTAGCGGCGGAAGTCGATAACAGACGGATGACGATAGTTTCACCATAGCCGCCGGCGATAATGGACAGGCGGCAATCTATTTTATGGTCGGGTAGATAAATAGCGAACCGACCGTCGAAAGTCGCCCGTTTAATATTGGTCGGCGCTCCCGCCAGGATTTTTATTTCCGATAGGAGCGGCAAATAACTGGTTTTCGGTAAGCTCAAAATATCGTGTAGGACACCATCGATGCGGAAACGGACCTTAACGTCTTTTTCGGTCGGCTCAATATGGATATCGCCGGCATCGGATGCGGCCGCGAGTGCGGTAATCAGATCAATCAGCTGGCTGGAGGGGATTTCTTTGACGGTGGAAGCGATTTTAGTTATGTCTCGGGTTAATTCTTCTGCTTGTTTGGCCGTTTCCGGTTTGATTCGGACGCCTCGGCCGATAGTTTGCGAAATAACGATATCATATAAATCGTTGACATAATCAAAATTGCCGATGACACGATAGACTTCGGCTAGTGATGTTTGCCCGTCCAGGACTTTAAGAACGCCGTCCTGAAGCATCGTAATCATGCCGTTTTCAATGGCTTGCTGTAAGATTTTAAACGAAGGTGCCGAATCAATCGTCAGTTGTTTGATTTTATCGTCGGTCGTAAATATTTCATATATTCCGGTTCGACCCTTATAGCCGATAAAATTGCAGGCTTCACAGCCGTTTTCCGCCGCGGTATAAATTTTTGGCAAGGTCGCGGGGATATTGATTCCGGCCTTAGGAGATATGACCGCCAGAATCTTGTTGACTTGTTCAGCTTCTTCGGCGCTTAATTTATGCTCTTGGCGACAATGGGGGCAGAGTTTACGTACCAGACGTTGGCCGATGACCGCGTTGATTGAGGGCACTAAAAAATAAGGTTTGACGCCGATGTCGATCATCCGCGGAATAACGCCGGCGGCGTCGTTGGTATGGAGCGAAGATAAGACGATGTGGCCGGTCAGAGATGCTTGGACGGAAATTTCCGCGGTTTCCAGGTCGCGGATTTCTCCGACCATCACGACATTGGGATCCTGACGCAAGACCGAACGCAAACCGTCGGAAAAAGTATAACCGCGTTTGTTGTCGACTTGGCTTTGGTTGATCCCCGCCAGCTGATATTCAATCGGATCTTCCAGAGTGATTATTTTTGTTCCGGGTTGGTTCAGCTTATTTAAAATAGCGTAAAGAGTGGTGGTTTTTCCGGAGCCGGTCGGACCGGTGGTCAGTATAAGTCCGTTTGGTTTGGCGATTTCCCGATTTAGAATCGGCATTATTTCCGGCCGAATGCCTAAACTCTCGAAGACCAGCGCGGTGGTGGTGGAATCAAGCAGACGCATTACCACGCTTTCTCCGTAAGCGGTCGGCAGGAAAGAACAACGGACATCAATTTTTTTGTTTTTCAGATAAATCGTGTAGCGACCGTCTTGCGGCTGATTGGCGATATTGATTTTGACCCGCGCCAGGATTTTTAAGCGCGATATTATTTTGTTCCATTTTTCCCGGCTGATAACCGCGGCTTCCTGTAGGACGCCGTCGATTCTTATTCGGATGATTACACCTTTTTCTTCGGCTTCGATATGGATATCGCTCCCGCCGACCTTGATCGCCGTCGCCAGCATCAGAGTTACGACATCAGTGATGTTGACCTCATTAATCTTTTCGTTCAAGTTCTTATAGGTGGCAATCGCTTCTTTGAATTTTTCTAGATTCTCTTCGCTTATTTCCACGCCGCTTTCATATTTTTTAATTTTGGGGATGGATTTATAGGCTTCCAGGGCGATTTGGAAACTGGCGGGAGAAATCAGATATAATTTCATGTCGGCGAAATACTGTTCGCCGAGGCGGGTCGTCTCGTCTTTCACTTCGGCTGTCGGTTCCAGACAACCGATGCGGATATTCTTGCCGTCGTAATAAAAACAAACCGCTTTGATTTCGCGGGCGCGCTCTTCCTGAATCATGGCCAGAGCTTCGGGACTGATGGGGAATTTAGAAAGGTTAACGTAACCTAAACCTAACTGGCCGGCGAATTGCTCGGTCTGTTTTTCAATTTCTTTTGTTTTTATTTCGTCTTGTTTTTTAGCAAAACGACCGGTAACGCTTTCTTCGTCGCCAGTCGGATTGATTAAATTTTCTATTGAGGCGAGATCGCTCATATTTCAACGGAAGTTACTAGTGTTTAAAAAGGCGTTCAAGTTTAGCCAGACCACCCCGTTCTTTTAAATTTAAGAATAATCCCGTCCAGGCGGCTATTTGGAAAGTGGTTAAGAACGAACCGGTAAGAATAACTAAGACTATTGCCACTAACGCTATTAATATTGTCAGCCAAGCCAGATTGAACCCCAACCCCAGCAGGAAAAGAGGAAGTAAAAAGAGGGCCATTCCTACTAAAAGCAAGCCGCCTATTAAAAGATTGATGAGAAAAAGAATCACGGCCATTTCTAAACTGATCAGCCAATTTTCCTTGAAAAGTTTACCGCTTTTTTCCAGCGAGCCGATAAAAGACTGATTATCCAGAACTTTGTAAGAAATCGCGTATTTTATCATTAATGACAAGCCTGTTCCTATGGGAATGAATATTACAAATAAGATTATGTAGATTGCGGACAGAATCGACGCATTACTGATAACCATGAATAAAAGAGGCAGACTAATGATAAAAAGAGCTAGGCTGATTAAAACTTTGGTCAGGATATTAAGACCCAAAACCGACCAGAAGTGCCGTTGGCCGGCAGTCAAACCGCTCCGAATGGTTATGATTATTTTTTTCTTACCCGCCGTTAGTATTTTTTTGGTGCTATCGACCAGCGCCGCCTGAGAAGCGATGGCTAGCCAGATAAAAAGTACCAGAATGACCGTCGCGGCCAGAAGCAGAGTCAAGACGTTTATAATCGTCAGGAAGTCGAAGCGGAAAAGATTAACAAACCCCGAAAAGAAATTTTTTAATAAATCGCCGAGAGCGAGCAGGCCGCTCAGATTATAATAGGAGCTGTCTACCAGGTTCTGTCCGAAATTTTGAGTGATGATCTGATATTCCCAAGAACCACCGGCCACGGTCAGGGAAGCAAACAACCCGAAAAACCATAAATATTTGTTTTTCCAGGCTAAACTGAAAGCTTGTTTTAAGAGAGAACGATAAGAAAACATAAATTTAAAAGCTAGGTTGACGTTTAGCTTATTTAGTTTTATTTTATTTAAAATTAATTGAAAAATTTAGGAAAGTCTGATAATATTATAACATAATTTTATAATTAACACCAAACTATCTGCCAGCAGGCAGGCTTATACTTATATATATGATTAAGGTTATTACGGATAAAGATTCGGTGCGGGAACTTTTAACCAGAGGGGTGGAAAGAATCTATCCGAGTTACGCGGAACTAGAAAAGAAGCTTTTGAGTGGCGACCGAATTCGCCTTTATTGCGGTTATGATCCAACCGCGCCGGCTTTGCATATCGGTAACGCCATTTCTATCAATAAATTAGGGCAGTTCCAGGCTTTGGGACATGAAGTCATTTTTTTAATCGGTGATTTTACCGGGCTGATAGGCGATCCAACCGATAAAAAGGCGAGCCGGAGAAAGATGACCCGGGAGGAGGTTTTGGCCAATGCGCGCGATTACCAGAAACAAGCATCGGCGTATTTAAAGTTTGACGGCGATAATCCGGCCAAAATACTGTATAACAGCCAGTGGAACGACAAACTTACTTTTGCGGATGTAATCGAGTTGTCCTCCAATTTTACGGTTCAACAGATGATCCAGCGCGATATGTTTCAGGAAAGACTAAAGGAAGAAAAACCGATTTATCTTCATGAGTTCTTATATCCGTTGACGCAGGGATATGACAGTGTGGCAATGGATGTCGACTTGGAAATCGGCGGCAACGACCAGATGTTTAATATGATGTGTGGCCGCGATTTGTTGAAGATTTTGAAAAATAAAGAAAAATTCGTCCTGACCATGAAACTGTTGTCTGATGAGAACGGAAAAAAAATGGGTAAGAGCGAAGGTAACGTGATTTTTTTGAATGAAGAACCGAACAATATGTATGGTCAGGCGATGTCCTGGCCGGACGGTGTAATTATCACCGCTTTTGAATTATGCACGAATGTCGCGTCGGCGGAAATAACGGCGCTGGCGGCCGATTGGAAAAAGGATAAAATTAATCCGCGCGATTTAAAGATGAAATTAGCTCGCGAAATCACCAAAATAAATTATGGCGAAAAAGCGGCGGCCGCGGCGCAGGAAAATTTTATCAAGACTGTCCAAAAGAAAGAATTGCCGTCCGAGATGGACAAGATAAGTATTGCGAAACAGAAATTGGTTGACGCCTTAGCGGATAATAAGCTGGTCGGCAGTAAAAGCGAGGCCAGAAGATTATTAACCCAGGGCGCGATAAAAGTTAAAATTGATCAGAACGATTTTGCGGTGGTTAAAGATTCGGATTTTATGTTGGATTTTTCCGAGGAAGCCATTGTCCAGTATGGGCGATTAAAATTTATAAAGTTTACTAAATAGCCATGCTATTTTTAGAAGATTTAAAAACAAAGATAAGCGTGGCCCTAAAGACGGATAAGGCGGTTTTTTCATATCCGCCTAACCCCGAACTGGGAGATTTAAGTTTGGCTTGTTTTGAATCGGCCAAACGACAGGGGAAAAATCCGGCGACGGTAGCGCAGGAATTGGCGCGTGAGTTGGCGGCCAATCAAGACCTAAAAAAATATTTTTTTAACTTTAAAGCCGTCGGTCCGTATTTGAATTTTTTCATTATTCCGGAATACGCCGCGCAAATAGTGGTCGGCGAGATTATTAAAGGCGGCGCGGCTTATGGCGCTAATGAAAGCGGCGGCGGGAAAAAAGTGATGATTGAATATTCTAACGGCAACACGCATAAGGAATATCATGTCGGCCATCTGCGCAATATCTCTTACGGCGATGCGATTAACCATTTATTGGTGGCGAACGGTTTTGAGGCGATTCCGGTTTCTTATATTAATGATTTTGGAATTCATACGGCAAAAACGATTTGGAACTGGTGCCGCCATCCGAATTACGCTGACCGGCCGGAAAATAAAGGTTATCTGCTCGGTAAATGCTATGCCGACGCCAGTAAATTTTTGGCTGTCAACCCGGAATATAAGGAAGAGGTGGGAAAAATCATGACCGAAATCGAAAGCCGTTCGGGTGCGAACTACGAATTATGGAAAGAGACACGCGAGTGGAGCATCAATTATTTCGCCTCCATTTATAAAGAACTGGGAGTCGAATTCCGGCATATTTTTTACGAAAGCGGAGTGATTGGCGCCGGGCTAGTTCTGGTTAGAGAGTTACTGGCCAAGGGAATTTTAAAAAAAAGCGAAGGAGCGGTTATCGCCGATTTGGAAGAATACGGTTTAGGCGTCTTACCGATAATCCGTTCCGACGGAACGGCTCTTTATCCGGTCGCCGATTTGGCTTTGGCCTCGGAAAAGTTTAAGAAATATGATTTAAGCGAGTCAATTTACGTCGTCGACGTTCGCCAAAGCCTGTATTTCAAACAACTGTTTAAAATTTTAGAATTATTGGGTTATAATCAGAAGTTAGTGCATTTGGTTTACGATTTTGTGACTCTGCCGGGAGGGATGATGGCTTCGCGCACCGGCAACGTTATCACTTACCAGGAGTTGAAAGAAAAACTATCGGCCAAATTGACGACGGAAACGGCGGCCAGACACCAGGATTGGTCGGCGGCGCGAATCGCGTCCGTGGCCAGCGATTTGGCGATATCGACGATGAAATTCGAAATGCTGAAAGTCGGCGCCGAGAAAATCATTACTTTTAATATTGAAGAAGCGGCAAAGTTCGAGGGCTATACGGCCTGTTATCTGCAATACGGCTACGCGCGTTTGAAGAGCATTATCCGCAAAGGCGGTTTTGATTTGGCGGCGTTATTCGGCGGTCAGCCGGATTTAAAAGAATTAAAAGAACCAAAAGAGAAAAACTTACTTATCAAAGCGGCCCGTTATCCGGAAGTCGTCGTTGCCGCCGGAGAAAAATATAATCCGAGCGAAGTGGCGAAATATCTGTTTGAACTGACGCAAATGGTTAATGATTATTATCATGAAGTCAATATCCTGAAAGCCGCGCCGAAAATCAAACGGGCGCGTTTAGCTTTGATTAAAGCAATGGCGCAGGTGCTGAAGAACGGTCTGTCGATTTTAGGAATCAAGCCCTTGGAAGAAATGTAGGTTTGGCTGAAAAAATTCGGCGCGCAAAAAATATATTTTAATTTACGGAATCCAAATATTATGAAGAAAAAAGAAACTGATAACTTAATGGATAAAATCGTTTCCTTGACTAAGCGGCGCGGTTTTGTTTTTCCCTCTTCGGAAATTTATGACGGTTTTACCGCCGTTTACGATTTCGGACCTTACGGCGTGGAACTGGCCAATAATATTAAGAGAGAGTGGTGGAAGGCAATGACGCAGTATCGCGATGATATCGTCGGTTTGGATTCGGCGATTTTTATGAGTCCGAAAATTTGGGAGGCTTCAGGCCATGTCAAAGGCTTTTCCGATCCGCTCACGGAATGTAAAAAATGCCACGCTCGCTTGCGCTTAGATGCGCTTTTGGAAGAAGCGGGAATTTTTGCGGATGAGAAGATGACGGAAGAAGAAATCAATAAGATTTTTAACGAGAACGCCGGGAAGATAAAATGTCCGGCTTGCGGCGCGACCGATTTTACGCCGGGAAAGAAATTTAACTTATTAGTCCAGGCTAATCTGGGTAATTTTACGAGTGATTGGACGAAAGAACCGACATATTTGCGTGGTGAAACCTGCCAGGGGATTTATGTTAATTTTAAGAATGTCCTGGATTCGGCGCGGGTTAAGATTCCTTTCGGCATCGCCCAGATCGGTAAGGCTTTTCGGAATGAAATAACGGCGCGGCAATTTATTTTTCGAACGCGCGAGTTTGAGCAAATGGAAATGCAGTATTTCGTGAAGCCGGGAGATGACTCTAAATATTATGAGGAATGGAAAGCGGCGCGTTGGAAATTTTATTTGGACTTGGGGTTAAGCGCCGTTAATTTAAAATGGCACCAACATGAAAATTTGGTTTTTTACGCGAAAGAGGCTTACGATATTGAATATAAGTTTCCTTTTGGCTTTAAAGAGCTGGAAGGTATTCATGCCCGCGGTGATTATGATTTGACCCAGCACAGTAAATTTTCCGGTAAGGATTTAAGTTATCTTGATCCGACTACCAATGAAAAATATATGCCGCATGTCGTTGAGACTTCCGCTGGCGTCGGCCGGACATTCCTCGCGGTTTTAACCGAAGCTTATTGCGAAGAAGAGCTGGCGGGGGAAACCAGAATTGTTCTAAAGTTAGCTCCGAAAATCGCTCCGATTAAGATTGCTATTTTCCCGCTGTTAAAGAATAAACCAGAATTGGTGGCGAAAGCGCGGGAGGTGTATGACGCGTTAAAATTAGTTTGGCGCTGTGAATTCGACGACAACGGAAATATCGGTAAGCGTTATCGCCGTCAGGATGAAATCGGCACCCCTTATTGTTTGACGATTGACTTTGATACTTTGGAAAATTCGGAAGTGACAGTACGCGATCGGGACACAATGAAACAGGAAAAAATAAAGATAATCGATTTGGAAAAATTTTTTCGGGAGAAGATTTAGGATTTTGGTTGCTTGTTTTTGCCGCGTGGGTTATAATATAAGGAGAAGTTAAATTTTTTATAAATAATATTTTTAAGAACTTAAATTTATTTAAGGAAGGGGGTGAAATTATGAAAAAGAAAACTGCGAAAAAAGCGGTAAAGAGAACCGCCAAGAAAAAAGTTGCCAAAAAGGTGATTAAAAAAGCGGTAAAAAAAGTAAAGAAAGCGATCAAAAAGGTGAAAAAGGCCGCTAAAAAAAGAAGATAGTTTTTATTGATTTGAAAATTATACAAAAACCGTTCTGCGGAATCAGGACGGTTTTTGTAATAAAAAAAACTGTCCGTAAGGGCAGTTTTAATTTGATTTAGCGATAGTCTTTAGTTGAATCGCTGGAAATTTAATTTTCTTGAGGAACGCCGATTTTAGCGCCCAGTTCGCTGGCTTTGATGGTTTTGACATTTGTTTCCGGTAAGAAAGCGCTTCCCCGAAAGCTCTGGTTTTTTTTCGAAAACCGGACGCATTTATCGGATCCCGGAATCGGGAATTGATAATCTCCGTTATCGGTAATTTCCCGACTCGGTACGCCCCAGGAAACTTTATATATCGCCGAGGAAGAATGGCTTTCTTCCAGTCCGTGATCCTGGACGAGATCGAAACAAAGGATTTCTTTCTGGTGATAATAGTCGATTTTTTTCTTGACGGTTATTTTTACTATTATCTTTTGGCCAAAAACCGCGGGAAGAATAAAAAAGTTTTTTATGATTTTACTTTCTGTCTTCTGCCCCTGTTTTTCCGTCAGATACTTTTCGACCCGGCCATAATGTTCCGGAACATTAACCAGTCTAAGGGATTGTTTTTTTTGGTCGGCCCAGGAAATTATCATCTGTTCCGGCACATGCGAAGTGCAATTATCTTTCCGGGGATCAAATATTTTCATCTCGGCGTAGAAAGTACCGAGACATTTATAGCTGGCATCGACACAAATCGCCGAATCCATTTTTTTGAGCTGTTCTTCCCGGTTGAAGTCCCTGAAAATAAACACATTTCCTTTTTTTAATTTTTTAATAAAATCTATTTCCGTAGAGTCTTTCAGACCCATGCAGTCCTTTTTGGGGACAATATTCTTTGTTGACGCGTTCATTTTTTAGGCTCCTCCGAAGCCCGCTTTTTAGTTATTTTTAAAGAAATATAACTTATTAATATATCATATTTAAATACTGTTGTCAAGAGATGAAACTCGGGATAAGGATAAAACGTGAAGTATAGGCATGATAAAGTGAATTTATCTCTTGACAAGTATTATTATATATGGTATAATATTATCAAGTTAAATATTTTAGATGTTTGTGGTATAATATCATTATAGAAACTGTTGATAAATAATGTTCATTAATAATATATACAGACTGTTTAAAACGGAGGTTATTATGGAAGCAATAACTATGGTAAAGGAACAAGCGCCGGTTAGCAGACTGACGCTAAAAGTAAAATTTGAAAATACTATTTATCGGATTATTGATAAAAAGATTCTGTTCATAGCTAGAAATATTGAAGACCAACATCGCGACTGTAAAGATCCAGAAACCATGGATAAAATCGGTGATACTTTCTTATTTCTTCAAAAAAATAGTCCGGAGCAGATAGTAAAAATCAGCGGGGAAGATAACGTTAAAAAATTAGTCCCCCTCAGAGAATTGGAATTCCTCCCAATCTAGGAAGGAAGCGCAGGCCGAAATCTATTAATTGATTTCGGCTTTTTTCTTTTTCCGCCCGCCCGCCGCCTGGCCTTATCTTTTTTTAATTTTTTCTTAATCTCATTTATTTTATAATACCGTCATGTCAAAACCCATCCCTACCAATCGAAAGCATAAACGGACTCCTTTTTTAATCCGGCTTTTTTTGATTTTGTTTTTAGCAGGGTTGTTGCTTTTTATGTTTTTTTCGAAAAGCCGTCTTAATCGACTGGAAGTTGATCTTTTGGATGTCGGCCAGGGCGACGCGGCATTGATTAAAATCCCTGGCGGTAAAGTTATTCTAATCGACGGCGGACCGGACAATCTGGTTTTAAGACGCCTGGGAGAAATTTTACCCTTTTACCGCCGCCGGATTGATTTAATAATTTTAAGCCATTATCATGACGATCATGCCGCCGGTTTGGTGGAAATAGTGAAAAGATACAAAGTAAAAGACTTGGTTTATCCCGCTGGTAGCCCGCCAACGGCGATTATGGAAGCGCTCCGAGAAACTGCCGTTCGCCGAAAAACAACAATCCGCCAATTGGAAACCGGCGTCATCTGGAATTTTGGCGTCGGTTGCTCGTTGGCTTTATTCAATCCGGCCTCTTTAGGCGTCAAAAAAGATGCTAATAATTCTTTGGTCGCCCGGTTAGCCTGCGATCGCCAAACTTTTTTATTCGCCGGCGACAACAGTAAAACGGTAGAAAAAGCATTAATTGCTTCCGGCCGTGATTTGACGGCCGCGGTGTTGAAAGCTTCCCATCACGGCTCTAACAGCGCGAACAGCGAAGAATTCTTACGGGCGGTTAATCCGCGGGTTATGGTTGTTTCCGTGGGCGCGGACAATAAATTTGGCCACCCTAACCCGGAAGTTTTGGAATTGGCCGCCGTTTTGAAAATAACCGTCGAACGTACCGACGAGTTAGGAAGCATCTTGATTTTAGACCGATTTTAAAGCCTATTTTTAATGATTTCCTGGTAATTACTCGATAATTTTCGGGTTGACCGGACAGTCGGAGTTTGTTATAATAATTACAGGTTTACAGACCTGTTTTTATGTTAAATAATATATGATTATTACCTGGCAAGGACATTCCTGCTTCAAAATTCAAGATAAAATCGGACCGGATGGCGTCACGGTCGTGACCGACCCGTTTGATAAAGAAACCGGTTTGAAGGTGCCGAATTTCGAAGCGGACATCATCACTGTTTCTCATCAGCATCACGATCATAATAATACGGCGGCCTTACGTGGTAATCCTTTTATTATTGATTGCGCCGGCGAATATGATTTTAAAGGTATCCTGATTGAAGGAGTTGATTCTTATCACGATGACAAGAATGGCACCGAGCGCGGCGGCAATCTTATTTATCGGATAGAGATTGATGATATTTCCGTCGTTCATTTGGGCGACCTCGGTCAAATTTTAGACAACACGCAATTGGAGAAATTGGCCGGTACTGATGTCCTACTGATTCCGGTCGGCGGAAAATATTCGCTCGACGCTAAGAAAGCAGTTGAAGTCATTTCGCAGATTGAACCGCGAATTGTCATCCCGATGCATTATAAGATTAAAGACTCGAAAATCGATTTGGACGGCGTTGATAAATTCATCAAAGAAATTGGTCTGACACCGACCAATGAAGAAAAATTAAAAATTTCTAAAAAAGATTTACCAGCGGAAGATATGGAGCTGGTAATTTTAAGCATTTAAAATTCAGATGACCGTTAACGGCGGACATCGTCGCAAGTATATGACTCATCCTAAAAAAGAAAAAACTTTGGTAATCCTCAAGCCCGATGCCATTCAGCGCGGCTTGGTCGGTGAAATCATTAGACGAATAGAATTGACCGGTTTGAAACTGGTGGCCTTAAAGATAACGCTGGCGACCGAAGACCAATTATGGAAACATTATAATAAAGACGAAGAATGGTTTTTGAAAAAAGGCGCGAGAATCATTGAAGATCGGAAAGCGGCCGGTATGCCGATTGAGAAAACGGCGTTGGAATACGGCAAAGATATCATCCGTTTGCTGGTTAAATTCATGACTGCCGGACCGGTCGTCCCGATGATCTGGGAAGGCAATCAGGCCGTCGGGATTGTTAAAAAAATTGTCGGCGCGACCGAACCCTTATCTTCGGATGGCGGAACTATCCGCGGTGACTATACGCTTGATTCTTATGAATTGGCGAGCGTCGACGAACGCGCGGTACGCAATCTGATTCATTGTTCCGACCCGGTGGCGGATGTCGAACGGGAAATTCCGATTTGGTTTACGGAGAAAGAAATCCTTAAATACCGCTTGGTTGCCGAGCAGATACTCTATGATGTTAATTTGGACGGTTTAACGGAATAGAAATTATTATGGCCGAAGAAAGTCAGAAGAAATTTTTTTTAATGAAAACGGGAGTTATCGGCTTAGCGCTTTTGATTTTGATATTTTGGATATTTAATTTGAGGAATGTCTGGCGGATAGATCAGGCGATGACTGTCAAAAACGGTACCGACGAATGGTCAGAACTGAAGGCGGATTTAAACGAAACCCTAGGCAATATCCAGAGTCAGTTGAATCAGATTGAAGAAAAAAATAAAGAAAGAACAGCTGCCGCTGGTAGCGCTTTGTTAACCGATTTGGTAAAAGAAACTGAGAGATTACCTTTGGAGCCGACCAGCGCGACGACAACGGCGACCAGCACGGTGGTGGCGGCGACCGGCACGATAATAATAGCGTATTAATTTTTTATGCCTAAGATTGAAAAAGGGAAAACTAAAAATAAGAAAGAAGCGGCCCAAGAAGCCGCCGCTCTGCCGGCTGTCAAAGAAGAAGCGGCGGAACCGATTATTAATTTACGGAAAAAAACGGATTACGGAATCGTGGAAGAACAGCCGATTATCGAAGAAATGAGCCGGTCTTATTTGGAATACGCCATGAGCGTTATCGTCGCGCGCGCTTTGCCTGATGTCCGTGACGGTTTGAAACCGGTTCATCGTCGGATTTTATACGCGATGTGGAATATCGGTCTGAAAGCGAACGCGAAATTCCGGAAATCGGCGACGGTCGTCGGCGAAGTGCTCGGTAAATATCATCCGCACGGCGACTCGGCGGTCTATGATTCGATGGTGCGCATGGCGCAGGATTTTTCCATGCGTTATCCGCTCGTCCGCGGTCAGGGTAACTTCGGTTCCATGGATGGCGATAACGCCGCCGCGATGCGGTACACGGAAGCGAAATTAGCCGGCATTGCCGAAGAAATGTTGTTTGATATCGATAAAGATACGGCTGATTTTATTCCGAATTATGACGGCAGTCATAAAGAACCGCGCGTTTTGCCAGCCAAACTGCCTAATTTATTATTGAATGGTACTATGGGTATCGCCGTCGGCATGGCGACGAATATTCCGCCGCATAATTTGCGGGAACTGGCCGACGCTATTGATTATCTGATTGTTAATCCGGAAGCGAGTATTGAAGACTTAATGCAATTTATCAAAGGTCCGGATTTTCCGACCGGCGGCATCATTTATGATAAGAAGGAAATCCTGGCGGCTTACGCCACCGGTAAAGGCGGTGTTGTCGTTCGTGGCAAAGCGGATATTGAGGAAGAGAAAGCCGGCGGTTTTCGGATTATTATTTCCGAAGTTCCTTATCAGGTGAATAAGGCGGATTTGGTGGAAAAGATTGCCGACCTGGTTAAGGATAAGAAAATCGAAGGGATTAAAGCTTTGCGTGACGAATCGGATAAAGACGGGGTGCGCGTAGTCATCGAGTTAAAAAAAGATTCTTATCCCAAGAAAATTTTGAACAGCCTATACAAACATACTACTTTACAGACGACTTTTCATCTTAACATGCTGGCGCTCGTCGACGGCATTCAGCCGAAAGTTCTGACTTTGAAGATGATTCTGGAGGAATATATCAAACATCGGGAAGAGGTTGTCCGCCGCCGGACTTTATTTGATTTAAACAAGGCGAAAGATCGCGCTCATATTTTAGAGGGGCTGATGATCGCTTTGAAACATATCGACGAAGTCATTAAGACGATCAAAGCTTCCAAGGATAAGGAAGTCGCAAAGGTTAATTTGATCAAGAAGTTCAAATTGTCGGAACGGCAGGCAGTCGCGATTCTGGAAATGCGTTTGCAGAATTTGGCGAATTTGGAGCAATTGCGCGTAGAAGAAGAACTGAAGGAAAAACAAAAATTAATCAGAGAATTGGAAGAGATTTTGAAGTCGGTTGCCAAAATCCGCAATATCGTCAAAACTGAATTAAAGGCTTTGGCCGATAAATACGGCGACGAACGCCGCACCCAAGTCATCGCGCACGGGATTAAAGATTTCAGCATGGAAGATTTGGTTCCGAACGAAGAAACAATGGTCATGATGACACGTGACGGCTATATTAAGCGGCTCGAACCGGACACGTTCAAAGTCCAAGCGCGGGGCGGCAAGGGCGTGATGGGTCTGACGACCAAGGAAGAGGATATGGTGGAATTCATGTTCACTTCGCAGACGCACAACGATGTTTTATTCTTTACGACTAAAGGACGCGCCTTTCAATTGAAAGTCTACGAAATTCCACAAACTTCCCGTGTCGCCAAGGGTACACCGGTGGTTAATTTTTTACAGCTTATCGGCGGCGAACAGGTTTCGTCCATCTTACCTCTGGATAAAGCGGTTTTCAGTAAATATTTGTTTTTCGCGACGGCCAGAGGCTTAGTTAAAAAAGTGGAACTCAGCGCTTTCAGCAATGTCCGCCGTTCCGGCCTGATTGCGATTAAGCTTAAGGAAGACGATAAATTGATCTGGGTCAAGCCGACTTCCGGCAGTGATCATATTCAGCTAGTGACGGCCAAAGGACAGGCAATCAGATTCGCAGAAACGGATGTCCGCGATATGGGTCGCGGCGCGGCCGGCGTTCACGGCATCAGACTGCATAAGGATGATTTGGTAATCGGTATGGGTATCGCTAAAACCGATAAGGAAAAGAAGCGTAATTATCAGATTATAACTATCATGGCGCACGGTTTCGGCAAACGCACGGAATTTAGCGCTTATAAAGTCCAGGGTCGGGGCGGCAGTGGTATCAAAACCGCGAAAGTGACGGACAAGACCGGCGATATCACCAACGCTTTCTTGGTGAACGCTGATAATATGGAAGGGCGCGATTTAATCGTCATTTCAGAAAAGGGTCAGGTTATCCGCACGCCCTTCAAGTCGGTGAGTATTCTGGGTCGCGACACGCAGGGAGTCAGGATTATGAGATTCAAAGAAGAGGATGACAGAGTGGCCGGCGTTACCTGGGTTTAATAAATTTTTTCGCCGCGCTTTCGGGCGCGGCTTTGCTTATTATGAAAAAATTTTTTAAAGAATTCAAAGAATTCGCCGTCAAGGGGAATGTCGTCGATTTGGCGGTGGCGGTCATTATTGGCGGCGCTTTCGGAAAGATTATTTCTTCATTAGTCGCAGACATCGTTATGCCTTTTGTCGGGGTTATTATCGGCGGCGTTGATTTCACCAATATCCGCTGGACGCTTAAAAAAGCGGTTTTAAGCGACGCCGGCGCGACCGTGACGCCGGCGGTGACGATGAATATCGGCGTTTTTCTTCAGAATGTTTTTGATTTTTTAATTATCGCCGCTGTTATTTTCCTGCTGATAAAAATTATCGGACGTTTAAAGAAACAATTAGTCAGAGAACAGGCGAAAGAAGCGCCGCTGTCTCCAGCGCCGACCAAAGATCAGGAATTATTGACCGAGATCAGAGATTTGTTGAAAAAATAAGCATTCGGACTAAATTGTCTTGTTAATAAAAACCCCGCCTTATTTTGGGCGGGGTTTGTGTTTTTTGCGGTTTTAATAACTCAAGAATTTAAGAATTGGCGATAGAAATTTCGGAAGCCGTTATCGGTTTGTTTTTCCAAATGCGGGCTTCTCCTTCATTGTTTTCATCGATGTCCCATATGATGTGGACATTGATGCCGATTTCTTCTCCGAGGATATCCACCTCGCGGGTGCGACTCAGCCGATAATCGGTCTCCGGAGTGATAATCACGGTGATTGGCTTAGGATCATCGGGAAAATAGAAACGGACACGCGGCCAAAAGGACGGATCATCGCCGGTTACTTTCGGGGGCCATTTATCTATGGCCGGGCAGACGACACAACGGGCTAACAGCGGGGAATCGTCTGACGTAAATTTTTTTAAGAGCTTCTCCATCTTACTAAGTTTTTAAATGACAGAATAAATGACTGGATTTTATCTCGATATTATTATACATATTCCTTAATATGTCAATACTGTAAAAAACAAAAAGATTAGGTTATAATCTAATTATGAATACCCCCTTAATCCAATTTTTATTGGTCATCCTGACTATCGGCCTGATTGCCGTGATTTTTTTATTATTGCGGAAAAAGGACGGCGGCTCAAAAATCGGGGAAATGATTGAGTGGCTGGAAAAACAGAATAAAGAAACGACGGAAAGGGCTATCCGGCAATCGGAAAAATTGGCGCAACTGGCGACACAAAATAGTGAATTACGTCAGGAATTGGATCGGAAATTATCAGAAACACATCGAGCCAGTCAGGTGCAATTCGGGCAAAATGCCAAAATCGTGCAGGACATTACTTCGCAATCGGCTAAGTTGATAGCCGATGTCACGGAAAAACTGACGAAGCTGGACGAGACAAATAAACAAGTTGTCAATTTTTCGGCTCAGCTCCAAAATTTGCAGGACATTCTGAAAAATCCAAAACAACGGGGCGTTCTGGGAGAATATTTTTTGGAAGAAACTTTAAAGAATGTTTTGCCGCCGAATTCCTATCAGATGCAGTATCCGTTTAAAGACGGGACAATCGTCGATGCGGTAGTTTTCGTGAAAGATAAAATTATTCCGGTTGACGCCAAATTTTCTCTAGAGACTTACGAGAAAATTCTCAACGCTGATAACGCCCCGCAACGCGATAAGCTGGAGCAACAATTCAAACAGGATTTAAAAAATCGCATCGACGAAACGGCTAAATACGTCAAGCCGGCGGAGAATACTTTGGAGTTCGCTTTTATGTTCATTCCTTCAGAAGCAATCTATTATGATTTGTTGGTTAATAAGGTCGGGGCGGTCAAGGTAAATACGCGTGATCTAATCGAATATGCTTTCCGCGACAAGAAAGTGATTATCGTTTCGCCAACTTCATTTTTGGCGTATTTACAAACGGTCTTGCAGGGTTTAAAAGCGATGCAGATTGAAGAAAAGGCTAAAGAAATCCGGGCGAATATTGAAAAACTGCAACGGCATATGGGCGGTTATGACGAATTTATGAAAAAGCTGGGTCTTTCCATGTCGACAACAGTCAATCACTATAATAATGCTTACGCCGAGTTTAAGAAGATTGATAAAGACGTGACAAAAATTACTGGTAATAAGAGTGAAATTGAAGTTCTGAAAATTGAGCGGCCCAAAAATGCCTAATATGATGCTAAATGTGAAATTTGACAGTTCGCTGGCTAGGACGATTATCAAAACGATAGTCTTTTTTGATTTATTCGAATATCCTTTGACGGCTTATGAAATTTATAAGTATTCGAACCGCGCGGCGGCCTTGGGCGACATTCTGGAAGAGTTGATGACGCTGGATGTCGCGACTAAAAACGGTTTTTATTTTTTACGCGGTCGCGAAGAGATTGTCGCTACCCGCCAAAAACGTCATAATTACGCCTGCCGGAAAATTAAAATCGCGCAACGCTTCGCACGTTTGTTCGGTTTTTGTCCGTTCGTAAAGATGGTCGCGCTCGCCAATTCTCTCGGCCAACATAATCTACGCGATGAAAGCGATATTGATTTTTTTATCATTACCGCGCCGCGCCGGATTTGGCTCAGTCGTCTTTATTGCGCTGGCTGGGCGAAAATTTTAAATCGGCGGCCGACGGCGACTGACAAAAAAGACAAGATTTGCTTGAGTTTTTATATTTCCGAGGATCGGCTTAATTTAGATGATTTACGTCTGACTGGCGCCGATCCGTATTTCGATCATTGGCGCGGCAACTTAGTTCTATTGTATAATAAGGAAGAAATGTTCAACCGGTTTTTGAGAGCGAACGATTTACCGGATATCCGGCCGGCCGCTCCGATGAGCGGCTTAACGCCGGCCGACCGCCGGCCGGGAATTCTGGATAGTTTTAATAATCGGTTGGAAGGAATCGCGAAAAAATTACAATTAAAAATAATGTCGCCGGCTTTAAAGGCGGCGATGAATAATTCAGACGGTGTCGTGATTAACGATCGGGTATTAAAATTATACCGACGCGACCGGCGCCGGGAATACGCGGAAAAATATGGACAAAAAATTAACGAAATTTTTGCGGACGGCGCTTGAGTACTCCTTTTATCTTTTTGTTTTCCTTTTGCCTTGGCAAACCAAGCTGATTTTACGGCCGGCGGCGATTAATTTTAATGAAATCAGCTTATACGCCGGTCAACTGCTGTTGCTCGTAATCCTGATTATTTTTTTCATTCGGAAAATTCGTCGGCGGGAGGCCGACGGTAAGATCACGGCGCTTTGGGTCTCTTTGGTCGCCGCGGAAGTTTTTGTTTTGGTTTCTTTCTTTTTCGCGCCCGATCAGATCCTGGCTTTTTACCATTATGTTTTAATTTTAATGGGCATTGGTTTGTTCTATCTGCTCCGGGAAGAAACAACGACCGATGACGCGGGTGGTGAACGGTGTCTGGACAGATTTAAAATAATTTATAGTTTTTTAGCCAGTCTTTTTTTGCAGGCGATTTTGGGTATTTACCAATTCTTAAGCCAGAGCGCTCCGATTTGTAAATATCTTGGGCTGGCCGGACATGATTCCAATATTTTAGGAACGGCCGTCGTCGAAACGGCTTCCGGCCGTTGGTTGCGCGCCTATGGCGGGCTGGATCACCCTAATATCTTCGGTGGCGTTCTGGCCATCGCTTTGATCTTAGTCGCTTACCTGCTGGCCAGAAAAAAAATAATTCGTTCCGTCCGGGAAGTCGGCGAATCGATTTTTCTTTTCGTTTTTTATTTCGTCGCTTTGTTCGCTTTATTTTTTTCTTTTTCCCGCGCCGCCTGGCTGGCTCTGGTCGCCGGCTTGTTGGTTCTGTTGATAACTCTGATTATTCAGAAAGATCGTTGGATTCTGGGACGTTTCCTGGCCTTGATGTTTTTTTCGGTCGTGATGATAATGATCGTCGCCGTTCCATATCGTGATTTGATCCAGACTAGATTGACCGGTGCTGGACGCTTGGAACAAAAATCGCTCGTTTCCCGGTGGCAATATTTGGACGAGTCCGAAAGTTTAATCAGGGAAAAGGGATTATTCGGCGGCGGTATCGGTAATTACTCGCTTATTCTGGAGAAACGGGACGCTTCCGCCAAAAATCCCTGGGATTACCAGCCGGTCCATAATGTCTTTTTATTGCTATGGGCGGAAGCGGGCATCGGCGCTTTACTTTTTTTTGCGGCTTTTCTTTTTTGCCTGATTAAAAAAGACCGTCAGGCGGCCTATTCCGCGGCGGTCTTTACGGCTGTGATTATTTTGATGCTCTTCGATCACTGGCTCCTTAGTTTGCCGTTCGGAGTCTTATTCTTGTTTTTAGTTTTGGGGTTGATTTGACCGCGACGGCTAATTTGATAATTTTTTTGGAGAAATAATAGATCGTTCTCTAAAGCGGAAAAAGTTTTTTTGAAGAGAGCGGCGTTTTTTACGCCGTTCTTTTTGATCTGTTGTTTCAGTAAGGATAAAACCGTAGCGATCGTGCCGAAATAATCGTCGCTGGCGATATGAAATTTGACGCCCGCTTCGTCTTTAATCAGCCGGATAAGCGGCGTGATTTTGTATTTTTTAGTTTTGGTCATAAAAACCGATGTTTTTAAAAACCACCGTTAGACGCTAATCCGCGGGATTAAATGATGCTCGCGAATTTATTTTTACCGATGATGAGATGATCTAAAACTTCGATATCCATAATCCGGCCGGCTTCAATTAGTTTATTGGTTATTTCTACGTCCGCTTTAGTCGCTTTCAAAACTCCGGAGGGATGATTATGGGCAATGATGACAGCGGCGGCGGAATATTCCAAGGCGGGACGGAAGACTTCGCGCGGCTGGACGAGAGAAGCGTCCAAGGTGCCGATGGAAATGACTTCATCGTGGATTAATTGATAGTGAGTATTTAAGTACAGGCCGCGGAATTGTTCTTTATTTAGACTGCCCATGTTTTTTAAATATTCAAAAGCTTGTTTGGCGGTGCGAACCGTTATCAAACTCCCCGGCTTCTTTTGATAGAAACGCCGGCCGATTTCAAAACAGGCGGCGATTTGGCAGGCTTTGGCCAGCGGGACGTCGAAGTCGCGTTCGATGACTTCCGGGTTTTTCTGATAGGCGATACCGCGTTCGCCGTATTCACGCAGAAGGCGGCTGGCCATGGAAAAAACTTCCTCTTTTTTCGTGCCAACGCTCAGCACGATAGCCAGAAGTTCGGCCGAACTTAAGGAACCGACTCCATCCCTAATCATTTTTTCGCGCGGCCGTTCTTCTTCGGGCAGATCCTTCACCCGCGCAATCTTATATTGTCGGCCGTGGTTAAGGACGAAATTGTGATCGCTAATTTTATAAGGCATAGGATTGGAAAATTAAAAAGCTTGTAATTTCCACTTACTTTAAATTATATCAGAGATGTGATAAATTTAAAACACGGGCTGAAGATTATCGGTCGATTAATGATTAAATATGAATAAATACAAAATAAAACTTCTGTCAAATAAGACCCCTTTGATTACCGTGCCGATAAAAGGCGCGCCGACGGCGACAGTACTGGTTATCATCAAAACCGGGTCTAAATACGAGAACCGGAAAAATAACGGCATTTCTCATTTTTTGGAACATATGTTTTTTAAGGGAACGGCTCGTCGACCCAGTACTTTGCTTCTGTCGAGCGAATTGGATTCTCTCGGCGGCGAATATAATGCTTTTACGTCCAAGGAATTTACGGGTTATTGGGTTAAAGTGGCGGCGCCGAAAATAAAGAAGGCGCTGGATATTGTCGGCGATATGCTTTTGCATTCTAAAATTGAAGCGGCGGAAGTAGAGCGAGAAAAGGGGGTAATCATCGAAGAACTTAATATGTATGAAGATAATCCTTTGCTCCATATCGAGGATGTTTTTGAAGCCTGTCTTTACGGCGATACGCCGGCCGGCTGGGAAACGGTCGGCACGAAAGATAACATCAGACGGTTCAAGCAGGAAGATTTCCTAAAATATTTGCGGTCGCAATATGGCGCCAGAAGCGCTTACGTAGTTTTAGCCGGCGGGATAAAAGCCGGCGACGAAAAGGCGGCTTTAAAAATATTTTCCGATTTTCGGAGTAACCCTTGGGAAAATAAACTACCGGTCAAAGAAAAGCAAAAGACACCGCAACTGAAAACCGCCTATAAGAAAGTCGATCAAGTTAATTTATCTTTGGGTGTCCGCGCTTATCCCATAGGCCATTCGGAAGAGTTCAGAGTTAAATTACTCTCGGTAATCCTGGGCGGATCAATGAGTTCGAGATTATTTATTAATTTGCGGGAAAGGAACGGATTAGCGTATTATGTCCGGACAACGGCGGAAAATTATTCTGATTCCGGTTATTTGACGACGACCGCCGGCGTGCCGGTTGCCAAAACCGCGACGGCGATAAAGATTATCCTGGCGGAATACCGACGTATCGCGGCTGAGCCGATCGGCGCGCGCGAATTAAAGCGCGCGAAAGATTTATTACAGGGAAAAGCCCTGCTCCAGATGGAAGCGACGGACGACTTGGCGACCTGGTATGCGCGTCAAGCGGTTTTACGGAAAAAAATATTGACGCCAGGAGAATTTTTAAAGAAAATAAAAGCGATTACGGCCGTCGATTTGCAAAAGACAGCGAAGCGGATTTTTGTCGATCGCGGCTTGAACCTAGCATTGATCGGGCCAGTCAAAGCGGAAAAATTTAAGAAAATATTAAAGTTCTAACGAGCCATATGGCGGCCGATTTTTTGGCACAATTGAATAAGGCGCAAAAAGAAGCGGTGACTCATCCGGGCGGGCCGCTGTTAATCGTGGCTGGCGCCGGTACGGGAAAAACCACAGTTCTAATCAACCGCCTGGCTTATCTGATCATGGAGAAAAAGGTATCGACGGAAGAAATTTTACTGCTGACTTTTACGGAGAAGGCGGCGGGCGAAATGGAAGAACGGGCGGACAAGATTCTGCCTTACGGCTATGTCGATTTGTGGATTAATACTTTCCATGGTTTTGGCGAACGGATTTTGCGGGAATTCGGTCTGGATATCGGGCTTAACGCCGGTTTTAAATTGCTGTCGGAAACGGAGCAGTGGGTTCTCATCAAGAAGAATCTGACGCGGTTTGAACTGGACTATTACCGTCCGCTCGGCAATCCGACAAAATTTATTTCGGAATTGATTAGGCATTTTTCCCGGTTGAAAGACGAAAATATTTCGGCGGCCGAATATTTAAAATACGCCGAGGAACTGGAATCCGATCAGGACGAGAGGTTGAGCGGGAAGAAAATAAGCAAACAGGCGACTGCTCGGCCGGGAAAGAAAAAAAGCGCGACCGGGAGCGAATCGGCTGATGATGACGATGAAGCGGGCGACCGACTGGAAATCGGACGGATTAAAGAACTGGCCGATGCTTATCATACTTATAACCAATTGCTGTTGGAGAATAATTATCTGGATTTCGGCGATTTGATTGTTTATACTTTGAAATTATTCCGTGAGCGGCCAAACATTTTGAAATTTTATCATGAGAAGTTTAAGTACATAATGGTCGACGAGTTTCAGGATACTAATTTCGCTCAGTATGAGCTCATCCGTCTTTTGGCCGCGCCGGAAAATAATCTGGTGGTCGTGGGCGATGACGACCAGGCGATTTATAAATTTCGCGGCGCTTCGCTTTCCAATATAATGCAGTTTAAAGACGATTATCGGAAGGCGAAGGAAATTATTTTAACGGAAAATTACCGTTCGCGGCAGGAAATTTTGGATTACGCTTATAAGTTCATTCAAAATAATAATCCGAACCGCTTGGAAGTTAAATTGCGGATCGCTAAAGGTCTAAAAGCTAAAGGGGCGATTGCCAAAAAGACTTTTTCCGCGCCCGCCGTAAAATTTTTCAATTTTGAATCCGCGGCCGAAGAAATTTCTTTCGCCGCGCGGCGGATTAAGGAACTTTACGCCGCCGGGAACGGCGAAACCGGCTGGTCGGATTTCGCGATTCTAGTGCGCGCCAACGACACGGCTGAACCCTATGTCAAAGAATTAAACCGTCAGAATATTCCCAATCAGTTCCTGTCCTGGCGCGGACTTTATTATAAGCCGCTAGTTCTCGATGTCCTGGCCTATTTGCGGTTATTGGATAATTATCACGAATCCGCGGCTTTATTTCGGGTCTTGAATATGGAGATTTTTAAAGTCGCGCATCTGGATTTGGTTAATATCAATAAGATGGCGGCGCGCAAAGTCTGGTCGCTGTACGAAGCGCTTAAAAATATCAACGCGATTCCGGACATCAGCGCCGTCAGTGTTAGGAATATCAATAAATTATTGGATTTGATCGCCCGACACTCTCTTCTGGTTAAGGATTCCAAACCGACAAAAATATTCTTGCATTTCGCTTATGATTCCGGTCTGCTAAAAAATTTGGATCGGGATCGGGATTTGGAGCTATTTTCTTATTTGAATCAGTTTTATCAGAAGATTAAAAAATTAGAAGAAGCGGAGCCGGATTTGCGGCTGAAAGACTTTATGGCGGCGATTAATTTGGAACTGGAAGCGGGCGAAACCGGCGCCTTGAAATTGGATTTCGCGGATTACGATACGGTTAAGATTACGACCGTTCATGGCGCCAAAGGCCGGGAATTCAAATATGTTTTTATCGTCAATTTGGTCGATAAGAAATTTCCGACGATCGCGCGCGGCGAGAAGATTCCTCTGCCTGATGCTCTGGTGCGCGAACGGGTTACGACCGAAGGCGATATTCATCTGGAAGAGGAACGGCGGCTATTTTACGTAGCGGCGACACGCGCCAAAGAAGAATTATATCTGACCGGCGCGAAGGATTATGGCCTGATGCGGGAAAAAAAGCCGTCGCGTTTTATCGATGAGCTGGGCTTGAAGAGCGAAATATCTCCGGCTTTGGCTTTAAGTGAAAAGAATGAATTTTTGCGGGATTTGCATTATTTAAACGCCCGGGAACTGGAAACCGGCCAAGAAAAAACGGCCGCGGAAAAATATCCTTTGCCGGAAAAGTTTTCTTTTTCCCAACTGGCGGCTTACGCGGTTTGTCCTTTGCAATATAAATTCGCTTTTATCTTGAAGATTCCGGCCTCGACCGATAAGGCGTCGTTTATTTTTGGCCGGGTGCTTCATAATACTTTATATAATTTTTTGTTGCCGTTTTTAAGCGCCCGCCGCCAAATCCAGGGTGATTTGTTTGGCGCCTGGTCGGAAAAAAATAACGGTGTCCGAAAAGTGGTATCGGCTGACGGAGAGGAATTGGCAAGTGAAAAGCGTTTGTGGGAAATTTACGCCGAGTTTTGGCAGACGGACGGCTACGCGAGCAAAGAGGAGCGAGAAAAGTACAAAATCAAGGGTCGGGAAGCGTTGAAAAAATTTCTAACCGACTATCGGGCCGTCCCGCCGGCGGAAATATTGTTTTTGGAAAAGAAATTTTCTTTCCGCATAGGCGAAGATGTGATTAAAGGGACAATTGACCGCGTGGATAAACTCCCCGACGGGACTTTAGAAATTATCGACTATAAAACCGGTAAGAACAAAAAACTGGATTTCGCCGTTAAGCGCCAGTTGATCCTATACCAGTTATTTCTGGAGGAATTTTTAAAAGTTAAAGTCGGCAAGTTGAGCTACTATTATTTGGAAAGCGGGGAAAAAGTTTCTTTTACGGCGACAGCCAAAGACATCACTAAGTTAAGTTTGGAAATCAAAGAAGAAATCGCGGCGATTAAGAAGCGCAATTTCGCGCCGACGCCGTCGTTAATGTGCCAGTTCTGCGATTTTAATTCTATTTGCGAGTTTCGGGAAGTATAAACTGTCCTAATATAGGCGTTTTGGAGGGTTTAGTATACAATTATAATATGTCTAAAAATAATGATCGTTTAATTAGTCCGATTGAGCGCCAGGGCGATGAAGCTCTGGACTTGTCTTTGCGTCCGAAAACTTTGCGCGAGTATATCGGCCAGGAGAAGATCAAGGAAAATTTGGAAATCACGATCGCGGCGGCAAAAAAGCGCGGCGAACCGATTGAGCATGTTTTGTTGTATGGCGCGCCCGGTTTGGGAAAGACGACTCTGGCGCATGTCATCGCCAACGAAAGCGGAGCGAATATCCGTGTTACTTCCGGACCGGCGATTGAAAAAAGCGGCGACCTGGCCGCGATTTTAACGAACTTGGAAGCGGGCGATATTCTATTCATCGACGAAATCCATCGTCTGAACAAAACCGTAGAGGAAATATTGTATCCGGCCATGGAGGATTACGCGTTGGATATTATTATGGGCAAGGGGCCGAGCGCGCGGACTTTGCGTCTGGATTTGCCGAAGTTTACGATTATCGGCGCGACGACTTTGGCCAGTCTGCTGTCTTCGCCGCTCCGCGACCGTTTCGGCGTGACGCACCATTTGAGTTTTTATGAAACCGAGGATATTAAAAAGATAATTTCGCGCAGTGCCGGGATTCTGGGAGTGGAAATTGATCCGGACGCGGAACAGGAAATCGCGAAGCGCAGTCGCCGGACACCGCGCATCGCCAATCGTCTGTTAAAACGAGTGCGGGATTATTGTGAAGTAAAAGGCGATGGCCGGATTTCCCTAAAAGACAGTTTGGACGCTTTCCGGATGTTGGAAGTTGATGAATTGGGTCTGGATCTTATCGACCGGCGGATTTTAGAAACGATTATTGATAAATTCAAGGGTGGACCGGTCGGTCTCAATACTCTTTCGGCCGCGACTGGCGAAGAAATGGACACGATTGAAAACATCTACGAGCCGTATTTGATGCAGTTGGGATTTTTGGATCGTTCGCCGCGGGGACGAGTTATAACCGCTCGGGGATATCAGCATTTAGGCTTAAAACAGCCGGAATAGAAAAATTAGCACAAGGTTGCGATATGAATTATAAAGTGAAAGATTTCGATTATAATTTACCGCCGGAGCTTATCGCTCAAAAACAATCAGAACCGCGAGACCACTCGCGGCTTTTGGTTTTGAACAGGAAAAGCGGCGCAATAAAACATCAGCATTTTTATGATATTGTTGATTATTTGCGTCCCGGCGATCTTTTAGTCTTGAATAACTCTAAGGTTTTTCCGGCGCGTTTAATCGGCCGGAAAGCGGAAACGGGCGGCGGCGTGGAAGTTTTCCTTCATCAGAAGACGGCCGACAATATCTGGGAATGCCTGATTCGCGGTCGGGTTAAGGAGGGTCTGACCATCGAGTTTGCGGCCGGTAAAAAAACGAGCGGCTGGCACGCGGTCATTTTGAAAAATAACAATGACGGCACTTGGCAGGTTAAATTTAATTTGACGGGCGCCAAATTTTGGTCAGCGGTCAACAAAATCGGGCTGGTGCCTTTGCCACCTTATATTAAGCGTGACGATAAAATTAACAGCGATAAGTGTAACTATCAAACGGTGTATGCCGCCGCTCATAAAGTCGGTTCGGTCGCCGCGCCGACCGCCGGCCTGCATTTTACCAAACGACTGTTGAAGAAAATAAAAGCCAAGGGCGTAAAAATAGTGACGGTAACTTTACATGTCGGTCTCGGCACTTTCGCTCCGGTCAAAACGGAAAAAATAACGGAACATAAGATGCACAGCGAATGGGCGGAGATAAGCGCTAAAACGATTAGAGAAATCCGCGCGGCCAAAAAGGCGGGGCGGCGAATTGTCGCCGTCGGAACGACCAGTTGTCGGACGTTGGAGTCGGCGGATTTTAGTAACTTTAAAACGGCCGGAGAAAAAAGGATTTCTTTTTGGACCGACATTTTTATTTATCCGGGTTATAAATTTAAGATTGTCGATGCTCTGATTACCAATTTCCACTTGCCAAAATCAACGCTCCTGATGCTCGTCAGCGCTTTGGCGGGGAAGAAAGCGATTGAGAGTGTTTACCGTGAAGCTGTCGCCCGAAAATATCGCTTCTTCAGCTATGGTGACTCGATGTTTATTTGTTGAATGCTAGGGTAAAATTGGTTATTTGATTTTTTTTCGATTTTCTGATATAGTTTAGACTAATTGTCACCTATTTTATAATAAAATAATTTTGATAGTATGAAGAAATTTTTTATATTTGTTTGGGAAATAACGAAGGTGGTAGCGATTTCTTTGGCGATTATTTTGCCGGTTCGCTATTTTTTGATTCAGCCATTTTACGTCAAAGGAGCCTCAATGGAGCCTAATTTTCATGATCACGAGTATCTGATAGTCGACGAAATCAGCTATCGGCTGGCGCCGCCGCAACGCGGACAGGTGATAGTTTTCCGTTATCCGCGCAATCCGCAGGAATTTTTTATCAAACGAATTATCGCTTTGCCGGGAGAAACTGTCCAGATTAAAGACGGAAAAGTCATTATCTTTAACTCCGCTTATCCGGACGGCTTCGCTCTGGACGAGAAATATCTGCCAGCCGATTTGACCACTTATGATCAGAGCGAGGAGAAAGTGACGGTGGGAACAAACGAATACTTTGTTTTGGGCGACAATCGCAACGCTTCCAAAGATTCGCGCAGTTTCGGTCCGATTGATTCCAGCTTCATCACCGGCAAAATTCTTTTTCGCGGCTGGCCATTAAACGAAATCACGGTTTTTAATTCCGACTACTGGCCGCAATATCAATATAATAATTAATCAATGCCCTATCAATATAATATGCCCAGACGCAAAAAAAATTCACCGGAATTACTGAAAAAACCGGAAAAGAGGAATGAGAAAATTCCCAACCGGCTTTTGGGGATGAAAGACCTGGTCGGTTCGGAATATCGTTGTTTCGATCTGGTGGTTTCCAAAGCACTGGAATTTTCCAAACTTTACAGTTTTTCGCCGATTAAGACTCCGGTCCTGGAAACTTTTGATTTATATAAGAAATCCACGCGCAAGAGTACGGATAAGGAGTTTTATTTTGTGGAGGGAGAAAAAAGCGAAAAGGTTGTTTTGCGTCCGGAAATGACTCAGGGAGTCGTCCGCGCTTATCTGGAAAATAATCTCGGCGAATCCGGTTTACCGGCGCGGCTGTTTTCACTTGGGCCAGTTTTTCGCCGGGAAAAGTTACAGACCGGCCGTTATCGCGAATTCACGCAGGCTAATCTAGAAATAATCGGCGAAAAGAAACCGTTGGCGGAAGCGATTTTAATTACAGTTGCCCATAATTTTTTCGAAGAATTGCAAATTAAAACCCAGGTGCAGATAAACAGCATCGGTACGGCCGAATGTCGTCGCGAATACGGCAATAAACTTTTGGCTTATTATAAAGAAAGGGGACGGCGTTCAAAACTTTGTCATTATTGTAAAAAGAATCTGGGCAAGAATTGCCTGAGCTTGTTGGATTGCAAAGAAGAAAACTGCGTTAAATTGCGCGAAGAAGCGCCGCAGATCGCCGATTATCTGACGTCGGAGAGTCGCGAGCAGTTCGCTAAGACTTTGGAATTTTTGGATGAACTTAACATCAATTATAATTTTAACCCTTATTTGGTTCGTGGTTTGAATTATTATAATGACACGGTCTTTGAATTTTGGCCGATTAATGATGACGGTGTTTTACTGGGGAAAATGGCTTTAGGTGGCGGTGGACGTTATGATTATCTGGTAGAAGCCATGGGCGGTCCGGCGACACCGGCGATCGGTTTGGCGCTGGGCATAGAAAGAACGATGGCTCGGCTTAAAGATAAACACCTCTTGATAAATTCTCAGGAAGAGGATATAGTATTTATCGCGCAACTAGGCGACCAGGCCAAACTGAAAGCTTTGCAATTATTTGAGGATTTGCGCCGATCAGGCTTTAATGTTCGTCAATCTTTCGCCTCCGATAGTTTAAAGATTCAGTTGGAAGAAGCCGTCGCTTTGCGCGCCAAAACCGCTTTGATTTTAGGGAAGAAAGAAATAATGGATGGAACGATTTTAATGCGCGATATTGATTCTGGGGCGCAAGAAACCGTAGTTTATAAAAAAATTAAGGAAAGATTGTCCAGAAAAGATAAATTAATTGAAAAAAGAATTAATAATAGAAAGGAAGGTGGGCTATATGGCGGACTTTAAGAGAAAACCGGGTGAAAGTTTTGAAAGTTTTTTACGTAAGTTCAAGAAGGGCTTGAAGAATAGCAAGCGTCTGGAAAAAGCGCGTTCAAAACAGCACTTGGAACCAAAAAAAACCAAACAAAAGCAGAAAAAATATGCTCTGACTAGTTTAGAGTTGAGCAAAAAGAACGAATATCTGCGCAAGACCGGCAAGTTGCCGGAGAGTACTATGAGAGCGTAATTAGAGCACAAGATTTCATTGGTAACATAAAGGTGGCATAAAAGCCGTCCGGTCAAGGACGGCTTTTTGAGTTTATGGTATAATATAATCCGGATTCTGGATCGGAATTTCCGATATAAAGCAATTTGTTATGATTATTAAATTGGTTAATAACAATTTTAAGATAAGCCTCTTTCAGATTTTTTTAATATCGCTTTTTATTTTTGGCGCGGTTTCGTTCTGTAATATTGCTTCGGCGAATTATTCCTGGACGGATATATCGACACAATTTCCGATCAATTTAAATATAAACTGGCAGACTGTCGCTTCCAGCGCCAACGGTTCGCGCCTTATAGCCGGAATTAATGGTGGTCGTATTTATATTTCTTCTAACTATGGCGTGAGTTGGACCGAAACCCAGCCAATTGGAGATACCGACCAAAATTGGGTTGGAGTAAAATCTAGCGTTGATGGTTCCCATCTTATTTCCATAGTTAATACCGGTCGTATTTATATTTCTTCTAACTATGGCGTGAGTTGGACCGAAGCCCGTCCGAGCGGAGATGCTGGTCAGCTTTGGCAAACTGTCGCCTCTAGTGCTGATGGTTCCATACTTATCGTCGGAGTATATAATGGTAGTCTTTATACCTCTTCTGATTACGGATTGACTTGGGCGACAAGTACGGTACCGGCAATCGGCAACCAAAAGTGGCGTACAGCCGCTCTCAGTACCACTGGGTCTTATATCATAGTTGGAATTTATGGTGGTGATATTTATACCTCATCCGATTATGGCGCTACCTGGTCGACTAGCACACCGTCGGGAGTTGTTAACAAAAATTGGTGGGCTTCTGCTTCCAACGCCGACGGCTCTCGTCTCGTTATTGGTGCTTATAACGGACGCCTTTTCACCTCTTCTAATCACGGTGCCACCTGGACTGAAACAAAGCCAGCAGGTGATGTTAATCAATATTGGCGCTCGGTCGCTTCTGACGACAACGGTTCACGGATTATCGCCGGCGCTTACGGCGGCCGTCTTTATACCTCTCCTGATTACGGAGCGACTTGGTCAGAAGCTAAACCCGCTGGAGATGTAAGTCAAAATTGGATGGGTGTTGCTTCCAACGCCGATGGTTCACACCTCATAGCCGGGGTTAACGGCGGCCGTCTTTATACTTCTTTTGATTACGGAGCGACTTGGACGGAGCGGCAAATGAATAATTATAATCGACAATGGAAATCTTCATTATCCAACGCCGATGGTTCTAAACTTATGGCCGGATCCGCTCCCGGTCGTCTCTACACCTCTTCCAACTATGGCTCCACTTGGACCGAAACCCAGCCCGCCGGAGATGTTGATAAAAGTTGGTACGGGCTAGCATCAAATTCGGACGGTTCTAAGATTATCGCCGGCG
>JBAZKO010000009.1:0-37352 GCA_041650775.1 Patescibacteria group bacterium
AAACCTTGACAAACTTTGATAATCTGCTAATATATCAACATAACAAAATATTGCCATAGACAGCCAGCGTTTCGAGGCGGCTTAAAAGCCGATTAGATTATAAGTCTCGCCGAGGTATAAATACTTTATTTTTTAAGTATTCTTCCGTAATGTCTGTGGCTACCCACGGATTTTTTTATTATTATTGATATATATGCCAAAGAACAAAATTCAAAAAGGAGAAATTTTCCGCAATTTAAGCGAAAAAATCAAACAATCCAAATCAATGGTCTTCGCGGGTTTTAACGCTTTCGGCGTTAAGGACAACGAAAATTTACGCGATAAATTAAGAGAAGCGAACAGTGAATATTATGTCGCTAAAAAAACCTTGATGAATCTGGCTCTGAAAGAAAATAAATTAGACATAAATGTCAGGGATTTTGACGGTAAGGTCGCGGCTATCTTTTCTTATGAAGATGAGGTCGCTCCGGCTAAGGTACTGGGCACCTTCCGCAAAGATAAGGACAAAGAGAATCGAATTTTCTTTTTAGGCGGTATTCTGGAAGGAAGACTTATTTCCAAAAAAGAAGTGGAAGCGTTATCCGAATTACCGAGTAAGACCGAATTATACGCCAGATTAGTCGGCTCCATTAACGCGCCGGTTTCCGGTTTTGTTAATGCTCTCGCCGGCAACCTGCGTAATCTGGTTAATGTTCTGAAAGCGATTGAAGAAAAAAAATAATTAATTAATATAAATAATAATTTAATTTTTAAATGTATGGAAGAAAAAAATGTAGTCGTTCCGGCGAAGTTTGAAAAACTGGTCGGCGAAATTGAAAAAATGAGCGTCTTGGATTTGGCGGAACTCGTCAAAATCTTGGAGGAAAAATTCGGCGTTAGCGCCTCCGCTCCGGCGATGATGATGGCTCCGGCCGCCGGTGCCGCCGCCGCAGTCGAAGAAAAGGACAGTTTTGACGTCGAAATCACCGAAGGTGGGGCCAATAAGATTAACGTTATCAAGGCGGTCCGCGAATTGACTGAAATGGGCCTGAAAGAAGCCAAGGATTTAGTCGATGCCGCTCCGAAAGTCTTGAAAGAAGGCGTTAAGAAAGAAGAAGCGGAAAAAATGAAGAAAAGATTGGAAGAAGCGGGCGCTAAGGTCACTTTAAAATAATCTCTTTCTCAGTTCAGAATCTTTCCTATAAAAAACTAACCTTTCAGGTTGGTTTTTTGTACCAAAATATTTAAGTTTAACAGGAATAAATTGGCCTTTGAAGCCTTATTGATTCATCCCAATTTTATAGAGGATTTCGCCGTCCAGGAAATAAGCGGCCCGACCAGCCTCGTCAACTGTCACGTCTTTAGGAACCTGTGAATCGATAATATACTGGTTAACCAGATGCCCATCCTTCTTGGCTAACACCGCCAGACGCTTGGAAGAGGCTTCAAAGACATATAAATAATTCACGCCAACTATGAGCTTATTGGCGCCGATCATAACCGGAGATAAGGCGCCAGCGTCATATTTCACTGTTTTACCTAAAGAGAACTTTAAAACCGCGCCGTCGGCTTTTAAGACATAGATGTCTTTATCAATCGCCAAATCGACGGCCTGGCTTAAATCAGCGCTGTCTTTAAGCCAATCGGTCTTCGTGCTAAAACCGTTTTTATTGGCATAAACGTATATTTGATTTTTATCCTTAGCGACGGAATATAACTTTTTGTTATATATCTTGAAACCGGCCAACCCAGCGGCGGCCTCTAAATTGGCGGCGCTGATAAGATTACTGGCTTTAGTTTTTAAAGAAAACTCGACGATATTCGCGGTATCCCGATAATAAATAATATCGTTGTTAAAATCTTTATGTGGATTGCTTAAATTACTCGCGCCGGCTATCTCTGTTTTAGTGGAAGAAGCGGAATCGGGCGTTAGGCCATAAACGAATTTATCGGACGCGCCGTAAATTTTACCGCCCGCAAAAACCAAGCTGTTTATTCCCAATCCGCTTAAGTCATTAACTTTCACCGTGGTGGGGTAGATTACTTTCTGAATTTTTTCCTGATCAACGCGTAATTTTTCAGCTAAGCGCGCATAAGCGGCTTGCTGATCTTTGGTCTTTTGCGGCAGGGAACTAAGTAAAGCGGTGGCATCGGTCAGAACTGTTTTTGCGCCTTCATTATCGTTATACAATAAATGAGAACTGATAAGATTTTCCTTGTCTTCAATGGACGCCACCAGATTATTAAAATTGGTCTGAACAATTTGACGCTGGTGGTTCCATTTAGTAATCGCCAAACTAGAGATAAAAATCAGTAAAACCGCGCCTAAAACCACGAACAACAGGCGGTTCTTTTGGTTCAGTCCCCCTACTCGGGCTTTTAAGGCGGTGCTGAAACCGGACCAATGTTGCGGCTTGAAGAATCCGACCAACCCGCCGGCTATCGTTCTTAATTTTTCTCCCAACCAACCTGATTTTTTCTTAAAAAATATTTTGTCTTTGATCAAGAAAGAATCCGCTCGCGCCAAATTTAAACTTTTAATGGTACCCAGATTCAGAACCGGCTGAACCGGTTGAGCCGACTGGACTGACTGGCTTGGTTTATCTTCCGGCCGGTAAAATTTTCGACTCGGCTTTGGCGGACGGTAGCGCCAGCTTTTCAGTAAACGCTTGAAACCCTGGGAAATCTTAGAAAAATTAATTAATCCGGCCGGCGCCAGCATTTGTTCCGTTTTTTGTTCGGTATAGTTCAGGGAAGAAATAGAACTATGAGTCGACAAATTCTCTTCATCTTCTTCTCTTAATTCCGGACCGGCCAAACCGGTAGTATTTTTTATGATTATTCCCAGGAAGGGAATATAAGTGTTTATTCTCGCTAAAACGTTTTTAATCTGTTCGGCGGCGGCGATGGGCGGCAATTTTGTAAGAATATTCATCATTTCTTTGCCGGACAGATATTCCGGTAAGGCCTCGCTCGTAAAAATAAAGTAGGAACCGACCGGTACTTCGCCGCTAATAACGGAAGAAAATAATTTCGGCGTCTTTGCCCCGGCGGCTTCTTCGGCGCCGGAATCGGAATCAGCTTCGGCCGCGCCGGCCTCAACATTGATTACTTCGAAATCTTCGCCCCGGCGATAGATCAATAACGCCCGGTTACGCCCAAAATTGGAAAAATGTAATTTATTCTCATAAATGACCCCCAAAGTCAGGCTGGTCGCCGCCGGATTTATTCTGATTTTTTCATTAGTTAAAAAATCCGTCAGACTTTTATTGGTCTTAGCCAAAGCCGCTTCAAAAATATTCTCAATTTTCAAACCCTCTATTTTTCCGCGAAACAACAACTTTTCGTCGTTGTAATAATTATCATCCAAAGTTTCTATCAGAAAATTAAAAATCTTCCGGCTCTCGGCTTTCTTGCCGCCGATTTCCCCTAAAATAAAGATTTTCCCGGCTAAATTTTCTTTTAGCGCGTCCGGTTGAGCGACAAAGACATCGCTGAGACCGTTCGCCTTGCCGGAGTTTAAAATAATAGAAGCGATTTTATTATACATAAGCAAAATATCAACCCGGCACGTAATTCCTCCGGTTTGACTGTTCCTGATAGATATTATACTATAAAATCATAAATAAAGAAATATGCTAAACGCCCTTTTTGGTTCTCTCGCCCGGGTAAAAATCCTCAATCTTCTTTTATTATATCCCGAAAAAAAATATCAGGTTCGCCAACTGACTTCCGATCTTAATCTGCCGACCGGCGCGATTCGTCGCGAACTGGACAATCTGGTCAAATTCGGCCTGATTAACGAAGAAAAACTCCGGGAAAACGGGGAAAAAAAAGAAGGAAAGGGAGAAAAAAAATATTTCAGCTCCAACTCTAATTTTCTTCTTTTTCCAGAAATCAAATCCTTGTTTATCAAAGCTCAAATTCTTTCGAGCCAAAAATTTCTCGACCAATTACAAAAAACCTGCCAACCAAAATTTCTAGCCCTGACCGGCCTGTTTACCAACTACCCGGAAGCGCAGACCGATATCCTAGTGGTCGGAACGATTCACCGCCAGGCTTTCCTGAAACTGATCAAAGAGTTGGAGAAAGATTTGAACCGGGAAATAAACTTCACTATTTTAACCGAACGAGAATTCAATTACCGCCGGGAAATAATGGACATCTTTTTATATAATATCCTGGAAGGGCGGACCCTTATCTTATTGGATAATCTCCGTAAGGCGAACAGCCTGCAGATTAAATAATAATCATAAAGATATGAAAAAATATTTATCCCGTTGCCTGAAGCTGATTTGGCGATTTTTGAAATACGCTCTTCTGGCCGCCGGCCTGGTTCTTATCATAATTTTAATTCTATTAAGCCGGGCTTACAACGATTTCCGGGAAGCGCTGGCCGCCGGTCAGGAAGGCAAAACGGAAATTACTCTGGCTATTGAGGCCGCCCAAAAACAAAACTGGACGGAAACTTCGAGTAAAGCGCAGAATGCTAATGCCCGGTTTAACTCGGCGCTGGCCGCCTTAAACCGCACTCGCAATAATCCGGCGATCAAAAATGTCAGTTTAGTCCGGACACAAGTTGACGATTTGGAATATTTGTTGAAGACCGCGGAAATTTTGAGCCGTTCCGTGACGCGTGTCACTCCCATATTGCAAAATCTGGATGAAATCCGTTCCGGTAGCGCCAGCCGAAATTTCGTCGATCTGGCGCCAAACGATAAAATTCGTTTTTTGCAGTTAATTTACGAATCCGAACCGGAACTGAACGGCTTAAAAGCCAACCTTAATCTGGCCATCTTAAATCTCGATAAGATTCACCGCATCGGCGTCCTCTGGCCGGTTTATAAACAAATTGCCGATATTAAACAGGAACTGAACCAGGCCGTGGTTCTGATGACTAAGGCTCTGCCGCTCGTCAAATTACTTCCGGCTTTGGCCGGTTATCCCGATACCAGCCGTTTTCTATTGATCCTGCAAAATAACGATGAGCTTCGTCCGACCGGCGGTTTTATCGGTGTTTATGGCATTCTGGAAAACCGCAACGGTGAAATCGTTTCCATTAAAACCGACGACAGCTACCACCTGGATATGCCCGCCTCCACCAGCGGCTGGAATATGGAACCGCCAGCGGTTTTAAAAAAATATCTGGAAGTGGAGAAGTGGTATTTTCGGGACGCCAACTGGTCGCCGGATTGGCCGACAGCCGCGAAACAGATTGAAAATATTTATAACGGTGAAAATATCGCCACGCAACAGCCGGTCGTACCGTTTACCGGACTGGTGGCGATTACTCCGGACTTAATCGCGGATTTAATCGGTCTGGTCGGTCCAATCACTGTTAACGACGCTACTTATACCGCCGATAATTTCCAACCCTTACTGCAATACAACGTGGAGGTCGCCTATAAAGACCAGGCAATCGCTTCCTGGGATCGTAAAGAAATTATCAATGAGCTGGTGACGAAATTAAAAGAACGCTTGTTTAACCTGCCATCCGAACTCTGGGGAGATTTCTTTCAGATAATCAATAACCGAATCAACACTAAGAGCATCCAAATTTATTTTCCTAACACCGCCTGGGAAGACTGGACGCGCGTTTTGGGAGCGAGCGGAGAACTGAAAGATGTTTCCGGCGATTATCTAATGATCGTGGACAGCAACTTGGGAGCCTTTAAGAGCGACGCGGTCGTTAAAAAAAGCTTGACTTATACTCTCACTCTTAATAACAATCAGCCGGATGCGTCCGTCAAATTAGATTATCGCCACGAAGGCGACTTCGACTGGCGTACCACCCGCTACCGCAGTTATACCAGGATTTACGCTCCTTGGGGCAGTAAATTTATTTCCCTGAGCGGCTTGGGAGACGGAACCACCGCCGATCTTAGCGTAACGGACGACAAGGATCTAAAAAAGACGGTCTTCGGTTTTTTCCTGACAGTCGAACCGGGGACCGATAGGGAAATAATTTTGAACTATCGTTTGCCGGAGACCATCCGCGAACAACTTAATGCCGGCACTTATCAATTATTAGTACAGAAGCAAGCCGGCCAACGGGTGGAAAATTTTAAGGCGATTATCAATCAACCGAAAAAGAAAACCGTAACTTGGCAAACGAAACTTGAAACCGATCAGACTTTTGTTATAAATCAATAATAATTCATGTTAGAAACTTTCCTGATTTTTACACTGATCGCGGCCTTAACAGTCTTTTTTGTCTGGCCGGAATTCAGTTTATACGCCCTAGCCTTTTTCTTGCCGGTTATCGGCTGGTCTTTTTATTTTCACGGCCTGAACTTGCCGTTAATCGACGTAATCGCTGTCCTGGCTCTGGTGGCTTTCGGCGTTCGTTTGGCGAGCCAGATATTATTTAAAAAAGAAGAACCGATTAAGATAAAATGGCCTCTTTTTTTGCCTTTTGCGATTTTCCTGACAATCAGTATAATTTCGTCTTTGCTCGCCAAAGATCCGCTTTATTCTTTATGGTATTTGACGCGCTGGCTCCTCCTCCTATACTTCGCTTACATTTTTCTTCCTTATAACCTGATAAAAAATGGGAAAATCCTTAAAAGGACGGTAATCGCCCTGGCGCTAAGCTCGCTTCTGGTTTTGGCCAGCGGTTATCTCTCTCTTTACGGTCAGGACTGGCGGGACAGTTTTTTCCGTCTGAACTCCGTGTCCTGGTTCGGAGTTTTTCCTTTCGGAGAAAATCATAATTTGATCGCGGAATTTCTGAATGTCGGCGCTCTTCTTTTTTTGGTTTTAAGAGAATGGACGAAAGACCAGGCAAAAAAGAGATGGTGCGATATCGCTTTCGTGCTTACTTCTTTGGGAATTATCCTGACATTTTCCCGAGCCGGCTGGATTACCTTATTTTTGCAAGTCGTTATTTATTTCTGGTATAAATTCTCGAAGCCCGAACGGATAAAGATGATTTTTATCGGGCTGGGTCTGCTCCTAATCATTTCGCCGCTCTTGTGGAAAATGAGCCAGCTACAGGCCAAGAATGAAAGTTCTACGGAAAATCGGGTCTTGTTGCTGGAAATTTCTTCTCAGGCTTTAATTGATCGGCCTTATTTGGGTTTTGGCCCCGGCGAATTTATCAATCTGGTCGATGAAAACATCCGTTTTAAAGCCAAATACGGGCCGCCTATAGATTCACATGGCATGTTGCAGAAAGTCCTGGCGGAAAGCGGAATTTTTGGTTTAGCCGCCTGGATTTTCCTCCTGCTTTATCTTTTTAAAATCGGCTACCGCGGTTTAAAGCGCTACCAGCGGGACAATCCCTGGCTTCTGCCGCTCGGCCTGGCGGCCGCCGGCGGATTATTTTTCCAATTTTTCAATACCTCTTATTATAAAGGGAAGGCTTGGCTGGCCGTAGCTGTTTTTCTGGCGGCTATCCGGCTTTTGGAAACGAAGTTCGAACGATATGAACGAAACGAAAAAAGAGAAAACTGAAGAAAAAAAAATTAAGATTGTTTATATTCTGCCGACCCTGGACAAGGGAGGAGCGGAAAGATTTTCTTTGGACCTGATTTTAAATCTCGATCGCCACGTTTTCGCGCCGGCGGTAATTTTATTCAAGCGGGGCGGAGAATGGCTGGCCGAATTGACGGCTGAAAATATTCCTGTAATCATCTTTAAAAAAAACAGCAAATTTTCTCCTCGTAATTTCTGGCTCATATTCCGGGCTTTACAGCATCTACGGCCGCAAATTGTCCATACTCATCTGGGGGGAGACCTTTACGGCCGCCTGGCCGCCCGGCTGTTGCGCGTGCCGGTAATCTTATCGACCGAACATAATATCAACGCCGACGAGAAGGGAATTTACCGGCTTTTGAAAAGAATAAGCAACTCCTGGGCCGATAAGATAGTCGCGGTTTCACCGGCGGTGAAGAAGGATATTATTACCAGATATAAAACCGCGGCGGATAAAATCAGTGTCATCCTCAATGGCTTGGAAATAAATAAATTTTTAGCGCGGCAGAAAGAATACCGCCCGGTCGGCCCAGCAGATGCGGCCGGATCCGCGTCCGTTAACCGGATTAAAATTTTTGGCACTATTGGCCGTCTCAGTCCGCAAAAAGGACAGAAAGTATTGCTTGACGCTCTGGCAAAACTTAACCGCCCCGATATTAAAGGCCTAATCGCCGGCGCCGGGATTCTTGAACCGGAGTTGAACAAACAGATTAAAGAAACGGGAATGGCGGAAAGAATAAAATTAGTCGGTCCGGTATCCGATCCGGCCGCTTTCTTGAACTCGCTTGATGCTTTTGTTTTTCCTTCTCTCTGGGAAGGCTTGGGTATAGTCTTATTGGAAGCCGGCCTGGTCGGCCTGCCGATTATCGCTTCGGCGGTTGACGGCATCACGGAGATTATCGATGAAAATACTGGTTGGCTCGTTCCGGCCGGCGACGCTGACGCCCTAGCCGCCAAAATCGGCTGGCTAGCGGATAATCTGACGACGGCAACAGTTTTAGTTAAAACTGAAAAATTACGGAAAAAAATAATCGTCAATTTCGATATCCGGAAAAGCGCGGCCGATTATCAGACTCTATACTTAAGTTTACTGGCGGACAAACTGGAAAATAAATCAATTAATTAGATAAATCAATGAAAATACTTTTAGTCAACAAATTCTATTACCCCCGGGACGGGGTCAGCAACTACGTTCTGGAGTTGGAAAAAAAATTAAAAGAAGCGGGACATGAAGTCCATATTTTCGCCATGGCCGATCCGCAAAATACTCCTTGTCCCGACCAAAAATACTTCGTTTCCAATCTGTCTCTGCACCCGAAAAACCTGAAAGATGCCGCCCGCGCCGCCGGACGGATATTCTACAGCCGGGAAGCGAAAAGAAAATTCGCGGCCCTGATTAAAGATCACCGGCCGGATATCATCCATATCCACAATATCTATCACCAAATCTCCCCGTCAATTTTAACGGTCGCCAAGGCCTTACGGATTCCGGTCGTCATGCACCTCCATGATTATAAATTGATCTGCCCGAACTATAAATTGTTTGTCAAAGAAAAGATCTGCCGTCGCTGTCGCGGCGGCAAATATTATAATTGCCTGCTTAATAATTGTCTCCATGATTCCCGGTTAGAAAGTCTGGGCGGAACGCTGGAAATGTATTTCCAGCACGCCATCTGGCCGATCTATAAAACCGGAGTGAATTTATTTATCGCTCCGAGCCGGGCAATGGAGAAAACCGTCATTGATTTCGGCTGGCCGAAAGAAAAAATAAAATTCCTCTGTAATTTTTTCCCCGGCCGGATAAGCGGCGGGAATTCCCCGGCCGCGGCGGAAGGAAATTATCTTTTGTACTTCGGACGCCTGGCGGTGGAGAAGGGAATAGCTACCGCCATTGAAGCTTTAACCCTTAATCGGGAATATCTGAAAATCGCCGGCACCGGACCGGAAGAAAAAAATCTGCGGGCGCTGACCGAAAAATTGAAACTGGAAAAACGAGTGGAATTTCTGGGATTCAAAACCGGTCAAGAGCTAGAAGACTTAATAGCCGGGGCTAAAGCGATAATTATCCCCTCTATTTGGCTGGAAAACATGTCTCTAAGCCTACTAGAGGCCCTGGCGCAAGGCCAAGCGGTTATCGCCGCCAATATCGGCGGTCTGCCGGAAATAATCAAAGACGGGCAAAACGGCTGGTTATTTTTGCCGGGCGACAGCCGGGATCTGAATGAAAAAATAAAACGATTAACGGAGCTTTCGAGGGACGAAAAAATAAGCATAAAAACCGCGGCGCGAGAAAGCGTCAAGGATTTTAACTCCGATGAACATCTCCGGGAAATTTTAAAAATTTATCAGGCGGTTATAAACGAATAAAAAAATCCCGACTGTCCGTCGGGATTTTTATTAAAATCAGATTATAGAATTATTATTTGTTAACCTGGAACGAGAGGCTATAGGTTAAATGGGATGTTTCACCATCAACTTTAATATCCTTTTTACCGGCCGGCAAAGCGGGAACCGTCAAATCCTGAGTAAAGCGACCGCGCTCATCAGCTTTCGCCGTAACCTTCGTGTCGCCAAAGAAAATATTCAAATTTTCTTTAGGCAAATAACCGCCGCCGGTCAAAGTTATGACTGCTGTCGGCGCTCCGAAATTATGGTTTGAGCTTAAAAATAAATTCTCCAAGGGGTTAATCTCTTTTTCTTCGGTCGCTTCATAAGAAGCAAGTTTTTTCAAGTTATCATCAAGCACTAAGATATTAGAATTGTTGAAAACAACAACCTTATCGCCGGCGGCGTTAATCACTTTCAGATTCATTGCCCAACCGCGCGCGCCGCCCATATCACCGGTTAAAACCGAAGCGGGTGATTCCATCGTATTCTTATTGATCTTTACCACACCCAAACCGTTAGAAAAATAAAGGTAATCGGACAAGCCGGAAGCGGCGACATCATAACCGGGGTAATCCTGGTGTTTGAAGCTCCCCAATAAATGACCCTGGGAATCAAATTTCTTCATATAATAATCGTCAACCGCATAGATGTTATTAGCGGCGTCCTGATAAGCTCGGTGGATGTCGGATTCCGTTTTATAATTAAGCGGGATGCTGATTGCTTCGGAACGGCTTTCGGCATCGAAAACCGTTAATTTATTATCCTGGATATTCAGAATGAAACGGCTGTTGTTGCCACTGATATTATAAGGTGTTTCGGAATTAGTGAAAGGATAAGAAATAATTACGTCCATATTGGCATTCCAGATCTTGACCCCCTTATCACTGATCGTCACCAAATTATCGCCGAATTTATCGACGCGCGTATACCACTCCCAATAAGTATTCTTATTGGACTTTAAGAATTGCACTTCGTCGCCTACGATTTGATATTTGTAAAGGCTGAAGTCGCTGATAGCGTAAACGAAAAGTTTATCGCTTTCCACGGAAAACTTTAGATCATAAAATTTACCGTAATTGTTGAATCGAGCGTTAAACGGCTTAATTTTCGCCAGGAGTTTCAAGTCGCCATGTTCCAGCTTTAAAACCTCCAAGCTATTGGTATTGGCGGAGCCGACATATACCTGGCCGTTAAAACTGACCGCGTCGCCCGAATAGTAGTTTTTAGTTTGGCTCTGACCGTTACTGATAAGAGCGAAAACCGATAAGAAAACCACCAAAATTAAAAACACTGCTTTTTTCATATTAATTTTTAGCTAATATTATCTAAATTATTAAAAAATAAAATTCGTTCTCCTAATATTAACTCTTTCTATAAAAATTGTCAATAGTAAAAGCCAGCATCAACTATTGACAAATAAAAATATTTGTATTAGAATATGAGGATATAAAAAAATCATAAACAAACTTATATGGAATTTTCCGAATTCATTAAATTAATAAAAAACAAAAAGGGAACCATTTTAACCCTGGTTTTTATAGTTTTAATCTTATCCGTAGGTGTCTCCTTGACTAATCCTTTGAAATACGGAGCGGAGTCCCGCTTGCTGGTAATCCAAAATACCGTCGGCAATGATCCTTATACTGTTTCCAAGTCGAACGAATATTTAGGCAATCTTTTTTCGCAAATCGTTTATTCCGGTTCTTTCTATGACCTGGTTTTGAGTTCCCAATACGGTGTCGATAAAAATTATTTTGCCGGAAATTACAATCAGCAACTGAAGACCTGGCGGAAAACCGTGGAAACTAAAACTTTAAGCGATACGGGTATTATCGAAATATATGTCTATCACCAAAATCCCTATCAAGCGCAACAGATCGCTTTGGCGATTAATGATGTGCTGATTAATCGTAACGGCGATTACCAGGGTAACGGTCAGACGGTTAAGATTAATGTCATTGATCAGCCGATAACTTCCAGTTATCCCGTCAAACCCAATCTACCCCAAATCCTTCCTCTCGCTTTAGTCGGCGGTCTGCTTTTATCCTTATTCTACATTTACCTCTTTCCGGAAGAACGCTACGATCTTAAATTATGGACAGCGAAGAAAAATAAACTCCGACCGACCGGCCACGCCGTCAAGCTGGAGCCGTATTTTCCGGAAAAACCGGCCGTCGAGGAAGATAAATGGTCGCACGGGAATATCAATAATATCCTATAAAATTTAAATTAATATATAGTCGTCTTACGGTAAATTCATTTAAATAGTTATTTAAAAATCAAACATAAACGAAAGATATGTCATGAAAAGATTAATCTTTATTTTTTTGGTTCTGGTTGCAGCAATCGGAACTACTTATGCGCAGTCAAAAAGCAACCGGCTTAATTTAACGGTGCAGGAAAAAGGCTACGCTTTTAACGACCCCGCTTATGGTAGCGGAATGACATCAGAACTGGCAGTCGAATGGTTGCCGCAAAAGGGTAATTTATTCGGAACGATAGCCAGTACCGAAAGAGCGGCTGTCGGCGTTTACGCCGCCAGTACGATTAACAACCGGGATTATTCCTGGGAAGATAAAAGATTGAAAACTGACACCGCTTTCAGTATCGCCGATCTTTCCGCGCAAAACGGGGGAATAATGGCCATACTGAATATGAACGAAGTTCCAGGAGTCGGCGATTTGATCGTAACTTTTAAAACCGGTCCGAGCTTCTTTAAGAAGACCGCTAATAACCGGATGAAGTACAATTATTTCCTGGATTCGATTTTAACCCGTTCGGAAGTCAAAAGCTTTCAGGATAAAACCAGTGGTTTCGGTTGGGACGTTTACGCCAAGCTCATCCGTTTCAATCGGGACGATAAATGGATTTTTAGAAATTCTCTGGAAATCCGTTATCTGGCCTTAACCAATTCCGAAAGCAAACAGTACGCGGACGGAACACTGTGGCGCAAATTAATCAATAGAAACGGTTATTTGTCGCTAATCGGCGAGAGTAATATCGCTGACTTAAATCTCGGCAATAAAATCGGAATTGATCCGCGAATCCATTTCGGCTTAGTCAAAGGAGCGGATTATTATTTCGGCCTGGGATCAGATTCCGAGCAGATAATGATTGGCGCCAGTCTTTCCTTGGTACCTCGAACCGATAGAGAAAATGATGTCTTAAACGACGCCATTAATATCGGTTGCACTTACCAAAGCGGCCGGGGCTTTTCTTCCGGCAGTTATTTCCAAGTGACGGTCAATTTGATTTCCTTGGCCAGATTATTCTAAAGATTAAAAAAACAAAAATCAAAAGGCGCTGACGCCAAGCTTTAAAAGCTTGAAGTCAACGCCTTATTTTTTGGCTTTACGGCCACCTTTTTATTTAAAATTAGTAAAGGTATTGACAAAAATAAGAAAAAAGTATATAATCACTTAATATTGTATTTTAACAATTAACGCTTTGTAGGAACTAAAACACTAGATAATAATGAAGAAAACTGTCTTACTTCTGATTTTGGTCGTAATTTTCGCAGCTTGTGAAAAAGAAGCGACGATGCCGGAAAAAAAGGGAAAGGAAAAAGTAACCATTCCCAAAATTTCCTGGAGCTGGGATAATCCCGGCGAATTAAGGGCTCTCTGCGTCTATTTAGAATTTCAAAAAGACGCGACCACGACGAAAGAAGTGGAAGAACTCTGGCATAACGCCGCCAGAATCATGATTCCTTATAAAGGGATCCTAAAGATGCTGAAATGCAACTACGGTCCGAATAAAGCGGAAACGGAAGAACTTATTCAGGCTTTGCAAAATAATCCTGAATACTGTGATTTCGCCGAGCTAAAACCCGGAATCGATTATTTTTTGACCAAAGGAAGAGCGGTGTGCGTCGATATTCATGAATTCGTCGGTTACTTTCAGTACACGACGACCAGCGAAGAAGAAAAAGACGCCAGCCTGTTCGCTGATGATTACAAACAAGTTCTTCTACGGGAATTTGAACTACAACTGGCTCAATTTCTGCAAAAGAATTACGCCGCCCAGGTTAAAGCCGGCAATCTTTGTCTGGAACTTCTCAATGAACCGAAAAACGATTTATGGGAAAGTATCCAATTAAGCTTAGCCCGAGAAATTTCTCAAAAATTTCCCGAACTGTGCCTGGCTGTCCGACCGAATCAATCATACTCGATCGATTGTCTGCGCACCACCTGGTTTGAACCGGCCGATTATCAAGGCATCAGACATCTGACTTTCATAAACTTCTGGTTTATGGAACGCCCTGATCTCGGCGCTTCACCGGTCGACTTCACCATCCAATACGACAAATTCGTCCAAAAAAGGAATGGGGAAGAAGTCACCTTTAACGTTTTCGGCGGCGAGGCAGTCGGATTTTACTCCGGCAAAAAATACCGCCTCAGTAAAGAACTGCTGAAAACGGAATTCGAACTAGGCCGCGACTGGGCGAAAAAAAATAAAGAAAACATTTTTTTTGCTGAGTTGAGCTGTATCCGCTATGCTGATCCACAAGGTCAATATTTTCTGTCGTGCTTGAAATTCGGGCAGGATCAGGGAATAGGCATCGCCTTATTCGAAGTCGGAGCGCAATATTTCTTTGATTTTCAAGGAGACGTTCCGTACTATTTAAATGATCCTGACTGGGCCGGATTCAAATACCTGCAGATGAGTCCGGAAGAAATCGAAACACAATAAAAAGGAGAAATAAATCATGAGAAAAAAAGTTTTTTGGAGCCTACTGGGCATCCTGATGATAATTGTTACCGGTTGCGAAAAAGCCCCGGATGACTTTATTGAAGCAAGCGGAGGAGGCAACTGGAAAGCGACGATTACCGCTTCGGCTTGGACCTTATATATCGGCGACGATATCAGTCTAGGAGTTGTTTTGACTGATGATACCACTGCCGGTGCGGCCGCTTTCGACTGGAAAGTATTGGATCCCGACGGACTAGTGCAGAACTTTAAAACTAAAAACATTAAAGTTTCCGCTACCAAAGTCGGAGATTATTCTTTCACGGTGGAAGTGACTAAAAACGGGAAAACCAAAACAGCGGAAGCGCAAATAAAAATCCTGCCCCGGGGAGTCATAATTTCCTTAAGCCAAGACGGAATAAATTACCGGAGCGGCGATAATCTAGAACTTGATTCGCTAAAAATCAAATTCAAGATAACCGCCACCGCGACCGACAACGCCTTAGGAAGATTTTCCCTCAATTTCGGCGACGGTACTGTCATTGATTCCTTGACCAACAGCGGCCAGGTAATCGTCAGCCACCGTTATCAAAATTACGGCGACTACACGGTTGAATTTATAAATTCGGAAACGGTGACTAAGAAAATCAGTCTGGTGGAAAACGATCCGGAAATTCCGAACGATCCAGTGGATACCAGCACTACGGTTTACGACCTCGATATCGACGAATATACCGATGTGATCTATCCGTCTTCGACGTCGACCACGGAATTCAAAGACGCTCTCTTTGGAAAAGTGGATAAGATCAATAAAAAAGTTTATTTGCTCTTTTCCGTAGCCGCTGGAGAAAGACCGATAGGACCGGAAACCGAAGTCGCTTGGAAAGGAAACTGGGAAGGGAAGAATTACGGCGATTGGAGTAAATACAGCTCGGGTACCGGTAAAAAAATGGTCTTTACCACTAAAAAAGGTAAATATGTCCGTCTGGTAATCAATAATTATGTCGTTGATTTCCTGTACCGGGGTAACATTCACTTAGATGAAGAAGTCTGGGTAAACGCCAAAAATGCCTCTCCTTTCTACGGGACCGATCCTGGTATCGGTGATACTGGAACAATGCGGTTGACGATAGACAATGACGGAAAAATCCACGCGCCTAAATAGCGCCTGGTAAAAATAAAAATCAAAACAAAAAAAATAAGGCCTTTCTTTTAAAAGAAAGGCCTTTTTAATTTACAGTTTTTAGCTGTTGAACATTTTAAACGATTACCTCTTCCGCAAAGCCGGATAATTAGCCAGTAATTGGCTGGCTTCTTGCTGGCTGATGGGCGCCAATTTGGCTTGAGATGACTTCAGAGCGACTGCCGGTACTTTGATTACGATGGCACCGATACTGTCGTTATACAGCGCGTAGCCGGTGATATCGACGGCTGTTCCTCCAACCAGCGGGTTGATGATAATAAAATTCTTTCCGCCGGCGGAAAATTGGATAGGTGCGATAGCGGTTCCGCCCCACATCGTATACGAATACATATTAGCCGTCTTATTGACGAACTGATTGGTACTCGGGTTGACGATCGCGTGAATCTGACGGTTAGTGTCGGTAGTCGTCACATAATTGAAGAATACTGAATCGGCTTTTATCCCGACCTTATTATCGCTGGAAGTGATAAAAGGCAATTCCGACGTAGAAAGTATCGGGAGCAATTTTCCTTTATAGGGCACGTAGCCAATCGCGGTCGTGCCGCCGGCATGATAGTAATATGTCCCGATATTGTCCGGATTGATTGGAAACCAATTACTGGTTCCGGAATGGGGCTGAATGGTATTACCACAGAAATTACTGTCCGCCGAAACGATAGAAGTCGGATCGTAGTTAGCGTCGGTGGCATCAAATTCGAACCGCATATACCCGGGATACTTAGTACTCCACGTAGTGGCATAAGGAAACCAGACATTAGAACCCTTAACCCCGTCTGCCTGGATAGTAGTGGGACTCCAACCGTTGTTGGAAATCAACCAAACATAATGCCAGACGCGAGCGGAAATCCGGTAAGAAGTATCCAGGATATAACCGCCAGGCGAAGGTATGAAAGGATACTCGTCCGAAAGCACTAAGTTAAAAGTGTCAGTCAGATGAATACCAGCAGAATCAGCGAAGACAACTAACTGAATTAAGCCGGTTTTAGTTTCGGAAAAATAGGAAGTCAAAGCATCGTTGCCTTTTAATTCGGCGGTAATACTTTTCGATCCCCATTTAAACACGATGTTGGAATAAACGCCGGCGACATCAGCCATCCGATAAAATTCCCAGACCTGATACCAAATAGTATCATTATCTTTTAAATAGGTGGGGACTGGACCGGATTTTTTAGTAGTGGAAACGAAAGGCGTTCCACTCTTTTCAATGGAAAAATTAGCTTTCATTTGAGCTATTCCATCACCTTTTCCATAAAGGTTTTTTTCGTAATCATCGTCCTTCTGACATGAGAAGAACAAAACTAAGCCTAAAAGGCTTATTAAATACAACCATTTTTTCATTTTCTACAGTATTAAGTTCAACATTATTTTAACTTTATTAATAGCCTCATAAAATCTTGGGGAAAGCCCCAAAATTCTCGAAGATATTAATAAAGCGCTTTGTAAATGAGCAATCCTATTAACCATTAATTATATGCCAAACGTCCATTTTTGTCAATAGTCTAGCTCTTTCTTTAATAACGCCCTAAAAAGCCTTAGCTATTGACAAAAAAAATATAATTCGTTATGATAAAAGGTCAGGATTTTCTTTAAAAACAGAATATAAACAAACAAATATTGAAACATGAAAAAGATTATTAATCTTTTAGTATCGCTTCTGGTCCTCACCGGACTAAAAGCGCAGGATGTCGACCTTTTTCAGGTCAAACTGCCCTGGTCTTACCATGGAATGTATAAGCCCAATAGTCTGGGAAACGGTTGGAAAATCGCTCCCGAAATAGGCTATTACTTCCTGGTGGTTTCTCCGGAGAAGAGCTATTTCGCTCCTTGCCAGCATATGGTGACATATGAAAGAAATTTTCTGGTCGGTGCCTATCTGACACCGACTTGGCAGGAAGAATGGAAAAGGGAAACGCTTAACGATCGGCCAAAAATCATTGTCGGCGATCCCAGCACTTCGCTACAAAATTTTGAACTGGGTTTAAAATTCTTGTACATTCCTAACCCTAATTGGTATTTCACTTTTACCGGCGGCTTGAACTTAAGCAGTCAGTACGTGAAGAACGGGGTCAGGGATTCGACGGGACGCTATCCGTTCCAACAAAGTCTAACGCTGGGGTTGGAAATCAATTATTTTGATGATAATGCTTATATCTTCAACAAAGTAAAATTATCATTAAAGAAAAATAATTCTTTCTATCAATACCAAGCGATTAAACAGGGGGGCATATATCTGGTCGATACCTCAAATAATTTGGAGGAAATTAGGACCTTTGCCATTGGTTTGGAGCCGACGGTCTACTCGGCTAATATCAATGATTTCAACGTTGATTTCAATCTGCTAAGCCATTGGTTATGGTTTAAAGGAGAAGATCGCTTCGGTTTGGTACCCGGGGAAAATGATAACTTTCAATTCGGCTTGGGAATAGCGATTAGGCGCTATCAGAAGCTGGAAGAAGCGATTAAAGGGGAAGTTCTTTTTGACCGTTACGGTTTTCAACTGGGACTAACGATAAATTCCTCTATCTTCAAAAAATAATTGTTAAACGTAAAATCTTATATCATGTTGAAAAATTGGAATTTCTGGAGCACCGGGAAAAAAATAGCCATCGTGTCGATTTTAGTGACATTGGGGTTAGCGCTTCTCCTGCTCGTAGTTTACGTGGTTGCGGATTATCTGCAAACCAAAGAAAAAACGGTCACGACAATCAAAACGGTCGATTCCTTAAAGAATGCCGCCGATTCTCTGGACATAAAAGTTAAAAAAGTATACGACTATACCGATTCTCTGAATGTAAAAGTCAGAAAAGTATATAACTATACATTTTCCGATTCGGCTAAAAAAATGGATTCTCTAGTCAACAGGGAAGTTCCAGCCATTAAAAAATTGGCCAGGAGAGTCACGCGGACGGAAAAAGGACAAATATTTTTGCGTCGGGAACAGAGAGCAATCGTTAAAAGGATTAAAATTCTAACCGACGCTTCGCAACTGCCGGCAGAGCTTGAGCAAAATCAAGCCGCCAAAACTCCTGACAAAGCGATAATCAGAATAGAATCAAACAACGCCACCGCAAGTGGTGCCGGCGCTGCTCCTGACATAGCACCAGCTCCGACCCCAATTACGGTTCCGACCGCCGACTACGAAGAAGCTCCGGCGGCCAAGACGGCCTCAAGTAAAACCGAGTCCGGTCCGGTCTGTTGGCGATGCCGCAAGCATCTTCACTAATTAGATGTTTTTCGACATCATAAAAGGGTATTAATAAAATACCCTTTTTTTAATATCATCATCCTCTTGACAAAATCGCTATTTATGTTAAAATTACTAGATTTCCTAAAATGGGAGTCTTATAAGTTAAATTGTATATTAACAACTAAAAATAATAAAGCATGAAAAAAAATCTGTTATTGATGTTAGCTATTATAATAATGATAGCTATGGCCGCGACGTCTTATTCGCGGACGAACGAAACTTCTAAAAAAACAAAGCTTGTGAACGGAGTCATAAAGAACTCCAGTTCCCGAGCTTTAACCTTGGACTGCCGTTTGTATTCTGAAAATTTTAAAAAGTCCCAAGACAAATACGTTTTGTCGCCGGGCGGAATAAAATCTTTAAGAATCTTCGAAGCGGGAGTGGGAAAGGTACTGCCTTTCTATTATAACAACGACGGAGACACTCTGCTTATCGAAGTCACCGTTAGAAATGAAGGCGATATCATCGAGATTTATGACAGCTATCTTAATTCGCCGCTGGCACTAGTTAGAACCACGCTTCCGGACGCGCCGGCGGCAATTAGTCCCAAACCAACGCCAAAAATGGAATATTCTGTCGGGGTCAAGGTTGTTAACGATCTGCCGTGGAAAATTTTCCTGCCGAACAAAAAACTTTGTTTGTCGGCCGGAGCCACCAGCCGGGGATTAGTAAATTGGACTCCCGGTCAAAACAACGAACCGATAATTATTGAAACAAACGGCCGGTTAACCTTTACTGAAATCCGTTTCTATGTTGACGCCAAAAACCGGAAACAGCTCGTCATCGACGAGAATATGCTTCTACAGGGCCAAAGCGGCGATAGCCTCAGGCTGACGTTAAAAGCGGATAAGATGGCCTACGTTTTCATCGATGATAAAACTTCGGAAATAGAAGTCATCAAGCCGATTAAAGGAAGAGGAGGGTATTCATACTCTCGATATTTCAGCGAGGGAGTCAATACTTTATTACTGAAAATTCTGGAAGACGGAATCGAAAAAATTCGTTATTTCACTTTCGTCGCGGCGCCGGGAGACAATTATGTCACTCCTGAAGCTTTAACCAACCCACCGTTATTCTGCGGGGAAGGAAAGCATCTGCCACTAGTGGGTTTCGACCGCAGTTGTTTATTCAGCCTGGCGGACACTAACTCCGGTGCCAAAAAAGCGGCAATCAAAGAGGTAGTCGGAGAAAACGACACTTTATTCAATCCTAACGGCAATTTTTTTCTAGGGATGAACCGGATACTGATAAAATTCTTTGAAGAAACGCCTCAGGGCCGAATCGATCATTCCGTCGAGTTCTACAAACTCGTAGCTGAGGACGATTCTTTCTTCGTAATAGAACCTAAGTATTTCTGGTTCCTAGAAGGCGCCCCGGTTCCGGTAACACCCAAAAATGTTACCGCTGACGGTAAATTCTCGAAAATGGAATTCTGGGCTCTGGAAAAAAATTTGGAACCGCAAAAAATCAGTCTGAAGAAAAATTATCCGGCGGACAAAATTTACGCTAAAGTGGGAGTCCTGAAAACGGTCGCCTATTATCCCGACGGATTATTTAAAAAATCAGCGACTATCAAGGTGTTGATATCCAAAGGAGATAAAAATAAAGAAGTGGAAATCAGGGAAGAGAATATCGACCGGACAAAATAGTCCCCGATAATTTCCTATAAATTACAACGCTTGCCCAATCGGACAAGCGTTTTTTATTGCCAACTTAAAAGTATCAAAAAACGCCCCTCCGACGGAGAGGCGTTTTATATTAATCAGGCGATTATTAATTCAGCTGGTTATTATAAACCAGCAAAATCTTAGTCGTGATATCCACCCAGTTAAACTCTTTCTTAACCCGCTCATAAGCCGCCTGAGCCTTGATTTCGACTGTCTCCGGGCTATTCAGCGCTATCTCCAGCTTAACCCGCAAATCGCTAATATTCTTATCGGCAAAGATGAATCCGGTTTCGCCGATCGCCTCCAAATTCGCCTTAATATCACTTACCAGACAAGCAGTCTTATAAGCCATCGCCTCCAAAAGAGCGATAGACAAACCTTCACTTTCCGAAGGCTGAACGAATAAATAAGCGTTAAAATATAGTTCTCCCAGAGTCCGACCGGTCTGGTTGCCGGTAAAGATGATATTATCATTATCGGCGGCTAAGGCTTGCAGTTCCTGGACATAATCGTCCGTATAGGCGCTCTCGCCGACAATCACCAATTTTTTATCGGTCTTCAGCTGTTTATAAGCATTGATTAGATAATGAACCCCTTTGTGGCGCACCAAACGGCCGATACAAGCGATATAATTCTTTTCTTCCAGACCCCAGCGTCTGATTTCCCGTACCGGCACTTTTTCGGAAGTTACGGCGCCATTAGGAATATAAACCGCTTCTTTATTATATTTAATAGCGACATATTCAGTCAGCTCTTTGGAAATAGTAATAATCTTATCAGCCAGCAGGCAACCGACTTTTTCCCCGAAACGCAGATAAAAACGGGCTAAGCCGCCCCATTTTTGGTGGTAATAGTCCTGACAATGAAAAGTAAAGATAATCGGCGTTCTCGGCTTTAATAATTTGACCAGCCAAATCAAAGAAGCCGGGCCGATGGATTGAAAATGGATAATATCAACCGGACGGCGAATTATATCCAGACAAGCAAAAAAAGTATGGGAAATCGCTTCCAGGTTCTTACCTCGCAGACTCGGCAGGGAGATGATCTTCACGTTTTTATATTCTCTTAAATCGCCGCTATAACCCTGACGCGCATAAACAAAAACTTCCTGGCCGTTTTCAGCCAAGTTAATCGCCAAATTTTCCACGTATCTTTCGACACCGCCGGTTTTGGCTGGGATTCCTTTCTGTCCGATAAAGGCAATTCTCATACTTTTATTATACAGCTTAACGATATATTGTAGTATATTATAAATTATTTGTCAAGTACCAATTAACCAAGGGGCTCAATCTTTATTCTCTTCAATTTTTGGCTTAAAATAAACAAAAAAATAAAATTACAAAAACCCCGTTAATGATAAACGGGGGTTCTTATTATATCTTGATATTTTTTACCTTTTTCAACTGAAATTCCTTTATTTCAACCATTTCTTCTTTTCAAAAAAGAGAAGCATAAACAGTGAACAAATAAGCATTATTCCCAAAATCATCCAAAAACCGGCCGGATGCTCGACAAAAGGCATATACTTGGCGTTCATACCGAAAATCGCCGCGAGTAAAGTAAGAGGAAAAACAATGACCGAAAAAATCGTCAGAGTTTTCATAATATCGGTCATCCGGTCATTTAGAATCGACTCGTTCGTATTATTCAGGACTTCGACCATTTCTTTTTGGTGATCCAACATCTCCCAGATTCTTTTGGAATGATCGACCAGACCGGCGTAATATCTTTTAATGGCCGCCTTCTCCACCAGACTGCTTTCCATAACCATTAGTTGCTGTAAAATATTCTTATGGTTCTGGATAATCAAACGAATATTAACGATGTTCCGACGTAAATTCAGGATATGCTTAACCGCTTCTTTCTGCTGATCCGAAAAAATCAATTCTTCTATCTCGTTAATCTTTAGACTATTGCCGTCCAAAAGCTGATAGCAATCGTCCAGCAGATGCCCCAGGGTTTCATAGAGCAGGATGGCGGAAGATTCCAAAGAATAAGAAAGCAGGGAATCGGGGTTCTTTTTACCCAGGTTAAAAAGATGGGACAGTTCTTTTAAGCTGTTATTATGAACGGAGATAAAGAAACCGTGACCGATAAAAAAATCTACCTCGCTGGGAACGATCTTGCCGTCTTTCAAAAAAGGAAAATGCAGAATCAGGCATAAATAATCTGACCCTTTGAAAATCATCGGCCGCTGAAAAGAAACCGAGGCGGCGGCGGCTTTCAAATGCACTAAATCGAAATTATAATTCCGGCGCAGATAATCGATTTCATTTTTGCCAGCGTTGATAATATTAACCCATTTCAATTTTATGTCGGTCTTAGGATTATCAATTATCAACTCTTCGACCCGATCGCTAATCCTCTTATAATTGTTCATAAAAAATAAAAAAATTACTTTGACGAAAGACGATTTTTATAATAGAATAAAGGCATAAATATTATAACATATGGCTAATATTTTGGGAATAAATCTGAGCGAATTGAGCCGACTGGGGGTCATGAAGAAAATCGGAGAATTTTTGAATGGCACCGGCCAGCATTATCTGGTAACTCCCAATCCGGAAATAATCTTAAACGCGCGGCGGGATGAAGAATTGTTCTATATTTTAAACAAAGCCGACCTGGCGGTAGCGGACGGTTTCGGCCTGAAGCTGGCCGGTTTTCTCTTCGGCAAAAAAATACCCCGGCTGACCGGCGCGGATTTGACTTTAGATTTATTACGTCTCGCTCAGGAAAAAAATTTTAGAATCACGGTTCTGAACTGGCGCGGCGGACTGTCCCGGGCGGAAGAAATTAAAGATGTCCTAAAAAAAGAATACCCCCGTCTGGAAACTTTGATCTTAGACGCCAGCCGCTCCCAGCCGCTTGCCCCGAAAATTATCGACCAAATCAACGACTTCGCGCCGACCGTCTTATTCAGTACTTTCGGTTCGCCTTATCAAGAAAAAAAAATCTATCATAATCTGACCAAACTGCCGGCGGTTAGATTGGCGCTGGGGGTCGGCGGCACTTTCGATTTCATCACCGGCCGGGCCAAGCGGGCGCCTAAATTTTTAAGAGCCGCCGGCTTGGAATGGCTTTGGCGTCTGATAATACCCGCCAAAGGACACGGGGCAAAAATCCGAAGGGGAAAAAGAATTTATCGGGCAACCCTGGTTTTTGGCGGTCAACTTTTTCGCGCCAAAATCAGCCGTTTCTTTTATCGTCCTAATGTCGCCTGTCTGCTGTATAAAAAAAATAACGGCCTGATTAAAATATTAATCGTGGAGCGGGAAGACGAGCCCGGCCATTGGCAGTTGCCGCAAGGCGGAACCGACGGCGAGAGTTTAGCTAAAGCTGGGGCGCGAGAAATGCGGGAAGAGTTGAACACCGATAAATTTCTAGTTAAAGCGACTTTTAAAAATACTTATAGCTATCTTTTTCCGCCGGTCAGCCAACAACGATCTTTATCTTTGTCCCCGAATTATAAATACGACTATAAAGGCCAGCGACAAGGACTTTGCATCGCCGAGTTTACCGGCCGTGACGAAGATATCAAAGTTAATTTCTGGGATCACCGGAATTGGAAATGGGTAGAAGAACACGAACTCGTTTCTCGGATTCAACCGGCGCGGCAGGAAAGCGCCAAAATATTTTTGACTAAGTTCAAATCTTTAAATCTTTAACTATTTTTTAAATTTACCATATGTCATTCTTTGGCTCTAAAATTCGTTTGCGTTTCGCTCCTTCGCCGACCGGCTTTCTACACATCGGTAATTTACGTTCGGCTTTGTTCGGTTATCTCCTGGCAAAAAGCCAGGACGGTAAATTTATTCTGCGTCTAGAAGATACGGATCAAAAGAGAGAAGTGGCCGGGGCGGCAGAAAGTCTGATTGAAATCCTGAGATGGATAGGCGTCGAATTCGACGAAGGACCAACTCGGGGCGGAAAATACGGCCCCTATATCCAAACGGAACGCCTGGATATTTATAAAAAATACGGCGCTGATTTACTGAAACAGGGAAAAGTTTATCCCTGTTTCTGCACCGCCGAGCGCCTGACGGAAATGCGCGCCGCTCAGGAAGCGAATAAACAGGCACCGGGTTACGACCGCCACTGTCGTGATCTGGATCCCGCGGTCAGCGCCGCCCGAATTCGGGCGGGCGAAAAATTTGTTATCCGACAAAAGATGCCGCTGGCCGGGGAAGTGATTGTCCACGATGAACTACGTGGCGATATCAAATTCTCCGCCGCCGACTTAGATGATCATGTCCTAATTAAATCCGACGGAATTCCGACTTACCAATTTGCCAGCGTCGTCGATGACCACCTCATGGAAATCTCCCACGTAACGCGCGGAGATGAATGGCTAGCCTCTTTTCCTAAAAATATTCTCTTATACGAAGCTTTCGGCTGGTCGGCGCCCAAATTTATCCATTTGCCTTTAATCCTGAATAAGACCGGCGGCAAACTAAGCAAGCGCCGGGGCGACGTCTTCGTCGAACAGTACCGCGCCAACGGTTATCTACCGGAAGCGATTATAAATTTCTGCGCGCTTCTGGGTTGGCATCCTAAGAGTGACAAAGAAATCTGGTCGCTAGAGGAACTGAAAAAAGAATTTTCCCTGGCTGGCTTAGGCGCCAGTCCGGCGATTTTCGATTCGGAAAAATTGGATTATTTCAACGGTTATTATCTGCGCCTGAAACCTTTAGCCGAATTGAGCGAACTTTGCCGGCCTTATCTGGAAGCGGCTGGACGATCGGTCGCCGACCAAAAAAAATTAGAAAAATTTGTCGGCCTGGCGCAAGATCGGTTAAAAAAATTATCCGATATAGTCGAAGCGACCGATTTCCTGTTTACGACGCCTTCTTACGAGCCGGAACTGCTGAGCTGGAAAACCTTGACCTTGGAAAATGCCCGAAAAAACTTGAAGGAATTGACGGCCGAACTGGAAAAAACCGACGCGGCCGAATGGACTAAAGAATATCTGGAAAAAAATATTTTAGACTGGATAAAAAAAATGGATTATAAAAACGGCGATTATTTATGGCCCTGGCGCGTCGCTTTGACCGGACTTAAAAACAGTCCCGGTCCCTTTGAAGTGGCCGGAGCACTGGGAAAAGAGGAAAGTTTAAAAAGAATAAATAAAGCTCTTTAAATAAGCCTATTATTCATATAAGCAGGCTCTTTATTCGTATTTACAGAAATTATAAAATATGTTATACTTAAGGGACTATGAAAAGTCTATCTAAAATCTCCGGCCGTTTCCTGAAAATAAGCCTTTTGATTTTCATTTTTGCCGGCCTATTGGTCGCGGCGCCTTTGGTTTTTAGCCAATATGGAAGCACGGATGACGAAATTAATGATCTTAATCTCAAAATCCAGAACCAAAAGAAACAGTTGGAACAGTTGCGAGCCCGCCAACAGGAATATCAAGCGCAAATCGAACTTAAACAGCGCGACCGGATTAATTTAAGTAACCAACTGGCAATTCTGGAAAATCGTCTGGCGAAAGCGCAACTGGATATCGAAGGCGCGAATTTAGAAATAGACAAAACCAATCTGGAAATAAAAAAAATTGAAGTGGATAGCACTAATCTGGATGAAGAAATTGAAAAACAAAAACAGCATATCACTAATTTACTCCGCCTGATCTATAAACAAGATCAGGTCTCTGTCCTAGAAATGCTACTCCTTAACGATTCGCTGACAGAATTTTTAAATCAGGCCAAATACCTGGAAGATACGAACAAAGAAATTGGTTCCAGTGTGGAAGAATTGAAACTGGTTAAAGAACGCTTGGATCAAAATAAGTTAACGCTCGGCGAAAAGAATAAAGAGTTGGTATCCTTAAAAGAAAAACTGGAGGAAAAGAAAGGTAATCTCGCTTACGAGCAGGAAAATAAAACTTTTATCATGGAAGAAACCCGTTCCTCCGAACGGGAATACCAGAATTTATTGCAACAGGCTAAAAGAGAACAACAGCAAGCGGAAGCGGAAATCGCCAGCGCCGAACAGCTGATTCGGCAAAAAATGTCGCAAAAAGACAAAAACCGCCTTAACGACGGCAATAATACTATTGCCTGGCCGGTGCCGAGCAAAATAGTAGTCGCGACTTTCCATGATCCGGATTACCCCTATCGTAAAATCATCGGCGAACATCCGGCCGTTGATATTCGAGCGAAGCAGGGAACAACGGTCACCGCCGCCGCCGACGGCTACGTCGCTAAAGTTAAATTCGACGGCACGAAAAACTACGCTTATATCATGATTATCCACGGCAACGGCCTATCCACGGTCTATGGCCATGTTTCCGCCGCTTATGTTCAAACTGATCAATATGTCACGCAAGGGCAAGCGATTGGACGTTCCGGAGGCACGCCCGGTGGTATCGGTTCCGGTGGTTTCTCAACTGGTCCGCATTTGCATTTCGAAGTCCGTTTGAACGGCTTGCCAGTCGATCCGGAAAATTATCTGCCTTAAAAAATTTAAAAACCCGGGTCAAGACTGATCCGGGTTTTAGTTTATTACTCTTCGATTTTTTCGTTTATTCTTCCGCTCTTAAAATTGTTTAAAGACATTCGCCAGACGACGCGCGTCAACTAGCGCTAATATCAAGAAGGTCGCCAAAAAAACAAAAACGGGAATGGCGGCCAGAAGAAAACTTTCTTTCGCGTAAAAAAGCCAGATCGAAAAAGAAAGTATCGCCAGCAAGGAAGAAAGGGATATTATCTTTCTCCCGGCTAAACCGAAAAAATGCATAATCATATTGACAATCAATATAAAAAATAAAGTTCCCAAAGAAAGCGCCGCCCCGGCCATTCCGCCTATTAAGAAGGACAGACTAAAAGAAAAATCAGACCGAGCAAGCAAAAAAGAAGTGACGCCGAAGCTTAAAAATAGCGCCAGAAACATCAACGGAAAGCGAAATACTCCCGTTTCTAGTTTTTCCCGACCCAAAATCGCCAAAAAAACGGCGACCAGAACCGGAATAACGGACAGACCGATTATTTCCTTGACAGTCGGAAGCGGATTGGCGGCGACGCAACCGGTACAAACCAAGCCGAGCAAAAAACATAATCCTTTTTTCATATTCAGCCCCTCCCGGGCTTTTTTATTTTAATTGTTTATTCTTCAGATTTCAACGAACTGTTTACTGTTTATTTCCGTTTATTATAACGTTTATAACGGGATTGTCAATCGGACGATCATAAAATTCAATCTTTTAAGGGATGGAAATCCTTTTGCGTTTTTTGGGCGTACAAATCAGAGGCGTGGACATAACGGGTTGTAGTATCGAGCGACTCATGGCCCAATAAAACCTGGATGGCGGCCGGATTAGCCCCGGCCTCGGCCAAATAAGTGGCGAAACCGTGCCGCAAGGAATGGGCTGAAGTCGGCACATTTATTCCCAGTATTTCCCGATATTTTTTTATTTTAGCCTGTAGATAATTAGTCGAGATTTTTTTATTTTTTAAATCGGGGGAATTCAGGCCGCGATAGGGAATAAAAGCATAAGGAGAGTCGTCTACCCGCGAGTCGAAATAAGCTTGGAGAATCTTGGCGGCGCGCGGCGTCAAATAAACAAAACGTTCTTTTTTACCTTTGCCTAACACGAAGATCCGCCCGGCTTTATCGACCTGATTTATTTTCAGATTAATCAATTCGGAAATTCTCATGCCGGTCGAGAACAAAACTTCCAACATCGCCCGATTACGCTGAGCGACCCGTTTATCTTTTTCAATCTGGGAAGGGAATTCAATTAATTTTACCAATTCCCCCAGCTCCGCCACCTGCGGCTTTTTCTTGATGGTTTTAATCATCTTAATGACATCCGGCGGCAAAGGCGAGGCATAGTCCATTTCAATCAGATACTTGAAATAACTTCTTAAGACCGAAAGCATCCGGTTAATGGAATAAGCGTTAAGCCGTTTGGCACCCAGGACCCGGCTGGCGGTTTTACGGTCGATAGAGGTTAAAAAAGCTTTATAGGTCAGAATATCTTTCTTGCTGAGTGTCTTGAAAAAAATTTTACTTTCCGACAAAAAATCTTCAAAAACTTTTAAATCACGCTCGTAATTATAAATAGTTTCCGGGGAATAGTTATTAACTTTCAAATTTAGTAAAAAATCTTCTAACAGGGGTAGCGAAGGATTCATACTGTTTTTTATTATATATAACTGAGTGTAAGAGATATTATACTCAATTATATCATATCCCTTAAATAAGGGCAAATATACATAATCCGGACTATTCCCGCCTTTAACTGATAATCAACCCCATTAAGTGCACCTGCGGCTGAAACAGAAGAATTATCTTACAAATCAACAGGAAAAATCCGACCGTCGTCAGGCAGAATACTATCACCGCCAAAACGAATAAAAATTTAAAAATACCTTCCATATATTTTAATTTATTTAAATTCCGGATTAATAAAAATCTTGTCGCCGTAACGCAGATCAATATAGTTCGTCTTACTGAAATTATCCTTTATTTTCTCCCTTTTGACAAGCAACAGGAGTTCGACCTGCCCGGCCGCCGCTTCTTCGGTGTTAAAATAGACCGTCGGTCCGTTCAAAAATTTGACCGTCAGGGTATTGGTTTCCTGGCTGATAATGAATTTTTCCGCCGACAATTCGGAATTACCGGTTAAAAGGGCGCTCAGTTTAAAAATAAAATCAAAATAATCGCGGTCAACGGTAATCCTGTTCTTGGCGTCAATCAGACTGTCGACTTTTTTATTTTCTAGAATAAAATATTTCTTTTTATCCGCTTCGTTAACCGCCGGCTCTTTAATAATATAACCGTCGCCGGAAGCATAAAAAAGGCCAGTCCCCTCCTGAAAAATAAAAGCGTAAGGGCGCTCGTTTACTTTTATATCCAAAGTCCGCGGCCAGGTTTTTTTAATCTCGACGCCGGCCAGATTATAAGCGGCATTTATCTTTTGGATAGCGATTTCGGCGTCAAACAAAAAAATATTATCCTGTTTGAGAAACAACCAGCGCCTTTGAGTCGCTTGATCCCGAATAATCCTCTTCAACTCTTCCCCGTCCGCCCGCGTCAGACCCTCGATCCGCAAATTCTGGAAACGCCAAAAAGAAGAAGCGAAAAAGAACCAAAACAAAAAAATAATCAACAGGCTTCCGAAAATCAGCGAGCATTTAAATAACCGTCCGCCGTTCTCTTTCGGCTTCCTAGCGAAAAAAGGATTCCGCCTTTTTTTTCCGTGGTAATCTTTTTTTATTCTACGACGATAAGAATGATTATCCATATACTATTTCACGCCGGATAGCGGCTTGTAATTTTACTAAGAATTCGTAAGAAATCGTGCCGCTTAAGTTTGCCAGGTTAACGACGGAGTTGGGGTCGGCCGGATTGGCGGAAACGATTTCTACCAAATCACCGATTTTAGCCTGATTTTGGCCGATATCCAAACAAGTTAAATTCATACAGACCCGACCGGCAATCGGCGCCCAAAAATTACCTTTTTCGCTTCGAACCAAAAACTTAGCCCGATTAGATAACTGACGATTCAGTCCTTCGAAATAACCGAACGGTATCACGCCGACTTTCATCGCTCGTTCGGCGCGATAGCTTTCATTATAGGAAACGCTCTCGCCGAATTTTAAATCCTGCAGGGAAACCAGATGAGAAAAAACACTAAGAATCGGTTGCAGTCCGCGTTCCCTTCCCTTAGCGTCATCCGGCGCCGGCGCGAACGGGCTATAACCGTATAAAGCTATCCCCGGACGATAAGCGGTCAGCAGTTTATTATTCAAGACAAAGACCGCGGCCGAATTTCCAAGATGAACCCAGCGCGGAAAAAAACCGGCGGCGCGTAAAGCTTCCAGCGCGGCCGCAAAGTTATTTTCTTGCTCTGAGTTAAGAACGGAAGTCTGGTCGGCCGAAGCTAAATGCGAACATAAGCCGACCACTTCGACCTGATTCAGATATTTTTTGTTTCTGGCGATAAAGGCCGGCAAATCTTTTATGCCTTCGCGATTCATGCCGGAGTTAACGAATAAATGAATCTGCGCTTTCCGGCCGTAACGCGTCAAATATTTTAGAGTCTCTTCATTATAAACGACAAACTCCGTCCGTTTTCGTTGACAATAGCGATAAGCGCGGAGCGGCATTTCTCCTAAGATTAAAACTTTCTTCTTAAAATACCGGGAAGCGATTTGCGCCTCCGGATAAGAATCAACCGCCACCAGCGGCGCGGAAGTGGAATTTAAAATCTGGCAGACCTCTTTCAGGCCGTGGCCGTAAGCGTTGGATTTCAAAACCGGAAAAATTTCCGCCGCCGGCTGGAGACTCTTCAGATAATTAAAATTGGCGATCAGTCCGGCGGCGTTGATTTCTATCAAATTCAGAGTTTCATATTTCGGCTTTATCAGCCGCCTTAAAAAATTAATCATATGGCCTAAAAAAAATTTGAGATTTCATTGACCGACCACTTCCCCCCGACCTTGATTAAACTGATCTTTCTCTAGATTCGTGGTCAGTTGGTTGAGCGCGCCCTTTGATTCTTCCCCGGTCAAAGCGTCTTCGGCGTAATAACGTGGATTAACCAACAAAGGCAGAACTTTGCCAATTTGTTCGGTCGTCGGTATCAATCGAACCTCAAAACTGAGACGGTAGCTGTCGCTTCGACCCGTCAATTCTTTTATCTTCCAGACTATCTGCCGCGAAGCCGCGTTATAAGTGAAATCACCAGCTAAAAGCGAACGTCTTTCAGTCAATTCCAAGCCCTGGGGCAGATAAGCGCTGAAGACCAAGTTCTTAAAACTATCACTTCCCTCGGCTTCCCAAAAAATCCAGTAGTCAGTAGGCAGGCCGGCAAGCGGCGGTATCGGGCCGATACCTAGTTGATCACCTTGCGGACTGGTATAATAAGCGGCTTCTTCGGCTCGCAGTTCCGCTTTTAGCGTTAAGGACGGCAAAGCCACAGTTTCCTTTAATAAATGACCGTCAAAAAAGTATTGATTTTGCGCCTGCCAGTCAATAGTTCTTTCCGTGGTTTCTTTGGCTTTAAAATAGACTGCCAATTCCACCTCTCCGCTGTCAGCGGCTTTAATCGGCATCAAAACAATCTGCCGGCCATTGACCGTGGCCGGAGAATTATTAACCGTTTTTATCTGGTTTAAAGTAAAATTTTTATTCGTCGTCGCCAAGTCGATAACGGCGTCGGTAATGACCGCCGCACCGTTATTCTTAAAGCTAATTTTTAAAATCGCGGCGCCGTCTCTCTCCAGAATCGGACTGGCCACGGAAAAATCCAGTTCCAAGGGCGGATTATCTAGATCCACTTTGCTTTGGGTAAAGCCGCCGAACCAATTTAAAGCCGGCCGGTAGAAATATAAAGTAACTAAGCTGGCGACCAAAAATATAACGACTATCAGAAGAGATAAATCCAAAACCAGATGCCAATGGCTTTGGGAATAAAACCGTTCCCAACGGCTATGCCAGACATGATGCATAATTTTTTTGAACATATATTTATTGATTTATTATCGGTAAAATTTTTTAATAAAAATTTTTCAGCCCGACTAATATTTCCGCCCGACCATCGCCGTTGACGTCGCTCACGCTGACTTTTATGCCACCGTTAAAAGTACGATCATAAGCGAAGAAACTGCCTAACGTCTGACCCGCGCCGGTAAATATCCGAACCTGCGGCCCGCCGCTACCGACCGGTCCAGTGATGATTTCCGCTTGGCCGTCGCCGTTGACGTCGCCCGCCGCGACATCCACGCCGCCACGGAATTTAGAATCATATGCCAGGAAGCTGGCTTTCAGTTTTCCGGCGGTCGAAAAAATCTTAACCAGCGGTTCTTCTCCTTTCCCCGGTCCAGTGATGATTTCCGCCTGGCCGTCGCCGTTGACGTCAGCGAAAGCGACATTGACGCCGCCGCGCGAATTTTTATCGTAAGCAAAAAATCCGCCGAGCAACTTCCCGGCCGGCGTGAATATCCGAACCTGTGGCCCGCCGCCCGGACCGGTGCCGACTATCAGGGTTTCAAAATAGCCATTCTTAATTTCCGACGCTAAACTTAACTGCCCTTTGAATAATTTATCGTAAGGATTAAAGGCGGCGACTGACCGGCCGTTCCGATAAAGATTGACCTGTCCGGCCGCGGCGCTGATTCGATTATCGATTTCTTCACTGCCGCTAGCGGCGATCAGCGTCTCCGCCTCACCTGGAAAAGATTTGACGTAAGAAAAGAAACCGTTGCGCATCTGGACGCCCTGAAGATTAAAAACGCGGTAAAAATAACCATTGGCAAAAGCGCTGTTTTCAACCAAATTATTACTCTTAAATAAAACTATCCCCTCCCGAGGAGCTAATTGTAGATAATTTATCCTCTGGCCGTTATTGAAAATCGAATCCTGTTTGCCCTTTATTTTTTCAAATTCTTCTTTTTGGAAAGAATAGGTCTGTTTCTTATCCGTGGAGTTGACGATGGCGACGCCATTTTTAAAATCGCGACGCCATAATCCTGGTTTGATTTCCGCGGTAGCGGAAAGAAGATTATAAGCTGGCGCTTGGGCGAAACCTAAATTGACGTCATATTCGTCATACCACCAGAGCCGACTGTGGTCGGAAATGTCGTAATCAAAACTATAAAAACCATCACCCAAAAGAGCGCTGGCCAGACCGTAGCGCAGACGCTGATAATCCGTCTGGCTCTTATTAAAAACATTAATAATCGGCAAAGACGGAGAGGCATTTAAAGACGGCAAACGCAGATAAGTCTGCATTGATCCGGACCAGGTACCACCGTTTTCCCAGGTCGAAGGAAAATCTTCGAGCATCATACCGTTGATAATCGACTGGTAATCGCCGTAAACGCGGCCGTTGCCGACAATCATAAAATCCGCTCCGGCCAAAGCGCGCGTCTTCGCCAATATTTTCTTAAATCCGGCGGACCAGAGTCTATCCGCTTCCGCCGGGCTATCGACCGTTCCGTTATTATTCAAATCCAAATTACCGCCGTTGACCCAGGAAACATCGCCCCAGGTATTATCGTAAAAAACGCCGTCCCACAGACCGGTCGCTTGTAATTTATTAACGATGAATTCCGGCAAATAATCATTAAAACGATAACCGCGGGAATCAAAACTGGCGCCGTCGGAAACATTAAGCATTGAGGTCTGCGGCCAATGAGAAACCTTATTCCCCTTCCCGTCCTTCAGCCACCAACCGTCAGCCAGACCGCGCGCCAATTCCTGCCGCAGATAAGCTTTATTATATTCATCAATATCGTTTAATATTTCCTGCGAAGTGACATAGGCTAAAATAATGACGCGCGGGTTTAGTTCGCGGATTTTTTTTAGTTGCGCGCGGCTGTTTTCCTGGACCTCCATGTCCAAAATTAATAAATCCCATTTGGCCAGTTCCCGCGCTTCAAAATCGCTGATTTCCCATTTCAGAAAATAATTAGCCAGACGCGGATAAGTGTTTTTCAAAACCGCCGCTCGCGAAACGAACGGCCAGAAAAAAATGACGATTAAAATCAAAACCCCGATTTTTTTCATGTTTCTTATTTTAAGACTTAAGCCGCGGCTTGATAACTTTTTGGTGTCCCGGCAAATAGCGACGCAAAGCTTTGGGGATGATAACCGAACCGTCCGCCTGTTGATTTTGTTCTAAAATCGCCGGTAACAAACGGCTGGTCGCCAGGCCGGAAGCGTTCAAAGTATGGATAAATTCGTTTTTACCGGTAGTCTTATCCTTATAGCGGGTATTGCCGCGCCGCGCCTGATAATCCAGGGCGTTGGAAATACTGCTCACTTCCTTATAAATTTCCATACTGGGAATATAAACTTCCAGGTCATAAGTTTTAGCCATCGCGGCGCTCGAATCGCCGGCGGCCAGTTTGGAAAGCTGGAAATGCAGATCCAAGCCCTCAACCAATTTTCGGACATTGCCGACCAACTCGGCGAACATTTCCCAGGTTTTTTCCGGGCGGGTAAAAATAAACATCTCCACCTTATTAAACTGATGGCCGCGAATCATTCCCCGCTCTTCCTGGCGATAACTGCCCGCTTCCCTCCGGAAGCAAGGCGAATAAGCGAAATATTTTTTCGGCAGTTCGGTCTCGGGCAGGATTTCCTCTCGATGATAATTGCCGAGCATCATTTCGCTCGTCGCGTTCAGGCATAATCCGTCCTGCGTCCAAAACAGATCATCGCGGAATTTCGGCAGATGGCCGGAAGTATAGGCGGATTTTTCCGTCAACAAAAAAGGCGGAATTAAGAATTCATAACCGTTTTTGGAGTGAAAATCGATAAAATAAGACAAAAGCGCCCATTCCAAAAGAGCGCCAACCCCCTTGTAGCACCAAAATCCGTTGCCGGACATCTTGACCGCCCGGTCGTAATCAATCAAATCCAAGGAAACCGCTAACTCAACATGATCTTTCGGCGGAAAATTGAATTTCGGTTTTTTGGAAAAAGTATGGATAACTTCATTATTCTCTTTGCCGCCGGGCAGGACATCGGGCGCCGGAATATTCGGCAAAGACGATAATCGGTCGTTCAGTTCCTCTTCCACGGCCGCCAGTTTTTCGTCGCCGGCTTTTATTTTTTCGCCCGCAATCTTCAGCGTGGCGATGATTTCTGGCGTCGGCTTAGTCTTGGAATGCTTATTGCGTTCCGCTTTCAATTCCTCCACGACTCTGGTTAATTCGCGCCGCTCATCATCAAGCGCGATTATTTTTTCCAAATCTAATTTTTCCGCCGGCATTCTTTTTAAAAGTCCGGCTTTAGCTTCTTCCAAATTATCACGAATAAATTTGATATCCAACATAAGATTATTTCCGCCTGTCGCGGATTAATTAATTACTTCTCCACCGAAAGTTTTTAATAAATCAGCCATCAAACCGCTAGTTTTTACCGGCGTCTTTTCCGGCGTCCGAACCGCCGACACGCTTTCCGTCGCCGACGATTCCGGCGCGGTTAGCGCTTCCTTTCTGATTTCCAAATTTTCGTCAATCAGGGAATTAAAAGTCAGAGGCGAACCGAAAACTTCGGCCAGAGTGCTTTCCGCGATACTCCTGATGCCGGAATCATTGATTCTGTCCTGATGAAACTTATATTTAAAAACCAGGCATAATTTTCCGTCTTTCACTTCCCGCGGGACGCAATTCTGCAGAACAAAAGATAAGGAATGATTATATTTTTTTATCTTGACCAGAAATTCCGGCCATTTCGCCATGATTTCCGCCGCCGTTAAATTAACTTTGGAAACCGGCCGGTCGATTTTAGCATCCTGAACCGCGGGCGAAACCGAAGCAACTTTATCTTTTTTCAGAGACGGAGGAACCGGAAAAGAAGCCGGAATCGAAGAACGATTAGCCGTCAGCGGCGGCGCGGCCGGTACCAGCGGCGCGGAATTAACCGTCGAAGCCGCCCGGCCTGTTCCCAAACATAACTCCACGATTGCCAATTCCAGCGGCAACTGTGGAATCAAAGGATTTCGATTATCCCCCACTGTTTCCAAAAAACGCCGGGTAAAAGCCGTAATCTGTTCCCAACTCATTTTTTCGACTGCTTTGCTTAAACGTTTCTCCAAATTCTCTCCTAAATCCAGGCCCAGATTATTAGCTAATTCCGGACTCAACTTATCAAGCAATACTTTCCGTAACAGACTGATTATTTCCCCGATAAAAACTTTAATATTAACACCGCTATCGACTAGATCGTTAACCAGCGCGACCGCTTTCGCCGCGTCTTTACGGCCAAGACAATCCAATAGTTCCACCGCCTCATTACTGTTATAATGTGGCATTACCAGCTCCGCTTGTTCAGTCGTGACTCTCTTGTCGCCGAGAGAAAAAATTTGTCCGAGCAGGCTTTCCGCATCGCGCAAATGGCCGCCGGAACGAAGAGCGACCGCCTCCAGAACTTCCTGATCAACCGCGATCTTCTCGCTGGCGGCGATCTGAGTCAATTTTTTAACGGTTTCCTTAACGCTAATCTTTTTAAAATCAAATCGCTCACAACGCGAAATAATCGTACCGGGGACTTTTTGAATCTCCGTCGTGCATAAGATAAAAATGACGTAAGCCGGCGGCTCTTCGATTATTTTCAACAGGGCGTTAAAAGCAGATAAAGAGAGCATGTGGACTTCATCAATGATAAAAACTTTACACTTCGCGCTCGACGGCGCCAGGCGTGAAAAAGCAATGATATTTTCCCGGACATTATCCACACCGGTATTGGAAGCGGCGTCGATTTCTACCACATCCAAATTACGGCCGGCCATGATGCTTAAACAACTGGGGCAATGGCCACAGGGTTCAAACGCGCCGTCTTTTTTGGTTTCGCAGTTAACTGCTTTGGCCAATACCCGCGCCAAGGTCGTTTTACCGACTGCCCGTGGACCGCAAAACAAATAAGCGCCGACTAAACGATTATTGGCGATCTCGTTCTGCAAGGTTATTTTGATGTGGTTTTGGCCGAGAACTTCGGAAAAATTCTGCGGGCGATAATCACGATATAAGGTGGACATAGAATAGTTTAATTTATCATTTCTTTAAGAATTTATCAACCGCTCTCTGCGTATAAATCCCATAGTAAGTAGTCGTGTAAGGGAAAGTGAAATAACTGTATTTCTTAAGGAGAGTCTGGAGGGTTTTCACTTTAGGGTCGCGGGTGTTGGGTTTGAGGGTATTGATGAGGGATTGGATGATAAGGTTATCTGAATTAATTGAAG
>JBAZKO010000010.1:0-35210 GCA_041650775.1 Patescibacteria group bacterium
CTTTTTAACAAGGATAACTTTTTTCTTTTCGGCTCCCCCTACGGGGGATCCGCCGAAAAGAAAAAAAGAGTTATTCCTTGGTAATAAATAGGTCATATAAATGAGCCAAACTTAATAAATATTGCTCTGCCTCATCGTCTTTGACTTCACGCCCAAACTTACGGCTGAAATATACCTTGGCACGAGTGCGGAGTTGTTCGGATAAAGCATACATAAAGAGGGTTTAACTAATAAAAAAACCGTAATTTTCATTACGGCTTAATCGTATCTCTAGTTTTAATTTCTCAACATTACACGCTAGCTTGGCTATCTTGTCGGGTTATTTTATTGGCCTTTTCTTTCAGTCTTTTAATAATTATATTGATTTCTTCGCAACCGAGAGTCTCGGGATAATCGAATCTAATAATTTTCTGTATTTCTTTTGCGGTTTTACCCTCTAATTTTAGATTGAATATTTTTAAATCCCTGTCTAGCTTATTACAAGGATAGCTTTTTGATTTTTTATGGCCATTGTCTTCATTATTGAATACTGCCCGACTTTTAATTTCTTTCCAATATCTTTGAACTTCGTCAAGACTGGTCTCGGGGCTGATATTTAAGACCGACAGTATTTCTTCGGGATTATTGGGATTGGCAATTTTAAAGGGGATTAAAGATTCGGGCAGATATTTGGCGGAGTACTCAATTTTAATCGCCTCGGGGTTATTTATTAAATCTTCCAAATAGGTTTGATAGCCAAAGGACAGGTTATACTTTGTTCTTAATTTAGAAACCATTACTTTAAATAATTGTTGTCTTTTTTCTGCGCCTTTAAGCCAATCCTCGTATTCTTCTTGGTCTATTGGCTCATTAAAATCCTCGGGATCTTCTAGGCGCAAATTTTCTTCTTCTTTTGTGGGATTAGAAAAAACCATAGACGGAGATATAGCTCTCAAATTATTTATATCTTCCTGGAAATCAGCATTGACGGCAAATAAAACACGCAGATTTTGCGTAAACCTTTCGCCAGGGTTAATTTTAGGGGATTTTGTGGGCATATAGAATATTATAGCGTTTATTTAGGTAAAATTATAATGATTATAATTTGCTTAAATAATTTGCTAATTTTGTTGATTTTTTGGAGATTTTGTGGTAGTTTTAAATATGAAATAAAAAAATAATCATATGAAACTAGCCATTAATCTTACACGGGAATTTGTCGGAGGAATTACTTCTTCAAATACTAATCTTATTAATTACCTTTACGGCCAAAATTATGAATTTCTAGGATTAGAGCTAAATGCTCGCATACACATGAAAGCCCCTAATAATTTCAGAAATTTTTCTCCTGAAGTTTTTGACCATCATATTATTAACATTCACGATTTGCCAATCATGGATATTTTAGATAAAAATAAAAATCTTAGCGATATTAAACGAGCCTATCGAGAGCCTATTTCTTTAATAAGGGATATTTTAAAAAAGGAAAAACCTGATGTTATATTATTAAGTGGGACTTATTATATTCCTTGGTTAATATCAATAGCTGCTAGTCAGGAAAAAATTCCTATCGTTCTTTGGTATTCCGGAATTTTAGCGAAAGAAGCTGAGCATTATTTAAAAAAAAGAAGAACCTTTTTTTATTTAATGGAAAGAGAAATAATAAAAAAATCTTCTAGAATTATTTTCCCCTCAAAGTTATGTAAAGATGTTGTTGAGCAAGTTGTAACAAAAAAGAAAATAGAAAAAGGGTATATTATTCCAAACCCAGTTTCCGATATATTTACTAATCCGTGTGCTGTTGAATATTCAATAGAACGCCGAATAGCCGCCGTGGGGCGATATTCTGTTATAAAAAATTTTGATAAATTTTTTGAGTTGCATAAAGAACTTCTTAAAAACAAATGGCGTCATTCGGCTACTTTTGTAACGAACCAATACCCAAAAATAAAAAAATTGCCGAAGTCTATTGAGGTACTGCCGCCGATGAATATCGAGGGTATAAAAAACTTCTATATCTCTCAAGGTTTAATTGTCTGTCCTTCTAAATTTGAGACATTCGGAAATGTCCCAATGGAAGCTGTTTGTTTAGGTATTCCAGTATTAGTTAGCGATAAAATGGGTTGTGCGGAAATACTAAAAGAAGTTGGTTTAGAAAATATGGTAATTTCTTTTGATAATATGAATAATGTTGTTGAGAGGGTGCAGTCGCTATGCGGTCAGTCAATACTGCCAAAACAATTAAACGCTTTGAAAAAATTATTGGACGTAAGGTTTATTTCCGAGAAAATTAGAGCTGTGTTATTAGATGTTATAAAATAATAATTAATCGTATGCGCCAAAAGTTTATCCTATCAGTACTAAACATTTTAACCCTTTGTATTGTTATAACCGCTGTCAGTATATATTTTATCGATAATGCCAAATGGATGGGTTTGGTGTTAATTATTTTAGCGTTTCTTTGTTTAGTTTCACTTTTGCCTTTTAAAATTAAATTAAAATCTACATTGCCAGATATTTTCTTTGGTATTATTGATAACGGAATTTTAGCTGTTTTAGCAATATTTGGCGGACATTTTGCGGGAGTGGCAGGGGCAATTCTTGGCGGAGTAGTTGGTAATGCCATAACCGATGGTATCGCTGGAATATTTGAAGGTCAGATGGCGGAAAAATTAAGATCAAAATTAATTTCCGAAGAAAGAACTATGCTCAAATCGGCTGTCGGAAAAATGGCAGGCTGTCTTTTGGGAGCGGGATTTGTTTTAATAGTGGCCAATTTTATTAAGTTTTAATTAAGTAAATATTGTTTAAATTTGTTCTAACTATATCCCAACCTCGGAGCACTAAAATAAAAAAGCAGCTGACAGCTGCTTTTTTATTTTAGCGTTCTCGGTATTAGGGATGAGAACAGGTCGGAAATGAGCTTAGCCGAAGGCCAACAGGCCGAGGCGTAGCGAATGTCGACGAAAGCGTAGCTTTTGGCGCCGACCGCGACAACGAAAGAGCGAGCGACGGCGAGCGAGTGAGGCGAAAATCCCTATCCCCGAGCATTGAAGAAATAAGACAGACAGTGAAGTCTGTTTTGTTTTAATATTAAGCTATATTTAACATTCTAAAGTAGTTCAAAAATAAGGCTATCTTTTTACAATTTTAGCAAATAACTTGATTTTATTGATTTAAAATAGTTCGAATCCTTCTGTTTGTTTTGTAAATACCGTTTTTAAGATATAATTATTGATGATAGGTTATAATGGCTCGCGAAATCCAAATTTAGTTAGTAAAGCGATAGCTAATTAGTTTAATAAACTTTGTAAGCATCTATAAAATGGACAAACTAAAAACTAAATTAGATAAGTCTTTTGTTGAATATATTCTTGATCAAATTCAGGACATAGGGGGTATTTCTTATAAATATATGTTTGGGGGTTGTGCGATTTATTGCGGTAGCAAGGTTGTGGCGCTTATTTGCGATAATCAGCTTTTTGTAAGGCCAACATTGGGAGGGAAAAAATTCATAAATAATATTAACGAGAAACCGCCTTATCCTGGTGCTAAACCCCACCTTTTAGTCGAAGATGAAATTGAAGATAAAGAATGGTTGATTAATTTAATCAAAATTACCGCCGCTGAATTGCCTGAACCAACCTCCAAAAATAGAAAAAAATAAATTATTAATATTAATTAAAAATTATGCAAAAATTTTGCCAGGCCTGTGGTATGCCGTTAGTTAAAAAAGAAGATTTTGCCGGTGGCGACGAAAATTCTAATTTCTGCGTTTACTGTGTTAATGCCGATGGAACTGTTAAGTCTTGTGACGAGATATTTGAGGGTGGTGTGCAATATTTTATGGCTCAGCTCAAAGGCAATCGTAAAATGGCTGAAAAAATGACCAGAAAGAATATGAGCGGCCGACCATATTGGCAAGGGAAGAATTGCGAAATATTAAAAGGAGAAATGGCTAGTGATGAGGAGTTTGCCGAAATATTAAAAAAATTAAATTATTAAAAATTAGCTATTTTGCTTAATTAATTTATATCAAAATTTTCTCCATAATTAGCCATTCGAGCTCGAAAGCAGTCCCTCCAAGAGAGCTAATAAAAAAGCGCTATTTAGCGCTTTTGTTGTAATAAATTTTGTGAAACAATTTAAGGATTCATAGTTAATGCGTATTCGTGGTTATCTCCGCAAAACGAACATTTAACTATAATCGTTTTCCATAATTTTAACTCTTTACCCGAGAGACCAGAGTCTTTAGCTTTCCATTCTTTTCTCTCCATTGTTCCATTGCCGATAATTAAACTTTTTGCAGGCTTTCCTGCTTTTGGGCAAACGTGTTCTACTTCCATTTTTTATAATTTAAAGTTCTATAATCAAATTAATAACATATATTAAAACTTCTTATAAATCTTGTCAACTAAAGTTCCAACTATATCACAACCTCGGAGCCCTTGACAAAAAAAGTATACTTATGGTATACTTTTTTATTCTTTAACAATTTAGTAACCAAAAAATATGTAGTAATGGAAAAATTTGTAGAATTTCAGAACTGGGGATTTAATCTCTTAATATTATCTTCTTTGATGACTATGATATTTTCAATCCTTCAGGGATATGGATTTATTAAGCAGTCTCAAAAAATTTGGCGTGAAAAATCAGTCAAAGCAATATCACCACCATTTTTCTTTCTTTTTTTCTTTTACTTTATTGCCTTTATTATTTACGGATTTCATAAAAATAGCTTAGCTATGGTTTTTAACGGCTTTCTATTTATTCCTTGTATTCCGGTGGTAATTGGCATTATAAAGTTTAAAAAAATGAAGTTGGTTGATTGGTTGTCATTTTTTGCTTCAGCCCTTATTTTACCAGGTATTTTTTTATAAAAGAAAAAGACATTTTTATTTTTTCTTTATTGTTAGTGAGCTTAATAGTTTTATTTATTCAATTAATAACAATAATTAAAACAAAATCAAGTGGATCGATAGAGATTAAATTTATAAGCATCTTTTTAATTACCGGGTTATGTTGGTTTGTGTATGCCTGTTATGTAAATAACTGGGCGCTACAAATATTTAATTTCTTTGCATCCTTGGTTTATCTATCTATAGTTATTTTATATTATAGGTATAAAAACAGGTTTTTAAAGGAATAAATAAGCTTTTTGTACTTTTATACCCCGGAACTAAAATGGTTTCGGGTTTTTTAATTGAATATAATCTTGGTTCAAACATCGTCCGCGACTCCGAGCACTAAAATAAAAAAGCAACTGATAGCCGCTTTTTTATTTTAGTGCTCTCGGTATTAGGGATGAGAACAGGTCGGAAATGAGCTTAGCCGAAGGCTAACAGGCCGAGGCGTTTAGTTCGAATTCCTTTGACTGTTTTAAAGATTAAAATATGCTATAATTTCTATATAGTTTAATATATTTTAATAGCATGCTTCTATCATTTGTTTTTTTATTGATTTCCTTATTCATAGTAATTAAAAGCGCAAATTTTGCTATTCGCTACTCAACATATTTGGCAGAAAATTTTAATTTGCCAAAATATATTATTGGCTTTGCGGTTGTGGCCGTTATTTCGATTTTACCAGAAACTTTTATTTCTGTAGCCTCAGCCATCGAAAAAATTCCTTCTTTCGGCCTAGGAACATTGTTTGGGTCAAATGTCGCTGACATGACTTTAATTTTTGCTCTCGTAATATTTTTCTCTGGACGAAAATTAAAAATAGAGAGCCGTCTTATAAAAAATAGATTCTTACATATTGGCGCAATGGTCGTACCGATTCTGCTTGGCTTGAATGGTTATTATTCTAGGCTGGACGGAGTGTTGTTAATTTTAGTTGGGGTAATGTTTTATTATATAATCTTAAAGAAAAATATTTACGTTGTTGGAGTCAATAGAGAAAAATTTAAAATAAAATATCTAATATTCTTATTGTTTAGTATGGGTGGGCTTCTACTTGGCTCCCATTTTACTGTGAAGTATGGAGTTGAGCTTGCGAGCGGATTGAATGTTAGTCCGATTTTAATTGGTATGTTGGTAGTTGGTCTAGGAACAACCTTGCCGGAATTATTTTTTTCAATTAAGGCCGCCAAACATCATCATGATGACTTAGCTTTGGGTGATATTTTAGGAACGGTTGTCGCAGATGCGACTATTGTAGTTGGTACCATGGCGCTTATTAATCCTTTTTCTTTTAATTTGAATATTATTTATGTCACGGGGGTTTTCATGTTTCTAGCGATTTTTCTTTTATTCCATTTTATGAAATCGGATCGAATATTGAGTAAAAAGGAAGCTATTTTATTGTTCATTTTTTATATAATTTTCGTTTTTACAGAATTTTTTGTTAATGGATAATAATTTGTTAATATTATCAAATCCTGGACTCTGTTTTTAAATTATTGGTTTTAAAGTATAATCATTTTGTATGAAAAGAATATATTTAATTTCTGTCATTACAGTAATGCTTGGTTTTTTGTTCACTCTTGAGCCGCATTGGTTTACATTCTTTTGGGGTTGGCAAATTTTATTATTACCTTTGACCGCTGGGATTTTAATGGTGTTAGTACAAAATGAAGACAGGAGCTATCGTTTTTTACCCAAATTAATCGTCGGTTCACTTCTGACCAGTTTCGTATTTGTAATTTTATGGCAAATAGTCGTTTATAATTCTGGTGCCAAGCTCTATATCCCCGAAGCCTTGTATACGGCCATATACTTTTCCGTCATCATTATTTTCGGTGGTCTGATCGGCATTGTTATTCGGGGTATTACTTTATTGTTAAAGAAAAATCCGCAATCAAAATCGACCTTGCTCCTTAAAAAAATATTTGGCGTAATATTTTTAAGCCTGGGAACGATGGGACTTTTAACTTCCGTGGTTATCTTTCTAATCATATCTTTTAACCCCGCAAGCCCCTTGCTTAATAGATTTATGGTTGATTTTAAACTGATAGAAGTTATCGGAGTAGCCAGATATTATATATTTCTTCTATCAGCTTTATTTATCATTTCAATACCGGCAGTTTTTGTCATCATTTTGGGGTCGGCTTTATTATCTATCAAAAAGAACTTTCTTAAGTTAAAAGTGTTTATCTGTTTGATATTATTGTTCTTTTTAGGGCTGGCGATATTCTTTTCGTTGTCTGCTTATACGGAATCAAAATTTGAAGAAAAAAGGGCAACCATGAAAGAAAACAAAATTGAGAAATATTTTAATCTTCAAAATTTTAACAGTATTTATGTCTCGCGCTTTGTTGCTTTTGACGAAATAACGATCAAGCAGGGTGATGAGTTCAGCATAGTGGCAAAAGGCAGTCAATATGATTTGATAGGTTTAGGTTTTGCAAATAATGACAATATCTTATCAATAAAGAGATTGGAGCTTGAAAGCTATTATAATACCGAAACCTGGACTGTGGAAAATGACCAGATACCGTTTCCGGCCGGTACGAAGTATTTGAAAATAGAAATAACAATGCCGGATATTAAAAAAATTGACTTAGATGGTGGACACCTTAAATTGGATAATTTAGATGTTGATAATATTGAAATTAAATTAAACAAACGCTTCACCGAGATAAAGGGAAGTATTATAGTAAAAGACACTTTAAAACTTGATGCTAATGGAGGAGTAATTAATTTTACCGGCTCAGCTAAAAATTTATTAATAAATTCCGGCGACTGCTGGATAGAAATGGATAAGTTTATGGCGGAAAAAGCGATAATCAATGCGCAAAATACCAGCCGGTTAAACGTTAATGTTAGCGGAGACATGGAAATACAAAGAAATGAAAATTCTGGTATTACCAATCATTATGATATCAAAAATAAATAAAAAAATATTACGCATTTGCTTAGGAGTATTGATAATTATTTTTGTCTTAGTTTTTTTGCTGTATAGGCCGGTGATTTTTCAAGAAGGCAATCCTATACCGTTAATAAAAGGAATAACTCAATTAAATTTTACTCCAGATAAAATTGTTAAATTGAACATGGACGGAGATAAATATTTAACCAAGGGCAAGAATGGTCAAAAAATTTTAGTAAATTTATTAAATGATCAAGGCTACGAATTTATAAGCCAGATGGGTTCGGGCTATTTTTTTAAAGATAAAAATGATAATGCACTATTAGCTACGCATCGCTATTATTCCCGTTTCTACTCCATATGGAGTTTAATTTTAACCAAAAATGTCAAAGAATCAATTGAATGGTTTGATTATAAAAACGATGAATATGGTTTTATGTTTCGCTATCCGTCATTGTCTATTGATGGTAAACTTTGGACTAATTTACCGGAAGGCTTAGACGTTTTACTCCCCAACCAAATATTAAGCAAAAATAATAATTTTTATCTCCATCAAAAATACGATATATCGACTGATTGGCGAACAGGGAAGTCGACGATGAAGGAAAATACTTTTATGCCGGAATATGATAATACATACAGCTATCCGTTGCCATGGCATATTATTATATTAGATGTTGCCGATGAAAGTGATTTAGATAAGGTTATCAAACAAAAACTCGGTCCGGGTTGCAGTTACAAAACAAAAATACCAACTGAATTCAGCGGTAACTATAAAATAGAGATAAATGGTGATGGCAAGGACCTGGGGTCGACCCTGTGTCCGGTCAATTATTCAAACTATATAGTATATAGTCCGGCTAAAAAGAAGGTTGCTTTTTGGAGTACCGGGCAAGAATGCCAAATTGGCCTGGGATTCTTTTATGATAATTGCTTTGATCAGAAAACATCTGATTCCTTCCATTTTATCAATTAAATAAGACTATTTTATGTTATATGATTGACAATTATTTACAAACGTGACAATGAAATTTCTTTCCAAAATCAAGATGAGTTTGAAGAAAAAGAAAAATGTTATTATTTTTCTTGGTCCGTAAAAAAAGAATTATTGCGTTTTTAGAAGCGAAACTATCTAATTAATTGTTTGTTGATTTTTCGAAAACAAAAATAAAAAGCTGATGCCATAAACAACATCAGCTTATTTTTTTGTCTTATTTGTCCGTAGGGACAGCCGGCGGCATTGATATTTTTTTTGCCTGGCTTCTAAACGCTTTTTCTATGAGATCATGTCTCTCGATTTTTTCGCCTGGAGCGGATAGTTCGTGCAATAGAATATCTTTTTCGCTACGGTGACCCTTATATTCCGGTCTGGAGATGAAGGCGGATATTTCTTCTTCCGTAGCGTATTTGGCTTCAGCTTCCCAAAAACAGACGTGTGCGGTGGTAAACCAGCGCTGTATAAAGAACCATTTTTTCATTTTTTACCCTCCGAATTAAATTTTAAAGAATATTCAGTTGATTTTGTATTATATAATAATATTAGAATTTTGTCAATTTTTTAAATATTTTAGGTTTGGTATATATTTGGTATATAATTGAAGCATAGATAAGTATTATATTTAAATTATGAGTAATCTAATCAAGCAAATCCGTCGGGAACTGAAGCGGAGTGCCACCGCGAAGAACAGAAAGAGCGGCGAACGTTTTTTTAAAGAAAAAGTAAAATCATACGGAGTGAAGACCGCTCTCGTCGTCCGGATAGGAAGACATTTTTTCCAGGAAATCAAAGACCGATCGAAAGCGGAAATTTTTGTCTTCTGCGAAGAACTATGGCGGTCAGGCTATTTGGAGGAATCTTTTATTGCCGCTAATTGGTCGTACTCAATCCGCAAAGACTATGAACCGAAAGACTTTAAAATCTTCGAAAAGTGGGTTAAGACCTATGTCGGCAACTGGGCGTCCTGCGATACCTTTTGCAACCACGTCCTCGGCGCTTTCCTTGATATGTATCCGTCTTATTCAATGAATTTGAAAAAATGGGCAGTGGCAAAAAATCGCTGGCTACGCCGCGCCGCCGCTGTTTCTTTGATTATCCCGGCCAAACAGGGAAGATTTTTAAAAGATATTTTTGATCTGGCGGATATTTTACTTACGGATCAGGATGATTTGGTACAAAAAGGGTATGGTTGGTTGCTGAAAGCCGCCAGCCAAGCGCATGAAAAAGAGGTGTTCGCCTATGTGATGAAGAATAAAAAGATAATGCCGCGAACCGCCCTTCGCTATGCGATTGAAAAAATGCCCAAGGACTTAAAAGCGGCGGCCATGGCGAAAAAATAATTTTCTCGAATATCAAAAAAACACCCGACCGGTGTTTTTTGTTATCTAAAGGTATATTTAAAAGTCTTGACAAATTTTAGCCGTTTTGCTATTATTTAGTAGTTCTAACTATTTTAATATCTAACAAATATGTCAAAAAAATTAACCAACGATTTGATTACGCTTATTTTTAATATCGGTCAAGCTTTGAAAGAGAAGGTGCGGACAAACAACAAAGATTGTTCTTTCCTGCATCTGCATACCTTGCACTATATTAAAGAGCGCGAAGGGATTTTGATGCGAGAAGTTGCCAATTATTTGCATATTACTCCACCTTCGGCGACTTCTTTAGTGAATTCTCTGGTGAAAGAGGGACTAGTAAAGAGAATCGTCAATGTCGGCGATCGGCGGACGGTTCAATTACGAGTTACCGCGGCCGGAACGGAATTGTTGAAGAACAGCTTCAAAAAGACGGCGGATATGATGAAAAAGAGCCTTAATAAATTAAGTGATAAAGAAAAGAGTAATTTTATCATAATCTTAAAAAAAATTTTTCAATAATCTATAATTATGTCAAAAAATATCTTAAAGTTATCTGGGCTTTTGTTGATCGCCGTGGTTATTATTGTCGGTTCAGTTTATCTGATTACGCGACGTCCTAAAGTCGTCTATCAGTATGATCAGGCCAAAATCGGAAAAATTGTCGAAACGGTCGATGTCAGCGGCCTCGTTAAGGCGGCGGAAAATATTGATTTATCTTTCGAACGTTCCGGAAAAATAAACAAAAAATATGTAACAGTCGGCGATCAGGTTAATGCTGGACAAACTTTGTTGACGCTGGATAACGCCGATGCGACAGCCGCTTTAGCACAGGCGCAGGCGGCTCTGGATAAACAACTAGCTGGAAACCGGCCGGAATATATTGCCCAATTAGAGGCCGCCGTCAGCCAAGCGGAAGCTAATTTTAATCAAGTGACGGCGGTGTCGGCTAACAGTATTCATGCGGCTGAAGCCGTTAAATTGACGGCTGAAAATAATTTAAAATTGGCTCAGGGCGGAGAAGATAGCCGGATCGTAGAAGACGCTTATGAGAACACGGCGGCGTTTTTGCAAGCGGCTCAAAATACTCTGGCCAACGCTTTGACCAAAGCCGACAATATTCTGGGAATGGATAACGCTGTCGCTAATGATAAATTTGAAAATTTATTATCAGTCAAGGATTTGAGCAAATTATATACGGCTAAAGATAAATATTCTCAAGCCAAAATACAACAGCAGACTTTCTCTCGGACCGTCGACTTTTCCGCCTCCTCCGGACGCGATCAGATCGAGAAAGAAATTACCGCCGCCGATCTGGCTTTAGCGGCCACTCGCGATTTATTGGAAGCCATATCAGCGGTCTTAGACAATACTGTCACCGGCGCCGATCTGAGTCTTAATGAATTAGATGTTATGAAAACCGTTATTCAGGGCGTTCGCGCCGAGATAGTCGCCAAAGTTTCTTCTTTAACCGAGCAGAAACATGCCATTGCCACGGCTAAGAACAGCTATACGACTTATCAAATTGCCTTTAACAAAGTTGTGCAGGATTTGGATGATATTAAGAAAAAAAATATCGCCGATGTCGCGGCCGCCCAGGCCGCTTTGGATAAAGCGCGGGCCGTTTTAACTGACGCTAAAAATCCGCCGCGGGAAGTCGATTTGGCCAGTTTCCGTGCCGCTGTTTACGCGGCTCAGGTTAATTATGACAAAACAATCATGACCGCGCCGTTTGCCGGCTTAATTTCCCGCCAGGAAGGGGAATTAGGAACTTTGGCCTTACCCAATGTTCCTCTAGTTTCCCTGATCAGCAACAATAAATATCAGGTGGAAATTTATGTGGCGGAAACCGATTTGCCGAAAATAAAAATTGGCGACTCGGCCATAGTCACTCTGGATAATTTAGGCAACGATCAGAAGCTTCCCGCCCAGCTTATCAAGATTGATCCGGCGGCGAGTCAATTGGCTAATGGCACTTCGGCTTATAAGGCGACGTTGCAATTTGTCAACGAAGACGAACGTTTGAAGGTCGGTCTGGCGGCGAACGTTAAAATTATCGGAGCAAAGAAAGATGACGCTTTAGTGATTCCGGCTCATGATGTTGTGCAAAAAAATGGAGAATATTTCGTGATGATTTTGAATTCCGAAGGAAACGCGGAACAGAAAGCCGTCAGCGTCGGCCTGAAGGGTAAAGACGACCGGTGGGAAATAACTTCCGGATTGCAGGCCGGGGACGCGGTCATCAGTTTTTCCTCTCTTAATAACTAACTAAATTTTATGAAGAATAACGATCAGGGAAACATTTCATCAACTGAAACAAAAATTTTTGGCCTAAAGAAAAATATTGTCATTAGCGGCGCGGTCGCGGCCTTATTGATTGCCGGGGTTTTGGTCGGCGCCATTTATTGGCGGGTAGTCAGTAATCGAATCGTCATTGATAAATCAATGATTTCCGCGCCGCAAATCGACTTGGCGGCCAAAACCGCCGGTCCTTTGGAAGAAGTCTTCGTTAATGAAGGCGACGAAGTCTTAGCTAACGCGGTTTTAGCTCGCGTCGGCAATGAATTAATCAAAGCCAAAACCGCTGGTTTAATCATTAGCGTCAAAAAAGATATCGGCCAATTATTTAACTCTGGAACGCCGGTAATTTCAATGATTGATCTGAGTCAACTGCGGGTCGTGGGCCAGATTGACGAAAATAAAGGTTTGGCCGATATTACTGTCGGACAGTCGGCCGTCTTTACAGTCGACGCTTTTGGCAGTCAGAAATTTACCGGTGTCGTCGATGAAATCAATCAGACTTCAAATGACTCCGGAGTGGCTTTTTCTATTTCCGACAAAAGGGAAATCAAGAAATTTAATATTAAGGTTCGTTTTAATACTTTGGCTCATCCGGAATTTAAAAACGGAATGTCGGCGAAAATAACGATTTACCGAAATTAAATATGACGGATAATAAAGGCAGTAAATTGCGTTGGTGGATTTTGTTGACCGTTATCATCGGCACTTTTTTGGGGCGATTGGACCAAACCATTGTTAATTTGGCTTTACCAAAGATTATTGATGAATTCGGTATTACTGTTGATGCCGCTGGCTGGATTGCCACGACTTATATCCTGGCTAACGCGGTTTTCGTGCCAATTTGGGGAAAACTAGGCGATACTATTGGCCGCAAAAAAGTTTATATTTTCGGTTTTGTCCTGTTTATTATCGGTTCGGTCTTGGCCGGACTTTCCTGGAATCTGAGTTCTATGATCGTATTCCGGATTATTCAGGCGATCGCCGGTTCGGCTGATTATCCGACAGCCATGGCGATTATCGCCGTGACTTTTAGTCAGGGCAAAGAAAGAGCTCAAGCCCTCGGCATTTGGTCTTCCTCTTTCGCGGTCGCGGCTGTTTTCGGACCGCTTATCGGCGGACCCTTGATTGATAGTTTCGGCTGGCGTTCGGTTTTTTTGATAAATTTGCCGATAGGAATTTTGGGGTTATTCATGGCTTTGCGTTTTATTAAAGAATCCCGGTCCGAAATAAAATCCAAATTTTTTGATTGGTGGGGTGCTTTTACTTTAGGCGGCTTGTTATCGGCTTTAGTTCTGGTTCTAGATAAAGGAGCGGATTGGGGCTGGTTCTCACCCGCGAGCTTGATTTGTTATTTTCTAACTGTCGTTTTATTGGGAATCTTTATCAAAATCGAACAGAAAGTTCCGGAACCGATTGTTGATCTCCGATTTTTCAAGATTCCGGCTTTTGTGAATACCTTGCTTAATAATTTCGTGGTTTTTATGGGTATGATGGGCGGATTGTTCCTAATTCCGGTATTTGCCCAAACATTTTTGGGTTATACCGCCACGCAGTCCGGTTACTTATTTATGCCGATGGCGTTTATGATGATGATTGCTTCGCCGCTGGGCGGAGCCTTAACCGGCAAAGTCCAGACGCGTTATGTCATTTTTGCCAGTACTATTGTCGCCGCTATCGGTATTTTCCTGTTTTCTTTTTTAGATCCCAAATCCAGCGCTTTGGACGTCATTATTCCTTTATCAATTATGGCTTTCGGACTTGGTTTTGGCATGGCACAAAGGACTAATATTATCGCTTCGGTAGTCGATGAACACGAAATTGGCATCGCTTCTTCAATTTTAGCTTTAGTGAGAAATATCGCCGGCGCTTTCGGGATCGCCATCTTCGGAACCATCCTGACCAACCAAATCAGCAGTAATATCCTGAAAATCAACAGCCTGAGTATTTTGCGGAGCCATGATCTGATTGATGTGCAAAAATATATCTCCTTGGTGACTCTCAAGGCGCAGGTCGACGCCTACGGAAATGTCTTCTTGATTTCCAGCGTAATCGTTTTTCTCGGTGCCTTTACCGTTTTGTGGTTAAAAATAAAAAATGAACGGACGGACGTCAAAGTCCTGGTCGAATAGGATAAAAAAATAAGCGGTTATTTCACCGCTTATTTTTTATTCGTTTATTTCCGGCATTCGCAGTCCGGACCGCATTTACATTCCGATCCGCAACCGCAGGGACACTGGCAGTTGCAACCGCAACCGCAAACGCACTTTTTTTCTTCACTCATATTTTTGTAGTTAGTGAATTAGTTAATTAAATTTTATTTTAAAAGTCTTAAAAATTTCCAGGGCGGCCAATTTTTCCGGCGAAGTGATTTGCGGATCATAGCTGATCTGAAAAGCATCGGGCAGTTGGAAGGTAACCGTTTCCACTCCGCCGCTTTTTCTGACCTCGTCTATTATCAGAGGAGCATGTCCGGGACAGGGAAGCTGGACATTGATGGCGGTTCTGGCTAATTGTTTTCCGCTGTTTTCGACTGCTTTTGTCGGTCGGACGGTAAAAGCCGGGATGATGACGTAAGCGACCAGAATATTAGTGACGATAGTCGCCGCGTACAGGGTAAAAAGATATTTTCGCCGGCTCCTGATTCCTTGAACATCGCAACAGCTATTTTTTTTAAGATAAAAGAACGCAGTTAAGGTGGCTAGAAGAAGAGAAATGATCATCAAGAATAAGAAAAAGTAGGGGATAAGGAGAAATTTTTTGGCGAGCGCCGCACCGCCGGCCGCGCCAATAAGCGATAAGACTAAAAAAGCGATGCAAAAAACATGGGGAATAAGACCATAAAATAAGCCGCGTCCGAAGCCTTTTTTATGATTACTATTGGTTCGGCAGCAATTTTCCATAAAGCTTATTTGTTAAATAGGTTAGTTACTTTCAGAATTTCTTCCGTCATCTCTTTCTTTTTCTTTTCATTGCCAGAAGTCAGGGCTTTCCGGAAGCAAGTATTAAGATGATTTTCCATCAACATTTCATGAACCGACCGCAAAAGTCCGATAACCGCCAGATTCTGTTGCATGATATCGATGCAGTAACAGCCGTCTTCCGACATCTTGATTATCTTGGTGATTAAGGATTGCGCCTTCTTGAGGTTAATCAGGGTTTTTTCTTTTTGAGTTTTCATAAGATTATTTTTAATACCCATACCTGGGGTATAGGTATATAATAAACCCCGGCCGGATATTTGTCAATAAGGTTGGTTGTGATATACTTGGAACACGCTAAAATAACTAATAATCGCTGAAAATGTTTTATAAACAGTTAAAAAAAATAATATGGCTGAAGAAGTAGTTTTGAGATTCGATGAAGTGAAGTTTGAGTATCTCCATAAGAAGCCGATTCTGGACGGAGCTTGTTTTAGCTTGCGCCGCGGCGCTAAAGTGACTTTAATGGGCCAAAATGGCGCCGGCAAAAGCACGATTTTTAATTTAATTAAGAAGGAATTAGTGCCTAAGAGCGGTCAGATTTCCGTCGCTTCGGGAGCTACTATCGGCACCGCGCGCCAAACAATCGCCCGGGCCGACGGCGAATTGACGGTTGAAGAATATTTTTCCCGCGGTTTTGAAATCATTCCCGGCAACATCAAAAGCCGGATTGCCAAAGCCCTAGAGGCCGTCAATTTCGATATTCCCCTTCAGAAAAAGATTAAGGATTTGTCCGGCGGCCAGCAGGCGAGGATTTTATTAGCTTATTCTTTGTTGGAAAATCCTGATATTTTACTTTTGGACGAACCAACGAATAATCTGGATAAAGCCGGGGTCGATCATTTAATCGGGTTCTTATTGACTTATGATAAGACAGTTGTAGTTATTTCCCACGACGCCGATTTCCTGAATTGTTTCACCGAAGGCGTCATCTATTTGGATAATTTTACCCATAAAACGGAAATGTATGTCGGTGATTATTATTCCGTGGTGGAGGAAATCGCCCGCCGGGTGAAAAGAGAACAGCGTGAAAACGCCCAGTTGGAAAAACAGATAAAAGACCGGAAGGAAAAGGTTAATTTTTTCGCTCACAAGGGCGGGAAGATGCGCAAACTGGCGCAAAAAATGAAAGAGGAGACCGAAGAACTGGAGGAGAATAAAGTTGATGTGAGACGGGAAGACAAGACTATCCGGCCATTCACTATCCCGGTTCAGGACATTAGCGGCGCGATAGTGACTTTACAAAAGATAAAAATAATCAAAAACTACGAGGCGACGGTCAAGGATTTGAATAAGACGATAAGAAAGAAGGATCGCTTACTGGTTATCGGCCCCAACGGCATCGGCAAAAGCACTCTGCTCCGGTCGCTCGTTTCCGGAAAGCAAGAAGGACAGACTATTCTGGCGGGAGTAAAGGTTGGTTATTACAGTCAGGATTTCTCAACTCTGGATTTTCAGGAAACAGTCTTTACTTCCTTGAAAAATAGTTTGGCCGACGGTCTGGATGAGCCAGAAATGCGTTCGGTTGCCGCGGGGTTTTTAATCTCCGGCGATTTGATGGGCTATAAGATAGCTGATTTGTCCGAAGGCCAAAAAGGTTTGTTGTCTTTCGCGCGCCTGGTCTTGATGCGACCCGCTTTATTGATTTTAGACGAACCGACTAATCATATTAATTTTCGTCATCTGCCGGTTTTAGCGGAGGCAATCAATAACTATGAAGGAGCGATTATAATGGTTAGCCATATGAAAGAATTCGTGGAAAAGATCCGTTTTACCGAAGAATTGGATTTAGGGAAACTTTAGCGGGGTAGGCGATTTACAAAAATCTTATTAAGAATTATTAATTTCCCAATGCCAGTAGAAACACATATTTACGACAATAATTTTTTTCGAAAGACGATAAAATTAGAAGCGCCGGCGGCGGCGCGGTTTGTCGAGATAATATTAAAATATTACGCCCCGAAAAGCGTTGTCGACATCGGTTGCGGTGTCGGCCTGTATCTCAAAGAATTCGCTGAAAGAGGAATAGAAGATCTGTTGGGCCTGGACGGATCGCCGGCCGCCGCCGAAGAATTTCTCTTTAATAGAGATCACCTAGTAATTTTTGATTTGGCCGGAAGATACCGGTTTGAAAAAAAATATGATCTGGGCCTTTGCCTGGAGGTGGCGGAACATTTAAGGGAAGAGGACGCGGATACCTTAGTGGGAACCGTGACGGACGCCGCCGACGATATAATCTTTACCGCCGCCGTTTGCGGTCAGGGGCCGAGGAGTATCGGCCATATCAATGAACAGCCATCTGATTATTGGATTAAAAAGTTTAAAAGTAAAAATTTCTCCTATCTAAAATCCCGAACAGAAAAAATGAAAAAAGAAATGAAGGCGAAAGGAGTGGTATGGTGGTTAGTAAATAATTTGATGATTTTTAGCCAAAATAAGGGATAAATTTATATTTTGTTACAATTTTTTTCAATCTTTGAATAAATCTGTTATAATATAAATAACCATTTAAGCCATTATTTAAAGCCCTTATTATCAAATATTCACTAATTTTTTAAATAAAATATATGCAATTTCCAGGTAATTTTGATTTAAAACCGGCGAATATTTTAAAGATTACCGGTTTGGCTTTAGTCGCAATCATCGTTATCGTCTTAGCTTTTCGCCTGATCGGTTCATCATTTAATTCATTATCCCGTAAAGTCAGCCTTAATAATTCGGCTAGCCAAGGCGCGCCGGCTTTTGATTCGGAAGTATCCTACCTTAAATCGGAGGAAATGGCTTATGGCGTAAGCGGCGGCGCGGCCGGCTTGTCCGTTCGTAATGTCGTTTCTACCACTATCCCTTCCCCTGGTAAAGCGACTACTGGTGACGACGCCGAAGCGTTGGAGGTAACTGAATATAACGCTAGTATTGAAACTCGCCAGTTAACGGATACTTGCGCTAAAATTACCGCCTGGAAATCGCGCGCCGATGTAATTTTTGAAAATGCCAACGAATACGAACACGGCTGTAACTATACTTTCAAGGTTAAACGCGACAGCGTCGGAGAAATTTTGGCCGCCCTGGAAAATTTAAATCCGAAAGAATTGAACGCCAATACTTACACGATTAAAAATTTGGTCGATGATTACACTAGCGAAGTGGAAATATTGAAGAAAAAACAGAGCTCTATCGAGGAAACTTTGACTGATGCGGTGAACGCTTATAACGGTATCACTAAATTGGCGACCCGAATACAGGACGTGGAAAGCCTGGCTAAAATCATCGACAGCAAAATCGGCGTCATTGAAAGACTGACCCAGGAGCGCATTAACGTTAATGCGCAACTGGATCGTCTGGAGCGTTCCCAGGCCGAACAGCTTGATCGTCTGGACTATACTTATTTTAACATCCGGATTACCGAGAATAAACTGATTGATGGCCAAAATCTGAAAGATTCCTGGAAGACGGCGCTTAAATCGTTTGTCCGCGATATCAATGTCTTCATCCAGGATATTACAGTCAATCTAGTGGCGTTGTTATTTTTGGCTCTGCAGTATATTATCTATTTCTTTATCCTTCTAATTATCGCCAAATACGGCTGGCAACTGGCCAAACATATCTGGTTGAAATAAGAAATAACCGGAAATCTTAAATACCAACCAATTAATATCAATCATCTTTATATAACAAAAGCTATCTTTATTAGATAGCTTTTGTTTAATATTTTCTTTAATAATAGTGTTGGAATTCTCGTTCGCTTGACTTGATTTTAATTATATGCTATTTTTAACATATTAAATTAAGATTCGAATCGCCGTCATTTAAGTGGCCTAGATTATCGGGTCACTTATTTTTATTATGATAAACAATCCAAAAATCAATAATTCGATAGACACGGCTTCTCGGGCGGCGACGCAAAAATTTTCTGATCTCGGTGTCAGTGATTCACTTTTAAAAATTCTCGAAAAGCTCAATTTAGACACCCCGACCCCTATCCAGTGTAAAACTATTCCCATCGCCATTGCCGGACAGGATTTGATTGGCGTCGCACAGACCGGAACAGGAAAAACTTTTGCTTTCGGCATCCCTATGTTACAACGTCTCGGCCTGACAAAGGGACAAGGATTGATTATCGCGCCGACGCGCGAACTGGCCTTACAGGTCGAAGAAAGCGTAAAAAAATTAGGCCATTCTTTGGGGCTAAGAACCGCCCTTCTTATCGGTGGCCAGGCGTTGGATCGTCAGCTTTTTCAGTTGCGCAAGAAGCCGCATGTTATAGTCGCGACGCCGGGTCGGCTAATAGACCACCTCAAACGCCGGACTTTTAAGCTAGACCAGATAAACATCTTAGTGCTTGATGAAGCGGATATGATGTTGGATATGGGTTTCGCGCCACAGATTCAGGAGATTTTAAAACAAACCCCATCCCAGCGCCAAACGATGTTATTCTCGGCGACGATGCCGGCGGCGATTGTCAAGATAGCGGCTAATTATATGAAATTGCCGGTCAGTATCGAAGTCGCGCCGCCGGGGACAACAGTCGCTCAAGTCGATCAGGAAATATTTATAATCAACGGCGAAGAGCGCTTTGAACACCTGCAAAAAATACTCGCCCGTTATGCCGGCTCGGTTTTGGTCTTTGCCAGAACTAAACACGGCGTTAGGACTTTGACGCTTAAACTCCAATCCCTGGGCCATAAAGCCGCGGAGATACATTCTAATCTGTCTTTGAATCGCCGCCGGGCCGCCTTAGACGGTTTTAAATCCAAGAAAGATCGTATTCTGGTAGCGACTGACGTGGCGGCGCGCGGCCTGGATGTCAGCGGCATCGAAGTGGTGGTGAATTATAATCTGCCTGATAACGCCGAAGATTATGTTCACCGCATCGGCCGTACCGGGCGAGCCGGACAAGTGGGCAAAGCCATAACTCTGGCGACTCCCCACGAGCAGAAAGAAATCTGGGCGATTGAAAAATTGATCAACAAAAGCATTAAACGGACTGAATTCGCGAAATTCATTAAAGAGCCTTCGCGGAAAGAACATTTTGGCGCGGCTGATGGACAGAAAAGAAAAACATTCCGGGGTAATCAACGTCAACATTCTCCTCAACATAGCAAATTTAGCCGACACGGCCAAATTTCTTCGCCTATCGCCGGAGGTCGTAGCCACTCATCCCGGCATCAGTTCGCTTATCGCGGTCGTTCCGCCGCCAAGTAACCGCTACGCTCATAAATTTATTTTAATCTTTGACGAAATAGCACTAAAAGTGCTATTTTGTTTATATATCAAGTTATTTTAATATATGAAAAAATACTTAAAAACCCATATTAGTTTCGTTGAAGAAAACTTAAAGAAAAAGAGCCAGGTCGACTGGAAAAATTTAAGCGAATTTAACCGGACGCAAATCGGTTTTTTCCAGCACGAAAGATTAATTCATCTTCTGATAACGCTTTTTTTCGGATTATTGTTTTTTCTCTCTGTCATCGCGGAATTATTGTTGACCGCCGTCGGCAACAGTCTGATATTCTTAAATATCGGGCTTACGGCGGTAAACGCGATTTTTTTGCTGGTACTCGGTTTTTATATCGGGCATTATTTTATTCTGGAAAACGGGGTTCAGGAATTATATCAGCTGGATAAAAAAATCGCCGCCAAAAATAAAATTTAAGATATGATTTCACCGGAAAACATCCAAGGATTGTCTACTTCAGAAGCCCGCCAAAAGCTAAGCGCCGAGGGCTATAACGAATTGCCAGCCGAAAAAAAACGGCGGTTTTTTAAAATCGTCTATGATATCCTAAGAGAGCCGATGATCTTATTATTGCTTGCCTGCGTAACGATTTACCTCTTCTTAGGTGATATCCGCGAATCTTTGGTTCTGTCAATTTCTATTTGTTTCATTATCGCCATCACTATTTACCAGGAAAACAAAACCGAAAAGGCACTGGCGTCCTTAAAATCTTTATCAAGTCCGCGAGCGCTCGTTCGCCGCGACGGCAACTATATAAAGATTGCCGGCCGGGAAGTGGTCCGCGGCGATATCGTTATATTGAAAGAAGGCGACCGGGTACCGGCCGACGGCGTGATTATTTTTAATAAAGGATTGAATATTGATGAATCACTGTTAACCGGAGAATCAGCGCCGGTAATTAAAAGTCTTGGCCAGCCGGAAATGGCGATGCTGGCTCCCCGGGGCGATAATACCCCCTTTGTTTATTCCGGCACGCTGGTCGTCGCGGGACAAGGAATGGCGATTATCAAAACTATCGGCTGGCAAACAGAAATCGGCCGCATCGGAAAAATGCTGACGACGATTGAAGAGGAAAAAACTTATTTGCAGAAGGATTTCAGCCAAATGGTCAAATACGTTTTGATTGTCGCGATCTTTTTATGCTTGGCCGTAGTGGTTTTAAATCTTTTGACCGCGCATGGATTATTGCCCAGTTTCTTATCAGGCATCATTTTAGCGATGGCTATCCTGCCGGAAGAATTCCGGTGGTCTTGGCAGTCTTTCTGTCTATCGGCGCTTGGCGACTGTCGCGTTACCAAATTTTAGTGCGTAAATTGAGCGCGGTGGAAAATTTGGGCGCCGCCACGACACTTTGTGTCGATAAAACCGGAACCCTGACAATGAACCGTATGAAAATCGCTAAAATTTTTAGCGCCGGCGATAAACGGCTGATTGATTTTCCTCATAATAAAGAAGCGGTCGCTTTATTTTCAAAGGAAGAGACCTGGCGGCTGATAATAAAGGCGGGGGCATTAGCCAGCGCCCGCGAAACTTTTGACCCCTTGGAAGGCGCAATTAAAGAAGCGCGCCGGCAGATTTTCCATGAAAATATTTATCAGGATCGGGAATTAATCCGTGAATATCCTTTATCCAGCGGCTTCCTGGCTATGACTAATATCTGGCGGCAGGGGGAAGAAACTTCCGCTTATGTTAAAGGCACGCCGGAAATTATCCGGTCGCTCAGTGATTTAAGTGATCAGGACGCCGCCGAAATCCAAAAAATTGTTGAAAAGATGGCGCGGGAAGGACTAAGAGTCTTAGGAGTAGCTTATTCTGAAAAAGCGGAAGCGGTATCGGATATTAAGCAATTAAAATTTCGTTTTTTGGGTTTGATCGGTTTTAGAGATCCGGTTCGTGCTGGCGTCGCCGCCGCCATCAAAGAGTGCTATCAGGCGGGCATTAAGGTAAAGATGATTACCGGTGATTATTCGGAAACCGCCAAGAGTATCGCCCGACAAGTCGGTTTAGAAAATTATGAGGAAGTGGCTAATGGCCGGGATTTTCTAGATTTAAACAAAGAAGACCTTAAGCGAAAAATCAAACAGGGTAACATTTTTGCCCGCATGATGCCGGAATATAAACTGCGGATCATCGATGTTTTAAAAGAGGACGGGGAAGTCGTCGCTATGACCGGCGACGGAGTTAACGACGGTCCGGCTTTAAAAGCGGCCGATATCGGCGTGGCCATGGGGGCACACGGCACTGATGTGGCTCGGGAATCGGCTGATATCGTCTTGCTGGACGATAATTTCGCTTCACTGGTCAGCGGCGTAAAAGAGGGTCGACGGATTTTTGATAATCTGCAACGGGCAGTCGTTTATCTGGTGGCCGTCCATATTCCGATTGCCGCTTTGTCGCTTCTGCCGATTATCCTGGGCTGGCCGTTGTTATTTTTTCCGGTTCATATCATGTTTTTAGAATTAATCGTCGATCCGGTTTGTTCAATCGTCTTTGAAGCGGAATCAGGCAGTCATGATCTAATGAAGCGGCCGCCGCGTAATTCCAAGAAGTCGATTTTAAACCGAAGCAATCTGTTAATCAGCCTTATCCAAGGCGCCAGTATTCTCCTGTTTGTCTTCTTGGTTTATTATTTCGGCATTAATTTCGGCTGGGAGGAAGAAACGGTTCGGGCCGTTACTTTCGCCACCTTAATCAGCGCCAATATTTTCTTAATCCTGGTAAACCGTTCCTGGTCGGAAAATCTCTTTAAATCTTTATTTAAAAAAAATCAATTTCTCTGGCCGATTGTCGCTTTCACTGTTATTTTTCTGCTATTTTCAATCTATAATCCTTTCCTGAGAGGCATCTTCAGCTTCTCGGCGCTTAGCCTTGATAAATGGACTTGGCTACTTGTTTTTTCTCTTTTTCCCGCGCTGATTTTTGATTTGATCAAAGCGTTTAATAAACCGCGTTTATCAACTAAAGGGCAAATTTTCTAAAAATTATGATTAAAAAAATTGTTTTAATAATCTTAATCGTGGCCGGCGCCGGCGGAATCGTTTACGGCGTTTATCAGTATTCAAATTACCGATTAACGACGCCGGCGGTAGAAACCGGAACGGAAGAGATAAAAGGGGAATTAAAACCGGAAGCGACCGCCGTTAGAGTTTATTTTAATAATATTAATTTAAATCCTAATAGCGCGGATTGTAGCCAAGTTTACCCGCTTAGTCGGGTTGTTCCTAAAAACACGGTCATTCCCCAATCCGCTCTCGCAGAACTCTTTAAGGGACCAACGGAAAAGGAGAGGGCTCAAGGCTATACTTCCTGGTTTTCCAGCGACACTGAAAATATTTTAAAAAACATTAAAATCAAGGCCGGGACGGCTTACGTCGATTTAAGGGATATTCGACAGATTATTCCCAATGCCAGCACCAGTTGTGGTAGCGCGGGATTTTTAGCCGAAGTGGAAACTACCTTAAAACAGTTCTCCGCTGTTGAGAAAGTGGTCATCGCCCTAGAAGGGCGGCCGGACTATTTTTACGAATGGATTCAGGTCGGTTGTTCGCCGGACAATAATCTCTGTGATGAGACCCCTTTTAAATAGTACTATACTTGACAAAATCTTAATAAAAAGATAACCTAGAAAGAATATTTGTCATTTTAAAACTCAATATACTATAAACCAAAAATAAGGAAGATCATGAAAATTAAAGGAATTGAATTCAGCGTTAACGCCGGCGCCGGCGCGCTCGGCTGGTGGGGTGAGGGGTATTGGTATCATAAAATTTACAAACGGCTTATCCCGTCTTTTAAGAAAACGGCAGAAACTATTAATTTTGTCGCCAAGACAACGACCATTGATCCCCGAAAAGGAAACCTGCCTTTAAAAGAAGACTATACTCCTATAGAACTGTTCCCGCAGTGCATTAAAGTTTACCCATTTAGGGGGATGATGCTCAATGCCGTGGGTTTGAGTGGACCGGGGTTTAAGAAATTGCTGGATGCTAAAAAATGGCAGGAAATGAAACGCCCGGCTTGGGGAATCTCTTTCATGCCAATCAGCAATAACGTAACCGAAATGCTTTATGAAACCGACTCTTTTCGTTATTGGCTTCTTAAAGCCATCGATGGCGGGGGTTTTAGATCACCTTTCTGGATTCAGCTAAATGTTTCCTGTCCGAACACCGAACAGAATTATCAAGAGTTATCCGGCACGATGAGGATTCTAAAGACGCTGAAGTCTCTCCGGGAAGAGCTTAATCTAGTTGTCGATTTAAAAATAAATCTGCTGATGCCGAACACGGCGATTAAAAAAATCTGGGAAGAAAATTTATGCGATCTAATCACAATCTCTAATACCTTGAAGTACGGGACAGTCGGTTTCGGCCTTAATTGGAAAAAATTATTTTGGTGGCGGAAAGATTCGCCGCTAAAAAAATTCGGCGGCGGCGGGTTATCCGGTAAACCGCTCTTTGATGCCGTCTGTAAAAAAATAGTAAGTTTAAGGCAGGAGAATATTCATGTTCCTATAAAAGCCAGCGGCGGAATATGCTCGAAAGAACGTATTAGAATTATAAAAATCTGCGGCGCTGATGCCATTGAATTTGCCACGGTCATAAGTCTGCGGCCCTGGCGGATTTATGGGATGGTCAAGGAAGCGAGAAAAATTTTTAGCTAAACCTGAGACAAGCTTAAATGTTAAATAACCTCACAAAATGAGGTTATTTTTATATTAACCGGACTTTAAACATCAATCGTTATATGCTACGATATATTTACAATTATCTAAATTTGTTATAAGATAAAGCCCCATATTTTATAAAGAAAATGCCTAAAATATTTAAGTTAAAATCTAATTTTCAGCCCGCCGGCGACCAACCGGAGGCGATTAAGAAACTGCAGGCCGGCCTGCGGCAGGGTTTCGCTTATCAGACTCTTCTGGGCGTGACCGGTTCGGGCAAGACTTTTACGGTCGCGAACGTTATTCAGGAATTTGATAAACCGGTGCTCGTCATCGCACCAAACAAGGCGCTTGCCGCCCAGCTCTACCGCGAATATAAGAATTTTTTTCCGGAAAACGCCGTCCATTATTTCGTTTCCTATTATGACTATTACCAGCCGGAAGCCTATCTGCCGATTACCGATACCTATATCGATAAGGAAGCGATGATTAATCAGGAAATCGACCGCCTGCGGCACGCGGCGACTTCAGCCTTGGTTTCCCGCCGCGACGTGATTATCGTCGCTTCGGTTTCATGTATTTATAATCTCGGCGTGCCGTCGTCTTATTTAGAAGCGAAGCTCGTGTTGGAAAAAAGTAAACCAATGGTGCGGTCCGACCTGATAAAACAACTAATCAAGATCCAGTTTAAGCGGACGAGCGGCGAAATTGAGCGCGGCCAGTTCCGCGTCCGCGGCGATGTTTTTGAAATCCGGCCGAAGTCGGAAAATGTTGTCTATCGTTTAGAGCTGAACGGCCAAACGATTAGTGATTTGACAATTATCGATAACACGACAAAAAACATTATTGGCAACCTAGAAGAAATCGTTATTTTTCCGCCTAAGCATTTTGTTTCGACGACACCACAGATAGAAGCGGCCATTAAGAATATTAAAGAGGAGATGAAAGAACGCTTAGCCTATTTTAAAAAAGAGGGTCTGCTCCTGGAATCCGAGCGTTTGGAGCGGCGCACAAAATACGATATCGAAATGCTCCACAGCCTTGGCTATTGCCACGGCATCGAGAATTATTCCCGCCATCTGACCGGCAAGCTCGCGGGCGAAGCACCGGACGCGCTCTTATCATATTTTCCCTGGAAGGACGGGAAGCCGGATTTCCTAACAATCATCGACGAATCACATATCGCCGTGCCGCAAATTCGCGGTATGTATAACGGTGATCAGGCGCGCAAGAAAATCTTAATTCAGTATGGCTGGCGTCTGCCGTCGGCGCTCGATAACCGGCCACTGAAATTTAATGAATTTGAAGCGCGCGTCGGTCAGATAATATTTACGACCGCGACGCCAGGCGAATTCGAGATGAAGAACTCAAAACAGATCGCCGAGCAGGTCATCCGTCCGACCGGCCTGGTCGATCCGGAGATAGAAGTTCGGCCGGTGTTCAATAAAAAAGAAAATTATAGCCAGATAAATGATGTCATGGCCGAAGTGAAGAAAATTGCGGCTCTGGGCGAACGGGCGATCATTAATACCTTAACCAAGAAGCAGGTCGAAGACCTGAATACTTATCTGAACGGCCAGGGCTTTAAATCTAATTATCTCCATTCCGACATCAAGACTTTCGAACGCACGGAGATATTAAAAAACTTCCGGGAAGGGAAGTTTGATGTGCTCATTGGCGTTAATTTGCTCCGCGAAGGACTGGACCTGCCGGAAGTGACGCTGGTGGCGATTCTTGATGCTGACCGGGAAGGTTTCCTGCGCAGTGAAACTTCGCTGATGCAGATTATGGGTCGGGCGGCGCGTAATGTCAAAGGCAAGATCATCCTCTACGCCGATAAGAAAACCGCTTCGATCAAGAAAGCGATCAAAGAAGCGGAGCGGCGGCGCGTCAAGCAATTAGCCTACAACAAGAAGCATAAGATTACGCCAGTCAATATCGAGAAGAAGATTGAGGATTTTTTGGATGTGGCGGAGAAATAAAAAAGCCCTTAAGTTTAAGGGCTTGAAAAAAGCGGATTCAAATCAACTTACATTATTATGCTTCCGCACCAACCGGAAAACGTGCAGGCGATGAATACTAAAATAAAGGTGAATAACAATTTAATGAATATTTCCCATTTGTCGGCAAAAGGAGCCGACATCAAGGCAAAAAAAACAATGACAGCCGCGGTTGTCGCCATTATCCCGCTCCAGATAATCGTATTGAAGTGAGGACCGGTCTGTAATAGGGCATAGTTCATGTTTATAATGAACACCAGAGTTGCGGAAGTAGTTATCATTATGAAAAACAGTATGGAATACCCAATGATAAAGTCCCGCAAATCGCCTATTATTTCTCCTAATAATTTCTTAATCTTTTCCATTTTATTCATTTTTTGTTAATGTGCTTAGTTGATTAAATATTTTAAAACATATATTATATAATGTCAATAATTATATAAAATACCTAAAATTGAGCTAAAATATGTCCGATAATAAAGATAAAACCGAAAAACTCATCATCCGCGGAGCGCGGACACATAATTTAAAAGATATCAATCTGGAAATACCGCATAATAAATTGACGGTGATTACCGGCGTTTCCGGCTCGGGGAAATCCTCACTGGCTTTTGATACGATCTTTGCGGAAGGGCAGAGACAGTATGTCGAATCCTTGTCGCCCTATATGCGTCAGTTCTTAGGCCAGAAGAAGCCGGCCGACGTGGACGAGATGATCGGCCTGGCGCCGTCGATTTCCATCGACCAGAAAGCGCTGTCCCATAACCCGCGTTCGACGGTCGGGACGCTCACCGATATTTATGATTATTTGCGCGTTCTTTACGCGCGCGTCGGCGAAGTTTTCTGTCCGGTCTGCGGCACGAAGATTGAAAAACTGACTGTCGAAGAGATGGTCGATATCCTGATCAATCGCGGAGCCGATTTGAAAGAAGAATATGTGACGGTCTTAGCGCCAGTCGTCCGCGACCGCAAGGGCGAATATTACCAGCTCTTATACAATTACTTATCGCTCGGTTACGGCGAATCCCGCATCGACGGGAAATTCCATTCTTTGCGCGAACAGGTAAAGCTGGCGCCGAAAGAGAAGCATGATATCGATATTGTGATCGATAAGGTAATGCTTAATGATCAGACCCGTCTTTTCGAAGCGGTTGAAAATTCCCTGGAATATAGCAAGGGGCTGGTTATCGCGAAGTATAAGGATCAGGAATTCCTGTTATCCGCGAACTGGACCTGTCCGAATGATAATTTTTCTTTCCCGGAAGTCGAGCCGCGTTTATTTTCTTTTAACTCGCCGCACGGCGCCTGTCCGGAATGTACCGGCCTAGGCCGCACGGATTTTTTCAGTGAAGAAAAATGCCCGACTTGTCAGGGCTTGCGTTTACGTCCGGAAGCTCTGTCGGTAAGGATAAATGGTAAGAATATCGCCGCCGTCTGCGCTTTACCGTTAAAAAAAGCTTTGGATTTTTTTAATGCCTATTACGAAAAGATGACGAAGCGACAAAGGACAATCGCCGAGAATGTCGTCGTCCAGATTATTAGCCGCCTGGAATTTTTGCTGAAAGTCGGGCTTAATTATCTCTCACTTGAACGCGAAGCCCATACTTTATCCGGCGGGGAAGCCCAGCGCATTCGCCTGTCTTCGCAAATCGGCTCGCATCTGTCGCGTACCTTGTATGTCTTAGACGAGCCGACGATTGGCCTGCATGAACGCGATACTGACCGTCTGATTGAAACGCTCAAAGCTCTGCGCGATAAGCATAATACCGTTATTATCGTCGAGCATGACGAACGGACGATACTCGAATCCGATTATCTTGTTGATCTCGGCCCGCTGGCTGGCGTTCATGGCGGGGAAGTCGTCGCTATCGGCCCGACAAAAGAGCTTTTAGAAAAGGGGGAGAATACAGCGGTGGTGAAGAAATCTTTGACCTTGCAATATCTTAGTGGCCAGAAAGAAATCTCAATTCCCGACAAACGGCGTGAGCAGAATCATGGCACTTTAAAGATCCACGGCGCTTATGCTAATAATTTAAAAAACTTAAATGTCGAAATACCGCTCGGCCGGCTTGTCGGCATCAGCGGCGTATCCGGCTCCGGAAAATCTTCTCTCTTATATGATGTAATATATAAGAACATTACGCATTTAAAAAATCGTCCGGGTAAAGCTAAATTGGAACACGTGAAAGAAATTAAAGGAGTAGAGTATGTAAATAAAGTCGTGGTCATCGATCAGTCGCCGATCGGCCGGACGCCGCGCTCCAATCCGGCGACCTATACCGGTATCTTTACGCCTATCCGCGATTTTTTTGCCTGTCTGCCGGAGTCGCGCGAACGCGGCTATTCAATCGGCCGTTTCTCCTTTAACCGCCCAGGCGGACGCTGTGAGGCCTGTGAGGGTGCGGGCGCAAACTTGATTGAGATGCATTTCTTGCCGCCGGTACTCGTCGAATGCGAAGTCTGCCGTGGTCGGCGCTTTAATCGGGAAACGTTGCAGGTTAAATATAAGGGCAAGAATATCGCCGAAGTTCTCGATTTGACTATCGACGAAGCAATAACGCATTTCGAAGGTAATTATTTGATTACCGATAAATTAAAAGTCCTGCAATCCGTCGGTCTTGGTTATCTGACTATTGGTCAAAGCGCGACGACCCTGTCGGGTGGAGAAGCCCAGCGTATTAAGATCGCGAAAGAACTCACGCATACTCTCGGCAAACGGACTTTATATTTGCTCGACGAGCCAACGACCGGCTTACATTACCATGATATCGATATGTTGTTGGCGGTTTTAAATAAGTTAGTCGAGAAAGGAAATTCCGTCCTCGTCATCGAGCATAATATGCACATGCTTAAAGCCATGGATTATATCGTCGATCTCGGACCGGACGGCGGGGAAGAAGGCGGGCGCCTAGTCGCGAGCGGCGCGCCGGAAGATATCGCGCGCGAAGCCGAAAGCGTAACGGGGAAATATCTAAAAGAATATTTGAAAAAAAATAAAAAATAGTGCCTTGATTTCAAAAATATCTTTATGACTTCAAAGCTCAAGGATAAATTAAAGACTATTCCTAAAAAACCTGGGGTTTATTTTTGGCTGGATAAGCGCAGCCGGATTCTTTATGTCGGCCGGGCAACGCGTTTGCGCGACCGCCTGAGCCAGTATTTTCGGAAAGACATCGATTCGCGGATTGGCGAAATGGTCGCGAACGCGGCCGATATTAAATATGAAGTCGCTGAAACGCTCCTCGAAGCGATTATCCTCGAAGCGAAATATATTAAGCAGTATTGGCCGAAGTATAATATCGTCGATCGCGATGACCGCTCCTTTATCTATATCGTGATTCCGAAGACGAAATTTGCTAAGCTTTTAATCGTGCGCGGGACTGACCTAAAAAAATTCCCCGCGACCCGCGCGAAGATTTTCGGCCCCTATCAATCTTTTTATCTCGTCCAAGCCGCTTTGCGCCTGATCCGCCGCGTCTTTCCTTACGGTAATTGCGCGCCGGCCGGTTCGACGGCGAATCCCAGCGGCAAAGCTTGTTTCGATTATCAAATCGGCTTATGCCCGGGCGCCTGCCTCGGCGTCATCAGCGCTAAAGATTACCAGAAGAACATCGATAATATTTCGTTGCTACTAAGCGGCGAAAAGAAACGCTTAACCGCGCGGCTGATGAAGGAAAACCCAGACAAGATCAAGGCTTTGAAGCATCTGCAGGATGTCGCGCTTTTAACCCGCGAAGATGACCTATCGACGAGTCGGGTTAACCGCCTGGAAGGCTACGATATTTCTCATCATGCCGGCAAAGAAAGCTACGGCTCAATGGTCGTCTTTGAAAACGGGGAAACGGCGCGGGCGCAGTATCGACTATTTAAGATTAAGGAGGCGCCAGCGGGCGACGATGAACGGGCGCTGGCGGAAGTTCTGACTCGTCGTTTCAAACATCCCGAATGGCCGGCTCCGGACCTGATTATGATTGACGGCGGCAGTCCGCAGATTAGTTTTTTGTCGCGTATTTTCCAGGATAATAATATCAGCGTTCCCCTGGTCGGCATTTCCAAGTTCGGCGGCGATAAGCTCGTCTTTACGGTCGGCGCCGGCAAATCTCTGCGCGCCTTAGCGGAAAACATCAAGCCGACACTGTTAAAACTGCGGGAAGAAGCACATCGCTTTGCTAATTACGGGCGGAAGCGGGCGCGCGGCCGGTCTTTATAGAATATTTAAAAAATTTTAGAAGTTATTTTCTTCTTGCCGCTGACTATGCTATAATATAGTTATCTAAATTAACTAATAAAATCGTATGAAAAAAACTCATGTTTTTCTGGCGACTCTCGGTGTCTTGGCGGTCACCGCTGTCGTCATCGTCGCGCTCGTGATGGCCGATAAAGTCAATAATCAGGATCGCTTCTCGGTCACCGGTTCCGGCACCGTCTATGCGAAGGCTGATATCGCCAATATCGAAGTCGGCCTAAAGACTACCGTTAAAAAGACAGCGGCCGAAGCGACTAAAGAGAGCACGATCAAGATGAACGATATCATCACAGCCATTAAGGATTTAGGCATTGAAGAGAAGGATATCAAAACCAGTGGCTATTCTTTGAGCCCGGTCTATAATTGGACTAATGAAAAAGGTCAGGAGCTTATCGGCTACGAAGTCACTCAGAATGTGAGCCTGAAAATCCGTGACTTGGAAAAAATCGGCGACGTCATCGCGAAGACGACCGAAAAAGGCGCTAATCAGATTGGAAGCATCAGCTTTACTATTGATGATGAATATGAATTAAAAAATCAGGCAAGAGAACTAGCCATTGAAAAAGCCAAAGAAAAGGCGCTGATGATTGCGGAACAGTCTGGCATGAAGCTCGGCGAAGTGAAGAGCGTCTATGAAAATACCGAACCAGTAATCAGCCCCATCAGCTATTCCAACGCCAAGATGATGGATACGGCGGGGGCGGGCGAATCCGGGCGCATATCCGCGCCGTCGATCCAGTCGGGTCAGAATGAAATAAAGGTGGAAGTAACTTTGACTTACGAAGTTAAATAGGATAAAAAGATAAAAAATAAAAAACCGCTCTCTGACCGGGAGCGGTTTTATTTTAAAATTTTTTAGGCAGTTTTTTCATCCTTAAGCGCCTGCCTGACCAAACCGGTCAGAAATCCGCTTTTATTTCGGATAATCTTTTCTAGAAACAGCGGCAACACGTTATGGCTTTTAACGATTTCTTTTTCGGCCAAACCGGCGGCCAAAAATTCTTCATAAGTATTAACTCCAGAGCAGACACCGATAAATTTAAGTGCCTGTCCCTGCAGACGGGCATTTTTTACGGCCTGATAATCGCATTTAACGGTATCGCCGAAATAAGCGATATTTTCAGCGGCCAGACAACGATCTAAATCATACGCCCATTGAAGCAAGGGTCTAAAAACATCGCCACTGGGCTTATGGCACGAATAATCATCAAGTGTCTGGATATAATCAAAGATATGCAAGCCTAGACCAATTTCTTCAGCGTGTTTCCATAGTTCGGCTCTGTCTCGGCTGGTTATTATTCCGATTAAAAATCCCGCTTCCGATAAAGCGCGCAGGGAAGCCAGCAGATTTTCGTTAAGATTGGCGTGGATATTAATTTCCCGGATACGCCGAATGAAATAAGCGATATTGTCCGCAGTTTCCCGACCATGGTGCCGACAGATAATCGCGGCCAGATCACTAGCTCGTTTACCCCAATGCTCTCTCAGGAGATCTATGGGCGCTGGCGGTAAACCGATCTCGGCCAATATCTGATTGGACTTCTGGTAACCTAAAAGAGTATTATCGACGATGACTCCGTCAAAATCGAAACAAAGAATTCGTAATTTTTCCATGATATCTTAGTTTTTGTTATTTATTTTTCAAAGAAAGATTCAATATATTAAATTACCATAATAAATACTATAAGTCAACTACAACGAAAGTAATAAATATACAAAATTGTGATATAATAAAAACATATAATGAATACAGGTAAGGCTAAAAAAATAATCATATCATTGCTTCCATTATTGGCCTATTTGCTATTGGCTATAATTTTAACTTACCCGCTGATTACCAATTTTTTTACTCATATTCCGGGAATGGATGGCGATGCTTACGTTTATCTCTATAACCAATGGTGGTTGAAAAATGCGTTAACGAGTGGCTTGAATTTTTTTAATTCATCTTTGCTTCTATATCCGTTTGGGGCTAATTTGTCTTTATCCGTTACCACCATTTCCAACAATTTAATCATATCGTTCTTTAGTATATTCTTACCTACTATCGCCTCTTTTAATCTGTTTATCATCCTGTCTTTTACGATCTCCGCCTGGGGGATGTTCCGTCTTTTACAGTATCTGATGAAAAATAAGGCGGCTTCTTTTTTTGGCGGAATTATATTTTCTTTTCATCCCTATATTTTTTATGAATTATGGGCGGGCCATTATAATTACTCCACCGTATATTTTATTCCGTTTTTTGTTCTTTTCCTCTTAAAAGCCACGCGAGAAAATACCCGAAAATATCTGAATGCTTCGTTGGCCGCTTTATTTTTATTGATTGGTTTTTATAACGACCTTTATTATACTTACGGCCTGATTTTTGTTTTTATTCTTTATTTTTTGTGGCTTTGGTATCAAAGGAGAAAGGGTATTATTAAAGATATAAAAATTTTCCTTTTAATAGTGGTGATATTCGCTTCGTGTGCCTGGCCCCTAGGTTGGTGGATTTTGAGGGCGTCTACGTCTGGGGTATATCCGTTTGCGACCATCGAACAGGTTTCTCTCTATTCTCCGGATATCCGTTCTTTTTTTACGCCGTCTTTCTTAAACACTTTTTACGGTAATAGTCTGCAAACATACTATCAGACTATCGTTCCTCATAACAGCCTCGTTTATATCGGCTATTTATTGATTTTATTAACGATTCTCGGTTATTGTGTTAATCATCGTGAAAAGGCCAAATTTTCATTAGGATTTTGGCGGCTATTATCGATATTTTTCATTTTTGTTTCGCTTGGGCCGATTTTATTCGTCGGCGGTCGGAGCATTACGCCGTTGCCTTATCAATTATTATATTTTTTGCCGTTTCTCAAAGGAATATTAGTGCCATCACGATTGATCATATTTTTTATTTTTTCTTTGATTATTCCGGCGTCATATGGATTAAAAATCTTAATAGACAAAATAAAATCCCGATTTTTCAGGATTACTATTATAATGGGGGTTATCGGCCTAATTTTGTTTGAGTATTCTTCATTACCCCTTCCTTTGCTTGATACTAATATACCGGAGTTCTATAAAAAATTAGCGGTTGAAGAATCTAATTATACTATTTTAGAATTACCTTTTGCGCTCAGTACCAGTTTTTATACTCTGGGGGATATAAATTCTTCTTCTAAATTAGAATATTTTCAGTCAGTTCATCATAAGCCCATTTTGGGCGGATATGTTTCCAGGGTACCTAACTATGTCCACAATTACTATCATCAGCTGACAGGATTACAATCTGCTATTTCGCCATCCGAACCCATGAATACTAAAACTATCTCTTTAGAAAAAGCTCAGGTGAAGAAAAATTTTTCTGATTTAAAAATTGGCTATATCATTATTCACCCGGAATATTATGTTTCCCTGGGATATAATAAACATAAAGAACTCGTTAATACTTTGGCTTATTTTGATGAAATATTTGGCGGTCATTATTCAGAAGGGAATCTTTTAATTTATAATATAAAGTCTTATATTACGAAACCTTGACAAACTTTGATAATCTGCTAATATATCAACATAACAAAATATTGCCATAGACAGCCAGCGTTTCGAGGCGGCTTAAAAGCCGATTAGATTATAAGTCTCGCCGAGGTATAAATACTTT
>JBAZKO010000011.1:0-31191 GCA_041650775.1 Patescibacteria group bacterium
AGCTCCATTAGTAGAAAAAATGCTTGTGGAATTAGTGGCTGATATCCAATCAATTCCATCACTAGAATAGGCGATGGTGTTATTACTTTGGCCGACGGCTACGAAATACGCACCATTCCAGGCGATACCAAAACCAGCAATAGAAAATGTACTTGTGGAGTTAACAACAGACGCCCAAGTAATACCATCATTAGAATAAGCGATGGTGTTTGTTCCTGCACCAACAGCTACCCAATGTGAACCATTCCAGGCAACATCTCGACCATTAGTAGAAAATATACTTGTAGAATTAGTGGCTGGCGTCCAATCAATACCGTTGTCAGAATAAGCGATAGTATTTGTCCCTACACCAACAGCTACCCAACGTGAACCATTCCAGGCCACTTTATTTCCTGTAGTAGAAAATATACTTGTAGAATTAGTGGCTGGCGTCCAATCAATACCGTTGTCAGAATAAGCGATAGTGTTTGTTCCTGCACCAACAGCTACCCAACGTGAACCATTCCAGGCAATACCAGCACCAATCGTAAATATACTTGTAGAAACTGGGGTCCAATTAACGCCATCACTGGAATAAGCGATAGTGTTTGTGCCATTACCGACAGCCACCCAGCGAGAACCATTCCAAACAATATCTCGACCGGCAGTGGCAAAGGTACTTGTAGAATTTACAACCGGGGTCCAATTAACGCCATCACTGGAATAAGCGATAGTGTTTGTGCCATTACCGACAGCCACCCAGCGAGAACCATTCCAAGCGACACTAAAACCATTAGTAGAGAAAATGCTTTTCCCATTTCCAATCCAATTAATACCATCATTAGAATAAGCGATGGTGTTTGTTCCTGCACCAACAGCCACCCACCTACTCGTAGCGGCTAGGGATTCGTTGGATACGAAAAAAAGACTGCCCAAGAGCAATATAAAAATGACGGTAAGTTTTAGAATCTTATGATGGGACATGGGGTTGCATTCGTTTATTAAATAAACATCGTCGAAGACCCAATAAGAAAAATTACCCTCCCACAATCACCTTGAACAAAAAGTTGACAATCGGCATAATCAAATCTCCGGCTAGCATCACAAAAAGAATAATAAAAATGAGACCGAGGCGTTCGTTTCCCAAATAACGCTCCCTCAGGCTCGGCGATAAAAAGGTCGCCAAGATTTTAGACCCGTCTAAAGGCGGAATCGGCACAAGGTTGAAGACCATTAAGACTAAATTAATATAAACTATAATGCTTAAAAGACCGGCAAAAGTCAGGGAAAAAATCGGAAAGAAGCGCAAGATTAGGCCGAAAAAAACCGCAATGACTAAATTCGCCAAGGGTCCGGCTAAAGCGACTTTGGCGTCGCCGTATTTACGATCCCGTAAATTATAAGGATTATACGGCACCGGCTTCGCCCAACCGAAAATAAAGGGCATGCCGGTAATGACCATAATCAGCGGCAAAAAAAATGATCCGAACCATTCCAGGTGCGCCAGCGGATTAAAAGTCAGGCGGCCGGCATCTTTAGCCGTATTGTCGCCGAGACGCCAAGCCATCCAGCCATGCATATACTCGTGCGCGATGGCGGAAAAGACTAAAATAATAATTTCGAATAATTGGATCATAATCATCGCCTCTCTGGCCGGCGGAGCCTGTTTATACTTTTATTCTAACATAACTTGATTATTTTTTGAAATGTTGCTAGTATAAGGTTATTAAATTCCTAACTAGGCTTAATAACCAAAATAATATGGCCAAAAAATGCGACATGTGCGGACGCGGCGCGACTAAGGGCGCCAGCCGTTCTCACTCCAAGATTAAAACTCTTAAGAGACAGAATATCAACCTGCAAAACAAGACTATCGATGGCGTCAAAATTAAAATCTGCGCCGCTTGTCTCCGGACTATGGCTAAACCGAAACGCGTTAAGGCTAAGAGAAAACCGGCGAAACCGGCCAAAAAATAAAAAACCATTCCCGATAAATAAAGAACCGCTCCGATAAAGGGGCGGTTTTTTAAACATTTTTAATAATCATTCAAGGTTCTTTCCATCCGTCCGGCTATCTCCTGCCTTTTCCTTAATGAATTATTAATCAGGACGGTTATCACTCTCCGGGAAACGACTTCCTTGACGGTCGTCATCTCGCTACAGACGGCACACTGATAAGTATGTTCTCCCAAATAAGGATAGGGCTTGAATTTATCATTCCGATCATTACCGCAATTTTTACAAACCGGCTGGCTCGCTTCCTTATTAACGAGAGCCAAGGAGACTAAATCTTTCTTCTCAACTTTCCAGGTTCTTTGATTTTCCAGGATGAATTCATCGCCGACCCGGCTGGCTTCAATGACAACGTTTAACGTTTCGTTAACGCCAATCCAATCAATTTTCTTTTCCATTTCTATCGGTATTTAATTAATTGACTTTTAAAAGAACAAAAACCGCTCATTTTTTAGGAGCGGTTTTTATTGATATGTTATTTTTCTATTTTTTCCGGTAAAGGTGATTAATAACCAATAAAAACCCGCTCGTGGCGTAACAAGACGGACAAGGACATAATCGACAGGTTTTTATTGATAAAATTATTCATAATTTAATTATACGATGTTTTTATTATTTGTCAAATTTTTTAAACTTAAAATTTAGAATCATTGTTAAAAGAGCTAACCCTAAATAATATATTCCTCCCCAGCCCCAGTGGAAATTATTTACGGTAACGGCCGCCCAGCCCGGTTCGGCTAGCAGACTGGAAACAATGAAAATAAATTTAAGCAGTAGATAAGATGGCAGAAACCACAGGGCTCCCAGGAACGGAACCAGCGCGGAAGCGGCCAAACCGATAATCAGCGCCGCCAAAAGGGGCGGAAAAGTCCAAAGGACCAAAATATTAGCCAGCGGCGCAATCAAAGATAGTTGCTGGAAATTAATAAGGGCGATAGGCAGAATGACAATTTGCGAAACTAAAGTCAGATTGACGGTATCGAAAATGGTTTTTAAAATGTCTTTAAGCCGCGGTTTTAATTTCATCCTGTCCAGAACCCGCCGCGTCAGTTTTTCGCCCCAAGGATAGATATAGATAATGCCCAAAAGAGCCAGGAACGATAGTTGAAAACCGATATCGCTCCGCAGAAGTTGGGGATTAAAAGCCAGCATCACGGCCGCGGAAAAAGCCAGCGCTTTGATAAGGGAGTTGGTTCGCCCGTAATAAACCGCCAGGAAGGCCAAGCTGCCCATAATCGCGGAGCGAACCGCCGAAGCGGACAATCCGGTTACGAGCGGATAAATGATTAAAAATAGAAAAACCAGACGTAAGGCGTAGCGGCGCGAAAACCTGACCGTCAAAAGAAAATTAATGATCATCGCGCTTAGGATTGTAATGTGCGAACCGGAGATGGCGATCATATGGCTCAAACCGACGCGCGCGAAAATATCCAGGTCGGTTCTTTCCACCGTGCGGCGATAACCCAACAGAAGCGCGTCGGCCAACCCCGCCTCGGGTTCAGGCAAATTAGAATCGATAATTGCCTTCAGACTCTGCTTGAATTTTATCAACCCCCGATAGACGCTTTGCGGAAAAGTCAGTTCTCTCGCAACCTTTTCAATTTTCGGATAATACATCACGGAATAAATGTCGTAACGCGCCAGATAGCTTCCATAGTCGAAATCTTCTATTAAAGGCGGCGTCTGCAATTCCCCGCTGATTTTTAGCCAATCACCGTAGTCGTAGACAGGATACAGATTAGTCGTAATAAGCGCCTGACCGGTGGCCTGACCATCCGCGCAAACCGTCAGGCGGCGGCTTTTATAATCTAAATCCGCTTCTTCGCAGACGCGGGCGATAAAGGTCAGACGATGGCCATTATAATAAGCCAGATCCCCGGCGGTTGGCGAATCGAGAAAGGCGCCGGGGCGGAAACCGATTACAAAAATCACCGCGATAAATAAGAGGTTGATGATAAAAAATATCTTGGCCGGAGTGAGTCGGCGCCGTGGCTTAAACGGCCTTCGGGAGCAACCGGTCGGGTCTTTTGCTAATTCGGACATATAAAAAATACCGCGATGATTAACAGCGATATTTTACAATATCCCGGATTAAGAAAAGATAAAGTCTAAAAAACACAACGATAAAACTAAATTAGCTCCCGGTATAGTCAGGGAATCTTTTTTTATTTATAAAAACCAATCCAGATCTCAAAAAAAAGTAATTAGCGGCCTTTTCTCTAGCTAATAAGGTTATTTTCGGTAATAACTCAAACCCAGCGTCTTCTATATATTTTAACCAATATACAACAGATTGCTCATTTACATGATGATATCCTCCTTGTCCGAGCGTCGCATGAGTAATCATTAGATATTTACAACTCTCAAATGTCTTCAAAAAATTAAATAGATATTTCTCTTCTACATGCTCAACAAATTCACAGCACCAGATTAAATCATAAATTTTCTCTGGTATATACGGCCCATTACAAAAATCATGCCTTATAATTTTGTCCGGTATCGCACTGTTTATTATTGCCTGACGGCTCCCCTCTATTCCTAAAACGTCACAACCTAGGCCATAAAAAAATTTAGTCGAATGCCCCTCTCCACATCCCAAATCTAATACTGATCTTATCTTAAATTTTTTTACAAACCAAGTCCAAAGATTGGGAAACCAAGTCCAAACATCTCCCCCTGGGACATATCCGCCCAAATGTTTCTCTTCTTCCATAGTTTAATATTAATGATAATCAACAATATTGAACATCTCTCTCATCAATCTTTTCATGTCATATCGATAATTCCCGATATCATAAATAGTTTTTCTATCTAAAAATTCGCAATCTGTTATACATTTCGCTAATCCCTTTACTATACGATCTTCTTTCACCTTTTTGTTGATAACAAAGACCCTGCCAAGATTACTATTGTTTATAGCCTCACACACAGCATCATTCCCCCTCCAAGAAATACCTGCTATTGGTATCCCGGAACACATCATTTCACCTAAAGTAGCCGCCCCTGCTTCTAAAAAATCTGGACCGCAAGTATAAATTCCGCATAAAGCATTTGATATCAGCTCCATTTTTTTATGACCTGAAACTACCCCCATCTTTTTTACTAGTCTAGATTCAAATAAATGTCCATATTTTTTTTCATATTCTGGTTGTAGTACGGTTTTCCCTAATATATATATTGGGATTTTTAATTTTTCAGCGGCTAATATTGCGTAGTGAGGTGATTTATCAAAATCTATTCTTCCAAGCCAAATGAGATATCTTTGAGGATGAGGTTCAAATAATGGTATTTCGTCAACCCCCGTATGAAATAATAATAACTTATTAGGGTTTTGTTTCAGATATCTTATATACATTTCATCTGAATAACAAAATAAAAAACTTTTTTTATTATCAAAACTTACTTTATTAAAATCGTATATATGCGTAACATAGGAAATTAATTTGTTTGATACTCTAAAAAATGCCTCTCTATAATTATCTTTATCGAAATACTCACTGCCAGCAAAAAGATAATCTACTCTTCCAAACTTCTTCAAAAAATTATCTACCGTTTTCTCATCAAGTCGTTTATCAAAATATTTTGCCTTGGGCAAATATTCCGGTAACCATAGAGGACCGGTTATTATAACTTCAAAGTCGTCAAATTCAGAAACAGTTTTAGCTATTTCCCAAAATCTTTTCTCAGTGCTTCCTAAACTAAAATTCGGAAAAGTATATTCTTGGGGATTAGGGTAATCACAGACCACTAATCTTTTCTTTGTTTTCATAGAGGTATATTCCTCCCAATTTTTACTATATTTCTGCCACCATTTAAGTCAAAGAGATACGCAGGCTCATATCCTACTACCTGCGCATTTGAATTGGAAATAAATAAACCAGTTTTTTCTGGTAAAGCAATAACCCCCGTTTTAATTTTTGAAATATAATTCAATATTTTACAATCTAACTGCTCTGTATAATGGCAAATAATAGACATCCCGGAAATTATATCCAATCCTTCATGATGCCTATATTTCTTATCATTTTCTTCATCTACAGTGTTTATTGATTTACCCATAATAATTGCGCCAGCACTACCTCCATAAACTATTTTTTCCGCATCTATAAATGCTCTCAGCAAATTTATGAACCCGGAGTCATAAATATTGTTTAATAATTTAAAAGTATTGCCTCCTCCTATATAGATAGCTCCGAAATCTTTTATATCATCCCACGATTTTCCATCCAAATTTGTCCACATTACTATATCTACAAATTCTTTGGAAAATTTTGAGAGAGTGTTTATAATCCAATCGTAACAAGCTTCAAATCCAAGAGCATCGGTTTCCATCGCTAATGGAATGTATAATATTTTTTTATTTTCATTAACTCCATTCATGAATTTTTCATCCAACAAAAAACTATCTTCCGCACCTCCGCCACCAGATAAATATATATTAATATCGCTCATATAATTCTTTTAAAATATTCTCCAGATAAGTTTTTCCGACACTTGTCCCTTTTAATCTTTTTAACAATTCTTCTGTTGGCATATTAATATCAATTCCAACATCTGAGTGTTTTTCTGAGAGTCTATCAAGTAAAATCCTGTTAAAATTTCGTTCATTTTCTTTCTCAATTGTGCTAATACAGTCCGACTTATCTTTTTCAAACTTAGTCCACTCTCTCCAAAAATCATAATAATAAACTAATATCTCTTTTATTTTATTTTTCTGACCCGGATATTCAGATTGTAACTTCTTAGAAAATTGCCTAAACCGATAACCATGATTATTATTAGAAGGGATAAGCCCTGATCCAGACAAAATGGTTAAAGTCTTACAATAATCAAGTATTTTTGGTCTAATATTGTCTTCACTGTTCCAACCAAAATAATTATTATCTCCCAGCGACCACCTAAGCCGTTCTAAGCCGAAACCAATATCGCTAAAATTTAAATTTTCCCTACTATCCTGAGGAACATCGTAGGCATAAATTGCATCCCCTATTTCCAGACCTTTAAAAAAGAAAGTAAGTATATGATTTTTAAAAGCTTTTCCGCCCCAGTTGGGCTCACCTTTTCTATCATAAATATTTAAGTCTCTTTTATTTATTCCTAAATCCTCCAATAAAGACAGCCAATCACCCACAGAGGAGAAATGCTCGCTTAACGTGGCATTAATTTTTTCCGATGACATGTTAATAAAAGAGGTGGACGTCCCTTCTTTCACATTATCAATAAATTGCGTTCTGAGGACTGGTTGAGAAACGTACATTTTTTCATTTAAGATGTCTTCCTCCTTAAAAATAATCTCATCGAGTATTTGGACGCCAGCAGAGGTAAACAAGGTCGAGCCATCTCTTTTTATAATTGAACTCGGCTCAATTATTTTATAGCCTTTATTCTTAAAAAAATTTTCTAAAATTTTTGGCTTATCCAGGATTTTGTTATTATCTCCATTTTTTATTCTATCTGATAAAAACTCTACATTAAATTTATTCGCCATTTGTTTTTCCGTGTTATCATCATAACTAGATACTTCTAATCCTTTTTCTTTACAAAAATTTAACAAGCTATTGTTATAATCAAATAACTTTTCATTTTTTTCTATAAAAGGCTCCCACTCAAATTTCATAGAGGTGCTAATAAAGATTAAACTCTTTATTCAATATGCCGGGAGTTAATTTTGGTATCCGCAACAACTCCTTTGCCACCAAAGAATTTATCTCATTATTTCTTTGACAATTTTTAGGAAGAATTACTAGGGTATACCAAGGATCAACCAAATCTCTGCCGCTCTGGCTTACTAAATAAACTTCATTACTAATATTATAATTTTCGTATATTTTTTTAGATATTTCGCTTGCGGCAAGAGAATATATTTTACCAATATGATAAACTGGATTCTTTCCACAAATACCTTCCATGCTATATGGTTTCTGAGAAGCTATTACGCCTCCGAGTCTATTACCTCGACCGACCAATCCCTCATCTCCGCTTTCGATAGAAGAGCCGATGGCCGTAAGATAAAGTTCACATCTCTTGTAGTTATCCCTCGTATTTATACTCAAATTAATGTTATCGAAACCCAAATTGGCTGCTATTTTTATTACATCTTTTCTCGCTTTTTTTAAATTTTCTTCATACTCCTGAATATTAAAAACATATCTGGAAATTTGTGGTATACACATTGTAATTGACACTTCTCTGTTTATCCTTAGCCCCATTATTTTTATATCAAAACCAACCCATCTATTCTTATCATGGTATTCTTTAGAATTTAAAGCACGCTCTATAGTCAAAATCAAATTCTCCAAGCTAGAACAGGGGCTATACCCAACCCCCAAGGAGGTATCGTTTGAAAATAATCGTGATAACTCTTGAAGATCAAACAATCCCCTTGGCTCAAACCAGTATTTTCTAGAAGCTTCATCAACCTTATCTTCTTCAGTTTTACCCGGACTACTCTGGTTACTTATATTAAAATGAAAAAATAAATCCTTCTCTGGGTTAATCAACGGTAATTTTTGGGTAAAAAAATCTTTAGTCCATTTTTTTATTAGGTCTTTAAAAGGTATAACAGTATCGCCAAATCTTGTAGACACTCTTCCGTTTATTAATACTCGAATAGGATCTACCATGTATCCCTCTCCAAACGAAACAGAGGAAGACCCTCCTAATAACCCGACTTTATCAAAATTATGGTGTAAAATTGCACCAAACTTTTTCAATGTATATTTTGAGTATTCCACAGATAAAGTTTCCGCCAAGGCATCCGCTAGCGTGTCTGGATGGCCAGCTCCTTTTCTTTCAATAAATTCATACGGCAATTCAGAAAAATCTTTCTCAATTAAAATTATATTTTTCTTCATAGAATAATTAATTACTAGAAGCTATCTGGCTTACTTTACGATAGGCTTCATTATCATTCATATTTTTTTGCGGATGTTTAAAATAAAAACTACTAAAATCTTGATAACCTTTTAAATTTTTATCTAAACAAATTTTTAGCAATCTTATAACATCCACCATAACACCGGCACTATTTGGACTATCTTCCACCGATAATTTTAATTCTAACTTAAATGGAACTCCTCCAAACTGCTTACCGTTTATCTCTATGAAACAAATCTTATTATCATTTAAAAAGCTCACGTAATCACTTGGCCCTATTTTTGTATCAAACGATTGATTGCTCGCATTTTTAGTAACCGCCTCTGTTTTACTAATTCTTTTAGAAATAAGCCTCGACTCATCTAACATATTTAAAAAATCTAGATTTCCGCCAATATTTAATTGAAAAGTATTATCAATCGTGAATCCTCTTTTATTTATTATATCAACTAATACTCTATGGATGATAGTTGCTCCAATCTGAGATTTTACATCATCTCCAGCACAAGGAACACCTGCTTTTAAAAATAAATTTGAGAATAGTTTCGAGGAACAGATAAATTCAGGGATTGCATTTGCGTAAGCAACTTTTGCTTTTAATGCACATCTAGCATAAAAAATGCTAGCTTTTTTTGATCCAACAGGTAAATAAGATACAAGCACATCCACTCTTTGTAATTTTAATTCCGAAACCACAAAATTCATCCATTCCGCGTAAGTCTTTTTTATTCCATGCTCATTTATAATTTTTCTAGTCCTTCCAGTTAGCCCATCTAATATAGGCCCGGGCTTAACAATGGTATTATTTTTATGCTTTGTAAAAAATTTTTTAGCATTATTTGGTTTCTCAAAAATGGCATTTGAAAATTTCTTACCGATTTTATTCTGATTGATATCAAAAGCACTTACAATATTTATATCGGAAACCGAATAACTACCTATTTTATTAAAAATAAGCCCGGATTTATTTTTTTTATTTTTATAATAACCAATGCCTTGATGTAGTGATGAAGAACAATTTCCCACACCAACAATGCATACCCTAATTTCTTTTTTCATAATACACTACTTTGTTATTATTCTGCCATTTATTAGTTAGAAAGTAAATATTGCCAAATCAAATCAAAATAAAATCCAACTCAAAACAACTTACCTTTTTAACCATCTTAAATAGGCTTCCATAAACGGTTCCAAAGCGCCGTCCAGCACCGCGTCGACATTCGCGGTTTCATAATTAGTGCGATGATCTTTGACTAAACGGTTGCCGTACATAAAATACGATCGGATTTGTTTACCCCATTCGGCTTTCTGTACTTCGCCTTTCAGTTTCCGCTCTTCGGTTTCTTTTTCTTTCAAGGCCAGCTGATATAATTTGGTTTTTAAAATCTTGAAAGCGTTTTCTTTATTCTGGTGCTGGGAACGTTCAGTCTGGCAGGAAACGGTCAGGCCGGTCGGCAGATGGACTATCCGGACGGCCGAATCGGTCGTGTTGACGCTCTGCCCGCCCGGGCCGCTGGAACGAAAAACGTCAATGCGCAAATCTTCATCGCGCAGGACGATGGCGTTATCATCTTTTAATTCCGGAATCACTTCCACGAGGGCGAAAGAAGTCTGACGCAAGCCATCGGCATTGAACGGCGAATTGCGCAAAAGACGGTGGACACCGTTCTCGCTCTTTAAATAGCCATAAGCCCAGGGGCCAGAAACGCGCAGAACCACGCTCTTGATTCCGGCTTCATTGCCGTAGCTTTTATCATAAATCTCCGTCTTCCAGCCTTGTCGTTCGCTAAAGCGCAAATACATCCGTTCGAGCATCTGAGCCCAGTCCTGAGCGTCTACGCCGCCCGTGCCGGCATGGATTGATAAAAGAGCGTTATCGTGGTCGTATTTCTCGGAAAATAAGGATAGGAATTCTAATTGGGCGAACTTTTTTTCCAATTCCTCATATTTAACCGCTATTTCCTCTGCTAAGCGGCCGTCGCTAGCCGCGGCATTTCCGGCCAAAGTCTGTTCCTGGTTCGCCAGCGCGATTATCTCTTCCGCTTCCCTGATTTCTTTTTCCATGGCCAGCCACTCCGCCGTCTCGTCCGCCAAACTCTCGACTTCCCGGCCGACTTTCACCGCCGTCTCCCGATCATTCCAGAAATCTGGTTCTGCCATCGTCAAACGCAATTCCCTCTCTTGGACGACCTTCCGGTCGATATCCAAAAGCGCCTTCATTTTCAAAAAGCGTTCCCGCAGACTTTCCAGCTTTTGCAAAAGATTTTCCATATAAAAATTATAGCAAAATATCGACAAAAAAACACCTTGCGATGGAAGGTGTTTTTTATTTTTGTAAAATATAGGAAAAGGATTACCGTTTGGCCCATTGCGGCGCTTTGCGCGCTTTCTTCAAACCCGGTTTCTTTCTTTCTACCTGACGCGGATCGCGGGTCAGAAAACCGTTGACTTTCAGGGCTTCTTTCGTCGCCGGATCATAAGCCAATAAGGCGCGGCTGATGCCCAAACGAACAGCGCCAATCTGCCCCTGTTTGCCGCCGCCGACTGCGAGAACGGAAATATTAAAATCATGGCTGTGACCGGTGACTTTCAACGGCTGAGAAATCAGATTCAAACCTTCACCCGGAAAATATTCGCTCCCGCGCAAATCGTTAACCATTATAATACCGCTACCGCTTTCATATAAGCGCACTTTGGCAATCGAGCGCTTGCGGCGACCGACGGCCTTAATATATTTACCGGAAAATTCCGCGGTTTCTCCGCCCGCCGGCGTGTTCGCCTGATTTTCTTCTTCCGGCGCCGCCTCGACGGTCAAAATTTCTTTTACTTCCTGATTTTTAGTTTTAACGGCTTTCGCTTTTTTAGCTTCCATATTATTTAATGATTAATCTTTTGAGCATGCCCACCCGTAATTTAGTCGGCGGCAACATCTCTCTGACAGCGCGAACCAGGACTTCACCCGGATCCTTAGCGTAAACCTCGGACATTTTCTTGCTCTTTAAACCGCCGAGATAGCCGGAATAATGATGGTACTGTTTCTGGCCGAGTTTTTTGCCGGTGAATTTTAATTTAGAAATATTGGAAATCTCGACAATATCACCCAAATCCAAATATGCTTCGAATTCCGGTTTATTCTTGCCCCGCAATAAATTGGCGACTCTGGTCGCCAGTCGGCCGAGAGATTGTCCGGTCGCGTCGATTTTATGTAATTTTCTTTCGATATTTTTCATATGATTATACTAATTCAATCTGAACCATTTCCGCGCCGTCGCCATTCCGAACGCCCAATTTAGTTGTGCGGGTATAGCCTCCCGGACGGGATTTATAGCGGACGCCCAAAACTTCGATTGCTTTCTTAACGGCGTTCTTCTGTAATAAAACCTTGATTAAACCGCGCCGAGCGCTTAAATCGCCGGCTTTGGAAGCGGTAATCATTTTCTCCACTAAAGGACGAACCGCCGCCGCTTTCGCTTTGGTCGTTTTAACTTTCTCGTATAACAAAATACTGGAAGCCAAATTGCGCAACATCAGTTCGCGCGGTCCCTTTTTTCGGTCTAAAATTTTGTTTTTGTTTCTGTGGCGCATAGCGGTTCAATTATTATTTTTTCGTTTTCTTTTTATTTTCTTTCTTTTCCTTAACGACTTTTTCTTTTTTCTCTTCCGCTTCTTCGACTGGTTCGTCCGCGCTTTCGATAATCGTTTCTTCGCTCTTCGCTTCGGCCGACTCGCCGATGGTCAAGAAGGAGCTATACTGGTCGACTAAAATCTTTACCGCTTCTTTAAAAGCGCTTTCGGCGGTAATCGTGCCGTCGGTCTTGACGTTTAAAATTAATTTGTCCCAATTGGTCATTTTTCCGACGCGCGTATTTTCTACGTCGATACTGACCGTCGTCACCGGGGAAAAAATGGAGTCGATTTCAATATAACCGATTTCCCGATTTTCTTTTTTAGCGCCGTCGGCCATCCGGTAACCGCGGCCTTCCTTAACGACGATTTCCATTTCCAAGATGCCGGCTTCGTCGGTAATATGCGCTAAGACCAAATTCGGGTTCTTGATTTCCGCCTGAGAATTCTTGCTGATATCGCCGGCGGTAACAACTTTTTTGCCCTTCACTTTAAGCTCCAGGCGCACTTCTTCGTCCGTAAAAACCTTAAGACGTAATTGTTTTAAAACTAAAATCATTTCCAAAACATCTTCTTTGACATGCGGCAAAGCCATAAATTCATGGCTGGCGCCTTTGATTTTCACGCCGATAACGGCCGCGCCCGGCAAAGAAGAAAGCAGAACCCGGCGTAAAGAATTGCCGAGAGTCATACCGTAGCCCGGAAATAAAGGTTCGACCGTAATAATCCCCGTATGGAGATCAGCGCCGGCCTTAAACTCAATTTTTTTGGGCAATGCGATGTTTTGCATATGTTTTTTTATAGATTTACCTTATTTTGAGTAGTACTCAATAATAACCTGGACATTCAGGTTCTGCGGCAAGTCCGCTTCTTTCGGTTCATGTAAAACTTTAGCGCTTAAATCGGAGACATCAAAATTAAGCCAGCTCGGCCGATCCACTTTTTTCATCCGCTCAACCGCATTTTTAAAATAGCGATTAGCTTGGCTAGCCTTTTTAATCTTAATCACCTGACCAACTTTAACGTTAAAAGATGGGATATCGGTTTTTACGCCGTTAACCGTAAAATGACCGTGGTTGACTAATTGACGGGCGGCGGCACGGGAAGAAGCCCAGCCCAAACGATATACCACGTTATCCAAACGCATTTCCAAAGCGCGCAAAAAATTCTTGCCGGCATCGCCGGTCTTTTTCGAGGCTTTTTCGAAAATAAGGCGAAACTGTTTTTCCATCAACCCATAGAACTTCTTGGCTTTCTGTTTTTCCGCCAACTGCGAACCATAGTCGCTTAAGCGTTTATGGCCTTTCGGACCGTGAAAACCGGGAGCGTAATTACGCTTGATCATGGCGCATTTCGGAGTGGAACAGCGATCGCCCTTCAAAAAAAGCTTTTCCCCGGAACGGCGGCATTGTTTGCATTTATTATCGATATTTCTTCCCATATGTGGTTAGTTAAAATTATCAAATTGATTTCAGGATTTATTTTTAGACGCGTCTCGGTTTTTTTGGCCGACAACCGTTATGCGGCACCGGAGTGGTATCTTTAATGGCCGTCACGTTCAAACCGTTGGCGTTCAAAGCGCGGATAGCCGCTTCCCGACCGGTACCGACGCCGGAAACAAAAACGCTCACTTCTTCCAGGCCGTATTCCTCGCGCGCTTTTTGGGTCGCAATTTTGGTGATAATCTGCGCGGCGTAAGGGGTCGCTTTTTTCGCGCCCTTAAAACCGGCTAAACCGGCGCTCGCCCAGGAGATGACATCGCCGTTTTGATCCGTTAAGGTAATCATCGTATTATTATAGGTAGCCTGAATATAAGCCCGGCCGACTTTCACGATCTTGGCGGTTTTCTTTTTCTTTTTCTTAATCAGTTTCTTTTTCGCGCGCGCCGCTTTATTCTTTTCCAGTTTCTGCTTGATTTCTTCCGGCAGTTCCTCAACGCTGGAATCAAAAGAAAAATCCGCGCCTTCTTCGGCCTTAGATTCTTTTATTTCTTCCTTATTCGTTTCTTCTCCGCCTAAGGCGGACTTTACTTCTTCAGACATATGCGATTTTGTTGAAAGTTATCAAATTATAAAAGGCAAAACGGAGATTAGGTCTTCTGCAGGCCGGCCTTACTCTTGCCGCTACCCATAGTAACGCGTTTGTTGCCTCGAACCGTGCGGCTGTTGGTTTTGGTGCGCTGACCCCGGACCGGCAAATGCTTGCTGTGGCGCAGGCCGCGATAACAGCTGATTTCTCGCAAGCGCTTAACATTGCTTTGCACTTCTCGGCGCAAGTCGCCTTCCACCGTATATTTTTTCTCCACGATTTCCCGCAAAATATTCGCCTCGGTTTCTTTCAAATCCTTGACGCGCGTATTTTTATCGACTTTAGCTTCGGCTAAAATCTTATTGGATCGAGTGCGACCAATGCCGTGGATATAGGTCAGAGCGATTTCGATTCTTTTTTCATTGGGGATGTTAACTCCCGCGATTCTTAATGCCATAAATATTTATGTGATACGGATATAAAAATTACCCCTGTCTTTGTTTATGTTTAGGGTTCTTGCAAATAACGTGGACGCGACCCTGGCGGCGCACCACTTTGCAATCTTTACAAATTTTCTTGGCGCTGGCTCGTACTTTCATATTAAAAAATCTTAAAATAATCCATCTTTAAAGTTTGCTTATTGATTCGACGACTATCCGGAACAGGTTTACATACGATAGATAATCCGACCCTTGGCCAGATCATAGGGACTGATTTGCAGTTTGACTTTATCGCCGGGAAGCAAGCGGATTCTATTCATCCGCATTTTTCCTGATAGATGCGCCAAAATTTCATGCCCGTTTTCCAACGCGACTTTAAAGCTCGCCGCGGGCATAAGTTCCAGCACTTCTCCCTGCATTTCAATAAAATCTTTGGCGTTAAGAGTGCTCGAACCGTCGCTGTTATTTTCTTTTTCGTTTGACATTAACACAAAAAAATTTGATAAAGACTACTATCGCCTTATCAAAATTCTTTAAAAATTATTTAAGTTATTTTTTATAATAATCTTAATAGAATTATTATAGAGAGGAGATTAAAAATTGTCAATAGCGCCGGGATTTAATGCCAGGTTATAACGGTTATTCTTGTTTTTCCAGAATCGCTTTTATCCGCCGCACGCCGGCGCTGGATGCTTCTTCTTTTTGTATTTTAAAATGTCCTAAAACTCCGGTATTATCCATATGCGGTCCGCCGCAAATTTCCTGAGAAAAAGCCTCTCGTAAATTCTCCGGGCTTATCCGAGAAGATTCGCCCAGATGACAGACCGTGTAAACTTTCACTTTTTCCCCGTATTTAGAATCAAAAACGCCCATCGCGCCCCGCTTCTTCGCTTCTTCCAGCGATAGTTCTTCACAAATGACTTTAAAATCATTGGTAATGGCGCCGTTAACCAAATCTTCAACTTCCTTGATTTGTTCCGGCGTCAGTTTGGCGGGATGAGAAAAATCCAGGCGCAATCTTTCCGGAGTGATATTACTCCCTTTCTGAAGGACATGATCGCCCAGTACTTTGCGGAGGGCGGCCAGAAGAAGATGCGCCGCGGTATGGAGCTTGGTTGTTTCTTCGCCGGCGTCGGCCAGGCCACCTTTAAATTTTCCGGCGGAAGCGGTTCGGGAGAGCATTTGATGTTTTTCTAATTCCGCGGCGAATTCCGCCGTTAATTTTTCTTTTTCGGTGCCGCTCAAAGACAAATTCCTTCCTGCCAATTCTTCCAGCGACAACTCCAAAGGAAACCCGAAACTCTGATAAAGAGTAAACAAATCTTGGCCGCTAATCTTTTGTTTATTATTTACAATCTTATCAAATTCGTTCAGGCCGTTCGCCAAGGTACGATTGAATTTCTCCTCTTCCCGGTTCAAATTTTCTATGATAAATTGACGGTTTTTTTCTAACTCGCCGTAAAACTCCCGATAATCAGCCACGACAATCGCGGCGATTTCTTTTAACCATAAATCTTGTTTGATTTCCAATTGTCGGCCATAACGGATCGCCCTTCTGATTAAACGCCTTACTATATAGCCTTGATCGTTATTAGACGGCGTTACGCCCCGATTATCGCCGATGATAAAAATCGCGGCTTTGAGATGGTCGGCGATTATTCGCATCAGGCGGGTAGTCGTCGGATTCTCGCCATATTTCCGGCCGCTTAACGCTTCCAGTTTATTTATGATATTGATAAACAAATCCGTTCGATAATTATCATCCAGGCCGTTTATGACCGCTAAGACACGTTCTAAGCCGAGTCCGGTGTCGACATTCTTCTGCTTAAGCGGTTCGAATTCTCCGGCCGCGTTCTTGTTATATTGCATGAAGACATTATTCCAAATCTCCACCCAAGAATCGTTATCATCATTGAAGCCGCCCGGAACTTTATCAGCGCTGACCCAATAGAAAATTTCCGTGTCCGGTCCGCAAGGACCGGTTGTTCCCGCCGGCCCCCACCAATTATTCTTTTTTGGCAGTTTCGCAATGCGCTCCGGCGGCAGGCCGTTGGCTTTGAATATCTCCGCCCAGAGACCATAAGCTTCTTCGTCGAAAGGCGCGTCACTATCGCCCTGGAAGACAGAAACCGCGAGACGGTTCTTATCAAGTCCGAGCCAAGTCGGCGAAGTTAAAAACTCCCAGCTGTAAGCGATAGCTTCTTTCTTAAAATAATCTCCCAGAGACCAGTTCCCCATCATTTCGAAAAAGGTGTGGTGCGTCGTATCGCCGACTTCGTCGATATCGCCGGTGCGGATACATTTCTGCGCGTCGGTCAGGCGCGTGCCAGCCGGATGCTTTTCCCCGAGCAGAAAAGGAACGAGCGGATGCATGCCCGCGGTCGTAAACAGAACCGTCGGATCGTTTTCCGGAATTAAAGAGGCGCTCGAAATCACGGCGTGATTTTTTGCTTTAAAAAAATCAAGATATTTTTGACGCAGGGCAGATGAGGTCATAAAAATTTATTTAACAGTTTCTATATTATATTAACTTCCTCTTCTAAATCAAGACCGAAACGAGAACGGACAGCGCTCTTCACTTTCTTAACCAAGACTAAAGCCTGTTTCGCCGTCGCGCCGCCGTGATTAGCGAGCACGAGCGCCTGTTTCTCATACATGCCGACCGGCCCGATTTTTTTGCCTTTAAAACCGACTTGTTCAATCAGCCAGCCAGCCGGAATCTTGATATAGCCGGCGTGCGCCGACGGAAAAGACGGGGCTTGAGGATATTCGGCCGTTAAGCGCTCGAAGCGCGCCTGACTAATTTCTACATTCTTAAAGAATGAACCGGCGTTCGGCAGGTTAGCCGGGCTCGGTAATTTGCTATTGCGGAGCGTCTGGATAGCGGCAATAAGATCGCGCACGGTTGGCTTAATAATCTGCCGCTTAGCCAATTCTTCGCGCAAGGCGCCGTATTCCAAGCATAATTTCGGCTGGCGCCTCAATTTCACGGTTATAGAATAAATAAAATATTTTCCTTTCAGCCTGTTCTTAAAGATGCTGTCACGATAACCGAATTGGCAATCGACCGCGGAAAAAATTTTCTCCCGGCCGGTTTTCAGGTCGATGGCTAGCAAATTATAAAACACATCTTTCAACTCCACGCCGTAGGCGCCGATATTCTGGATTGGCGCGCCGCCGACCGTACCATAAATTAAAAACAGATTTTCCAGACCATACAATTTATTATCCAAAGTAAAATTCACGAAGCGCGTCCAGGATTCGCCGGATAAGGCTTCGACCAAAGCCGAAGTTTTCGTTCTCTTAATTACGCTCATCCCGCGGATTTCGTTTTTTATTACCAGGCCTTTTATCTTCCGGGAGATAAGGATATTAGACCCGCCGCCCAGGACCCAGATCGGCTGGTGCTTCGCTTTCGCCCAGGCGATGGCTTCTTTCAGCTCGGCTCGGTTCCGAACCACGGCAAAAAACTCGGCCGGAGCGCCGATTTTCAGGGTCGTATAAGGGGTTAAATCCTTGTTTTTCTCGATTGTCAGCATGTTTTAATTATAGTAAAAAAAGTCCTTTTAATCTATTTAATCCACTTCTCCCATTTTTTGTAATTTCAACAGCTCGGCATACAAGCCGCCAGTCGTTTGCGCTAATGCCAGGTGATTGCCTGCTTCCGCTACCCGGCCGTTTTTCAAGACGATGATTTTATCCGCCCGCTTAATCGTACTCAGGCGATGGGCGATAATGATTATGGTCCGATCCTTGCTGATTTTTCCCATCGCGTCCTGAATCAATTTTTCACTCTGGCTGTCTAAATTAGAAGTGGCTTCGTCGAAAATCAAAACCCGCGGATTGGCCAAAATCGCCCGGGCGATACCGATCCGTTGGCGCTGGCCGCCGGAAAGTTTTATTCCCCGTTCGCCGACCATCGTTTGATAACCATTTTCCAATTTTTCAATAAATTCTTCGGCATTAGCGATGCGCGCCGCCGCTTTAATCTCCCGACGGCTGGCGTTCGGTTTGGCATAAGCGATATTCTCCGCCACGCTCAAATCGAAAATTTCCACTTCCTGCGGCACGATAGCGAAAAATTTCCGGAAGCCGTGCAAATCATAATCGCGCAAATCATGGCCGTCTAACAATATTTGCCCGACTTGTGGATCATAATGACGATAAACCAGGCGCGCGACCGTTGTTTTTCCGCCGCCAGATGGTCCGACGAGCGCCGTCACACAACCGGAAACGATTTTAAAATTAAGGCGGGAAACAGCTGGCCGTTTATTTTCCGCGTAGTAAAAAGCGACATTAACGAACTCGATTTCGCCTTCAATATTCTTCGGTTTCAAACCGTCCGGCTTGTTGATTATTTCCGGCGCGGTATTGAATAAGATTATCAAGCGGTTAACCCCTTCCCGTCCCTCTTCCATCTTGTCGTAAAAACGCGACAAACGATAAAGCGAACCGTAAGCGGTTTCGCTCAGGGTCAAAGCGAAAATGAGAGTACCAATAGTGATTGAACTCCGGGAAACCAAATAGACCCCTAAAAATAAAACGGCGGCGCGACCGACATCCACGATAAAATTCCTTCCCAAATTGGTTTTCATCATCCAGCCCCATTGCCGATCCTCGTTTTCCCGTAAATTGGTTTTTACCTTATCAAACTCCGACAATTCCCGCTTTTCCTGCACGAACGACTGGACGGCGTTGATATTGAGTATCGTCTGTCCCATCTTGCCGGAGGCCGTTTCATAATCGCGATAAATCTGCTTCCGGATCGGATACATTCGCTTGTTGGCGAAATAAGTGATGGTAATGAAAACCGGCGCGAAAATCAAAAACGACAAGCCCAGGCGCCAATCCGCCCAGAATAAAGCGGCGAGCGTAAAAATCAATTGGAAAACGGTCGGCAAGACTTCCCAAAAAATATTATTTAAAAATTCCGAAATTTTATCTACCCCTTTTTCAATCTTGATTATCTTACTGCCGGTGTTTTCCCGCTCATGATAACCGAGGCTTAAAGACACCAGGGTTTCCTGAGCTTTCATTCCTAAAAAATATTCTACGTCAACCAACAAGCGAAGAATCCGACGGTCGTTCAGATATTGGACGAAAGAACGGACTTCGTCGGTCGCCAAATATAAGACGATCAGTTTCAACAGAGCGGGAATAGTCTCCGCCGTGAAATTACTCAAACCGTCCACTACTAATTTTAAAATATAGGGCTTAAATAAATCCAAACCGGCCGAGACCAGCGTGATTATAGCGATCAGTCCTCCTAAACGACGAAAAGATTTTAAAAGACGCCAGAGTTCCACCCAAAAACGCTTCCAGGAGATAGTTTCCTTGACTATTTTTGAGGAAGTAAAATTTTTCGCTTTCTTAGAAGGCATAAAACCTCTTGATTATTTATCCTTTTTCTTCAGTAAAGCAGTGCCTATTCGAAAAACATCGCCGGCACCCATCAACAACAGAACATTGCCCGGCTTTAATTTCTGCCGGAGGTAAGCGGCGGCGGCGGTCATGGTCGCGATATGTCTGACAACCTGCTTTCTCCCAAGAGTTCGGACCTTGCCGGCCTGATTGAATCGGACAATCGCTTGCGCCAGTTCTCGACTGGAAACCCGGCCGCGCTTCCGGCCGCCTGATTCCCGCGCCGAACTGTAAATATCCAAGATTATCAGTTCATCGGTAGCAACGAAACTCCGGACAAAATCCCGGAAAAAAACTTTGGTGCGCGTAAAAGTATGCGGATGAAAAACCGTAATAATTTTTTTAGTTTTATACCGTTCGCGCAAACCTTTCAGAGTCGCCTGAATTTCCGTAGGATGATGAGCGTAATCGTCGATGACCAAAGCGCCATGATAACGGCCGAGAATTTGCGCCCGTCGCTGTGTCCCCGTAAAACCAGCTAGATGTTTCTTAAGAGCCGCCAGCGGCACTTTCAATTCCCGCGCGGCGGCGATAACCGCCAGCGCGTTCAGGATATTATGTTCTCCCCACAGCGCTATTTTAAAATCACCTAAATTTTTCCGGCCGGCCGAAGTCCGATTACGGGCGGAAACGCGAAAAATTTGCCAACCGTTCTTAAGACGTAAATCGGTCGCCAAATAATCGACTCGGCCGACTCCAATCCGGTCGCCGTCGACCAGATCATAACTTATTACCCGGCCGCGGCAATCCTTTTTTATCTTTTGACTCTCACGGTCGCGTCCATTGATCACCAAAAATCCGGCGGCCGGAATTTTTTTAATAAACTCGGCAAAAACTTTGGCATAAGCGACCGCGGTTTTGAAAAAATCCGGATGATCATAATCGATATTATTCAAAACTACGCCGCGCGGCTTAAAATATTGCAATTTATTCTGATATTCATCCGCCTCGGCGATAAAATAGCGAGACGCGCCGCTTAGGCCGCTACCTTTAAATTGCGGCACGCTTGAACCGACCAGGACATTCGGTTTTTGGCCGGCCCGCCACAAAACATAGCCGAGCCAGGCCGAAGTCGTGGTTTTGCCATGACTGCCGCAGACGGCGACACCATAATATTGATTAAAGATTTCTCCCAGCGCTTCGGGATAAGATAATATCCTAACATTTTTAAAACGCGCGGGGCGGGAAGCGATAAAAGCCATCTCCGGATTGTTCCGCGCGTCATAAGCCGTGGAATAAATTATTAAGTCGAGATCAGCCGGAATATTACGGGCGGCAAAAGGCGAAAAAACTCTTATTTTAGACGCGCGCAAGACTTTATCGGTCAGGAAAGTATCCTTAACATCCGAACCGCTGACGAGATTCCCCTTGGCGGCTAAAAACTGCGCCAACATGGTCATCCCCACGCCTTTGGCGCCGATCAAATAGATTCTTTGAATTTTTCGGCCGACTATTGGCATTTTTTCTGATTTATGATTTAATATAATGATACTTTAAAAATTGTTTAACTTCAAATACGGAATATCATGACAAAAGAAAAAATTATGTGGATTCTCGTAGTCTTGGTAATTATTTGCCTTAGCTTATTGTTCTTTATACTAATCACGATGTGGCCGGAAGCGTTTGGAAACGCGGCGGTACAAAAGGTATTTTTCGTCCTGCTGGCTATTATAGCCATCTCTTGCCTGGTCATAGTGTTGCTGAATAGAGCGACGAAAAAAGAATATGAAAAGTTAAAAGGGGAAATAAATATTTGGAATCATAAGACTTTATAAGCGAGCAACCAGAACAAAAGCGGGAAAAAACTAGCCACCAAAAAAACGGTGGCTTTTTTATTTTATCATCTCCCAAATGAGACCGGCCAAATTTTTCGCGGCGCCGCGCTTGATGACTTTAGCGATATTCTTCTTCAATCTTTCTCTTAAGACCGAATTGCTTAATATTTGTTTTACTTCGTCGGTCAATTTTTCCGGCGTCAAATCTTTTTGTTCCAAAATCACCGCCGCCTCGGCCGCGCGGAAGATGGCGGCGTTATCTTCCTGATGCGAATCGGGCATCGGAATCAGGATCGTCGGTTTACCCAAAGCCGACAGTTCGGTTAAGGTTCCCAAACCACACCGGGAAACCACTAAATCGGCGGCGGCCGTCAAAGCTAAAAATTCTTCATTATTTAAAAATTCCCGCGTTTGATAACGGCCGACCATTTCTGGATTGTCAGAGGCTTGAGCGGAACCGAATCTCTGTTCGAACAACTTCCCTTTTCCGGTCAGATGGATAATTTGACAAAATTCAATCAACTCCGGTCGGGCTTGGGAAACTAATTTATTAATCGCCGCTGATCCGGTGCCACCGCCGGCGATTAATACCAGCGGCCGGTCAGACTGCAATCCGTATTTGATTTTAGTCTCCCCGATCCGCTCTTTATATCTTTCCATATCGCCGGACGGATTGCCCGTCCAGACCGCTTTAACTCCGTAATCCGCCAAAGAATTTTCAAACGTGACGGTAATCACGCGGGCCGCCGGCGCCATTAATTTATTGGCCAACCCCGGACGCGCGTCTTGTTGGTGAATCAGGATCGGAATTTTCTTTAACGCCGCCGCCCAGACTAAAGGCACGCTGATAAAACTGCCGGCGCTAATGATCACCGCCGGTTTTTCTCGCGTCAATAAAATCAGCGACTGAAAAAAAGCGACACCAATTTTAAAAATATCCCAAAAATTATAGACGGAAAAATAACGACGCCATTTGCCGCCGCTGAGAGGAATATACCTCAGGGGCGCGGCGGCGAACGTTTCAACCATTCCTCTTTCCAATCCGGTTTTGGTTCCGACAAACAACAATTCTAAATCGCCGCCGTCCAATTCATAAGCTTCCTTTAGCAATTCTTCAGCCACGGCTAAAAGCGGCGTGACTGATCCGCCCGTGCCGCCGCCGGAAAACATTATTTTTTTGGTTTTATTATCGTTCATAATTTACTTCTTGTCTGCCGACTGATATTAACTAAGATTCCCAGCGCCAGCAAGGAGGACAGTGTCGACGAACCGCCGGCGGAAATAAAAGGCAAAGGCACGCCGGTCATGGGAATTAAGTTAATCATTCCGCCGATATTCAAAAAAGTCTGGATCGCCAGCCAAACGACGATTCCGACCGCCAGCGCACTGCCGTAAATGTCCGGCGCGGCGCGAGCGATTAGAAGACCGCGATAGAAAACGAATAAATACAAAAGGAGCAAGAGCGCGCAAACGACGAAACCGGTTTCTTCGGCGATAATCGGAAAAATCGAATCGGCCCAAACCTCAGGCAAATACATAAATTTCTGCCGGCTCTCGCCCAAGCCGCGTCCCAGCCAGCCGCCGGAACCGACAGCGATCAGCGATTGATTAACCTGATAGCATTTATCCTGCGCGCTATAACTGGGATCCTTTAAACATTTGAAACGGTCTAGCTGATAAGACGACTGACTAAAACTCAACAGCGCGAATAGCGCCAGACCGGCCAGGACAACAGTCAGAAAAATATGGATGATTTTTCCGCCGGCCACAAAAAAAATAACCAGAGCGGTGGAGGCGATAATGAATAACGTGCCCAGATCGGGCTGAGCAATCATTAATAAGCTAATCGCCGCCAAAATCGCCAAAAACGGCAAGAAACTGCCGGTCAAACTACCCAACTTATCTTTTTTTGCCTCCAACCAGGTCGCCAAATAAATCAAAAAAGATATTTTTACCAATTCCGCTGGCTGGAAAGAATGGCCGAAGATGTTTATCCAACTGCGGGCGGTACCATAGTCGGCGCGGATACCGGGGATGAATACTAAGAGTAGTAGAATGAGGGAAAAAAATAAGAAAAAGCCGGCGAATTTCTTCCAGGCGCGATAGTCTATCCGCGCCGCTAGCCAGAAAGCGGCCAGACCGAAACCCAGATTCAGAAGCTGACGAAGAAGATAATGATAAGTGTTGCCGAAACTGGAGTAAGAAACGGCCAAAGAGGCGCTAAAGAGCATCACCAAACCGAAAAGGAGCAGAACGCCGACGGCTGTTATCAGGCTTTTGTCCGGTTGATGCGCGCCGGCGGGCAGAAAAAATATTTTTTTAAAAAATCTGTTCATACGTCGCGGCCGGCTAAAATTTCTTATCGAGCAAAAAAATCATTAAACCGATGGCGGTGCCAATGGCGGCGATTACCCAGAAACGCATCACGATTTTCGCTTCCGGCCAGCCGATGGCCTGAAAATGATGGTGAATGGGAGCCGATAAAAAAACTTTTTTACCGCGCAATTTTTTAGATAATATTTGGATGATCACCGAAGCCGATTCCACCAGAAAAACCAAACCAATAAAAATCAATAAGAGTGAATTGTTAGTCAGCATAGCGATAACGCCCAGTGTCACTCCCAGCCCCATTGAGCCGGTGTCGCCCAGATAGAAACGGGCGGGTGGAATATTGAACCACAAGAAAGCGAGCAGACCGCCGAGAATCACGCCGCAGAAAGTCGCGAGATCATAGCGCCCCAGAGAATAGGCGATTACCCCATAAGCCGCGAAGGCAATCAAGAGCGTGCCGCCAGCCAAACCATCCAAACCGTCGGTTTCGTTGACTGAAAAAGAAGTCGCACCGACGATAAAAATGAAAATCGGGATATACCAGGCGCCAATTTCAAAATTGCCCAAAAAAGGAACATGAAAAACCGTCCAGTCTAATTTATAGTAGAACCAGAGAGCGCCGGCGGCGGCGATTAAAAAATAAAGTAAAAGCCGGTGGCGCAATTTTAAACCCCCGCCGCCCAGGACGCCCTTGCCGCGCACATCCAGCCAATCGTCAAACAAACCGATTAGAGCACTGATGACTAAAGCTCCTAAAGGTAAAAGAGTTTCCGACCGGGAGAGGAAATTAAGATGTTCAAAAAAACTGCCGGGGAATAGAGTGCTTAAAAAAGAAAAAGATAAAATCAAAATCAAAAGCGTTCCCCAAATCAAAATTCCGCCCATCGTCGGCGTGCCTTCCTTATGGGCGTGCAGACCGCTGAAAACCGGAGTTTGCCCGTTGTTGCGGATTTTTTTGCCTAATTTATATTTATAGAGATAATGGGTCAGAAGCGGAGCGACCAGAGTCGCAAAAATAAAAGCGCAGGTGGAAAAAAATAAGATCTTGATAATATAAAATTCCGTCATAGAACCGGATTATCTAAAATTAATTAAATAAATAAATAAGAGCGCCAGACTGAAAAATAAACCGAAAATAATCGCGGTCGACAGGAGCAGATGGGCGAAGAGCTTGAAATTCCGATGACGATTGAAAGCGGCGGCGACGCTTAAATTAAAAACGAAAACTCCCAAACTGAAAAGCGGATAAATAAAAATCTGCGCCGGCGAGCCGACCAAATCGACGCCAAAATCGACGTTATAGTGCAGGACCAGAAATTCGCCGGTCAGATGACGATAAATGAAAAAAGCCTGCAACCAGTTAAGAATCTGCAGAAGGCCGGCCGCCAAAAAATAAGGCCGGCAGGAAGATAGGCGCCAAACGGCGGCCAGAGCCAAGCCGACTCGCTGGCGAAAAGCGTAAAAACGGACGTAAAGATTAGAATAAATCATAAAAAAATAGCTTAATTCAAGTTTATCACATTTTAAAATAATACAAAACCATGCTATAATAAGGTTATGAGTAAAAAAATTATTTCCAATATTTTACACTACGCGGCTCAGGAAGGGGCTGATAATATAACGATTACCGGCCAGCCGTCCCAGGTTTCCTTGGATTGCCATTTTCCGGACGGCGAAAGAAAAAATTTCCGCCTGCCGGCGCAGTTAGGTCAGGATTTTTTGGCCGGATTGCGTCCGATTCTGTCTGTCCTTCCCGGCGAATTAACGGTAAAAAAATACTGCAAAATCTTTGACCGTAACCGCCACCTGGCTTTTTATCTCACCATCGCGCCCGAAAAAAACGGCGAAAAAATAATCATCAATCTCATCAACCGGCCGGAAAAATTTTGGCGCCTCAATCAACTGGGACTGGAAACTGCGGATTTACGGGAATTAAAAAAAATCTTGGCGACTCATTCCGGCCTGATCATCATCGGCTCGCCGCCGGGCGGCGGAAAAAGCTCCACGCTCTATTCCCTGTTGGAAGCCATTAATGATCCAAAATTGAATATTTACTTGCTAGCGGAACAGCCCGAACGGACGATTCCCGGCGTAAACTCGCTTCTTCCCGTCGCCGCCAATTGGGAAAAAATTATCCGGCATGATTCGGAAGTAATCGCGGCCGATAGTCTGGACGAAGATTGGGCGCTTAAAAACGCTTTGCGCGCCGCCGCCAGCGGCCGTCTGGTTCTGGGAACTCTAACCGCGTCGTCGCCGCGTGAAATCGTCGCTAAAATCCTGAAAATCGATCTGCCCTTGAAATTAAAACTGGATAGCCTTAAGCTGATTGTCAGCCAGCACTTAATAGATTTAAAGCACTCGACGAAGCCAAGGGCAAAACAAACGACGGCCGCCAAGAACCGACGGAAAATCATCGGCTCATTCGAATTTCTGAAACTTATGCCGGCGGAAAAGGAAACTATATGAAAATAATTTGCGTTATTCCCGCCTGGAATGAAGAAAAAAATATCACGAAAGTCGTTAAAGGCGTCCGGCCATACGCGAACGAAATCGTCGTGATTGACGACTGTTCTCAAGATAAAACCGCGGCGCTCGCTCAAGAAGCCGGCGCGACCGTTCTGCGTCATTCGATAAATCGCGGCCAGGGCGCGGCGCTTCAGACCGGCAATGACTACGCTCTGAAAAACGGCGCCGATATTATCGTCCATTTTGACGCCGACGACCAATTTCTGGCGGCCGAAATCAAAGACATGATCGCGCCCCTGATCGCCGGCGCGGCCGATATCGTCTTCGGTTCGCGTTTCCTGAGCAAGAAAGCTAACCTGCCGCCGGTAAAAAAATACCTAATCATGCCGCTGGCCAAAATTTTTAACCGCTTATTTTTCGGAATAAAGCTGAGTGACCCGCAAAACGGTTTTCGGGCGCTGAGCCGCCGGGCGGCGGAAACAATCAGAATCGCCAATCGCGAAATGGCGCATGCCAGCGAAATTCAGGCTAAAGCTTTCAAAGAAAAATTGCGCGTCGTGGAAGTGCCGGTGAGCGTCATTTATCATCGCGTCGGCCAGAATCTGGCGGGCGGCTTGAAGATCGTCCGCGATCTATTAATCCATAAAATAATCAAATAATCCGCAGGGCGGACAAAAAAAATATGTTACAACAAGTCATCGCTATCGTCATAATCTTTTTCTTCGTCCTCCGGCTTTTCAGACAAAAGAAGAAAAAAGAAATCAGCGATAATGAATTTTTCTTATGGCTTTTTTTCTGGTCCTTGGCCGCGGCGGCGATAATTTTCATCAAACAAATAGATCGTCTGGTGGAATTTTTCGGTTTTTCCGGGAGCGGCATAAACTTCCTGATTTATCTGGCTGTTTTAGCTCTGTTTTACCTGATTTTCCGTCTGCGTTTGACCGTGGCGAAACTGGACAGGAATTTAACGGAAGTCACCAGACAAATGGCTTTAAACAATAAAAAAATAGATAAAGAATAACGTTTTTATGAAAATCGCTCAGGTTGTTTGCACCTTTCCGCCCTACGCCGGCGGTATCGGCCAAAGCGCTTACGAAATCGGCCGACTCCTGGAAGAACGGCACGCCGTTGTTAACTTTACGCCGGCTAATTTGAAACCGTGGCTAAAACTGGGCCACGGTGCTTTTTTACCGCAACTTTTATGGAAGCTCCGGGGTTTCGATTATATTTATCTCCATTATCCTTTTTTCGGCGCGGCCGAAGTCGTCTGGCTTTTTAAATTGCTGGGCGGGCGGGCGAAATTGATCATCCACTATCACATGGACGTAAAAAATCCCGGTTTCATTTTTAAAATTCTAAGTTTACCCAGTCGGCTGATTCGCCGTTCCCTCTTCAACCGGGCGGCGGTAATCGTCAGCGCCAGCCTGGATTACGTCAAACATAGCCGTCTGAAAAAATACTATGCCGGACACGAAAAAAAATTCCAAGAAATTCCTTTCGGTCTGGATTTAAAAATATTTCAGCCGAAACTCATCGACCGGCCGGCGGATAATAAAATTATCGCCCGTGCCCAGGAAATCGTCCACTATATCAATGACAAATTCATCAAAAAGGATCGCCTGAATCTGCTGTTTGTCGGCGGTTTGGATCAAGCCCATTATTTTAAAGGGATTGAAATACTATTATTGGCTTTAGCCGGACTGCGGTCGCGTAACTGGCAATTGACACTGGTCGGCGAAGGCGATTTGCGATCGACCTATGAAAAGACGGCGGAAAAATTAGGCTTAAGCCGGCGCGTGAAATTTACCGGTAAATTAACCGGAGTAGAACTAATCCGCGCTTTTCAAAATACCGATTTACTGATTTTACCTTCTATCAATAAAAATGAAGCTTTTGGTCGGGTCCTAATTGAAGCTCTCGCTTGCGGCGTGCCGGTTATCGCTTCCAATCTGCCGGGCGTCCGCCGCGTTTTTTCCGATCATCAGGAAGGATTACTGATTGAACCCGGCAGTGTTGCCGACCTGCGAAAAAAATTGGAATTTATGTTCAACAACGAAAAATTACGGCGCATAATGGCCCTCGCGGCCAGAAGATTGGCCGAAGAAAAATATGACCTCGAATCAATGAAAAAAAAGCTAGAAGGATTATTCGCGTAAAAAATTACGTATCGAAACAGACAAAAAAATATATTTATGAACATAGGAGTATTCCATAATTTATACGGCGAGTTTAGCCGCGGCGGCGCGGAAACCGCGGTCGAAATGGCTCTTAAAGACTTACGGGCCGACGGCCATCAAGTTTTTTTAATTACCACTAAGCCGCGCGGAGCAAAACCCTTAGCGCCCCCTGTTCCGGCTGATTTAAAAATTTATTATCTTGATTCAAAATTCTATAATCTGGCCGAAATTTCCATTACCGCCCGCCTTTTCTGGCATCTGAGCAATATCTTTTCTTGGCAAAAATATCAAAAAATAAAAAAAATCCTAGCGACAGAAAAGCCGGATCTGGTTATTACCCATAATTTAATGGGCTTGGGATTTTTAACGCCGCCAGCCATCCGATCCTTAAAAATAAAACAGGCGCATTTTCTGCATGATATTCAACTCCTCCATCCCTCCGGACTGATGCTTTGGGGACAAGAAAAAAAAATTGATAGTCTGGGAGCAAAGATCTACCAAATTCTGACCCGGGCTCTATTCGCCTCGCCGGCTAAAGTCATTTCCCCGTCAGCCTGGCTGTTGGAACTTCATAAACAACACGGATTTTTTAAAGATTCGGAATACGAAATTCGGCCGTTCGTCTGGCCGAAAACCGAACCGATTCTCTCGCGACAATCCGCTCGCGGAAAAAATTTCCTGTTTATTGGACAAATCGAGGAACAAAAAGGAATATTTTTACTCATTAACGCCTTCAAAAAAATAATCGCCCCGGACTGCCGACTGACCGTGGCGATCCGGGGCGGCGGACAAAAAATAGCGGCCGCTAAAAAATCGGCCGCCGATGATAAAAGGATAGAATTTCTAGGACCACTTTCTTACGAAGAAACGGAAAAATTAAAGGCGGTCAGCGATTGCCTGATAGTCCCCTCTTTGTGCTACGAAAATTCACCGACGACCATTTATGGCGCACGCGCGGCCGGTCTGCCGGTTATCGCCGCCGCTATCGGCGGCATTCCGGAAATTGTTGGACCAAGTGATACGCTGTTCCGACCGGGAGATGAAAATGACTTACGGGAAAAAATGACAAGATTTATCAAAAAAGAGTTTTAAACTCTTTTTTTTGATTCCCCTTAATTCCCCGCCCCCATCTTCTCTAAATTCTCGTTGGTGATGCCCAAACCCTTAGAGCGCATAAGGTTGAAGGCGTCGGACGGGCGGCCGAGGTAATATAGTTTAAGGTCAACCGGATTAACATAATAAGCCTGGCCTTTGTCTTCGACCTGAAGCAGTATCTTCCCCGATAAGCGCTTAGGGGCGAAAGAAGAGAGGAAAGAGGTAAGGTCTTTAGTCTTGGCTCCTAGTCCGAGATTGCGCATGAGGTTGAAGGCGTCGGACGGGCGGCCGAGGTAATAGCGGAGATTATTATCAGGATTAATATACCAGGCTTCGCCGTGAGATTCGACTTGCAGGAGGATACGGCCGGAGAGACGGAGGGAAAGATTATTACTAACGGTGTTAGAAGTGGTATTGGTGCTAGCTGTGACACTAGTCGGAGCGACCGACGGGGTCAATGTTTCTTTTTTCAGTTCGACGGTGAGGGGGCCGGCCAGAGAGCTTTGGCCGTAACTGGTGTAGTATCGGGCGTAGATTTTATAGGTGCCGTCGGGACAGTTAGCCGCGCTGGTGCCGCAGAGGTTATAGCTATAACTGGGGGTATAGTCAATTAGAGAACTAGAGGTGAAATCAGTGCTAGTGCTAATGGCTAAATGGGTGATGAGGGAGTTATCATGGTTATTGAATTTGAGAGTTATTTGGGGACTGGGGGCGGTGAAAGAGATATTATCATTGATAGTGAGGAAAGAGGAGCTATCCCCTTCGACTAACTGTTCCGGGGTTTTAGTGGCGTAGGACGGGAGACCGGAACCGATGGCGAGGACATTAACTGTCCTGGTTACCTGGGTGGCGGGGTTAGTGGCGTTATCAGTAACGTTATAGGTGATGGTATAGGTGCCGGGGATACTGGTGTTAACGGGATTAACGGTGGTAATGGAAGAGGTGAGGTCGCCGTCGACATTATCA
>JBAZKO010000012.1:0-27779 GCA_041650775.1 Patescibacteria group bacterium
TCACTTACGCTCTAAAAATTCCGGTGCCTGGCATGATTATAAAAGCGCTCGCGGCATCAGGACAACCAAGCCTAAAAAAATAAAAGTGTCCGCCAAAAGGATAATTTTAATCTTATTGGCACTGGCCGCTTTTTTTCTGCTTTCCGGCTCGCTTTATGTCCTTTGGCTGTCGCGCGATTTACCTAATCCCAATCAACTGATCAGCCGCGAGGTGGCGCAAAGTACAAAAATCTATGACCGCACCGGTGAAAATATCTTATATGAAATCAGTGGCGATCAAAAAAGAACTTTGATTGCCCTTAAAGATATTCCGGACTTCGTCAAACAGGCGACTATCGCTATTGAAGATAAAAATTTTTACAAGCACGGGGGCTTCAGTCTTTGGGCGATGTTTCGGACGGCCGTCACTAATGTTATTTTTAATCGCAGTGCTGGTGGTTCGACTCTCACCCAGCAGTTCATCAAGAACGCCATCCTGACTCCGGAAAAAACTATCGCCCGAAAAATAAAAGAGCTGGTTCTGGCTTATCGCCTGGAGAAAAAGTTCACCAAAGACGAAATTCTTCAGATGTATTTAAATGAAATCCCTTACGGCTCTAATGCTTACGGAGTGGAAGCGGCTAGTTTGAAATATTTTGGCAAGAGCGTAAAAGACACGAATTTAGCCGAAGCGGCAATTTTAGCCGCCATTGTTCAAGTACCCAGCCGCTATTCTCCTTACGGACCGAACAAAGACCTGCTCTTGGGACGCAAAGACTATGTTTTAGATTTAATGGCGGAACAAGGGTATATTTCCGAAGAAGAACGGGATAACGCTAAAAAACAAGAAATAGCCTTTAAAAACAAGGAGGCCAATTTTCCCGCGCCGCATTTTATCATGTACATTAAAGATATTCTGGCGGATAAATACGGTGAAAAAATGGTGGAACAGGGCGGCTTAAAAATTTATACTACCCTGGATTTATACAAACAACAGGCGGCCGAAGAAGCTATCGCCGCCAATACTAAAGATTATTTAAAGAAATATGGCGCCGGCAATGCCGCTCTGGTCGCCATTGATCCTAAGACCGGCCAAATATTGGCGATGGTGGGCTCGCGCGATTATAATGATGATACTATCGACGGACAAGTTAATGTGGCAACTCGTCCACGCCAGCCCGGTTCATCAATGAAACCGATTGTTTACTCTGCTTTATTTGAAAAAGGCTATTCTCCGGACACTATCTTATACGACGTTAATACTAATTTTTCAACCAACCCAGCCGACCCCTACACGCCGCACGATTACGATCTTAAAGAAAGAGGTCCGGTAACCATTCGTCAAGCGCTGGCCGGCTCCTTAAATATCCCGGCCGTCAAAGCTATTTATCTGGCCGGAGTTGATAATGTCATTACTTTAGCGGAAAACCTCGGTTATTCCACTCTTTATCCGCGCGATCGTTTCGGCCTCTCCCTCGTTCTAGGGGGCGCGGAAGTAAAATTATTGGAACATGTTAACGCTTACAGCGCTTTCGCCCGTGACGGGCTGATTAGCCCCATTGTCAGCATCCTGAAGGTCGAAGACAAGGACGGCCGAGTAATCGAAGAATATAAGCCGGCCGATAAAAAAGTCTTAGATTCTAAAGTAGCGCGGATGATTAACAGTATCTTGTCCGACAATAACGCTCGTTCTTATATTTTTGGCGCTAAAAATTCTCTAACCCTAGGCAACCGCCCCGTAGCCGCTAAAACCGGTACGACTAACGATTATCATGATGCCTGGACTATCGGTTATACTCCATCTCTGGTCGCTGGCGTCTGGGTTGGCAACAGCAATAATAAATCAATGAAGGGAGCGGCTGACGGCAGTGTTTTGGCGGCTCCGATTTGGCACGACTTTATGGCTAAAGTCCTGGGCGATACGCCAATAGAAACTTTTAAAGCCCCCGATGAATATAAAACCGGCAAAGCTATCTTAGACGGGCAACTCCCGGTAAAAACGACCCGAATCGATAAAAGCACGGGTTTAGCGGCCACCGAAACAACTCTACCGGAGATGATTGAAGAAAAAAATGTTCCCAGTCATCACGATATTTTATATTATATCAACAAAGACGATCCTCTCGGTCCGGCACCAAGCGATCCCGGCCAAGATCCTCAATTTAACCTTTGGGAAAACGCCGTTCAAAAATGGGCCGATAAAAACGCCACCTCTTCCCTTATGGTAACGACCGCCGCGATGCCAGATAGTTCCGGAGCGTCCGACCCGAAAAACAAACCCCTAGTTAAAATTATTTCTCCCGCCGAAAATCAAGCAGTTTCTTCGCCCGACCTGGAAATACGGATTGAAGCCAGCGCCTTACGCGGCGTCGCCCGGACGGAATATTATTTAAACGATAATTTATGGGAAACGCAAAACGGCGTGCTGGAAACAATAACCAAAACAATAAATTTTCTCAGCAACGGTTACCAGACATTAAAGGTTAGGGTTTGCGATGATCTTGAAAATTGTAGTGAAGCCAAAGCTAATTTTAATCTTCTGCTTAAAAATAATCCTATCGGCGCCGGAAAAAATTCCCTAAGACTAACTAACCCCTCCTCTGGTTTGGCGGCCGGAACGATTGATTTTCCTTTAACTGTCCAACTACAACTAAGCAATCCCGAAAGAACCGCTTCTGTTCAATTACTAACTAGAAGCTCCCTAAACGGCGCGGTCACGCCTCTAAAAAATAAAAATGATTCGATGGAAAAAAATCTAGAAATAGTTTGGACTGAGGCGCCGCCGGCCGGTGAATATTTTCTTTATGCGGAATTACACGATTGGAAAGGGGATATTATAAAAAGTAATGAAGTAAAAATAATTATCAGCCAATAACCTTAAAATTCCTTGACGATAAAAACAGTCGGGAAAAACCCCGGCTGTTTTATTTTAATCGCTTATTAATATTGTTTATTATTCAATCCTAAAAAACCAAGAGGGTTATTGCTTAATGGGCATAACAATATATAAATATCCGTCTTCTTTTTCTGGTTTCAGAAGACAAGGCGCACCGCCGTTTAAAACCCCGATTTTTACTTTATCGCCGTCAATATTACTTAAACCGTCCAGCAAGTATCGATAATTAATGGTTATTTCATTATCGCCCCCGGTGATATCCGCTTCAATTTCCGCCTGGCTTTCCCCGCTGGCGCCGGAAAAGGCGGAAACAACAATCTTGTCTTTTATAAATTGCAGGGTGATGTCATTAATGCCGGTTTTAGAAAACAGGGCGGCGGCCTTAACCGCGCGGATAAGCTCGGTTCGTTCCACCAGTGCTTCTGTTTGGCTCTTCGCGGGAATAATTTGTTTGTAATCCGGGTAGTGTCCGTTGATAAGGCGTGAAATTAAATCGACCGAATCAACTGTAAATAAAATCTGATTTTCGGACAAATAAAATCTGGTTTCCTGATTATCTTCGGAGGGGATGCTTTCTAAATTGCTTAATATTCTTAATAGCTCCTGGATAGTTTTAGCGGGGACGATAATTTTATACTCTTCTTCTAAATTAGAATTTTTAACCTCAATTTCTTTTTCGGCCAGGCGATAACTGTCGGTGGCGGCCAAACTGAGTTTGTTTTTATTAAAATAGAAAAAAACACCGGTCAATTCCACTCGATTTTCACTGTTAGAAACCGCGAAAATAACACTATTCAGAGCTTTTTTTAGTTCTTCCGTCTTACAACTATAGAAATTTATTTTGGGAATAGTAGGGATTAAAGGAAACTCTTTGGCCGACTCCCCCTTAATTTTAGTTTTATAACTGCCGCACTCTATTCGCAATTCTCCCTCCTTTTCTTCCACCTTTACCTTCTCTCCCCCGCTTAACAAGCCAACGTACTCCATAATTAATTTAGAATCAACGGTAAATTGCCCATCATTTTCTATTTTTCCTCTAAGCTGATGGCTTATTCCTATTTCCAGATTAGTACTAACCAGTTCGATATTACCATTTTCCGCTTTTATTAAAATATTATTTAAGATAGGCAAGTTAACATTCTTAGTGGTTACATGGCCAACAATGTTTAATCCTCTTCTTAAATTTTCTTGCAGGCTAATGAAGCGCATATATCTTATTGGTTATTATTATATTATTAATTAATATATAAACTAATAATAGTAATAAGGGTTGGGGACAACTTTTTATTTATTGCTTTTTAAAACTTTTTGTTAGGATTTTTGACGATTTGGCGTGTTGATAACCCGTTTGTTAACCTGTTGATTTTTTTTAATGTTTTGTGAATAAGCGGAATAAGGGAAAACTTATCAACAAATTGTTAGAAAATTTCCACAGGGAAATAACAGGTTATCGGCAAACTATTCCCCAGCTAATCCCCTGACTGGCCAGCGAAAATTTTAACAAGGAAGGTTAAAAAGTTGCCGGATTGATTCCACTTCTTGTTTTATCTTTTCGTTTCCTTTGGTTTTTATCTCCGTACAGATTTTATTATAGGAATGCATGGCGGTGGTGTGATCGCGGCCGCCGAGTTCGGCACCGATAGTGGGATAAGAGGTGCTTAATTCTTCCCGAATCAGAAAAATGGCGATTTGTCTGGGCCAAACTAGTTCTTTTTTTCGGCTCTGTCCGGTTAAATCTTTATAAGTAAGATTATAAAATTTAGCCGTCGCCTCGATTACTTCTTTAGGGGTTAAAGATCGGGACTGGATATTAGAAACATAATCATTTAGGACTTCTTTGACGCTTTTTAGATTCGGGGTTAGGCCGCGAAATTGGTGGGAAGCGATAACTTTAGTCAAAGCTCCTTCTAATTCCCGAATGTTGTTTTGAACCTGCTCGGCGATATGGGCTAAAATTTCTTTTTCCAGCGGATAACCTTTTTCAATCGCCTTTTTTTCTAAAATAGCGATTTTCGTTTCGATGTCCGGTTTGCCAACATCGGCAACCATCCCTGATTCAAAGCGGGAAATCAGCCTTTTTTCAATCGCTGGGATGGCTTTGGGGGGGCGGTCGGAAGTTAGGACGATTTGTTTGTCATTCTGTTGCAGTTCGTTAAAGGTGTGGAAAAATTCTTCCTGAGTCCCGTCTTTCCCACCCATAAATTGGACATCGTCAACTAATAACAGATCAACGTTGCGGTATAGATTTTTAAACTCCTTAGCTTTACCAGATTTAACGGCTTGGATATAATTATTGGTGAATTTTTCGCTGGTGGCATATAAAATTTTATCGGTTTTTTTAGCGACCATATTACCGATAGCCTGGAGCAGATGAGTTTTTCCCAAACCGACACCGCCGTAGATAAACAAGGGGTTATAAGCCTTCCCTAAATTTTCTACGACCGCCAAACAAGCGGCATGTGCCAATTCGTTGCCGCGGCCGACTATAAAATTTTCAAATAAATAACGAGAATTTAGACCATGGCGGTTAAGACTGCTGTTGTTATTTTCCGGAGCGGCTCCACGCACTTCCCCTTTTTCAGGCATTACCGGCGTCGAGTCTTTGGTATTAGTCTTATTTGTCAGAGGGAGAGCCGTCCCTCCCCGTCTTAACTCAATTTTGTAAATAATTTCTTTAAGCTTTTGTTTAGTAATGTTCTCCAGAGCGCTTAAAATATTCTTGTGATATTTTTCTTCCAGCCATTTTTTAACAAAAGCATTGGGGACGCAAATAATCGCCCTTTCGTTTTCGAAAGAAGAAATAAAAGTATCTTTAAACCAGGTGATAAAATTAGCTCGGGATAAACTTACTTCTATTTCCCCCAAAACAGCCTGCCAAATTTGTTCATTGGTCATAGAGGTGAGGATGAATCTTTACGATTCCTGTTTATTTTTCTAGTAGTTTAATTATATTCGATAAACTATTTTTCCACAAGGACAGACTTTGTTCAAAATGTGTTGATAATAAGGGGATAACTTTGTTAAATAACTCCACTATTTTTTTGGCGGTTTATTGACTCTGCTAAATAAAAGTGTTATCTTATAGAAATAATAATAATTAATAATTTTAGTTATGCCGAAAAGAACTTATCAGCCGAACAAGAAACGGGCTAAGAAAAAACACGGTTTTATCCATAGAATGGCGACCAAGGACGGTCGTAAGGTTTTAAAGCGCCGTCGGCAAAAAGGCCGTAAAAAAATAGCAAAATAAAGCTATCGCTCGGTTCCCCATGTTAAAAAAAGGCAATAGAATAAGCAAGAACAAAGAGTTTGACCGAGTCTTCAAAGCCGGCCAATCTTTTTATAGTAAAGTATTAGGGTTTAAAGCCGCCCCCACTGATTTAGACGCTTTTCGTCTAGGGGTATTAATTAATACTAAGATTAGCAAAAAGGCAGTAGTTAGAAATCGGTTTAAAAGACAAATTAGACAAATTATTCAAAATCGCTTGGACAAATTGAAGCCTGGATATGATTTGGTTATAATTGTTCTTCCTTTAATATTAGATAAAAATTTTCAAGAATTAGAAAAAAACATTGAAACGGGACTTAAACGGTTGAATTTGTATAAATAGTATAAGATTAGCTACTTTATGAATGATTTTTTTAAATATTTCCCCCGAAAATTGATAATAAATTTAATAAAATTTTATCAAAGAACCTTTTCTTTTGATCATGGCCCACTTAAAGTTCTTTATCCCCATGGTTTTTGTCGTTTTGTCCCGACCTGCTCGGAATATGGGATAGAAGCGATAGGAAAATATGGTGTAATAAAAGGAGGGTTTATGACCAGTTGGCGTATTTTACGCTGTAATCCTTGGAATAAAGGCGGATACGACCCCGTTAAGTAATAATTAATTAATCATATTTTTATGGCCCATTTTTTTACCGTAGTTTTTTATCAACCGATTTTAAATCTACTAGTTTTTTTGTATAATACCGTTTCTTTTCATGATTTGGGCGTGGCGATTATTTTATTGACGGCAGTTATCAAACTGGTTCTCTGGCCTCTCGGTCGTTCCTCGATCAAATCGCAAAAAGCCCTTCAAGATTTACAACCCAAAATAGATGAATTAAAGGCAAAATATAAAGACAAGACAGAACTCAGCCGCGCCACCATGGATTTATATAAGGAAAATAAGATCAATCCTTTTTCGTCTTGTTTGCCGCTTTTAATTCAACTGCCGTTTTTATTTGCCGTTTATCAGGTTTTTCGAGACGGTGTTTCTAATAAATTGGATTTAGTGTACGCGTTTATTGGCAAGCCGGAAATGATTAACGTTATTTCTTTCGGCTTCTTGGATTTGGCGAAGCCTAACGTTTATTTGGCGATTTTAGCCGGCTTAGCCCAATTTTTACAGGCAAAGATGATGGTTACTGCCAAGCCGGCCGTTAATACCCCTGGTTCTAAAGACGAAAGCATGGCGGCCATCATGAACAAACAGATGCTTTATTTTATGCCGGCGATTACGATTTTTATCGGCATTTCCCTCCCGGGCGGTCTGACGCTTTATTGGTTGGTTTTAACTTTATTTACGGTTTTGCAACAGGTAGTTACTTTCCGCAAAAAAGCGAGCCGGAACGGATTGGTGGAGGGAGAGATAATTAAGAATTAAAAAATTTATTTTTATTGGTTGATAAAAAGTCGTCTATAAAAAATAATAAAAAAAAGGAATAACGATAAGTTATTCCTTTTAGTTTTTGTTTAATTGTTGGTTGTCGCCGAGGAGGTGGCCGTAGAAACAGGAGCGGTTGAGGTCGCGCCGACTATTATCGGAGTCGACGAAGCAGTCTTCCCGACTAGGCAAACCGCCCGCCAGGGAACATAATGAGATTTGAATCGTCTTTCCTGAATAGGCGTGGTTGTCGCTCCTGCCGGATAAATAACTTTATAGTCGAAATAAGCATCCGCGCCGTTATGAGAACTTTCCGTACATTTTTTTTCGCCCGGTTTCAGGGAATCACTTTCGATTATCTTTGTCGGTTCCGGTTTGACGATGTTGTAAATCACCGGATAAGTCGTCGTGGCAACTCGTCCGTCGCTTACGCCCCAGAAATCGAAATATAAATCGTTCTTTTCAATGCGCGCCTGAATTAAGATATAGTTACCCGTATCATTAATGAAGCGCAAATCCGGCGCCGGATCGTAAATCGTCGCGTCGGTCCCGGCCGGTTCGTAGTAAGAGACGCGATAAGAGTGGTTCTGTCGCATGGTAATCGGCAAACCGGTAGATAGCGCTGTCCGAAAAACCGTAGTGCCTATCTGGCAAAGGCCGCCGCCGAATTCCGGTACGGTTTTATCTCCTTTGATTACCAGTTCGGTCCGGTAACCGGTGGCGGCGTTAATTTCTCCGAGTGTCTTGATTAAAGAAAATTCTTCTCCGGGGGTGATTAGCAGACCGTGCAAAGAAGCGGCGCCGACGCTTATATTATGCCGGCGATTTACCGGTGAACCGGCAAAATTAGAATGACCAGTACCGATGATTTCTTTGATTTTAAAATTATTATTCGCCGTCAGGTTTTCACCGGGCACCTCCTTGATAACTAAATTGATTTTGTTTTGCCCGTTTAAGAATTCCTCGGTTATTTTAGCGGCCGTTATTTCCTGGTCTATTTGGTAACCGTTTTTGCCGGTTTGCCAGCTAGTGACCCGGCCGTTTTTCATTTCAAAGCGCGGCTGGACGGCGGCTTGGTCAACCGCGGGAGCGATGACGGTTCCTAAATATTCTTTTATTTTTTTTTGATCCAGAGAAAGAACAATTTGATCGTTAATTTTTTGGGCGCCGATCCAGGTAATCAGCTTTTCCGGCCGGACTTCCCAATACTTAGTCGTTGTCGCTCCGGCGATTTTTTCTAAAACTAGGCTCAAACTGCCGCGGCCGATGATTTTCTGTACTTCTCCTTCTAAGCCCAGTAAGTTTTCCTGTTTGACGAAAGGATATTCAGAATGAGTCTTGATAACTATCGGTTCATTTTTTAAATCATCGAGATTGGTGCGGGCTTCAGCCAAGGCCGCCGTATAATCTATTTCTTTTCCTAATTTTTCCGGGTTGTTTTTTAGGGCGGCGTTTTCACTTAAAGAAAAATAGGCATTTTCTGGGTAAATATTCAGGTCCGAAAAGTTTTCTTGAAGGAAGGTCGAAACCTTGTCTTCACTCAAACTATAAATTGCTTTTATTTTCTTGGCGGATTCAGGACTGAAGCGGAGTAAGAGGTAGTGGCCGAAAGAATGTTCAATATTTTCTCCTAGAGCCTCCTTGACAATAGCATCGATTTCGAAAGACAGCGCCGGATAAGATAAGTCGGAATCGAAAGAAACGGCGTCGGTCGCCAAAATCGCCGTCTTCTGGTTATAGCGAAAAATCATTCCGGCGTTTTTGATTTTTTCCGTTTGCGCGGAAATAATCATTGTTGCTTCCTCCGCTGTCCGGCCGCTTAAATCCAAATCGCCGATTTTTATGCCCGGGTAGATTCGGCCGCGATAATTATTTTTCCAAATCAGGTATTGGCTGATTAAAAATAAGGCCAATAAAAAAACCGCCAACGCGATAACGGTTATAACTACTCGGCCTTTCACCTTCATATGGTTTTTAATCTTTAACTTTAATATTAATTTGCTCGGCGCTAATTTTTTTAAGAGTAACAGTCAAGACACCGTTCTTTATTTCCGCTTCCACGCTCTTGCTGTCGACCTCGGCGGGCAAGATGATGGAGCGGGAGAAAGAGCCCCAATAACATTCGCGGTAGAGATAATTTTCTTCCTTTATTTCTTTGCGGGCGGAGCGGTTTCCTTTTATGGTAAGAAGATCATGATGTAAAGATATTTTTAAATCTTCTGGCTCGACACCGGCGATTGTCGATTGAACGATAATTTTATTATCGGTTTGATAAACATCAATTGCTAGTTGGCCCTCGGTTTCCGGTTCTTCATAGTTAAGCCAATCGGCCGGCTCGGTCGATTCCCTTTCTATCAGTAAATTATGGTTTTTATTTTTTTTAGAAAAAAGCATATTTTTCTTTATGACTATAATTTACCAATTTTTTAACGAAAAGTAAACAAGGAGACGGGACAAACAAAAAACGCGCTTTGTTGCAAGCACGTTTTTGCTGGTGGGCCCGACAGGATTCGAACCTGTGACCTCTACGATGTCAACGTAGCGCTCTAACCAACTGAGCTACGAGCCCGATTAATCCGTGGGCATAGATGGACTTGAACCATCGACCCCCGCTTTATAAGAGCGGTGCTCTAACCAACTGAGCTATATGCCCCATTATAATAGCCAACAAAAAAGATTGCAAGCCAGTCTTTTTTGACGTTTGGCAGTTATTTTATACCATTATAAAGCCAATTTATCAAGTTTATTTTTTAAATTGGCGATTACCTCCAGCGCGGCCGTGTCTAAATCCTGATTAACCGCGGCGCTGGCTATTTTGATTGTTCCCCGTGGTTTGTATTCCTTTACGAAATCAAGGGCATTGATATTTTTTAACGAATAAATGAGAAGTCTTGTTCGGTTGAAAGCTTCTTCATATAAGATAGCAATAATTTTGGCGCTGGGGACATTGGCGATTAGTTCGTCTACGATTTCGGTCAAGCCTTCGTCGGTCGCCTGGGTTTCTCCGAAATCCGCCGTTGTCAGCTTCGACCATAAAAGTTCATTATTCCCTTCCGATTTTAAATTAGTCAGAATTCGTCCCCATAATTTTAAAGAAGCCATGTCGCGCGATCGGTATAACTGGTTAACAATTTCTTCGCGCCGTGCGCCGAGAGTAATTAGTTGGGAAGTGGTTAAAAGAGTTCGCGGCGTCAGGTTGGCGGTTTTAAAATTTCTGGTTTGCTGAATTATTCCCGCTAAGAGACAGGTCGCCATATCTTCGTCAATTATCTCCGGTTTATAATTTTTTAACAGATAAAATAAAATTTCCGTCGTGGCAACGGCGTTTAAATCAACAAAATTAATTTGGCCGAATTCTTCGTTGGCGGAATGGTGATCGATATTGATAACCGCGGTTTTATAAAAAAATTCCACGTTATCATCATAAATTTTTCCCAACGCTTCCAGGTCGGTGGCGCCGAAAGTGACGATCAGATCGTATTTAAACTCGCCGGCGCGGGCGGTAACATCTTCCGGCTGAAACCAGCCGGAGGCGGGAGAAATGATAAAATTGAGCCTATCATTATCGACGGTGTATTTTATCTGGTTTACTTTTGCCTGGCTGATATCCAGAGAAACTACGAAACGGCGAAGATTATATAAATTTTCCTGGATTTCCGAATAGGCCGGCAGGAAAGACAGAACGGAATGTGTTTCGGAATTCTTAAAACCGGCGATATCCGCTTTCAGCCCCAGACGTTTGAGAAATAGAAACAAAGCCAAAGAAGCAGAAACGGCGTCGCCAGTTCGATCGGTCGGAAAAACAATCAGGATGTTTTTTGATTTTTCCAATTGGCGAAAAATTTGTTGTTCCAAATTTAACATTTTTTTCAATCTTAAAATTGTTTCGACCGGGGCCGATTTAACCTTTAAATATATAATTATCTGAGGCCGGAGTCAAGCTTTTTTGGTTGACTTAAAGCCGTTTTTTTGGTAATTTTAAATCATGAAACAAGAATTAGATAAAACTTATACTCCCGGATTAGTGGAAGACAGAATCTACCAGAAATGGGAGGAATCGGGGTGTTTTAATCCTGATAATTTGGATTTGCCAAAAGATGCCAAAAGTTACACGATTGTTTTGCCGCCCCCCAATATTACCGATAAATTGCATATGGGACATGCGGCCATGGTAGCGACCGAAGATCTTTTAATCCGTTATCATCGTTTACGAGGATTCAGGACATTGTGGTTACCCGGAACGGATCATGCCGCTATCGCTACACAAAACGTGGTCGAGAAAAAGATTTTACGTGAACAGGGGAAAACGCGGCACGATTTGGGAAGAGTTAAATTTTTAGAAGAAGTCTGGAGTTTTTTAAAACTGACACAGAGCGAGATTTTGCATCAGATGCGCAAACTGGGAGCGTCTTTAGATTGGTCGCGCCTGGCTTTTACTTTAGATGATAAGCGGCAAGCGGCGGTTGGCCGGATGTTTCAAGATATGTATCAGGAGGGAATAATTTATCGTGGCGAGAGAATCGTTAATTGGTGTCCGCGTTGCCACTCGACTTTAGCGGACGACGAAGTTGAATATAAAGAACAAAAAGCTCGGCTGTATACTTTTAAATATGATCAGAATTTTCCCATAGCCATTTCGACGACCCGGCCGGAAACGAAATTGGGGGATACGGCGCTGGCGGTCAATCCTCAAGACAAACGTTATAAAAAATATATCGGGCAAGAAATCAAAGCCGATTTTGGTGGTCAGCTCTTAAATATAAAAATTATCGCCGATCGCAACGTTGATCCGGATTTCGGCACCGGCGCGCTGGGAGTAACGCCGGCGCATTCTTTTGTCGACGCGCAAATAGCCCAGGTTAATAATCTGCCCAGTATCAAGGTTATCGATGAAGATGGAAAGATAAGCGGCGGCTTCGGTAATTATTCCGGTTTGAGCGCGGCGGCCGCCCGTCAGGAAATTGTCAAAGAATTAAAAGATCGCGGTTTGTTGGAAAAGGAAGAAGAAATCGATAATAATCTGTCGGTTTGCTATCGTTGCGGAACAGCCATTGAGCCTTTGCCCTCCAAACAATGGTTCGTTTCCGTCGATCAGAAGTTAGAGCGTCTGGGCGGAAAATCTTTAAAGGAAAAAGCGATTGAAGCGGCGGAACAAGGAAAAATTAAATTTTTTCCGGAACGTTTCACGAAAAGATATTTAGATTGGATGAATAATTTGCATGACTGGTGTATCTCTCGGCAAATTTGGTTCGGTCACCGAATTCCGGTCTGGTATCGGGGTGAAGAAATATATGTCGGTTCGGAAGCGCCGCTGGGGAACGACTGGAGCCAGGATCAGGATACTTTGGATACCTGGTTTTCTTCCGGTATGTGGACATTCTCTACGCTCGGCTGGCCGGATAGTTTTAAAAACGGGGTGAAGAGCGGCGACTTGGCGAAATTCCACCCGACACAAGTTTTAGAAACCGGTTACGAAATCCTGACTCTCTGGGTTTCCCGGATGATTATGATGTCGTTTTTCGCACTGGGAGAAGTGCCTTTCGAGAAAGTTTATCTGCACGGCATGATTTTAGATAAGGATGGTAAAAAAATGTCGAAATCCAAAGGAAACGGCGTTAACCCTCTGGATATGGTTGAAAAATTCGGCGCCGACGCTTCCCGCTTATCGATTTTAACAGGCTTTACTCCCGGTAATGATTCTCGTTTCAGCGAAGACAAGGCGGAGGCGAAAAGGAATTTTATCAATAAGCTTTGGAATATTTCCCGCTTTATCTTAACGGCGACGGAAGAAAAATTTTACGCGGCTTCTTTTACCGAAGAACCGCCGGCTAAAACCGCCGCCGATAGATGGATTTTAAGCGAACTGGCGGAATTGATTGCTAAAACGACGGAACGTCTGGATTCTTTGGAATTTTCTTTGGCGGCTGAAGATCTGGATGCTTTTACTTGGGACAAATTGGCTGATTGGTATCTGGAAATAGCCAAGGTGGAAAAAAATAAAGAAGAAATATTAATATACGTTTTAAGAAATTTGTTGATTCTCTGGCATCCTTTTATTCCCTACGTAACAGAGGAAATCTGGTCTAGTTTTAATGATTCGATTTTAATGGTTGTCCAATGGCCGCCAGTCGGCCGGAATCGAAAAGAACCGGCAGTCGAAGATATTAGATTTTTGCAAGAGATAGTCGTGGCTATCCGTAACGCCCGGAGCGCCAATAAGATCGAACCGGCTAAAAAAGTAGAAGCAGTCATTTACGGCCATCAACGGACTGAACTAGTCGCCAGTCAGAAAGATTTGATTGCCGGCTTAAAGACCGGTCTAAGCGTCGTGACCGTTAAAGAAAGCGGCGCAGAAATTCCTCAGGCGATTGTCGTCGCCGTCGGCGGGATAGAAATTTATCTCTTAGGTGCGATTGACGGCGAAAAAGAGAAGAGGCGTCTGTTAAAGGAACGGAGTAATTTGGAAAAAATGATTGCCGCTCAAACCGTAAAATTAAGCAATTCCGATTTTATCGCCCGCGCGCCGGAACAAATTATCGCGGCGGAAAAGAAAAAATTAGCCGATTATCGGGACGGATTAGAAAAAATAGTTAAACTAACCGACAGTTTATGACTCTAAAAAATTATCTTTGGGTGATGTCAACATTAACGGCCGTTTGTTGGGGAATTTTTATTTTTGTGGCTAATCTGGTTGATCCAGAAACCACTAATTGGCTAGGATTTCTGTTATTTTATTTAGCCTTGTTCGCTTCTTTAAGCGGGACGATTACTTTAATCGGCTTTTTGGTTCGTTTCGTCGCCTTGAAGAAAGAATTAGCCTTTAATCTGGTGAAAATCGCTTTCCGCCAATCATTTCTTTTCTCTTTTTTTATCGTTTCTTTGCTTATTTTAAAAGCCCAGAATTTGTTTAGTTGGCTTAATCTTTTCCTTTTGGTAATTATTTTTACGATTTTGGAATTATTTTTGGTCGGGCATAAAAAAAATTGATAAACATAAATATATGAAGACTAAACTGCAAAAAATAAGAGAAGAGTTTCTTCTTAAATTGTCGCTAGCGAAAGACCGGGATTATTTGCGGGAATTGGAACTTAAGTATTTATCCCGTAAGGGAGAATTGAGTGAAATAATGCGCGGAATCAAAGATTTGAACGGTGAATTAAAGAAAGAAGCAGGCGAACTGGCGAACAATATAAAAGCGGAAATTTCCGCCAAGTTTGAAGAAACGCGGCGAACGTTGGAAGCTCATTCCGGAAAAAACAAGGCGGTCGATGTCAGTCTGCCGGGAGAAAAGATTACAAGCGGCCATCTTAATCCGATTACCCTCGTTCAGAATGAATTGGAAGATTTATTCATTTCTTTGGGATTTATGATTTTAGACGGGCCGGAACTGGAGAGTGATTATTATAATTTTACCGCCCTGAATATTCCGCCGACCCATCCGGCGCGCGATATGCAGGATACTTTTTATATTGATTATAAGAATAAGGACGGTCAATATGATTTGCTGATGCGGACACAAACGTCGCCGATGCAAATCAGAGCGATGCAAAAGTACGGCGCGCCGTTAAAAGCGCTTATTCCCGGGCGCTGTTTTCGCAATGAAGCGACGGATGCCCGGCATGAACATACGTTTTACCAGGTAGAAGGGCTTTTGGTGGATAAGAATATTAATTTCGCCAATTTAAAAAGTTTTTTGGAAATCGTCGGTCAGAGATTATTTGGAGCGAACACGAAATTACGAATGCGTCCCAAATTTTTTCCTTTTGTCGAACCGGGAAATAACGGCGAATATACCTGTTTCTTGTGCCAAGGAAAAGGGTGCCGGGTTTGCAAAAATACCGGCTGGCTAGAAATTGTCGGCGCCGGCTTGATTCATCCCGAAGTATTGCGCGCCGGCGGCATTGATCCGGAAATTTATTCCGGCCTAGCCTTCGGTTTCGGTCTGAATCGCTTGGCGATGCTTAAATATAATATCAACGATGTTCGCCTATTCAATAGCGGCGACCTTAAATTTTTAGAACAATTTTAAATTTATGTACACCTCTCTTAATTGGCTTAAAGATTTTGTTAAGATACCGGCGAAAATAAAACCGTCGATTTTGGCGGAAGAATTGACTAACCACACGGTTGAAGTCGAGAGTCTGATAAACTCGGCCGAACAATTCAATAAGGTGGTGGTTGGAAAAGTCTTGGAGGTAACAAAACATCCTAATGCCGATCGTCTACGGTTGACGGTAGTGGATGTTAAAAAGACCAAATTAAATATTGTTTGTGGCGCGCCTAATGTTGCTCCCGGCCAGTTGGTGGCGGTCGCTTTAATTGGCGCCGTCTTGCCCAACGGTTTGGAGATAAAGCCGGCGGAAATTCGCGGTGAAAAATCGGAAGGGATGATTTGCGCCGAAGACGAACTTGGTTTAGGAAAAAATCACGAAGGAATTTTGGTTTTAAAAGAGGGAGCAAAGATCGGCGAACCGTTCGCCAAATATTTGAAAGCGGAAGATGTTGTTTTGGAAATAGATAATAAATCCTTATCCAATCGTCCGGATCTTTTGAATCATTATGGCTTGGCGCGGGAAACGGCGGCCATTTTAAATCTGCCGCTCAAGCCGTATGAAAAATTTTTTCATAAGAATTGGGAATTCTTAGGCGCTAAAGAAAGTAAACTGGAAATCAAGGTTGAGGACACCGAACTCTGTCCGCGTTATCAGGCGGTTAAAGTGGAAAATATCAAAGTGGAAGAATCGCCGGCCTGGCTGAAGGAAAGATTAATTTCCATCAATCAACGGCCGATTAATAATATCGTGGATCTGACTAATTATGTGATGTTCGATTGCGGTCAGCCGATGCACGCCTTTGACGGCGATAAGGTTAAAAAAATCGTCGTTCGCCGAGCCGCTGAAAACGAAATGATGGAAACTTTAGACGAGAAAGAACGGGTTTTAAGTTCCGCTGATTTAATAATCTCCGACGGCCGGAAAGCAATCGCGCTGGCCGGCGTCATGGGCGGACATGATAGCGAGATAACCGCCGACACCACCTCCCTACTTTTGGAAGCGGCCAATTTTGCGGCGGCGTCCGTTCGCCGGACTTCCCAAAAACTCGGTTTACGCACGGAGGCGTCAGTCCGTTTTGAAAAATCGCTGGATCCAAATCTAACTTCAGGCGCCTTGTTCCGATTTTTAACCCTGCTAAAAGAGATCTGCCCGAAATTAAAAATTGCCAGCGCCCTGATCGACATCAATAACGTTAATCCGGAAAAAATTACCATAGATCTGGATTTAGGCTGGCTGGCAAATAAAATCGGCCAGGAGATTTCCCGGTCGGAGGCCATAAATATCCTGAAGAGATTAGGGTTTGAATTATTGTCGGACGATAGCAATCTTTTGCGGGTGCTAGTTCCTTCTTGGCGGGCGACCAAAGATATCTCCAGTAAAGAAGATCTGGCCGAAGAGATTTTGCGTTTGTACGGCTATAATAATATCGCTTCGCGATTACCAGTTTTGGCGCTAAGTTTGCCGGAAGTCAATGAAGAACGGAAATTAGAAAGGAAAATTAAGAATATTTTAGCTTGGAAATACTCCCTAAATGAAGCTTATAATTATTCTTTCGTCGGTGAGGAACAGTTGAAAAAATTGAACATTGATTTTTTTAATTATTTAAAATTAGCCAACCCCTTGTCGGATCTTCAGTCCATGCTGAGACAGTCTCTGGCTTCCGGTTTGCTTGGAAATGTGAAAATTAACCAATCCAAGAGCGATGATTTTGGTTTTTTTGAAATCGGGAGCGTCTTTTTCAACGCTCCGGGTAATTTTCCTAAAGACGCCGGACGGGAAGAAACCCTACCCTATCAAGAAAAACATCTGGGGCTGGTTTTGGCCGGTGAGGGGGATTTATTCGGACGATTGAAGGGATTGATAAATAATTTGTTGCGGACGCTGACTAATTATGAGGCCGAAACGGAATTTTCAATTCTAGAGAATCCGGTTGGCTGGGCTGACGACCGCGTTAGCGCTAAAATTACGATTTTTGGTCAGGACATAGGTTTAGTGGCGTTAGTAGGCCCCGAAGTTAACACCAAACTTAATCTTAAGAAAAAAACCGCGTTGGCCGAATTGAATTTTAAACTGTTGGCTAATTTGGTTTTAGGCTTAGCGCGTTTCCGTTTTCGGGAAACGTCAAAATATCCACCGGTCATGCGCGATTTGGCCTTTGTCGTGGAAGAAAAAATATTATATAATGATTTAAAGGAGGAAATCGCCAATTTTAATCCATTGATAAAATCCGTTGAGTTGTTTGACGTTTACGCCGGCGATAAATTGGCGGACAACCGAAAAAGCTTGGCCTTCCATATTGTTTATCTTTCGGAAGAACGAACGCTGACGGCGGCAGAGGTCGATCAGATCCAGGAAAAATTAGTGGCGCGGCTAGCCGAGAAATTTGAAGCGCAATTAAGGAATTTTTAAATAATAATTAAACAAAAACATTATGTTTGCCACTTCTCATGACATTTTAAATTGGGTCTTAGCCGTTTGTGCCATTTTTATAACCTTTTTTCTCTGCTGGGCGTTTTATTATTTTATCGCCAGTATCCAAAATATTTATAAACTTATCAAGAGAATAGAAAACGGTGTGTCCAAAGTCGAAGAGATAATCGCTATCGCTAAAGATAAATTAAAGAATAGCGCCACCTATTTTATGATTTTGGGAGAAATTGCTAAGAAGGCGATGGAGTTCGTGGCGGAGAAACGGGCGACGAGACAGGAAAACAAAACGACCGGCCGAAAAAGAGAATAAAAAATAGAGAAGGTGATTATAAAACAACAAAAAAAGAACCGCCCTCACGGCGGTTCTTTTAAAATAAGATTATTTTTTATATCCGCAACCTTTATTACTGCATTTTATTTCCCCGTTTTTATCGGTCACGAGCAGAGCATCGCAATCCGGACATTTTTCACCGGTCGGCTGTCCCCAATAAGCGTTTTTACATTTGGGGTAAGCACTACAAGCGTAGAAAACGCCGCGCCGGCTAAATTTTTTGACGATTTTTCCTTCGCCGCAGGCCGGGCAGGTTATCTCTTGGCCGTCTCCGGGTTGAGCGATATTTTTGATGTTTTTACATTTGGGGTAGGCGGAACAGGCAAGAAAAGGCCCGTATTTTCCCGTCCGGACTTTCATCGGCGCGCCGCACTTATCGCAAACCTCACCCGCATATTTTTTCTCTAATTCCAATATTTTGGCGTCTGGCTCTTTTTTTTCATAGTCGCCATTTTCTCCCGCCATCTTTTTGATATTGCGGCAGTCCGGAAAAGCGCTACAGGCCAAAAATTTACCGTAACGTCCGGTTTTAATAATCATCGGCGCGCCGCACTTATCGCAAACCTCGCTGGATTTTTCTTCTGGCATAATGTCTTTTTTATTAATCTCTTCGTATTTAGTTTGTAAATTATCATGGAATTCTTTATAGAATTCGGCGATGACCGGTTGCCATTTTTTTTCTCCGTCGGCAATCAGATCCAGATCGTCTTCCATTTTGGCGGTAAATTTATAATCGACTATCTGGGCGAAATGTTTTATTAATAAATCAACCACTACAAAAGCAATGCTGGTCGGTTTTAGTTTTTTGTTCTCATCGCGTATGACGTAGTTGCGGACGATAATTGTGTTAATGGTCGGCGCGTAAGTGGACGGGCGGCCGATACCATATTTTTCCAGCTCTTTAACCAGACTGGCGTCCGAATAACGCGCCGGCGGGTTAGTTTTATGGGCCTCAGTAAGTAAGTTTAACAGAATAACCGTTTGTTTCTCCGTTAGAACCGGGAGTTCCTGCTCTTTTGTGTTTTCCGGCCAGATTTTTAAATAGCCGGGAAAAATTAAAGTTTGGCCGTTAGCTCGGAAAAGATAAATATTTTTTTCCACCGTAGTTTTGACGTCGATTGTCGTCGCCGCCAATTTAGCCGCCGGCATTTGGCTGGCGACCGCTCTCTGCCAGATAAGACGGTATAAACGTTCCTGATTTTTATCCAGTTTCCCCGCCAGATCTTTCGGATCGGTATTGACTTCAGTCGGTCGGATGGCTTCATGCGCCTCTTGTGCGTTTTTGCTTTTATTTTTAAAAACCCGCCCGCCCTCCAAAACATATTCCGCTCCTAGATTTTTTTTAAGCCAGGCTTGAGTTTCCGTTAAGAATTTCGGCGAGAGATTGAGCGAATCGGTGCGCATGTAGGTGATATAGCCTTCTTCGTATAATTTTTGGGCGACGGACATGGTTTGTTTGGCGCTGAATCCCAGATGACGGTTGGCGGATTGCTGTAGAGTCGAAGTCGTAAAAGGAGCGGTTGAATTTTTGTTCACCTGTTTTTTTTCTATTTTTTCTATCTCATATTTGGCGCCTTCAAGCAGAGATTTTAACTCCGCCGCCGCCTTTTCGTTGAGCGACAGCTTGTTAAAAGTTTTGTTTTTTATTTTATAAAGGTCAGCCGTGAATTTTTCCTCTTTTTTATCGCCGGCGAAATCGGCTGACAAACTCCAATATTCTTCTACTTTAAAATTTTGGATTTCTTTTTCTCTTTCTACTATCAAGCGGGTGGCGACGCTTTGGACACGACCGGCCGATAACCCCTTAGCGACCTTTTTCCATAAGAAAGGTGAGAGTTCGTAGCCGACCAGGCGATCTAGGATTCGTCGCGCCTGCTGAGCGTCAACCATATTGGAATCTATTCGTCGCGGTTTTTTCAGCGCCTCCAAAATCGCTTCCTTAGTAATTTCATGAAAAACGATTCTTTTAGTTTTAGATTCATCCAGGCCAAGGGCTTTAACCAAGTGCCAGGCGATTGCCTCTCCTTCGCGGTCTTCATCAGATGCCAGAATAATTTCGGTGGTCTTTTTTGCGGCCGCCTTTAAACCGGAAACGATTTTTTTAGCCTTGGTGGGAATAACATATTTAGGCGTAAAATCATGTTCGATGTCGATTCCCATTTCGCTTTTCGGCAGATCGCGAATATGGCCGAAGGAAGATTCGACCTGGTATTTTTTATCCAAAAATTTACCGATAGTTTTCGCTTTAGTTGGTGATTCGACAATAATTAAGCTCATAAAAAAATAGTTTAATTTAAATCATAGCCGAATTCTCCGTTTTTAGCAACTCCTTTAATTTCCAATATACTTAGTGTACTATTTATTGTCGCCGTGTCAAGTTTGGTTTTTTTAATGATTTCATCGGTCGTAATTTTTTCCGCGCGAGCATCAGCTTGTTTTATTAGTTCGTAAACGATTCTTTCGGTCTCATTGTTCGGTCGGTAGGAGGCGGTTTTTTCCGGCGTTTTATTTCCATCCGTCCCGTCGATTTCTATTTTGAAAACTTCCAGAATGTCTCGAGCGGCGGTGACAGCTTGCGCTCCCAACTTTATTATTTTGTTCGGTCCGTCTGAAAATTCGGAAAAAATATTTCCCGGTACGGCTAAGACATCGCGATTTTGTTCTAAAGCGCAGTTGGCGGTGATTAAGGAGCCCGATTTGGCTTGGGCCTCGATAATTAAAACCGCCTGCGCCAGTCCGGAAATAATCCGGTTGCGCCTTGGAAAATTTTGTTTATAGGGTGGGGTGCGCGGCGGAAGTTCGGAAATAAGCGCTCCGCCGCTGGCGACGATCTCAGCCGCTAAACGGCGATGGCCGTAAGGATAAATATTATCAGAAGCTAGCCCGGAGCCCAAAATTGCCAAAGTTATTCCTTTATTATCCAAGGCCGCTTGGTGCGCTAAAGCGTCAACGCCCATGGCTAAACCGCTGATTATTTCGATTCCGACCGAGACTAGGGGCGGTAAAAGTTCGGTTATTGTTTTTCCCGCGTAAGCGCTGTGTTTTCTGGAGCCGACGACAGCTAGACGATTTTTAATTTCCCCGTTTAGCCTTCCTTTATAATATAGGAGGGGCGGCGGATCGGGGATTTCTTTTAAAAGCGCCGGATATTCCGGGTCGCGCCAGGTAAGAAAATTTATTTTTTCTTTTTCCAGTTCTCGCAAGGCGTCACCCGGGTTGAAAGAAGACCGCCAGGTTACAAATTCGCCAGCTAATTTAGAAGTTAAGCCCGCTTTTTCCAGTTCGCCGCCGGCCGCCTGGAAAGCGGTTTCTAAATCCGGAAAATAATTTTCCAGCCGCCGCAGGTTAATCGGTCCGATCCGGTAAAAATAACTGAACGCCAGATAAGAGAGACGGTCAGAGGCGAGCGTATTCGCCGACCGTCCGAAAATTTGTTTGGTCATAAATATTTAGAATCGGGTTATAATAAAATCCCCCTAAATTTTTTAGGAGGATTTTATTTTTATTTTATATTCTCGTTAATTTTTTGATATCGAGCCGGGCGAATATTTCTTTCAGTTTTTTCTGTTCCTCGCCGCTGAAGACGCCTAGTACGAATTTATCCGGCGGAATATGGATTTTTAACAGTTCATTTTTTATTCCCAAACGGAAGCGGGTAAATTTTTTGGTTTTTAGCTGGTTAATAATGGATTGGACTCCTTTATGCCCGGCACTGCCCGAATCCGTGGCGATTTTATAATCACCGAAATTCAAATCCAGATCGTCGTGGATGACCGTCAGGATGTCGTTAAGATTTGCGTCTTTTTTCTTTAATAAGCCGAAATTTTTCGGTAATAATTTATAGTAATCTAAAATTTTTTGAACCGCCAGGCCGGAATTATTCATGAACGTCAAAGGCTTAACGAAAAAGAACTCGCCGTCTTCATAGGTCAGAGCGTGAAATTTTTTGTTTTCCGACCATTTAACGTCGCCCAGCAGATTATCCAGAGCCAGCCAGCCGATATTGTGGCGCGTATTTTTATATTGTTCGCCGGGATTGCCCAGGCCGACAATAATTATCATATCTTATATTTTAGCACATTTATGCTTTTTGCTCATTGTAAGTCGTATGCGATTTTTTGAATTTTACGACACGGATATGGATGGGCGTGCCGATAAAGCTATGGCGTTCGCGCAAACGATTTTCCATAAATCGGACATAGGAGAAATGCAGGTCATCATTCGGCCCGATGCGGACGATGAAGGCCGGCGGATTATGCTTTACTTGGCGGAATTCATAGATGCGGGGAGCTTTTAACCCCTTGCCTTTAGCCGGTTTATGGATTTTTACAACCGCTTTTAGAAATTTTTCGCATTGCGAATCGCTCAGTTCCAATTTTCTTTGCGCGGCAATTTCTAAAACCAGATCCATTATTTTATTGACTTTTTCTCCGGTTTTGGCGGAAACGAACTGCACCGGCGCCCAAGCGGCGAAAGGCAGTTTATCGTATAAAATTTCCGACCATTTTTTCGTGTCTCGCGTTTTCACTTGATCCCATTTATTTGCTATGAGGAAAAGGCTTTTTTTTCGGTCGACGATTTCTTGCACCAATTTCGCGTCTTGGTGGGTCAGCGGTTCGTTAATATCTATAACCAGGAGGGCGATATCCGCTTTATCCAGAGAACTTAATGATTTTAAAACTCCGTGTTTTTCAAAACCGACAGCATTGCGGCTATGCCGGGCGATTCCGGCCGTATCGACTAAAGTTATTTTTTGTTCCTTATAAACGATTTCTATATTTTGCGGTTCTCTGGTCGTGTGCGGCGTGGGACTGACGATTACCCGATCATAACCCAAGATAGCGTTAAGAAGCGAAGATTTGCCGACATTAGGTTTCCCAATAATACAAGTGGTAATCCCCTCGGTTTCTATTTCCTCGGTTATCTTTTTATTTTTTTTATTTTTATCTATTCTCCTGATTATAAAATCCAGCAGATCGCCCGTGCCCATTCCGTTGGCCGCGGAAATAATCAACGGTTCGCCCAATCCCAACCGATTAAATTGCGCCGTTTCCGAAGCTGATTTGAAACTGTCGACCTTATTGGCGATCAGTAATACTTTAGCCTGATAACTCTTATTTCTTTTTAATCCGGTCGCCAGTTCTTTGTCTTCCGGCAGAAGCCCGATTTTCGTGTCGACCAGAAATAAGATTAAATCAGCGCGATCCAGATAAGAACGAGCCTGTTTTTGCGCCTGGCTATCAATATCAGTCTCAGCTGTTTTTTTCCCGTTTAGATATTTGGCGTCGATTAATCCAGCCGTATCTACTAGGTCGAAAGCGCTATTCGCCCATTCCACCGTTCCTAGGTTACTGTCGCGGGTCGTACCAGCTACATCCGAAATTAGTGCCTGATTTTTTTCAATCAGACAATTAAAAAGCGTCGACTTGCCGACGTTGGTCCGTCCGCAAATAACTACCAAGGGTAGTTTTTTTTCAGTATTTTTTAACATAATGATTATTCGGCTCTATTCGCGTCCGTTCCGATAACCAACAGAAAATCAGGTAGTGAGCTGGTGGCAACGGTCGAAGTGGCGGTCTGGTAATCTTTTAACCACTCCGGTGAATCAAAGGCTTGGGTGGCTCCGGCGATTTTTTTTAAAACATTAAGCGAAGAATTCTTCTTACCGAAACTTAAGTCATAAACCGTTGTCCGGGTATAATCTCTAGTCGAGGCGTTGCCCGTCTTTAACACTTCGAATTTAGCTTGTTCCAACAGAACCGCGTTCTTGCCGGCCAAGCCAGTAATCCAGGTGCCATTTAAGATTATAATTTTGGCGTTGTCCGTAATCATTTCAATTTTTTTCGGAGTTTCCTGATTTCCGCCGACAGTAAAAATATTTTGTACCAAATTTTTTATTTCCGCGAAATTGCCGGAACGCGGCATTAAGATATAAGCGCCGTCTTCACCTTTGCCGGCCGCGAGCAGTCCGTCCGGCGCGTCACTTAGGACCTTATTGCTTATTTGCGCGCGATCGACATCTTTCGTCAGATCCCAAAGGCGGACGGTTTCCCAGACACTTAGATTGGTCGAGATATCCTGGCCGAATTCATTAATTAATTTACCGATAGTCACCGGATTCAAAAGAGTCTGTCGGGATAGAATTTTATTTTTAATCGCTTCCAGAACTAATTGTTGCCTTTTGGCGCGGGCGAAATCTGATCCTTCGATGCCATATCCATGACGGCTACGCGTATATTTAAGGGCTAAAGAACCATTCATGACTTGTAATCCTTTATCAATATGCAGATGTTCAAAACGGGCATAGTAATCTGGATTATCTTCTTGGCCATAAATCGGATAAGAATAATCATCAAGGGTGTTTTCCACATTAACTTCAATTCCTCCCAGCTCATCGATGATATTAGAAAAACCGTTGAAATCGACGCGGATATAATAATCAATCGGTATCTGCAGTAATTCGCTAAAAGCTTGGGAGGTAACTTCGCCGCCGCTTCCCGAATTTTTTTGTTCGGCGTAAGCGTTGACGCTGTTAAGTTTCTGCCAGCTACTGACCGGTGTTACTAAATCACGGGGGAAAGATATTAAAGATACCTGTTTAGTTGACGGTTTTATGCTGGCGAGCATCATCGTGTCGGTCAGGTAAGCGCCGTCATGCCCTTCCCCCCCCATACCTAAAAGCAGGATATTGATTCGATCGTTTTCTTCGCCTTTCAGCTGTTTATCGGCGCTGGGAATCAGATGTCTTAATTTATTTAAGAAGATGTTTTCGGAAAACCAATTGGTGGCGTTTTGGCTGGACATTATTACCCGTCCAGAAAAGATCAGAGCGATAACAATAACGGCAATCGTATAAGTGACGATTCTTTTTCTTTTTTTATTGTTAACAATTAATTCTTGGTCCTCTTCGCTCCAGCCAGTTCTCTGGCGCCTTTCCTGTTTTTCCATTTCTTCCATTTTTTGTTTAAAATCAATCATAAAATTGTCGGGCCGCCGGGAATTGAACCCGGGTCACACGCACCCGAAGCGTGTATAATGCCGTTATACCACGGCCCGAATATTTCTTATTTGTGGACTTGAGGGGACTCGGACCCCTTACCTCCGCAATGCGAATGCGGCGCTCTACCAGATGAGCTACAAGCCCGTAATTTCGTATAGCGGTCGGGGTGCCGGGAATTGAACCCGGGCTACATGCACCCCATGCATGCGTACTACCGTTATACTACACCCCGCTTGACGTCATATTTATATAGATATGACGAACAAAAAAAGGATTACGACCCTTTATCCTATATTACCATAAAATTTTAATTTTTCAAGCGGGCCTTTTGCTGGCTTTTTATAGTATTGACAAAATTATTAAAATGACTAAAATACTATTGTTCGGGAGGTAGCTCAGTTGGTTAGAGCGAAACATTGTTAATGTTGGGGTCGGGGGTTCGAGCCCCCTCTTCCCGGCAACCGGTATTTCCTGGTTTGATTTTGAGAAACGAGGGTTAGTTCTAGTGCTGGCGCGAGCGGTTTTAGGTAACAGACCTCTAAGGGGTTAGCAGGGTCGGCTTGTAAAGAATAGCCTATGGAGTACTGTCAGATATGTATGATGATAGCACTTATATAGGAAGGTCGCAGGATTGGAGTTCCTGCCCCTCGTTTCTTTTTAGTTTTTAGTAGCAGCTCTTTTAATGGACGATTGATTCGGTTCCTGTATCGTCCGCACCGCTTTTACAGCGGTTAGTTCATTTTAGGGTTTGGGCTGGGATTCCTTTGTGGAAATTCCGGCCTTTTTTAAATCGAGTTTAGTTTGCTAAAATCGGCTAATTAAACTAAAATACTAATATAAGAGATACCTCTATGACTTTGCAAAAAATTATTTTTTCCGGTATCCAACCGAGCGGCCGTTTAAATATCGGCAATTATATCGGCGCGATTTCCCAGTGGGTGGAGATGCAAAAAGATTATGATTGCATTTTTTCTGTCGTCGATTATCATGCTATAACTGTCAAGCAGAATCCGGAGGAATTACGAAGAAGAATCATTGAAGTGACTAAAATTTATTTAGCCGCCGGCATTGATCCGAAAAAATCCATTATTTTCCAGCAGTCGGCCGTTCCGGCCCATACCGAATTGGCCTGGATTTTTAATTGTTACGGAGCGCATATCGCCGATTTGAATAAGATGACACAATTCAAGGATAAAGCTGGAAAAAACCAGGAATCGGTCAGTGTCGGCTTATACGATTATCCGGTGTTAATGGCCGCCGATATCTTATTATACGATACGGACATTGTTCCGGTCGGCGAAGATCAGAAACAGCATGTGGAACTCGCTCGCGATATCGCGAAGAGATTCAATAACGAATTCGAGTCTGTTTTTAAGATGCCGCAATCAGTAGTACGCCGAGAAGGAGCAAGAATTATGTCCCTGCTTGATCCGGCCAAGAAAATGAGCAAAAGCGATGAGAACCAGAATAACTGTATTGCTTTATTGGATTCCCCTGAAGCCGCCAAGAAAAAAATTATGCGCGCCGTGACCGATTCCGGGACCGAGATTGCTTATGATTTGATTAACAAGCCAGCACTTTCCAATTTACTTACTATTTATGCGCAATTAGGCAATCGGCAGATTCCACGTCTAGTTAAAGATTATGCCGGTAAGGGTTATGGCGATTTCAAGAAAGATTTGGCCGAAGTTGTCGTTAAATTTTTAGAAGATTTCCAGAAAAAATATGAAGCCATCTCTGATAAAGACGTGGCTAAGATTTTAGAAGACGGACGGAAAAAAGCCGAACTGTTATCCATGAAAAAATTAGAGAGGATTAAGAAGTTAATCGGGGTGAGCTAGTAATTAATAAAATATTTAAAATCAAAAAACCTCTAATACTAGAGGTTTTTTGTATATAATCATGTTGAGATTTTGAGTCTAATTGGCATCAATTCGTTGCTACCGTGAGGTAGCCACTCCAGCATCATGCCGGAGGCGACTAACTCTTCTTTCCACGTGGAAAAGAAGAATTTTTCTCCCTAGAAAGGAGGTGATCCATCCACAGCTTCCGCTACGGATGCCTTGTTACGACTTCGTCCCTGTCATCAGTCTTGCCTTCGTCCCGCTAATGCGAGCCTTCGGGCACTACCAACTCCCTTGACGTGACGGGCGGTGAGTACAAGACCCGAGAACGTATTCACCGTGGCATTCTGATCCACGATTACTAGCGATTCCAGCTTCATGAAGGCGAATTTCAGCCTTCAATCCGAACTGAGAAAGGTTTTTAGGGATTGGCTCCACCTCGCGGTTTGGCGTCCCTCTGTACCTTCCATTGTAGCACGTGTGTTGCCCAAGGCGTAAGAACCATGCTGATTTGACGTCATCCCACCTTCCTCCCATTTAAAACGGGCAGTCTCCCATGACATGTAAAACATAGGATCAGGGTTGCGCTCGTT
>JBAZKO010000013.1:0-19191 GCA_041650775.1 Patescibacteria group bacterium
CCGGATTGGAAAAACCGGCGCTGAAAAACGCGAGACTTAACATCGCGCTCAGTAACATTCTTTTCGTTTTCATGATTTCTACTATTTTGGTGAGTTTATATTGACTTGTAAAAGTTCATTAATGTTTTAATTTATAATATTTATTGCCGTTTGTCAATATTTATTTAATAGGGAATACGTATTATACTAAAGTTAAGACAAAAAGATGATTTTTGGTTTGTTTATTTTTATTCAAAATTAGGTAAAATTATACTAACAAGCGGTTCACCGTTAGTTAGTAGCACGGATATGAATATTTTTAATCTTTTCGGCGACGCCAATGAGAAAATAGTCAGAGACATGAAACCGGCAGTCGAGAAAATCGGCAGTTTCGAGCCGTCTTTAAAGGAGTTATCGCCGGAAGAATTAAAAGCGAAAACCGTTGAATTCCGGGCGCGCCTGGAAAAAGGTGAAACTCTGGACGACCTTTTGCCGGAAGCTTTCGCGACGATTCGCGAAGCGGCCAAACGAATTTTAAATCAACGCCATTTTGATGTTCAGTTGATTGGCGGCCTGGTTTTGCATCGCGGCCAAATCGCGGAAATGAAAACCGGTGAAGGAAAAACGCTGGTCGCGACTCTGCCTTTATATCTTAACGCCTTGGAGGGTAAAGGCGTTCATTTGATTACGGTTAACGATTACTTATCCCGCTTGGGCGCCGGTTGGATGGCGCCGGTTTATCACGCTTTGGGTTTGACGACCGGCGTAATCGTCCATGAAAACGCTTATGTTTATGATCCGGAATACATTGATGAATCACAATACGACGACCGCTTAAAACATTTTCGCCGGATTGCCCGCCGCGAAGCTTATTACTGCGATATCACTTACGGCACGAATAACGAATTCGGTTTTGATTACCTGCGCGATAATATGGTTTATACTCTCGGCCAGACCGTCCAGCGTCCGCTTAACTACGCGATTGTGGATGAAATTGACTCGATTTTAATCGATGAGGCCCGTACGCCGCTCATAATTTCCGCGCCGGCCGAAGAATCGACGGATAAATATTTTAAATTCGCGCAGATCGTGGAGCGTCTGGAGGAAAATGAGGATTACAATGTCGATGAAAAAATGAAAGCGGCGACTTTGACCGAAAACGGAATAAACAAAGTGGAAAATATCCTGGGTCTCGGCAATATTTATGTCGAGGGCGGGGTCAAAGAAGTTCACCATCTGGAGCAAGCTTTAAAAGCGCGCGTTTTGTTCAAGCGCGACCGCGACTATGTTTCCAAGGACGGCGAAATAATCATCGTCGACGAATTTACCGGCCGCTTGATGCCGGGCCGGCGTTATAGCGAAGGCTTGCATCAGGCGATTGAAGCGAAAGAAGGCGTAAAAGTCCAGAAAGAATCGCAGACCATGGCAACCATAACTTTCCAAAATCTGTTCCGCATGTATAAAAAATTGTCCGGTATGACCGGTACGGCGGCGACCGAAGCGGAGGAATTCCATAAGATTTATAAGCTGGATACGATTGTTATTCCGACGAATAAAGCCAATGTCCGTAAAGATTTAAATGATTTGATTTACCGAACCGAAACCGATAAGTTCATGGCGGTGATTAAGGATGTTAAAGAGCGCAGCGCCAAAGGCCAGCCGATTTTAATCGGTACTATTTCTATCGAAAAGAACGAATTAATGACGGAATTGATGGCGCGCGAAGGCTTGCGTCCGCAGATGTTAAACGCCAAAAACCATCAGAAAGAAGCGGAAATTATCGCTCAGGCCGGACGCAAAGGCGCGATTACGCTGGCGACTAATATGGCCGGCCGCGGCGTCGATATTATCTTGGGCGGTAATCCGCCGCTCGAAGCGGAACAGGAAGAAATTCGTCAACTCGGCGGCCTGCATGTCATCGGCACCGAACGCCACGAATCGCGGCGGATCGATAATCAGTTAAGAGGTCGCGCCGGCCGTCAGGGCGATCCGGGTTCTTCCCAGTTTTATGTTTCCACCGATGATGATCTGATGCGGATTTTTGGCGGCGACCGGATGCGCGGCTTGATGAAAACTTTGAATGTTCCGGCTGATATGCCGATTGAAAATAAATTGATTTCTAAATCCATTGAGAGCGCTCAGAAGAAAGTGGAAGGCAATAACTTCGATATTCGGAAACATCTGGTGGAATATGACGATGTCATCAATAAGCACCGGACCGCGATTTATAAGCGCCGACGGGAGATTTTAGAGATTGCCGAAGGCGTGAACGTGCCGACGGATGAAACTCCGGCTAAGACGCTAACGGATATTATTCTGGGAATGGTAAGTTCGGAAATCGCCGGTGTCGTTGCTTTCCATACCGTAGCGGATAACGCGGACGAATGGGATATCAAGGAAATAAATGAAACCATGCGGACGATTTGGAATGCCGGCGAAGATGTCCGGCCTAAACTGGAAGAAATGGCGAAAGGCGTTAAGTCCAAAGACGCGATTAGGGAGGACATTATCTCTTATCTGACCACCGCCGCGGAAAACAAATATGTCGCCTTGACCGAAGGATTTAAGCGAGCCAATTTGGAATTTAAAGAAGTGGAGAAAGGAATCCTGATACGTTCCATTGATGAGATGTGGGTAGAGCATCTGGAAACCGTGGATTATCTGCGCCGCGGCATCGGCTTGCGCGGTTACGGCCAGCGCGATCCGCTCGTCGAATACAAGAAAGAAGCCTTTCGTTTATATCAGGAACTTAACGGTTTGATCAATAAGCAGGTAGTTTATGCTATTTATAAAACCGGCGACGCCTTAATAATGGCGCAGTCTTCGGAATTAAAGTCGTTTGCCGACCAGCCGGAGAAAAATCTGGAGTTTTCCGGCGCCGTCAAAGAGATGCATAAAGAAGCGTCCGGGCGTAATACGATCGATTTGGTTCACGAGAGAGCCAAGGATGACAGCGGCGATAAAGTCGGCCGCAATGATTTATGCCCTTGCGGCAGTGGAAAGAAATATAAGAAGTGTTGCGGAAAGTAGCGGGGGTTAAAGTGGGGAAGAATATTATTTTAGAGGGATTATAAAATTTTTTACATAATCATATGTCGCGAGAAAATCCACAATTGAATCTCCAAAAAGAGTTTGATGAATCAATTTTGCGGGCTAATGAGCTGAAAAAGCCCAAACCGGAGAAGCCGGCTGGAGCGGTGACGAATAATCTCCCCCGAAGCTACGGCGAGAAAGTTTTTCCTGAGTATGTCGGCCAGGATTTCCGGAAAGCGGCTTCCGAAGCGGCGCCGAAAATCATCAAACGCCTGGAAGAACAGATTAAAGACGAAAAAAATGCCGGCGAAAATTCTAAAGAAGTCGGCGAGGAAACGACTAAAAAAAGGATACTGACACCGGAAGAATTTGAAAACAAAGTGGAAGAGATGTATGAGGACAAGACTAATCCGATGGATGACATTTTTCCTTACAATCGGGAATTGAATCGTCATCGTGAGTAATTAATTTTCAATTTTATGCCCCAAGAACAGAAAGCGCCGGCCGACGAATCTTTTCCGCAAATGGAAGAACGGGTTTTGAAATTTTGGGAGAGCGCGGATATTTTTAATAAGACTTTGCAGAAAGACGCGCCGCAGGGAGATTATGTTTTCTATGACGGGCCGCCGTTCGCGACCGGATCGCCGCATTACGGCCATATTGTCGGTAGTATCATGAAAGATGTCGTGCCGCGCTACCAGACCATGCGCGGCTATCATGTCGATCGCAAGTGGGGCTGGGATTGCCACGGCTTGCCGATTGAAAATATCGTCGAGAAAGAACTCGGGACGAAGACGAAAAAAGAAATCGAAGCGCTCGGCGTCGGGAAATTTAATGATCTTTGCCGGAAAAGCGTCCTGACTTACGTGGATGAATGGCAGAAAGTCATCCGCCGTCTCGGTCGCTGGGCCGATATGGAAAATTCCTACAAGACCATGGATTTGAATTTTATGGATTCTATCTGGTGGTCGTTCAAACAGCTTTGGGATAAAGGTTTAATTTATAAAGACTATCGCTCGATGCATATCTGTCCGCGTTGCGAGACGACTTTATCGCAGTCAGAAGTAAGCGAGGGTTATCGGGATATTAAGGATTTGTCGGCGACGGTAAAATTTAAATTAGTTGCCGGACAGAAGATTGGCGATTTTATAACTGACGACAATACTTATATTTTGGCCTGGACGACAACACCGTGGACTTTAGTCGGAAATGTGGCATTGGCGGTGGGGAAGGAGATTGAGTATGTATTAGTACCAGGATTTTTATTGAACGCGGGAATTAAAAAAATTACTGGCGGGGAAGACTTAGCGCCAGTCGAAGGACAGAGTGAATCTTATATTTTAGCCAAAGAAAGAGTAAATGAAGTTTTTAAAGATAAAGAACCAAAAATTAGCTCCGAGTTTAGAGGTTCCAACCTTATTGGCAAATCCTATAAATCCCTTTTTAGTTATTATTCCGATGATGAATCTTTAAAGAATCATGCCAACGGCTGGAAAATTTATGCCGGTGATTTCGTGACCACGACCGACGGTACCGGCGTCGTTCATATCGCGCCGGCTTTCGGCGAGGACGATATGAATCTCGGTAAGGCGAATAATCTGCCTTTTATTCAGCATGTCGGCCTGGACGGTCTTATTAAAAAAGAGGCGAAAGATTTTGCAGGAAAAAATATCAGCCTCCGAGCCAAGAATAAACCCGAGGAGATTAGAGAGATAGATTTGGAAATTGTTAAATTTTTGGGTGCTAAAATATTTAAATCAGAAAAGTATGCCCACAGCTACCCGCATTGCTGGCGTTGCGATACGCCGCTCATCAATTATGCGACTTCTTCCTGGTTCGTCGGCGTGACAAAAATCAAAGAACAACTGCTCGCGAGCGCGAAGCATATCAATTGGTCGCCGGATTATTTGAAAGAAGGGCGCTTCGGCAATTGGCTTGAGGGCGCGCGCGATTGGTCGATTTCCCGCCAGCGCTTCTGGGCGAGCGCGATACCGATTTGGGAATGCGCTTGCGGCGAACGCCAAGTCATCGGCGGGGTCGCGGAGCTGGAAAAATTAACCAGCCAAAAGATTACCGATATTCATAAAGACAAAGTCGATCCGTTGACCTTTAAATGTCAAAAATGCGGCGGCGAGATGAAACGCGTGCCGGATGTTCTCGACTGCTGGTTTGAGTCCGGTTCCATGCCGTTCGCTCAGCTCCATTATCCGATGGAGAATAAAGAAAAATTCGATAATAATTTTCCGGCGCAATTCATCGCCGAGGGCATCGACCAGACGCGTTGCTGGTTCTATTATCTCCATGTTATCGCCGGCGGTATTTTCGATTGTCATTCTTTCCAGAACGTTATCGCCAACGGCATCGTTTTGGCCGAAGATGGCAAAAAGATGTCTAAGCGTCTGAAAAATTATCCCGATCCACTGCTCGTCATGGAAAAATACGGCTCCGACGCCTTGCGCGCTTATCTGGTTTCCGCGCCGGTCATGCAAGCGGAAAATTTGAATTTTTCGGAAAAGGGCGTCCAGGAATCTCTGCGCAAAAATGTCATGGTGCTGTGGAATGTTTATAAGTTTTATGAGATGTTCGCGGCGGATACGAAAGAGAAGACGAAAGCTAGTGAGAGCCAGAAGGTTTTAGATCAATGGATTTTGGCAAAATTAAATTTACTGATTAAAGAAATTACAATTTCTCTGGAAGCGTATAATCTGCCAAAAGCGCTCCGGCCGATTACGGAATTTATTGATGAATTATCCACTTGGTATCTGCGTCGCAGTCGCGACCGTTTCAAATCCGATGATGAAGGGGACAAGCGGGCGGCTTTGGCGACGACAAAATATATTTTGACCCAACTTGCGAAGTTGCTGGCACCGTTTATGCCGTTCATGGCGGAAAATTTATGGCAAAAAGTCAGCGGGCATGATTTTCAGGATGAGAGCCAATCGGTACATTTGGAGAATTGGCCGGAAATAGGCGGCCTGAGCGCAGAACAAGATAAAGCTTTAACTCAAATGGAAATCGTCCGCCGCATCGCCGAACTTGGCTTAGCGAAACGTGATGAAGCCGGAATAAAAATTCGTCAGATGCTCGCGAAGATCACAGTGAAAGGCGTCGAAAAACTGGCGCCGGAGTATCGGGAGCTTATTACCGATGAATTGAATATCCGGACGGTCGAGTTTATTGACGGTGGGGCGGAAAATATGGAAGTGGAATTGGATATTAATATTACCCCTGAACTTAAACTGGAGGGAATTAAGCGCGAGATTATCCGCTTCGTTAATCTCTTGCGCAAAGACGCCGGCTTGAATTTGCAAGATAAAGCGGCTATCTATGTCGCGGGGATGGACAAGGCTCTGGCTAATGATATTAAAAAACTGAGCGCCGATATTCTGAGCGATACTCTCTCGTCTTCTTTGGAAATCGTTTCAGAGATCGAAGCGCCATTTATAAAAGAGATAAAAGTTGACGGAGCTAAATTAGAGTTGGGGATAAAAAAGATCAGTTAATAATTATGAGAAACAAAGAGAAAAATTATGCTTTTATCGATAGCAATAATTTATATTTAGGCGTCTCTGGTGACATCTATAAGAAAAAGAGTAAAATATACGCTGGCTGGAAACTTGATTATAAACGTTTTCGGGTTTATTTGAGGGAAAAATATGGCGTGGAAAAAGCTTTTATCTTTATTGGTTTTAAGCCTGGAAATCAGGCAATGTACACAAATTTACAGGAGTCCGGTTATATCTGTATATTTAAGCCGACTTTAGAATTAGCTGACGGCAAGGTTAAAGGTAATGTCGATTCCGAGTTAGTTCTGCACTCGATGATTGAGTTTCAAAATTACGAGAAAGCCGTTATTGTTTCCGGCGATGGTGATTTTTATTGTTTGGTTGAGTATTTTATCGGTAAGAATAAGTTGAAGAAAGTTTTAGTGCCGAATCAGTATGGCTACTCATCCTTATTGGATAGGCTGAGTACGCCGGTAAATAATATCTTGGATTTTATTAACATCCTGAAGAACAAATTGGAATACGGAGGGAAGTATAAATAAAAAAGCTCTCTTCGGGACGGAACCCTTGGAGAACTTTTTCGTCGTAATTCTATAAATATTATAGCAAAAATAGTAAAAATGTCAATAGATATTTGCAGTCGTCTTTTTGTTAAAAGTTAGCAATATAATATAATCAAGCCGGGCTACCGGCCGTAATCATTAAATATATGGGAGGCTACATCACATTTTTAATCATCATCGTCGCCTTAATTCTGGTTAGTCTGAAGCAGATCAACCAGTATGAGCGCGGCGTCCGGTTCACGATGGGCAGATACAGTGGCATCATGGAACCGGGCTGGAAAATATTGATTCCGATTTTCCAGACTTACAAAAAAGTGGACATCCGCGTCAAAGCGGTTGACGTGCCGGACCAGAAAGCGATTACGCGCGACAACGTTTCCGTGACGGTCAATGCGGTTATTTATTATAAAGTGGCTTTCGCGGAAAAAGCGGTGATTGAAGTTGAGAATTTTTATTACGCGATTTCACAATACGCGCAGACGACGATGCGCAACATCGTCGGTTCGGTGACGCTCGATGAACTGCTCAGCAAGCGCGATGAGATTGCGGACAAGATTAAAGATATTGTGGATAAAGAAACGGACGAATGGGGCATTAAGGTCAATAACGTCGAATTGAAAGATGTGTCTCTTCCGGAATCAATGGAGCGGACGATCGCCAAACAGGCGGAGGCGGAACGCGAAAAGCGCGCGGTCATCATTAATTCCGAAGGCGAACTCGCGGCCGCGGAAAATATTTCCAAAGCGGCGGCCATTCTGTCTCAGTCCGACGGCGCCTTGCATTTGAGAACTCTGCAGTCGATCAATGATTTATCCAGCGACCAGTCTAACACCGTCGTCTTCGTGACGCCGGTTGAAATCTTGAAGGCTTTTACCAGTTTTAAAGATAAGTTGGCGGATAAGAAATAAGGAGTTAAATAAGATTCATATGACGACCAAACAAATTTACGATCTGGCGATTAAGCTAGGCATCGGCGCTGATTTGCGCGGCCCGGCGGCGGTTAAAAAATATTTGGCACGGATTAAGAGGAAATACGAGGAAATGCCGGAAAAAATTCGGGCTGATTTCGATCGGGAAAAATTGGTTAATCCTTATTCTGATACGCGTATTCTGGTCGATAGCGGCAAACCGGTCAGGAAAATTTTGGTCGGAATAGATATGGAAGGAGCGGAATTATTGCTGGCGAAACAGCTGGGCGATGTTGATTTGGTTTTAGCCCATCATCCGGAAGGAAAAGCGTTGGCGGATTTGTCCGATGTTCTGCATCTGCAAGCGCAAGTTTTGGCCGATTATGGTATTCCGATTAATATTGCCGAATCGGTCATCAAACCGCGCATCAGTGAAGTCAGCCGCGGCATTTCGCCGATCAATCACGATCGCGCGGTCGATATCGCCAGGATTTTGGGTTTGGATTTCATGTGCGTTCATACGCCGGCGGATAATCTGGGCGCCGATTTTTTGGTCAAGCTGTTCAAGAAAAAAGAAAAAGAACTGGAAACCGTCGGGGACATTGTCGATTTATTGAAGACCATTCCGGAATATCAAGACGCGGGAAAGCGGAAAGCCGGCCCGATGATTTTTGCCGGCGCGGCCGATAACAGTTGCGGGAAAATTGTCGTGACCGAATTTACCGGCGGCACTTCCGGCTCCAAAGATATTTATGAAAAAATGTCTCATTACGGTATCGGGACGATCATCGGCATGCACATGAGTGAAGAGCATCGCAAAGAAGCGGAAAAGTATCATATCAACGTCGTTATCGCCGGCCATATGGCCTCCGACTCCCTGGGTTTGAATTTATTTTTGGATGAAATCGAAAAACAGGGAATCGTCGTTGTGCCGGTTTCGGGGTTAATCCGGATAAAAAGATTTAAAAAATAAATGAAAAAATTAGAATTATTGGCGCCGGCCGGCAACTTGTCGAAAATGAAAACAGCCTTTGTTTACGGGGCGGACGCGGTTTATCTCGGCCTGCCGGATTTTTCCTTGCGGGTGCGGATTAATGATTTTGATTTGAAGGGGATTAAGGAGGCAATCGTCTATGCCCATCAGCGCCGGCAGAAAGTTTATGTGACTGTTAATATTTTCGCGCATAATAAGCATCTTAAAAAGTTGCCGCTTTTTTTGAAACGGCTTAAAGATTACGGTCCGGACGCGCTCATCGTTTCCGATCCGGGCGTCATCTCGGTCATCAGGAAAGTCTGGCCGAAAGTGGAAATCCATTTATCGACCCAGGCGAACTGTACAAATTCGGAAGCCGTAAAATTTTGGGCGAAGCAGGGGGTGAGCCGGATAATTTTGGGTCGGGAAGTTACTTTGCGGGAGATCAAGGAAATCCATCACGCGGCGCCGACGGTGGAGCTGGAATATTTCGTTCACGGCGCGATGTGTCTGGCTTATTCGGGACGTTGTTTCCTGTCGAAATTGTTTACCGGCCGGAGCGGAAATTTAGGCGACTGCGCCCAACCTTGCCGCTGGGAATATGATGTTAGTCGCTATAGTTTAAAAACCGGCGGTCATTCGGAAGAATTGGAATTGGCGGAAGAACGCCACGGCACCTATCTATTGAATTCCCGGGATTTATGCCTGTTAAAACATTTGAAAGAATTGGCGGCAGCCGGCGTCACCAGTTTTAAAATCGAAGGCCGGGCGAAGAGCGTTTATTATCAAGCGACGGTCGTCGGAATTTATCGCCGCGCTTTGGATTTGTTAAATAAAAAAATCGCGCCGGCCAAATTCAAAAAAGAATTGGCTTATCTGTATTCCGAATTGGAAACTAAATTATGCCATCGCGGCTATACAGCCGGATTCTTGTTGGGCGGCCGAGCGGAACAGAATACCCTGGCGGCGCATAATAAAAGCGCCTGGGAATTCTGCGGCCAGGCGATAAAAAACGAAATCATTAAGACCGGGCAGGGCGCCGGAAAGAAATCCGTTCACCGCCTTTATTTTAAAGTCCATAATACGGTGAAAGTCGGCGATGAAATAGAGATTATTCGACCGGATTATGATATAATAAAAATAAGACCGAAGAAGCTTTGGGACGCGCTTACCGGCCGGGAAATTCAGGAAGCGCATGGCGGCGGAGGCGGGCGAGAAGCAATTTTGGAATTACCGCTGTCAGTCGGTGTTATTTCGGCATTAAGCGTTTTAAGAAGGAGAATCAGGAAATAAAAAAAACCACTAGGGTTTTATTGTTTGGCTTGAAGCATTCGGCCCGATTAACGTTGGCCATCGTGACGTCCCAATTTAATGGATTGACAGTCTACGTGCTACAACCTGATTCAATAAATCTAGTGGTCGCCTGAATTTTCCGTATTAAGGTGATCCAGACTATTCTTGCAAGTTTAACACCCGTATATTTTTTGTCAAATAATTTATGATTTCCTTTCTCCGCGGTAAAATTATCAATAAATCTTTAAACTTCGTCATTATCGAAGTTAATAATATCGGCTACCAGGTTTTCGCCGGCGAAACTTTTTTAAACGACTTGAAAAGCGGCGTCATAACGGAAATTTATACGCATCAGCATATCCGGGAAGAGACGAACGATTTGTATGGCTTTAAATCTTTGGAAGACTTGGAATTGTTTGAACTGTTGATAACCGTTTCCGGCGTCGGTCCGAAATCGGCTTTGGGCGTCTTGACGATTGCTTCCGCCGCTGATATCAAAGAAGCGATTATTCGCGGCGACGCTAATCTTTTAACTAAAGTTTCCGGCATCGGCAAGAAAACGGCCGAACGGCTGGTCTTGGAATTAAAAAATAAAGTGATCCGTTCCGGCGGCGCGCTGGCGGCCGTTTCTAGCGGCAATTTCGGCGGCGATGAAATGGAGGCTTTAATGTCTTTAGGTTATTCGCTGTCCGAAGCGCGAGCGGCCTTGAACACGGTCGAACCGGAAATCATCGATAGCGGGGAACGAGTGAAAGCGGCTTTAAAAAAAATGGCGCGGCGCTAATTAACGCCGCCCGGACGCTTTACAGTCGCGGGTTTTTTCGTTAGGATAGAAGTAAATTTACCCTTATTATATGAGACAATCTCAACTTTTTACCAGAACCGTTAAAGAACTTCCCAAAGACGAAACCAGCTATAACGCCCAGGCGTTGATTCGCGCCGGCTTTATCGATAAAGTCGGGGCAGGAATTTATTCTTATCTACCTTTAGGTAAGAGAGTTTTGGATAAAATCTGCCAGATTATCCGCGAAGAAATAGACGCCATCGGCGGCCAGGAGATACTGATGACCGCCCTGATACCGAAAGAGAACTGGCAGACGACCGGCCGTTGGGAAACCTTTGACGCTTTATTCCGTTTGGTCGGAAATGACCAGAAGGAATACGGTTTGGGCGCGACGCAGGAAGAAATCGTGACACCGCTCGGCCGGAAATTTATTTTTTCTTATAAGGATTTGCCTTTCGCCGTTTATCAGATTCAGACGAAATTTCGCAATGAGAAAAGAGCGAAAGCCGGGTTGTTGCGCGGTCGGGAATTTTTAATGAAAGATTTATATTCCTTCCATGCCGACGAAGCGGACTTGGATGCTTATTACGAACGGGCGTCAGCCGCTTATTTTAAAATTTTTAAACGCCTAGGCTTGGGCGAAAATACTTATCTAACCTATGCGTCCGGCGGCGCGTTTTCCAAATATTCTCATGAATTTCAGACTCTGGCTGAGGCGGGCGAAGATTCAATTTATATCTGCGAGAAATGCCGGGTGGCGGTCAATCGGGAAATTATCGCCGAGCAGAAAATTTGTCCGCTGTGCGGCAATAAAAAGTTGGTCGAAAAGAAAGCGATTGAAGTCGGCAACATTTTTAAGCTGGGCGTTAAATTTTCCGCTCCTTTCGAAGTGAAATATAAGGATCAAGCCGGTCAGGAAAAATTGGCGGTTATGGGTTGCTACGGCATCGGGCCGAGCCGGGTAATGGGAACGATTGTCGAAACTTATCATGATGCCAAGGGTTTGCTCTGGCCGGAAAATATCGCGCCGTTCAAAGTGCATCTTTTATCCTTAAACGAAAACGAAACGGCCGACCAGATTTACGCCGACCTGCGTCGGAAGGGAATTGAAGTCTTTTACGATGATCGCGATTTATCCGCCGGCGCCAAATTCGCGGACGCCGATTTAATCGGGATTCCGTATCGGATCGTCGTTAGCGCGAAAACTTTGAAGGAAAACAGCGTCGAACTGAAACCGCGTTCCGCCGCGACGAGCGAGCTGATTAAGATTAGTGATTTAGCCGCTAAATTATAGTTTATGTTCAATAAATTAATCGGAAAATTAAGCCATGATTTGGGCATTGACCTGGGTACTAAAAACACTCTGGTTTATGTTGCCGACAAAGGCGTCGTCATAAACGAACCGAGCGTCGTTGCAATCAACAAGCGGACTAATGAGATTTTGGAAGTGGGCGAAGCGGCTAAAAAAATGGTCGGCAAGACCCCCGGCCATATCGAGGCGATTAAACCTCTCGTCGACGGAATAATTTCCGATTTCGAAGTGACGGAAAAAATGCTGAAGTATTTTATCAATAAAGTGCATAGCGAAAATTTTACCCTAATTTCCCGGCCACGAGTAGTTATTGGTATCCCTTTGGATTTAACCGAGGTGGAGAAAAAGGCGGTCGAAGACGCGGCCCGATCGGCCGGCGCCAGAAAAGTTTATCTGATTGAAGAGGCGATGGCGGCCGCTATCGGCGCACGCCTGCCGGTTACCGAAGCGACAGCAACAATGATCGTGGACATCGGCGGCGGGACAACGGAAATCGCCGTGATTTCTTTGGGTGGTGTCGTGACCTGGAAATCTTTGAAGGCGGCCGGTAACGAATTCGATAATAATATTATTGAATATGTCCGTGAGGAATTTAATATTTTGATTGGCGAACAGCTGGCGGAAAGCATAAAAATCGCGGTCGGTTCGGCCGTACCCTTGGAAACACCAGCGGAAATAGAAGTTCGTGGCCGCGATCTTCTGACCGGATTGCCGAAAGCGATTATGGTCAGCGACAAGCAGATTCGGGAAGCGATAAATCGTACGGTCGTAAAAATCATCGAGAATATCAAGACTATCTTGGAAACCACGCCGCCGGAACTGGTTTCCGATATTTACGAACGCGGTTTAAACCTGTCGGGTGGCGGCGCCTTGTTGCGCGGTCTGGATAGGGCGATTTCCGCCGCGGCGAAAATTCCGGTGAAGATCGTCGATGACCCGCTGACCTGCGTGGTGCGCGGAACGGGGATGCTTTTAAATAATAAAGAGCTTTTGGAAAAAGTTATTTTGCCTAACAGCACCGATTAATCAAGTTGGCTAATCAAAATGAAAATAAAAAAGAACAATCCAATCGCGATTTTTTTGGTCGTCGGCGGTCTGCTGATTTTTTTGCACTGGACCGGAATTTTGCGGAGCGCGGAAAATTTTTTAATTTTTTTGACCCAGCCGCTCAGCGGCCGTTTGTATAATTGGGGGATGTCGTTCAGCCGTTCTTATCGCGCCAATCAGCTCCAGGAAGATTGGCCGGCGCGCGCCGCCGCTTTAGCCAAGGAAGTCGCGGATTTGACGGTCGCCAACTCGCGTTATCTAGAAATGGCGGAAGAAAACCGGAAATTGCGGGCCACTTTGAATTTTCTCAGTACCAGTGATTTTCAGGCTGTCACCGCCGGCGTAATCGCCAAAGAAGCGGCCGCCGAGGACAGTCGCGATATAATCATTAATCGCGGCAGTCGCGACGGTTTACGTTCTGGTTTAGGCGTGGTCAGTGAGGAGGGGGTGATTATCGGTCAAGTGGTGGAGGTTAAAGAAATGATTGCCAAAGTTTGTTTGACGACCAGTCCGGGTTGTCAGCTCCCGGCCGCCATCCAGAATCAGGATAAGACTCAGGGAATTACCAGCGGCGATCTGGGCTTAACGATAAAAATGAGTTATATTCCCCGGTTAGAAAAAATTTCACCGGGCGATACGGTGATTACTTCCGGTCTGGGCGGTAATATTCCGCGCGGTCTGGTTATCGGCAAAGTTATTCGGGTCATTAACGAAAGCAACGAAGTCTGGCAGGAGGCGACCATCGAACCTTTGATAAATTTGGATGATTTGACGGTGGTGTCCGTCATCGTTCCCTAGTTTTTATGTTTAAGAAAATCTGGCGGATTATTTTTTTCGTTTTACTGCTTTCCGGCCTGGCCGGTATTCAGCTTTCTTTGATTTTTACTCTGCCGGATTTTTTTCGGCAAATTAATCTGATTTTAATCGCTCTGATTTTTACGCTTTTCTTTTTCGGTTTTCGGGCGGCGGTTTGGGCGGCTATTATCGGTGGCTTTTGGCTGGATCTTTTTTCTTTCAGTTTTTTCGGCTTGTATTTGATTACCCTATTTTTAACCGCCTTATTAACGGAGAAAATAGCTAATACCTGGCTGACCAACCGTTCTCTGTATTCTTTTCTTCTTTTAATCCTGACCGCGACGGTCGGTTATAATATAATTTTTGGCGTTCTGTTCTATTTTTCCAACAATCAGGCGGTTTTTTTTCTGACGCAAAGCAATTTTTGGCAAGCCTTGGCTTATCAGGGGGTTTGGAGTCTCGCCGCTGGTTTGTTGATGTTTAATCTGGCCGGCGCGGCCACGCGCTGGTTGAAGCCGGTTTTTTTGAAAAAGAGCTAGTTTATGATAATATAAGCGTATATTCGGTAGCAGTTAATAATATTTAACATATGTATGATTTCATAACCGTCGGCGGGACGACGCGGGATGTTTCCTTTTTTACAGACAAGGGAAAACTAATCGAAAATTGTCAGGATCTTCTTTGCCAGAATCTTTTAGCTTTCGAATCCGGCGCCAAGATAAAAGTCAATAAATTTTATTATTCCTACGGCGGCGGCGCGGCCAACGCGGCGGTTTGTTTGAATAATCTCGGCTTGAAAACGGCTTGTCTGGCTCCGGTCGGAGACGACCAAAACGGCCGGCAAATCATCGCTAACTTGCTTCAGCATCAGGTCGATACCCGTTTGATAGAAAAAATTAAGGGAGAAGAAAGCGGCGCTTCGTTTATTTTAATCGCGCCGTCGGGGGAACGGATTATTTTCGCCCAGCGCGGCGCCAATAATCACCTGCTTATAGACCGACGCCGACTAGCGGTTTTAAAGAAAGTGAAAAATATTTATATCGCTTCTTTGGCCGGCGATTGGCGAAATAATTTAAAGAAGATTTTTTCTGTTGCCGGTAAGAATGGACCGCGAGTTTTTTGGAATCCGGGAATGACCCAGTATTTGGGCGGTTTTGAGCGGATTGCGCCTTTTTTGAAGAAAACATCCGTGGTCGCTTCCAATAAGGATGAAGTTATCCAGTTGGTTTTGGCATCTAAAGGCTATGGTCATTTAAAGAAGGAGTTTTTAAATAAGGCGGAAAACCTGGTTAAAATACTGCATAGCTTCGGCCCGCAAATCGCGGTCATCACTTTAGGCATGGAAGGAGTGATTGCTTACGACGGCCGCCAGATATACCGCCGTTCAATTTTAAGAGAAAAAAAACGAGTGGATACCACTGGTGTCGGCGATGTTTTTAATTCCTCTTTCGCCGCCGGCTTGGTTTTATATCAGGGTGATATCGACCGGGCTCTGCGTCTGGGTTTGAAGAATACTGCCGCCAAGGTCGCGCATTTGGGAGCGCAGAGCGGACTGCTCAAATTAAAAAAGGCGTAATTTATTTATATAAAAGGCAAGCAGATATGATTAAAGACGTAATTATCAAGAAACTCAATAAATACGAAGATGCCCGCGGCTGGCTCACGGAGATTTTCCGTACGGACGAACTGGCTTTCAATCCGGCGATGGGTTATGTCAGTCTAACCAAACCCGGAATTATCCGCGGGCCGCATGAACATGTTGCCCAGAGCGATTGTTTCATATTTTTAGGTCCGGGCAGTTTTAAATTATATCTTTGGGATCGGCGCGAGAACTCGCCGACCAAAGGGGAAGCACTGGAATTAACAGTCGGAGAAGACGATCCGTCTTTAGTCGTCGTGCCGCCGGGAGTAGTACACGGTTATAAATGCGTTTCCGGCATTCCAGCTCTGAGCATTAATTTGCCAGATAAACTCTATAAGGGCGCAGGGAAGAAAGAGGAGATTGATGAAATCAGGTGGGAGATAGAAAAAGACAGCCCGTATAAGATAATTTAATTTTGTTTTAAAGGTTTAATTAGGCTCTAAAATTTGTATATTTATTTTTGTGGAAAGACGTATGGATATCAGCAGTAAATTCTTAAAGATTATTATTTTCAACTTACTTCTGATGAGTTTTTTTTTATTATTCTCGAACCAAGCTCTCGCCAATTATTCTTGGACTAAAGTTTCGATGCCCGTCAATCCAGCTTTAAACTGGCAGTGGGTGGCAGATAATAGCGACGGATCGCGTCTGATAGCCGTTATCAACGGCGGCCGTCTTTATACTTCTTCCGACTATGGCGTCACCTGGACGGAACGGCGACCAAGCGGGCAAGATATCGACCAGAATTGGTGGGCGGCAGCTTCCGACGCCACCGGTCGATATCTTATCGCCGGTGTCAACGGCGGCCGTCTTTATACTTCTTCCGACTATGGCGTCACCTGGAGAGAAACACGTCCAGCCGGGGACGTCGATGAAAATTGGCGAACCGCTGTCGCCTCAGATTCCACCGGTCGATATCTTATCGCCGGTTCTTACGGCGGTCGTCTTTATACTTCTTCCGATTACGGAATAACTTGGACAGAACGCCGCCCGAACAATGAAGATATTGATAAACAGTGGATGAGAGTGGTTTCCAGTTCCGATGGTTCGCATTTGACGGTCATGGCCGAAAATGGTCGTCTTTATACTTCTGTTGATTATGGCGTCACTTGGACGGAAAGACGGCCGGCCGGAGATGCCAGCCCGCGCTGGTATCTGGCGGCTTCAAACGGTGACGGTTCGCATTTATTAGCGGGGATTTATAACGGACGTTTATATAGATCTACCAATTACGGCGCAACCTGGACGGAAACACAAACGGCTGGGGCGGCTGATAAAGGATGGACTCGAGCCGTGTCGGATGAAAGCGGTAAGTATTTAGCTGTCGCCTTTAATGGTGGTAATATTTATACTTCTACCGATTATGGAACAAGTTGGACGGAAATAAATCCTGGTGGATACCCGAGATGGTATGGACTGACTATGAGTAATGACGGTTCGCGAATGACCGCCGCTGTCGCTTACGGTAATTCTGATTATTTTTTTACTTCCGATGATTTCGGCGCCACTTGGACGACTCAGACGCCGCCGATGGCTACCACTTATAATTGGAGTTTAATATCATCCAGTGCTGATGGTGCCTATTGGTTAGTCGGCGAAACCGGTAACTCCATGGAATTAGTGATGTCTAATGACTATGGTGGGACTTGGACACATATTTATCCTGGCGGCACTCTTCCGGCCTGGTATGATAGCGCTATCAGTTCCACTGGCCGATATATGTTTGCGGCTAGTTACGCGGTTTCTAATAATAACGGCCGTCTCTATGCTTCTTCTGATTACGGCGCCACTTGGACGGAAAGGAAACCGTCCGGAGATACTAACCGTAATTGGCTGTCAGTCGCGATGAGCAGTGATGGCCGTTATATGATGACCGGTTATTCTTCCGGCCATCTTTATCTGTCAACTGATTATGGGTTGACTTGGGCAACCACTACCCCTACCGGAACGACAGCAAAATCTTGGAATGGTGTGGCTATAAGTGCCGATGGTTCTCATTTGGCTGCGATATCTGGCGGAAATTCCGCTGGCCGTCTTTATACGTCGGATAACCACGGTGCGACTTGGGTGGAACGTCAACCAGCGGGAGACGTATCTACGGGATGGAAAAGTTTAGCGATGAGCGCCGATGGCCATTATATTTTTGCTGGTGTCGGTTCGAATACTATAGCCGGCCGTCTTTATATTTCCTCCGATTCTGGTGCTACCTGGATGGAAGCACGACCGCTCGGAGACATTGATTATAAATGGTATGATATAAGTTGCAGTGCTGACGGTAGACAAGTGATAGTTGGAGCTAGTTTAGGTGGAATATTTATTTCTGATGATTATGGAACTACTTGGGCCAAACAATCTGGGATAGTGGATGGAATCCAAATTTGGCATGTATCTTCTAATGGTGATGGTTCTCGGTTGGGAGCAGTAGCATCCGGTGGTAACGTTTATCTCGCCCGTGAAGACAATATCTCTCCCACCATCACCCTCTCCGGCCCCAACCCCACTTCCATCTACCAATACCAAACCTACACCGACCCCGGCGCTACCGCTATTGATAATGTCGACGGCGACCTCACCTCTTCCATTACCACCGTTAATCCCGTTAACACCAGTATCCCCGGCACCTATACCATCACCTATAACGTTACTGATAGCGCCACTAACCCCGCCACCCAGGTAACCAGGACAGTTAATGTTCTCGCCATCGGTTCCGGTCTCCCGTCCTACGCCACTCTCCCCCCACAGACCACGTTTACCACTATTACCAACACCAGTAATGATAATACTAGCCCCAATACCAATAATAATCCCCCCTCTACCCCCCAATCCCTCGGATTCACCCTCACCACCCCCAATCCTAATGCCCCCAGGAACATCACCCTCCATTTCACCTCCGGCCCCGACGTCAAACGCTTCGCCGTCTCCGAAGACCCCACCTTCCAATATGCCAGTCAGGAACCCCTCACCTCATCAACCAGAGACTACACCATCACCTCCCCCAATTCCGGACCAAAAACCATCTATGTCCGGTTCTATACTGAGTATGGCTATAGCTCACAGACGTATGAGCAGAAGGTGAATGTTACTAATACCCCCAATAATCAAAATAATACATCGTTAATCAATAGCTCAACCAGTACGACTAGCCAGACTCCGGTAACAGGAAATACTCCATCAACCATCTCTTCCTCCGACCGACAGACCATCCAATCCCTCATCAATACCCTCAAACCCAACATCCGCGACCCTAAAGTGAAAACCCTCCAGACTCTCCTTAAGAAATACAGTTATTTCACTTTCCCTTATACGACTACTTACTATGGGACCTATACGCAGAGAGCGGTGAAGAGGTTTTTGGG
>JBAZKO010000014.1:0-13817 GCA_041650775.1 Patescibacteria group bacterium
TGGCCAATAATCCGCCTAGGTAAGAGCTCAGGGCGTAAGCCGCCAGAATCAGACACAGCCCGATTAATAAGTTAATGATAGTTTCTTTGGCTTTTTTAACGATTTCTTCGTTGCCATCGGCTCGCATCCAGCTATTACCGGCCATAAAAGTTAAAATAAGGAAAATTGTTCCTAAGACCGCCAGGACAATTCGGATTATGGTGCTGATAATTCCTTCTAGTGAAGAGGCGGTGTTGAGTCCGATGGTTGAAGCCGTTGTCGTCACGTTTTTATTAAAATCAGTCATTTTTTCGCCGGAAAGGATAGCGGCGTTAACGGCGGTAAAGGCTAAAAGAGAAAAAAGGATTGGTAAAAATAGAATCTTTATTTTTTTCATATTTTCCAAAAGTAACTGATCAGGAAATAGCTGATGGCGTAAGCGGACAAAGTAATGACTAATCCGATAAGGGAGCTGGTTATTATCCCCTTAGCTTTTTTAACTTTCTCCTCGTTGCCTTGAGCGGTCATCCAGGTCGCGCCGCCGTAGATTACGAGACCCATAAAAACAACGCCGATAAGTCCCAGGATAGCATAGATAGCCGTGCTGATTATACCCTCCAGCGTAGTCGCCGAAGATGAAATATCATAACCGGCCCGATCGGCCGATTTGGTCAAGCCGCTGTTTTCGACAAAATTGTAGCTGCCGTTGTCTTCATCCTGCGCGGACGAGAAACTGAAACCGACTAGGAAAATAATCAAGGCCAGACTGCCGACGATTAGGTTTTTTATAATTTTATTTTTCATTATTTTGAGAGTTCCGTTCCCAAGAAAGAAACCGCGGCGTAGGCGGCAAAAACGACGATAATTCCGATAATCGCGTTGATTAGCAGGGATTTTGCCTTGCTTATCTGTTGTTCGTTGCCGCTGGCGGTCATCCACATAATGCCAGCGTAAATCATCAAAATTAAAAACAGGACGCCGACGAAAGAAAGGATTAGACCGACAATTTGGCCGGCTTTAGTGGCCAAGAAGTCTGTTCCATACGAACCTGAAGTTTGCGGTTCGAAAGCGGAAACTTCGTTGGCAGAGATGTCCAAGCCTTCAAGAGTATCGCTGACCGGAGCGGCTAAAGAAAAATTGGCTCCGGCAACCGGTAAAAATAAAGAAACGGATAAAATAAATAGGAGAAAAATAAAAGACAGCTTTTTTTTCATAGTAGAAAAATTTATTACTGCTCTGAACCGGAAATGGTTTCCGGCTTAGAGCAGTAACCCCCATCGAAGATGAGGATCACCTATAAGCAATAAGAACCGATTATTTATCCGTTAAGTTGGCTGGCGAAAGTGCTCAGCAAATAAGTCGCTATGCCCCAAGACGCCAAGATGATAACTAAACCGATAACGCCGGCGCCCAATAATTTTTTAGCTTCGCTCGTCTTCTCTTCGTTCCCGGCCGCCGTCATCCATTTGAAACCGCCGATTAAGATAATGCCCACCGCGATTACGCCCAAGAAACTTAAAGCGATGTTGATAACCCGGCCGATAACGGTTCTCGGGTCGGAACTGGTCAAGGAATTGTTCAAGCCGTTATTGATTTCGTTTAAGCCGAAATTAGCCTGAGCCAAAGCCACTACCGGTAAGACCAAGGTCGAAACGATGGCCAAAGAGATCAGTTGTTTGTAAGTTTTTTTCATATTTCACCGCCTTTCTAGTTTTTAGTTTTTTAAATTTTACATCTCTAATTTTAGCACATAATTTTAAACAAGACAAATAAATCAGCCTATGTTAGAATAAGGTTATAATCGCTTGTTTTAGCTAATTTTTATGTTAAATTTACCCCTGAAAATCAGAAAATCTCGGTTTAACTGGTTTTTTTGGTTTTTTTTCTATTTTTTTGTTTTTTGTTTGCTGTTGAGGGGTTCTTCAAGCTATCTTGATCCTGATTTGGGTTGGCATTTAAAAGTTGGCCAGGAAATAGCTCAAACCGGAGCTGTTCCGGTGGCTAATCATTTTAATTATACTTTTACCGGCGATTGGGTTGATCATGAATGGCTTAGTAATTTAATTGTTTATGAGATTTATAATCATTGCGGCTATCCAAGCCTGACGGTCGGCTTCGCTTTGTTAATAATTTTGGTTTTAATTTTGCTTAACCGCGCGGTTTATCGTTTTCGGCCGGAAACTTCGCCCGGTCAGATAGTTTTTTTTCAGCTTCTCGCCGTCATCGCCTCTTTGCCTCATTTCGGCGTTCGGGTACAAGAACTCGGGCTGTTATTTTTGCTCTTGTTGTTTTTACTGCTGGAGCGTTACAATAAATATAAGAATTGGAAAATTTTGTTACTTTTGCCGCCGTTTATGTACCTCTGGGCTTGTCTGCATGCCAGTTTCTTGATCGGATTTTTTATCATGGCGGCCTGGCTGGCAATAAAAATCGGGGAGAAGATTTTGGTGCGGCTAAGACGCTTAGATTGGCTGGATTTTTCCCGGGTTTTAGCTTTTAGAGAAATGATAATTTTTTCCGGCGCGATTATTTTCTCTTTCATCGTGACCTTATTTACTCCCTATAAATTAGGTTTATATTCTTTTTTAAGCGGTTATCGCCATACGTATTATCAAGCGCATATTCAGGAGTGGTTGTCGCAGTTTAATTTTCCTTTTCAATATTGGCAGCTTATTTATTTGGCAATCGTGGTTTTTGCTTTGATTTTTTATATTTATTACGCCGCCTTTTCCGGCGAAAAGAAATTCAAGGTTAATTTGTGGACTTTTTTCTTGGTTGTTTTGTTCGTCTTTTTAAGTTTTAAATCGCGGCGGCACTTTCCACTGCTGTTCGTGGCTACTTTTTTATTTTTAATCGAAGTCTACGGCACAATTTTTAAAACCGCGACCGTTGATAAAGCTCGGCTCTTAAACGGTTGGCTAAAATTTTTTCTCTCATTTTGTTTATTTTTAGCCGCGTTTTTACAATTAACTGTTGTTAAGTTGACTAAAAATCCTTTCGCTTCTTATTGTTCCAACTACCCCTGCCAGGCGATTGAATTCTTAAAGAATAACCCGTCTTATTATTCCCGGAATATTTTTAACGATTATGCCTGGGGTGGATATTTGATTTGGTCCTATTCGGAAAGAAAATTATTTATTGACGGCCGCTTGCCCCAGACGATATTCGCCGGCCATACTTTTCTTGAAGAGTATTTGGATTTTTTTAAAAAAGGCGAGGCCAAAGAAAAATTAGAAAAATATCAGATAGGATTGATATTGATTCCCGCCAAAGAAAAAAAAATTAAGATTAGGAATTGGGAGAAAGTGATTTTTGGAATCAGAGACGAAGACTTGGCGACCGTCAATAATTTGCGGGATTATTTGCTTTCCGCCGCTGATTGGCACCCGATTTATTACGATCCGACCGCCATAATTTATGTTAAAAATGAGTAAATATGTTAATTGATTTTTGTTTGCCGGTCAGAAACGAAGCTAAAATTTTACAAGCTAACGCCTTAAAGCTCAAATCTTTTTTAGAAACCCGGGCGCTGGCGGCCGATTGGCAAATTGTAATTATCGTCAACGGCTCCGACGATACTTCTTCCCTGATCGCCGCGGAATTAGTAAAAACCGGCGGCGGCCGTTTTAAAATGGAAAATATCGAACCGGGTGGCAAAGGGTTAGCTTTGAGATACTATTTTTTTCAGAGTTCGGCCGATGTTTTGGTCTTTATGGATGTTGATCTAGCCGTCGCTTTAGACAATATCTCGGCTTTGATTACCCCCCTCTTGGATGGCTCTGCCGATTTGGTTATGGGTTCGCGACTGTTGCCGGAATCTAAAACCAGCCGTTCCTGGTCGCGGAGTATCGTTTCCCGGGTTTACAACCATTTTTCCCGTTTGATTTTGGGACACCGTTATAGTGACTTGCAATGCGGCTTTAAGGCGATCAGTCGAGAGCTTTTCCGGCAGATCGCGCCGTTCTGGCAAGACAATAATTGGTTTTTTGACACGGAATTAGTAATATCAGCTTGGTGTCGTGGTTTTCGGATTAAAGAAATACCCGTTGATTGGCGGGAAAACAGATACGATAAAAAAGCGAGCAAAATCAGGGTCTGGATTGATTCCTGGGTTTTTGCAAAAAATTTGATTGGTCTGCGTATCCGTTTGAAAAAAATCAGAAGATATCGCGATAATGTTTAAGATCCGCTTTTCTTGTTTTTAAGTCCACCAGAATAAAGATTAAATCTAAACGCGCCGTATTTGAACTAGCGTGATTTTTAAAACAATATTCATTGATTGCTCGCTTTAAAATTTTTGTTTGCCGGGGAGAAACCGGGTTCTCGAAAATACTGTCCGCGGTTTTAAGCCGGGTTTTTATTTCTATGAATATCAACTGCTTATCTTTTTGGGCAATCAGGTCAATTTCCGCTCGCCCGATTTTATGATTACCGGTGATAATCCGGTAGCCGCTAGCCGTCAAATATTTTTTCGCCAAGGCTTCGCCCCGGTTCCCTAAGATTTTTTGATTAGTCATACAGGCATAAGAATAAAGGCTCGGGGCAACAAAAAGCCCCTAAAAAGGGGCTGAGTTGTCGCCAGGATTTTTAAATAAGCAGGGGATTACTGGGGAAGATATTTTTTTAATTCTTTTTCCTGCTCTTGCTGTTTTTTCTGGCCAGGGATTTTTTGTAGTCCCTTAAGGACAGAAACCAGCCAAACAATCATAGTTATCGCCCACAGTCCGAGCCAGAAACGGGCGGACAAAAAGGGAATTGATTCGTAATTGAAGAAAAAGAAGATTGCGCCGATAACCGCGTTGCTGACGAAGAAGGCGTAGAACCGTTTTAATAAGCCGCGATAAATACCACCGCGGTTTTTAAGAATTGCGACAATAATCGCCAAGACAACCGCCAGGATAATCGCGCCGATAAAGATTTTTTGGGCGAGCGGCAACAAGGTTTCCGGCCGCAGATTGAACCAATAATTCAGGGTGAGAAAATTTCCCATATTTGAAAGATTATAATTTAATTAAAATTAAGCCGTAATGATAAGGACCGGCTTCAAACTCTTCTTTAATGTCCAAGCCAATCTTGGCGGTAACATTTTTTAACGATTCGATTTTAACGCGCTTTTCCGCCGCCGGTCCCAGAGGGGAATCAATACTCTTCCATTCGATTATCAATAGTTTGCCGCCTCTTTTTAGAAGACGAATCGCTTCGCGCAGAATTTCTATTTTTTTATCCGATTGGTGCAAGGTGTTGATTAAAAAAGCATTATCCAGACTGTTGGTTTCGATATTAGTTGCTTTAAAAATTTCTAAATTGCTCCAAATCGGAATAATTTGCGGCAAGTTATCTTTAACTGCCTCTTTTTTTATTTCTTCCAGAGTTGATTTTAAAATGTCCACAGCGTAGACTTTCCCCTGCCGGCCGACCAAGCGAGCCAGCGGAAAGGCGAAAAAACCGAAATTACCACAGCCCAGTTCCGCTACCTGCTGTCTTTCGCCTATATCCATCTTACTTAATATTGTCTTAATGTCAAATAAGACAGTCCTTTTTATTCCCAGCATATTGATATTATTTATTTTACTAAAATTTGGCGGGTGACGGTGTTTTCCCGGCTGTATTTTTTTTTGGCCGTGATGATGATATTATTCAACCCTTTTTTTAAATTAACGGTTTGGGAAAATCGGCCGTTATTGTTGTTTAAAACTGTTTCCTGATTAATTTTTACTTCCGCTTCCGGTTCAGTTGAGCCCGTAATCGTCATATAAGAATCGGCGGTCAGCAGGTTTTTTTCTGGCTGAGTGATCTCTAAGAACGGCGGGAAAATAATTTTCTTAAAGTAAAAAATTAAGTACAGGAAGCAGATTAAGACGGCCAGGGCGATTAAGGTATTTCTGATTATTTTTGGAAAAATAATAAATTTGCTTTTTTTTACTATTTTTTGGGAGAAGGGGTCGGTCGGTTCATTGTAGTTGGTGCGGTCGTTTAAATTTTTTAATATCTCTTTGTGGTCAAGTTTCAGAAAAGCGGCGTATTCTTTCAGGAAATTCTTGCCGTATAATCCGGCGGGCAGACGGTCAAAACGTTCTTCTTCCAAGGCGATTAAATATTCCGGCCGGATGCCAATTTTCCTGGCGATATCTTCGACTTTTAGATTTTTAATATGTCGCGCCTGGCGCATTTTTTCGCCAATGGTTTCTTCCAGCGGCAGTTTTTTAGGAGTAAAAATGTTCATTTTTATTACGCCAGAGTTTTAACGACAGTTTCGGCCGATACCTTAGCGGGCTGTTCCACTTCTCCGTTCCAATTAAGGCCGATAGAACTTAAGACGAATTTTATGATCAGATAACTGGAGAAAACTATGATTAAACCGACTACGGCCGCGATGATTATCTTTTTGGCTTTGGCAATCGAGTCGCTTGAGCCCGCGGAAATCAGGAACATAAAGCCGCCGTAGATAAACATTACCAGGGATAGCGACCCGACAATTCCCAAAATCCATTTGGAAACGTTAATGGCCAAGGAAACAAAATCATTCACGGTGTATAAGCCGCAATCGTTTCGATCGCCGCTGGGGCAGTTGCTCCACACTACTTCTCCGGTTTGGTTGTCTTTGACAACGGTGATATCGCCAGTGGCTTCAGGTAGTATCCCTTGTCCGAAGGCTGAAGAAATATTAATCAGGAAGAGACCGAGGAAAATGGCGAAAAAAATATTTTTTTTGAACATAGAAGATATTTAAGCGGACTGAATTTTTTTATTTGACGGTTTGCTGGACTTTAGAAGCGGCGGTATTGAGGATGGTTTGGATTTTTTCCCCGGTATTCTTTATCATCGTTTCAATCATTTCTTTGATGGCGTCTTCGGCGGCGGCGGCATTTAAACCTTTATACCAGCTTTTGGCGGTCAAAACCTGATCGGCAAAAATTCCGATTTCATTGTCTTCTTTCTGGGAAGCGACCAAAGAACGCAAAGCGGTCGGCCGTTTGGTTTTTTCCAAATAACTTTTAGCCTGTTCTTCTTTGGTTATAAATTGGATAAAATCCCAAGCCTCATCCGGATGCGGACTTTTTTTGGAAACAGATTCTACCCAGTAATTGGCAAAGTTAACGTTGGTCGGCGGGTTGCCTTCAATTTGTGGCAGTTTGGCGACGGAAAAATTAAGTTTTGGCGCCCGCGCTTTGATTGTTTCCAAATCGTAAGAATAACTGAACATGATAGCCAGATTGCCGCCAATGAACATTTCCAAAGAATTAGGCAAATCATTGTTCCAGGAATAGGATTCTTTTAAGGGGTTAGAAAAATCGGTATAAAAACGCAGAGCCTCCAGACCGGGATTATAATTATTGTCTTTGCTGGTCGGCGGCACGGCGTTGAACATGACCTGGCCGCTGTCAGTCATCATTATTGATCCGTTTTGCATCATCAGGACGGAAAGAATATCGCTAAAACGGTTAATATTGGTGCTGCCGCCCAAAGCGGCGCCGGCCTGAATTATTCCCTTTTTTGGGTCTTGTTTCGTCAATTTTTTAACATCCTGGAGGAACTCCTTATTCCAATATTGCGGCGTCTGACTGATGCCGGCATTATTAAACAAATCTTTATTATAAAACATAGCCAGCGTATCGACGGATAAAGGCAATCCGTAAACTTTACCGTCTTCCAAAATAACATCATAGCTGACCACGTCCACGAAATTATCTTTTAATTCTTTTAGAGACAAGCTTTTGGTGGTTCGCAATTCGGGAATAGTCTCTTTTTTAATCGTTCCCTGAATGACCGGGTAGACGATACTGATCGTTTCCGGCATGGGCGCCAGCTTTGATTGATATTTTTTTATCCAAGTATTATGGATGGAAAAAATATCCGGACCGCGATCTTCTGCTAAGGCGTTTAACAATTCGGCTTCATATTCCTCATAGCGTAATTTCCGATATTCGATTGTGATAAAAGGATGAAGAGTTTTATATTTTTCAATAATTTCCTGGAAAGCGTCGGAGTCGTCAAAAACGCGCCAATAAGTAAGAGTAATGGGTTCCATGGCCGCTTGCGTTTTGGGGTCGGTTATTTTACAACCGAAGCCAGAAGTTAACAGACAGACAATCAGCAAAAATAAGACGGTTATTTTTTTAAACATATTAAAATTATAAGATTAAAAATACCAGTTGAATTTTAAAGCCAACAATTTACAGGATAATATTATTATAGCAAAAATAGCCTGATTATTCCAACCATTTCCGCCCGGACTCCTCGAATTGGGCGGACGGGCGGAAACAGCCGGCTAATTTTAGAGTTTAGGACGGTATTGCAAAGCTTCGGCGAGATGGCCGGTCAAGATATGTTTTTCCGCCGCCAAATCGGCGATTGTCCGTGCCAGCTTTAAAATCCGGAAGTAAGAACGAGCGGACAAGCTTATTTTTTCCGCCGCCGCGTTCAAAAACCGGCTGCCAGCGGCATCCAGGCGACAAAAATCATTAACACTGACGCCGGTCATTTCGGCATTGGTCAAAAACGTTTGATGTTTGTACCTGCCTGCCTGTATTTTCCGGGCCGCTTCGATTCTTTTTCGAACCAGAGAAGAAGTTTCTTCGGCGCCGGCTTCGTTTAACTTTTCCGGGCTGATTCGGCCGACGCCGACATGCAAATCAATTCGGTCAATAATCGGTCCGGACAGTCGTCGCCGGTAGTTGGCAATTCGTTGCGGCGAGCAAACGCAGGTTTGGCCTTTATCGCCCAAGTAGCCGCATGGGCAGGGATTCATGGCGGCTAGTAGAGTAAATTTCGCGGGAAAGAGCAAGGAACTGGCGGCTCGACTGATAGTAATCAAGCCTTCTTCCAAGGGTTGTCGGAGATTTTCCAAAGCCGATCGGGAAAATTCCGGAAATTCATCCAAGAACAGGACGCCGCGATGTGCTAGAGAAATTTCTCCCGGCCGCGGCCAAGAGCCGCCGCCCACGAGGGCAATGGCCGAAGCGCTGTGATGCGGCGAACGAAAAGGTCGGGCGGCGATTAAAGAAAAATTGTTTTTTAGTTCTCCGGCGACGCTGTAGATTTTAGTTATTTCTAATTTCTCCGGTTCGGTTAATCGCGGTAAAATGCTGGGAACGGTTTTGGCCAGCAAGGTTTTGCCGGATCCGGGCGGTCCGGAAAATAAAAGATTATGGCCACCGGCCGCTGAAATTTCCAGGGCACGTTTGGCTTTTTCCTGACCTTTAATGTTTATTAAATCAAAATCATATCGGGTTTCCGGCTCTTTTATCGTTTTTGCCGTAAACGGCAAAATTAGCTCTTTATTGTTTAAATGGTTGATGAGCTGTTTTAAATTTTTGACCGGAAAAATTTTAAGTTTTTTGACCAGGCCGGCTTCGGCGGTGTTTTTTTCGGGTATGAACAGGTTTTTTATTCCCGCCCGACTGGCAGACAAGGCAATCGATAAGACGCCGTTTATCGGCCGGACTTCGCCGGTTAACGACAATTCGCCGGCTAAAAGACAGTCAGCCGAGTCGACAGAAAAGTTATTTTTAAGCGCCAGGATACTGACGGCAATCGGCAGATCGTAAGACGGACCATGTTTTTTTAAATCCGCCGGTGCCAGATTTACGGTAATTTTACGGCGGGGATAAGGTAGACCGCAATTACGCAGGGCGCTTCTTACCCTTTCCTTAGCTTCAGAAACCGCTGTATCCGGCAGGCCGACAATCGTAATCTGGCCGAAATCACCGCCGCCCGCGTCAGCTTCGACAGCGATAATCGTCGCCTCCAAACCGTTTAAAGCGGCTGTTAAAATTTTAGTGGGCATAGTATTCGGGTGAAAGTTTATAGAATCAAAAAACCGCTCTCCTCAAGAGCGGTTTTATTATAACGAATGCCCGTTAAAGTAAAATTAAATTTTTTTTAAAAAATATCTTATTTTTTCAAATCGTCCAATTTAACACTTAATAATTTACTGACCCCATCCGATTCCATGGTCACGCCGTATAAAATACTGGCTCGGCGCATTGAGGCGCGGTTGTGGGTAATGACGATGAATTGAGTCTTATCGGACAAATCGTCGAGAATTTTCGCCAGCCGTTCGGAATTAGCCTCATCCAGCGCCGCATCGACTTCATCCAAAATTACGAAAGGCGAAGGATTGGCGCTGATGATAGCGGAAATAAGGGCGATAGCGGTCAAAGCTCGTTCACCGCCGGAAAGCATTGTCACGGTTTGGATTTTTTTGCCCGGAGGCGTCGCCTGGATTTCAATACCCGCCAAGCCGACAGCGTTATGTTTTCTGAGAAATTTTATAGTTTTTAATTTTTCATCCACCTCATTTTTTATTTCCTTTTCTCCTGGGGTCAGGCCGTTATTGATATTTATTTCCGCCGTCCCGCCCGTTCCGGCCGGATTGTTTTTGGCTTCTTCTTTTTCCAAATCTTCAATCATCAGTTTGGATATTTTTGCCGTTCCGCCGTTGAATAAGATTTTGAAGTAATCGTTGAATTTTTCGGAAATTACCTTAAATTCCTGATCAAAACGGTTTTTGATATTCAAATCAAGTTCATAAATTATTTCTTCCAAAGATTTAATTGCCTTATTGAGATCATCGGTTTGCCGGCTTAAAAAATCATAACGCTCTTTGGTCTCCCGGTATTCTTTCTCGGTTTCCGGATCAATGCCGCCGATTTGTTCCAGCTGATTTTTAAATTCCGCTATTTTTCGGTTGGCGCGTTCCAGGTCGATTTCGGTTTCGGCCAGTTGGTGATTTTTTATTTCCGCCAGTTCCAGTCCGCTGTTGCGGATGTTCGCCTCTAAATCTTCCAGCCGGGTTTCTTCCCGGGCGGCGTTTATTTTCCAATCGCTTAGTTCGTTGTTGAGCGAGTTAATTTCTCCTTGCAAGGCTTGCAGATTTTTCTGATAGTCAAAGATTAAAGATTTTTCCTGGTCTTTGGCGGCCTCAAGTCCTTCCAGCTGTCGCTCCAGCTCTTTAATCTGTTCGTTTATTTTATCGGTTTTTTGATTAATTTCTTCTTTCTCGCCGCTAATTTTCGCCGCGGCGCGCGGCGCCGTTTGCTTGGAAATTTTATTTTTAATTTCCGCCAGATCCTGTTTTGTCCGTTCTTTTTTTTCGGTCAATAGTTTAAAGCGCTCGTTAAGGGCGGATAATTTATAGCGGCCTTCGCTCAAAGCGGCACTGACCGCTTGTTTATCCTCGTTTAAGTTAATTATTTTTTCCTGAATTTCTTTGATTCCTTGGATTTCCTGAAGTTTAGCGGAATCGCCCGTTTCCAAAAAATCTTTGATTTTATGTTTAAATTCTTGTTGGGCCTCTTGTAGAAGTTTTTTTATCGTTTCTAAATCTTCCAGCACGTCGATTTCTTCCAGTCGCGCCAAGAAGTCGATAATAATTTTATTAATTTCTTCCCGGGTTTGCTCCCGTTTCCGTCCGCTGGCGGTTTTTTCAGTCAGATTGGCGCTGGCTTTTTTTAATTCGGCGCCCGCCGTTTCTAATTCGCGGTTCAGACGGTTAAGCCTAGCGGTCAATTCTTTTTCTTCTTTCCAATCCTGATTTTTCGCCAGCGTCGCTAATTCGTTTTCGATTTTTTCGGTTTCCGCATTCAGCTCGGCTTCTTTGGCGCTTAACCAGGATAGATCAAATTGCCCCTGAGACTCGAAATTCATTTCCAATTCCGCCTGGATTTTAGTCAACTGTTTAAGCTCCTGATTTTTAGCGTCATAGAGTTCCCGCAGGCGTAACTGAAGACTGTTTATTTCCCGGTTATGATCGGTTATCTTTATTCTATCCAATTCCTCGCTTAGTTTGGAGAATTTTTTTTCCCGCTCCAGCTTAATCTTTTCTCTCTCCAGATAGCGGGTATTATAACTATCTAATTTATCGTTGGCTTCCCCCCAGATTTTATGATAATAATCAAGCTGATTGGCCTTCAGTTCTTTTTCAATCTGGCTGCGTTTATTGAGTTTTTCCACTTGGCGGGTCAAGCTTTTAAGGCGCGGTTTTATTTCGCTTAAGAGCATGTCCACTTGCTGTAAGTTTTCATAACTGTTTTCCAGTTTGTTTAGGGCGGAGTCGCGTTTTATTTGAAATTGCTTGACGCCGGTCGCCTCGTCGAAAAAGTCTTTGCGTTCTGCCGCCGAAGTATTCAGAAAATTTTCCACCAAACCCTGACCGATAACGCTATAAGTTTTTTGGCCGAAGCTGGCTTTCGCTAAAAACATCTGGATATCGGCTAACCGGACACGGCTGTTGTTCAGTAAATATTCACTTTCGCCGCTCCGATATAAACGGCGGGTAATTACTATCTCCGGACAGCTTAAAATCAGCCGATCCAAATCGCCTTCCTGTTCAATCGTTTCCGGCTGACCCGCTTTGTTTTTAGCCGTCTCAGTATTGTTTAAGAATAAGGAAACTTCCGCCAGTCCCAGCTGATTTTTCTTGTCTGAACCGGAGAAGATAACATCTTCGCTTTTTTTGCCGCGTAAAGTTTTTATGCTTTGCTCGCCCAAGGCCCAGCGGACAGAATCCGCGACATTGGATTTCCCGGAACCGTTCGGGCCGACAATGGCCGTCAATCCTCTTTTTTGGCCGTCAACCAAACCGGAAAAAACCAATTTATTTTTATTGGCGAAAGATTTAAATCCCTGAATTTCCAGCTTTTCTAAATACATAAAATCCTGTCTTTTTTATTTAAGTCATTTGATATATAATACAATATAATAAACTTTTATTAATAAAGCAACCAATAAGATCGCTAAAATTATGATTATTTCCCTGAGCGGCGCCGCCGGGTCCGGCAAAAGCACCATTGCCCAGATGTTGGCCGATAAGTTAGCTTGGCCGAGATATTATATGGGCGGATTAAGGCGGGAAGCGGCCAAAAAAAGAGGAATGACTTTGGCGGAGTATAATAAATTAGGGGAAAACGACCCGGCGACCGACAAAGAAGTTGACGAATATCAAAGAGAATTAAGTGAAAAACAGGATAATTTCATTATTGAGGGCCGAACTTCCTGGTATTTTATCCCTAATTCTTTGAAGATATATCTTGATGTCAGCCCGGAAGAAGGGGCAAAACGGATTTTTAAAAGTTTACAGCGGAAAAACAATAACCGAAATGAAGGCGATGATCTTAATAGTTGGCAGGAAGTGATGGCGAGCGCTCTGGCGCGTAAAGACAGCGATCGCCGCCGCTATCGCCAGTATTATAATATCGAGGTCTACGATTCGAAAAATTATGATTTTTATCTGGATACCACTAATTTAACTCCGGAGCAGGTATTTACAGCAGTTTACGACTGGACAAAGGATAAATTGGAGAAATTCTAGTCTTTAAATATAGGCTTGACAATAAGAAAAATTAATTATAATATAGAACCATTAAATAAGCATTAAAAACGAGATTTAACCGATCTCGTTTATATAATTTTAAACCATATGGTTGAGACCAAATTAGAATTGAAACCAGGAATGACCGTCCGGGTTCACCAAAAAATTAAAGAGCTGAACTCTAAAGGAGAGGAAAAAGAAAGAATTCAGTATTTCGAAGGGATGATTATCGCCAGAAAACATAACAAGGAAACCGGCGCGACGATTACCGTTCGGAAAGTTTCCGAAGGTATCGGGGTGGAAAAAATATTTCCGCTTAATTTGCCGACTATCACTAAAATCGAAATTAAGAAACAGGCCGAAGTTAAAAGAGCTAAACTTTATTATTTGCGTTCCGGGTATAAGAAAAAACTGAAAGAAAAAGTCGTTAAGTAATTAACGATTTTTGTTGTCGGGCGAATGGTGAAATTGGTATACACGCAAGCTTGAGGTGCTTGTGGCCGCAAGGCCGTGGAGGTTCAAGTCC
>JBAZKO010000015.1:0-13714 GCA_041650775.1 Patescibacteria group bacterium
CCAACATCCGCGACCCTAAAGTGAAAACCCTCCAGACTCTCCTTAAGAAATACAGTTATTTCACTTTCCCTTATACGACTACTTACTATGGGACCTATACGCAGAGAGCGGTGAAGAGGTTTTTGGGAAAATAGAATCATAACAAAAAATGATTTTTGCGGAAAATAAAAAAAACACCTCCATTTCGGAGGTGTTTTTCTTTTTGTTATCCTCAGTCGAGCTAAGATTTCAGTTAGAATCTCTTCTCTAAAGGACGAGCTTCGTTAACAACCACTTTGCGTCCGTCTAATTCCTGGTTGTTGTACATAGCGATGGCATTTTCCGCTTCATCATCATTTTCCATTTCCACGAAGCCGAAACCTTTGGAGCGGTGAGTCATCCGATCCATGATAACTACGGCGGAGATAACTTTACCGGCTTTGGCGAAAGCTTCTCCTAAACCCTGATCGGTCGTCTTGAAAGACAAGCCGCCGACAAATAACTTTTTCATTTTGTTTGCTTTACTTAATTTTATTAAACGTAAGACGACCTTTTATTAAAGAAAAAGCGGATTATTGGTCCGCTCTTTTCTTTAAAAATTGCTTACCTGTAAAAAGTATATCCGTTTTTTGGCGTCCAGTCAAGCCAGCGTAATCGCGTGGCGACTGAGGCCGATTAAGACAGTAAAACCTTAACTCCCGGGCTCATCGAAGAGGAGAGACTGATATTTCTGAGAAAAGTTCCCTTAGACGAAGCCGGTTTGGATTTTTTTATGGTATCGAGCAGAGTCTGGTAGTTTTCCGCTAATTTTTTAGTGTCAAAACTAATTTTGCCAATGATGGTATGAACATTGGCGGTATCGTCATTCTTAAAGCTGATTTTTCCTTTTTTCAATTCACTTACGGTTTTAGCTGGGTTAGTCGTAACGGTATCGTTTTTCGGGGAAGGCATCAAGCCGCGTGTCCCCAAAATCTTGGCAATGACCGCCAGATTTTTCATCAAGGCCGGTTCGGCGATAGCCACCTGAAAATCGGTTTTTTCGGTTTTTTTGATTTCGGCAATCAGTTCGTCGCTACCGACAAAGTCGGCGCCGGCGTCTTTGACCGCTTTTTCGTTTTCCGAAGTAACAAAAGCCGCGACTTTTACGGTTTTGCCCGTACCGTGCGGTAGAGAAACTGCGCCGCGTACCTGTTGGTCCCCTTTCTTGGAGTTTATTCCCAGGCGAAAATGGATTTCCACGGAAGCGTCAAATTTGGTTTTAGTCAGCTTCTTGACGATTTCCAGAGCTTCTTCAATCGGGTAGGCTTTTGAGCGGTCATAAATCGCGGAATAATCTTTCTTAACGACCTTAGCCACTTTTTTTTCTTCTTTTTTTGAATTTTTTTTGGTCGTTTTCGGAGCCGTTTCCTTCGCTTCTTTAGCCTTCTTTTCTTTTTTTTCTTTAACTTCTTTAGCCATAGTGTTAGTCGTGGTCAAACGCCCGCTTTGGCGGGCTCCCACAATTATATTAATTATTTAATTTCTACACCCATTTGCCGCGCGGTACCGGCGACGATTTTTTCTGCCGCCTCGATATCATTCGCGTTTAAATCCGGCATCTTGGTCTTGGCGATTTCCGCCAGTTGCGCTTTGGTTATTGAACCGACTTTTTCGGTCAATGGCTTACCGGAACCTTTCTTGATGCCCGCCGCTTTTTTAATCAATTCCGCGGCCGGCGGAGTTTTCAGGATAAAATCATAACTGCGGTCTTCGTAAACGGTAATTTCTACCGGAATGACATCGCCCATCTTATCCTTGGTTCGATCGTTGAATTCTTTACAGAAGCCGGCGATGTTTAAGCCATGCTGACCTAAAGCCGGACCGATAGGAGGTGCGGGGTTAGCCTGACCGCCGGTAATTTGCAGTTTTATCTTAGTTTTTATTTTTTTTGCCATATATTTACATTATGAGAGCGCAGAAGCATCGCTCCGTTTTGTTAAACCTTTTTAATTTGTAAAAAATCCAGTTCCACCGGCGTTTCGCGTCCGAACATCGAAACGGAAACCTTAACTTTACCTTTGGCCTCGTCGACGGCCGTAACTTTTCCTTCCATATTTTTAAACGGACCTTCGTTGATTCGCACCGGCGTACCGATGACGACATCAATCTGGAATTTCGGATCTTCCACGCCCATTCTTTTCTGGAGGGATTTTACTTCCGCTTCGCTAATCGGCGTTGGAATCGTTCCCGTACCGATGAAACCGGTGACGTTAGGGGTATTGCGCACGATATACCAAGATTCGTCGGTCACTTCCATTTCCACTAAGATATAGCCGGGAAAGATTTTTTCTTCCACTACTTTGCGCTTGCCGTTTTTAATTTTGATTTTTTTTTCGGTCGGGATTAGGATGTTGAAAATCTTATCTTCCATATCGAGCGATTCAACCCTTTGTTTGAGATTCTGGGCGACGTTTTCTTCGTAGCTGGAATAAGTATGGATGACATACCAGCGCCGGCCCTGATTTAAAAGTTGCTTGGCCATAAAATTAAGAACGATTAATTAACCGAACCGCGGGGCGGCCGGAATGAGATATTTTATTTATTAATAATGAATTGGAAACCGGTAGTAAAGATATAATCCAGTATTCCCAAAAAAATAGCCATCCCGATGCTGATGCCGATAACGAGCAGGGTATAATTATAGGTTTCTTTTTTGGTCGGCCAGGTGACTTTTTTCATCTCGGCGACTGATTCCTTGATGTAGTTGAAAAGTTTGTTCATAAATAATTTTATCCTCGCCAGCGCGGGAATGACAAATAAAAATTTGGTATTTAAAAATAGCCCTCCCGGCCACTTTTTTATCTATTAAAATAATACAAAATTATATAAGGACTGTCAAGGGGGTTGGGCGCCGTCCGACCGCACCGGCCGTTGCTTTTTAAGGCCGAACACGGTACAATAATAATCAAGAAAGGTAAAAGAATTTATCCATTATTTTATGGTTAGTCCAAATTTAAACAAACGGACAGAAGATAGCCAGCCGGTGGCAATCAACGAGGACGTGAAAAAACTTTTTCAGACGATTTACGGCGAACAGAATAAAAAAGAAGAGCGGGATGAAGATATTCCGAAAATTAAAGTCTCAACCTTGGTTTCCCGGTTGTCTTTTTTTTATGAAAAAGTGAGGAACGCCGTCGATTACGAAGAAGAGAATCTGCTCCGTAAAACGGCGATCGCCCGGATCCTGCGGCGGCAAATAATGATCGAAGGACTCGTAAAAGAAACGGACAGCGCCCAAATCGCCGAAAGCCTTTTAGTTGAACTTATCCGCGGCAGTTATCTGCCGAACAATCAGGTTCCGGAAACGAAGATCGCGGAAATTTCTTCCTTGATGGAAAAATATCTGCGCCTGAAAGATCGGGTTTCTTCGAAAATCAACACCCATTTGAATTTGAAGACCGATATCAACAAAGCCAAGAGTTTGATCAATAAAAAAAATCAACTGGTTCACTGGCTTTTAAGCCTGGCCGCCTGCGAAATCGAAGAAAATTTGGCGCCCAATCCAGTCAAACAATTATTAGTCAAGAATCTGTTTTCGGTCTTGAAAAAAAATATTAAATTACCGGTCGATTTGCCTTATGAGGCGGATTTAGAGATTCAAATTTATCTGAGCGTCAGCCGCACTTTTTTGAAGTTTGACGAAGACATGCTGGGTTTCATCCTGTTTAAATACTATAACAGCGGCTGGCTGGAACTTAATTCCCGGGGAACGCTGGGCGAAGAAGAAAATCGAAAAATTGAAGCGATTGCCGACGGTTTTAACGATTTAAAAGTCCGGGTCGACAAGCAACTCCGCCACCCTCTGACCAGACAGTTGGACAAAATTGCCCGCCGCTATTCTTTATATTTTTCAATTTTGTTCGAAACCATGGAAAATGATCCGGTTAAAGTCTATAACGAACTGCAAAAAGGTGAAAAAGGTTTTCTGGCTTTGGTTTATAAAGTTTGCAATCAAAAATACAAGAAAGCTAAGAGTCGGTTGTGGCGGGCGGCCGTTCGCAGTATCATCTATATTTTTTTGACTAAATCTATTTTTGTAATCTTAATCGAAGTCCCGGCAATCAATTGGTTCGGCGAACCGCTTAATCCGGTATCTCTGGGAATTAATATTTCTTTTCCGGCTATCCTGCTATTTCTTATCGTTCTGCTGACCCGTAAACCCAAGGACGATAATACCAACAAAATAATAAACGGCATCAAAGAGATAACTTTTTTGGGCAACGAAAGGAAGCAACCTATTTTGCTCAATCGTCTGGCAAAACGTAACTGGGTGAGAGATATGATTTTTCGTTTGGTTTATACCGCTTCGTTCTGTTTCTCGGTTTATTTTATCGTTTGGGCGCTGACCAAAATCGGCTTTAATTGGGTCAGCACAATAATCTTCCTGTTCTTCCTGGCCTTTGTCAGTTTTTTCAGCGTCATCACGACCAAAGGCGTTAAAGAATTGATGGTGATCGAACGCCGCGAGAATTTAATGACTTTTTTCCTGGATTTATTCTATATGCCGATTATCCTGGCCGGACGCTGGCTGTCCGGAAAGTTTTCAAAGATTAACGTTTTCGTGTTTTTGTTCGATTTTATTATTGAAACGCCCTTTAAGGTCTTGGTACAGATTGCTGAAGACTGGACTAAATATGTCCGGGAGCGGCGGGAGAACGTGGAATAATTAAGTACGCGATTATATGGGTATTTTAAGGATAGTAGCCACGCCGATAGGTAATCTGGAAGATCTGACTTGGCGGGCGGAGCGAGTTTTGCGGGAGGCGAATTTTATCTTGTGCGAAGATACACGGGTAACGAAAAAACTGCTTGACCGTTATCAGATTACCACGCCGACCGTTTCCTATCACCAACATTCCGGCGATTTGAAAGTCGATAAAATTAGAATCTTGTTGCGGGAGGGGAAGAGTTTAGCGCTCGTGACCGATGCCGGCACGCCGGGGATATCGGATCCGGGCGGGAAATTAGTTTCTTTAGTCAGAAAGGAGTTCGGCGATCAGGTTTTGATTGAGAGCGTACCGGGGGTGTCGGCTTTGGCGACCGCGGTCTCTTTGGCCGGTGCCGGTTTCGACCGATTTTTATTTTTAGGATTTTTGCCGCATAAAAAGGGTCGGCAGACGATGCTAACAGAAATAATGGCCAGTAAATATCCCGCGGTTTTATACGAGTCCAAACATCGAATTATCAAATTACTGGAAGAACTGGCGACAATGAGTCGGGAGTTAAAAATAACCGTGGAGATAACGGTCGCGCGGGAACTGACGAAAATGCACGAAAGTTTTTATCAGGGCAGTCCGGCGGATATTTTGGAAAAATTGACGGCTGACGCCAATAATTTGAAGGGAGAATTCGTGGTTTTGGTGCGGCGCTTAAAAGATAATGATTAAACCGAAAATTCAGAAAATAAAAAAGCGAGGTGATTTTTAATCCTCGCTTGATCAAGCCGCTGGTCAAATTATTTGAAAATGAACCAGTTCCAAACCGCACGCGTATTTTTCTTCTTCTTTTTTCCGCAAATCGTCAGTGCGAGCGTTCAATTCTTTTTCCAGTTCGTCAGCGTCCATTTTACCCAAGTCGTAGCCGGAGCCGATTTCCGCTACCAGAAAAAACGGTTTTAATTTTTTTTGGGGTTTTAAAGAAAATCGGATTTTAGAACGATTCGCCGATTTAAAATAAACTATAAGTTTTCCCATTTGTCCGAGATTTTAAATTACAAGTGATTTATTCTGATAATTTATTCGGATGTTATAATAAAAAATTAATTATGTCAAGTTATGTCCAGTGCCAATAATTTTTACATTACAACCACTTTGCCTTATATCAACTCCGAACCGCATATCGGTTTCGCGGCGGAAATAGTTAAGGCCGATGTTATCGCCCGCTATAAACGTCAACGGGGAGCAACCGTTTTTTTTAATACCGGCACGGATGAACACGGCTTGAAGATTCAACGGAAAGCGGAGGAACTGGGGATGGCTGTCCAGGCATATTGCGATCTGTATTCGGCCAAGTTCTTGCCGCTGAGAGAAAAATTAAATCTGAGTTTCAATAAATTTATCCGGACGACCGATAAAAGTCACGAAAAAGCGGCGCAGGCTTTCTGGCAGAAATGCGCCGCCAGTGGCGACATCTATAAAAAAGCTTATAAGGTCAAATATTGCGTCGGCTGTGAAATGGAAAAAACCGATTCCGAACTGGTTGACGGCCGCTGTCCTCTGCATCCCAATCAGGCGCTCGAAATAATCGAAGAAGAAAATTATTTTTTTCGTTTTTCTAAATATCAGGCTGATTTGCTGAGACTTTATACCGCTCAGCCAGATTTTGTCCTGCCCGCCAGCCGTCTGAAGGAAATAAAAAATTTCGTGGAATCTGGTCTGCAGGATTTTAGTATCTCGCGCTTGAAAGAGAAGATGCCGCACGGCGTTCCTGTACCCGGCGACGAGAGTCAGGTAATGTATGTCTGGTTCGACGCTTTAGTTAATTATGTTTCCACGCTCGGCTGGCCCGATGATTTTGACCAGTCCGGAAATTTTAAGAGATATTGGCCTGGCCTTCAAGTTTGCGGTAAAGATAATCTCCGGCCGCAAGCCGCCATGTGGCAGGCGATGCTAATGTCCGCTGGTTTGCCGAATTCACGGCAGATTTTGGTTTTCGGATTTTTAACCGTCAATGGCGAAAAGATCAGCAAGAGTACGGGTAATACCGTCGCGCCTTATGAACTGGTGGACAAATACGGCACCGACCCAGTGCGCTATTATCTGCTCTCGGAAATTCCGCCGTTCGAGGATGGCGATTATTCAGAAGAGAAGTTCCGCGAGCGCTATAACGCTGATCTGGCGAACGGATTGGGAAATTTGGCGGCGCGCGTTTCCAACTTATTGGAAAAAAATGAAATTGAGACGGGGTTGAAAGTTTCTTTAAAAGACCCGGGTATCAAAGAAACGGTTAAGGTCTACGAAGAGAAGATGGTGGGCTATCGGTTTAATGAAGCTTTACAAGCTATTTGGGAAAAGATAAAAGAAAGCGACGGCACCTTGAGTCGGACCGCGCCCTGGAAAATAAGCGCTAAGAAAGAAATGGCGGGTGTGCTGAAACCGTTGGCGCAAGATATTTTGAATTTAGCTTATTTGTTAGAACCTTTTTTGCCCGCCACCGCGCAGAAAGTTCAGGCGCAATTTTCGGCGGCCCAGGTTAAAAAGGGGGAAGTCTTATTTTTGCGGGTTAAATAAAACAGGTTAAACAAAAATATATGTCCATTTTCGATATTGTCCTGCTGGTAATCTTAGGCGTTTTCGTAGTTAGTGGCCTGTTCAAAGGCTTAATCCGATTGCTTGGCCGGGTTGTCGGTTTAATCGTCGGCGCTTATGTCGCCAGCCATTTTTATCTGGCGTTTTATGGCTGGGCGAAGACTTGGGGCTGGTTGGAAAGTTGGGCGACGGATCATGAAAATTTCGCTAAAGTTTTGGCCTTCATTATTTTATTTGTCCTGGTAACCCGTTTGACTGATCTGCTTTTCTTGCTGATTGAAAAAATATTTAAATTCATCGCTGTCATCCCGGGCAGTAAATATATTAATAATCTCCTGGGCGCGGCTTTGGGATTTTTGGAAGGATCGTTATTCCTGGGGTTGATACTATACGTCGTTTCCCGTTACGCTCTGATCGGTAATTTCTTCGGCGATCAGTTGGCTACTTCCGCCGTCGCTCCGTTTTTGCTCAAAATCGTCAATATTATTTTGCCGATTTTACCGGAAGCCCTAAAGGCTTTAAAAGCCCTGATTTAATTTTAAATTTTTTAATGACTCATTTGCAGATAAAACCCCGGGAAATAACGCCGGCCATCATCGACCTGATTGTCGGTTCTTTGAAAATCGGCCAGGTCGTCGTTTTGCCGACGGACACTATTTACGGCTTGAGCTGTTTGGCTGACCGGCCGGCCGCTATCAGGAAAATTCAACGGTTGAAAGGACGCGATCCTAAAAAACCGTTAATCGCTCTGGTTAGCAGTCTGGCAATGCTGAAGAAATATGTCTTGGTTTCCCGCCGGCAGGAAAAAAATTTAAAAAAGATTTGGTCGGCGGGGCGGCCGACAACGGTTATCTTAAATCATCGCGGACGGTTGGCGCCGGAATTAACTGGCTCGGCCGACGGTCTGGCGGTGCGGTTGCCTAAAAACGAATTTTTAATTAAGATAATAGAGAACGTTAAACGTCCGCTCGTTTCCACTAGTTTGAATCTGAGCGGCCGGGAGAGCATCCATGATTTACGAGCCTTATTGCGGTATTTTCCTAAGAAACACTGTCGGCCGGATTTAGTCGTGGATATCGGCCCCTGCCGGAAGCGGCGGCCGTCGCGTCTGCTTGATTGGCGGGATGAGGAAAAACCGGCGGTTCTAAGGAAATAAATTTAAAGAGTTAATTTAAAGTTTAGCCATTATGAAAATAAATAGAAATATTTTAAAAAAAATCGGCTTAGCGGCGGTAGCCGTCGCCCTTTTAGCCGGGATTTTCGCCGGCGGTTTTTACGCCGGTCGCGGCCGGGATAAAGATACGCGTTCGGCTAACCGGATCCTCGCTTATTCCGAAGACGCGAAAAATGTTGGTGCGGACGAGAGCGTCGGCGATGAGCTGGACTTTAATTTATATTGGGAAGTCTGGGATAATATCAAAAGTAATTATGTTGATAAGAATAAGATAAAAAATCAGGATTTGTTTTACGGTTCGCTCCGGGGTCTGGCGGCGGCAACCGAAGACCCATATACGGTCTTTATGGATCCTAAAGAAGCGAAAGAATTCACCGACGATTTGGCCGGAACTTTCGAGGGAATCGGCGCTGAAGTCGGTATGCGCAACGATATTACGACCGTTATCGCTCCTCTGGACGATATGCCGGCGGCTAAGGCCGGCTTACGCGCCGGCGATAAGATTTACGCCGTGGACGGTAAATCGACTTTAGGAAAAACGGTCGACGAAGTAGTAAAAGAAATTCGGGGTCCGAAAGATACGAAAGTAGTCCTGACCATCATTCGCGGCAAAGAAAAACCGAAAGACCTGACGATTACTCGTTCGGTAATCATTGTTAAAAGCGTGAAGACTGAAATGCGCTCGGACGGCATTTATGTCATCCGGGTTAGTAATTTCAATAACGACACGGAAAGTTTATTTAATGAAGCGGTTAATGTCGCCTTATTGAAGAATCCGAAGGGAATTATTCTGGATTTGCGCAATAATCCGGGAGGTTATCTGGAAACTGCGGTTAATATGGCCGGCGAATGGGTTGAGGCCGGACCGATAGTGGCGGAACAGTTGAATAATAATAAGCGTAATGAATACGCGGCGGACGGTCGGGCGCGGTTGAAAAATTTTCCGACCGTCGTTCTGGTTAACGGCGGCAGTGCTTCCGCTTCGGAAATTCTCGCCGGCGCTTTGCGTGATTACAAGAAAGCGACGCTGGTCGGCGAAAAGACTTTCGGTAAAGGTTCGGTTCAGACTCTGCGCGATCTGACGGGTGGGGCAGTCTTGAAAGTTACCATCGCCCACTGGTTGACTCCGGCCGGAGATTTTATCAACGATAAAGGTATCGACCCGAATGTTGTGGTGAACATGACGGCCGAGGATGTTAATAATAATTTGGATCCGCAATTCACTAAGGCTCTGGAATTATTGAAAAAGAAGAAATAAGAAAAAAGAGTAACCGGGTGGTTACTCTTGAGATGATTTTTCGATGTTTAGTTTTTTAACGTTCAATTGTACTCTTCTTGTTCCTGAGAACAGACTTGGAAAGTATCGCCGTATTCATTCATGAAGTATTGGGCGACATTGGCCAAAAATTCTTTTCGTTGGGTTGAACTTAAACCTCGGAAAGCGATGGCATTACTTTCTTCCTGATTGTTGATACTGTCAAAATAGATTTTTTCCGCGATTTCCGATTTTTCTTCGACGATTTGGCTGGCCAAATCTTTCGGGTTTTCAGAAGAATCTATTTCTTCGCCGTTTTCCAATAAGGTAAAAATCGTTGTTCGACTTTCGTGGCGTAATACTAAAGTTAGCATTTTAAACCTCCATTTTTAAAGAATTAGTACTAATTGTTTATTCTTGATTTATCTTAAGATGATTAAATTATATCATAATAATATTTAAACGTCAATACCTATGTCTTTGGCTAAAAAAAAGGAAAAAATTAAGAAAAAATCGGTTTCCACTAAGTATATCTTCGTTGTCGGCGGAGTAATGTCCGGCGTCGGCAAAGGAGTGACAACCGCCTCCATCGGTCAGATTCTCCAGGCGCGCGGTTATAACGTCAGCGCGATTAAGATGGATCCTTATATTAATGTGGACGCGGGGACGATGAATCCGATTGAACACGGAGAAGTTTTTGTGACCGAAGACGGCGACGAAACCGATCAGGATATCGGCAATTACGAAAGATTTCTGAACAAGAATATTTATCGCGAGAATTACATGACAACCGGCCGAGTCTACCAGACAGTCATCAACCGGGAACGTAATTTGGAATATAAAGGAAAATGCGTCCAGGTTGTACCTCATATTCCGCAGGAGATTCGCGAGCGAATCGAAAGGGCGGTTGAGAAGACCAAGGCGGAAATAATGATTATCGAAATCGGCGGGACGGTCGGCGAATATGAGAATCTGTTGTTTTTGGAAGCGGCCCGGGTTATGAAGTTATACCATCCCAAAGATGTTTTGTTCGTTATTGTTTCTTATTTGCCTATACCGAATAAAATCGGAGAAATGAAAACGAAACCGACTCAGCATGCCGTCCGCAATCTGCAGAGCGCCGGGATTCAACCGGATTTTTTGGTGGCGCGGGCGGAGAGGCCGATTGATATGGCGCGTAAAGAAAAATTATCCGTTAATTGTAACGTGGCCATTAATAGTGTCATTTCCGCGCCGGATGCCGATTCGATTTATGACATTCCGCTTAATTTTGAAAAAGATAATTTGGGTCGGCGGATACTGGAGAAATTCGACTTGCCTGAACGTAACAAAAAATCCGATAACGCGGCCTGGAAAAAAATGGTGGCGGCCTCTAAAACCGAACGCCCGGTCGTCAACATCGGCATCGTCGGAAAATATTTCGCTTCCGGCGACTTTTCTCTGGGCGATTCCTATATTTCCGTAATTGAAGCGATTAAGCACGCGGCGGCGGCCGAAAAATGCCGAGTCAAAATCCATTGGCTGAGCGCCGAAGATGTGGAAAAAGACGGTGTCAAAGTTCTGAAAGGGATGGACGGCATTATCGTGCCGCAAGGTTGGGGCGGACGCGGCGCGGAAGGGAAGATTATGACTATAAAATATTGCCGCGAAAAAGGTCTTCCTTATTTTGGTTTGTGCTACGGTATGCAGATGGCGGTTATCGAATTTGCCCGGAATGTTGCCGGCTTGAAAGACGCTAATTCAGCGGAAGTCAATCCGAAAACCAAAAATCCGGTTATCCATATCATGCCAGGGCAGGAAAAACTGATTGCCGAGAAAGGCTACGGCGGAACTATCCGTCTCGGCGGCTGGCCCTGCAAGATTGAAGCGGGAACTCATCTGGCGCGGGCTTACGCCAGATTTACCGCTAAAAAAATAATTTCCGAACGCCATCGCCATCGTTATGAATTCAATAATGATTATCGGGAGGTTTTTGAAAATTTAGGTTTGACTATCGCCGGCACTTCGCCGGACGGAAAAATAGTCGAAGCCGTGGAAATAAAGAATCATCCGTTTTTTATCGGCGTTCAGTTCCATCCGGAATATATTTCCCGGCCGCTGGCGCCGCATCCTTTGTTCACGGAGTTTATGCGAGTCTGTAAAGGGAAGAAAAAATAAACGAAAAACCGTCTTAAAGTCCACTTCCAGTCTAGTTTTTAAGTTAAATAAAAAAACAATCCTCTGTCCGAGGATTGTTTTTTGATACCGGTCGCCCGGTTATTTTTTTAGTGGTTTTTTTTGGAGCGGCGCTTTTTTTACCGGCGCCTCTTTTTTTTCTTTCTTTTCAATTTTTTCAGGCTGAATGACATTAACCAGTTTGCAGGTTTTCAGGGAGCCGTCGTATTTTTTTAGTTTTTTGGTGGTAAATTTCACAAAACCATTCTGTAAAGCGAATAGAGTATCATCTTTGCCTTTTTTAACGTTAAGACCGGGATGATATTTCGTGCCGCGCTGTCTGATGATAATCGCGCCGGTTTTCGCCCATTCGCCGTCAGATAGTTTCACGCCTAAACGTTTGCTTTCCGACTCGCGACCCAGGGAAGTTGACCCGGCGGCTTTCTTATGTGCCATATTATTTCTTCATTTAAAATGATAACCGGGTAAGGCTATCATTATTTGAATTAGGTATTTTATTGTTTAAATATAACAAAAGGATTAGGAATTGTCAACTCGCTAAAAACCCTGGCCAAGACCCCATCGCCGATTTTATTTTTTTATAAATATGGTATAATGAAAACATTAAAATAAGCTAAAATATTAACCAAAATTTTATGGTAAAAGTCGATAAAAACAAGTGCGTCGGCTGTGGTTTGTGCGCCGGTTTATGCCCGGAAACTTTTCAGATGGACTTAGACGGCAAATCGGAAGTGGTAAAAGGGGAAGTGACCGCCTGCGCTCAAGAAGCGGCCGGACAATGTCCGGTGGAAGCGATCAGTCTTTAAGTAATAAGTAGTCAGTAATTAACTGATGAGTCAGTCTTAATTAAATATGGCGGTTGAAAAAATCATCGAAAAATCACAGCCTTTGAAAATCGAAACGCCGCCGCTAGCGGCGGAAAAAGTTATTAGCCCGGAAATAAAAACCGAGCGCGTTTTACCGTTGGTCGAAAAACTGAAGGAAACGGTCAAGCCGCGGGAAAAGGCCGGCGCCGGCAATATTATTGCGACCGCGCAAATCCAGGACTTTCAGAAACAACGCGCGGCGGCTATCGACGATATCCTGGCCGAGGGATTGAATGAGATATTTTTAAAGATGAAGCCGGAAGAGCGAAAAGAGTTCCAGCGCCGGGGTGAAGAAACCGTCGTTAAGATTAACGAACTCCTGAGCCGAACCAAAGTCAAAGTCAATAAAATCCTGAATTTGATTCGCCGCTGGCTCAAGCTCATTCCCGGAATCAATAAATTTTTCCTGGAACAGGAAGCAAAAATAAAAACCGATAAGATTATCAGGATAAAAGATAAATTTTAAATATGGCTTATTTCTCTTTTTTAAATTTTGCAGAACTCGGCCTCTATCTTTTGATTGGCGCGTCCGCCGTCATTTTTGGCGTTTTCGCCTTATCAGTTCTCCGGCTATTTTTAACCGGCCGCCGTTATTTCCCGCATCAGGTTTCCTTAGTCCGTTTGCCGAAAGAAAAACCGGACGATGAGAAGAAAGAATCGTCCGCCCAGCGTCTTAAAGAAGAAATTGCCAAAGGCGAAACGCTGTTTGCGGCTATCGGCGGTCTGAAAGCGCAACGCGGATTCAGGGCGTGGCTGATGGGTCGCGACGATCAGTTTTCCCTGGAAATCGTCGCCAGCCATAATCGGATCGCTTTTTACGTGGTCGCGCCCCGCCGCGACTCCCGTTATCTGGAACAGCAGATTCACGCCCATTATCCGGAGGCGGTGATTGAGGAGGTGGAGGATTATAATGCCTTCAGCCTGAAAGGGCAGATTGCCGCCGCTTATCTGAAGACCACTAAAAGTTTTATTTTCCCGT
>JBAZKO010000016.1:0-12889 GCA_041650775.1 Patescibacteria group bacterium
CACGCGGCGTCGCTCCTTCAGGCTTTCGCCCATTGAGGAAGATTCTTGACTGCAGCCTCCCGTAGGAGTCTGGGCAGTGTCTCAGTCCCAGTGAGTGGGGTCATGCTCTCGCACCCCATACCCGTCGTAGCCTTGGTGAGCTATTACCTCACCAACTAGCTGATAGGCCATAGGCTCCTCTCTAAGCGCCGGAGCTTTAATTAAAAGGCTTACGCCTTTTAATACTATCGAGTATTATCCTCGCTTTCGCAAGGTTATCCTCGTCTTAGAGGTAGATTGCCAATGTGTTACTCTCCCGTTTGCCATGCCTGTATTGCTACAGGCATTCGACTTGCATGCCTTAGACACGCCGCCAGCGTTCATCCTGAGCCAGGATCAAACTCTCTAAAAATTTGATTGACTCTGTTGAAAACTTGCGTTTTCGTATATGATTCCGTTTTAGAAACGGACAAAATTTATTCTTACCGAATTGATGCCAATTAGCACCAAAATTTTAACCATCACCATGATTGTTTGTTATAAAATTTTTAACGTTCGAAATAGACAGAAAAAAACAGAGATATAATTTATATCTTGTTTTTTCTAATATATTCTGTTTTATTTTTAATAATCTCATTTTATATTAATTAAAGATGGCTGTCAAGAGGGCTATCGCGGTCTATCTGTTGATATGTTGTGCTTAATTTATTGAGCTATATTTAGCCCATATCAGATTGACTTCTCGCCGATTTTAAGATATAAAGATAGTATAATAATTTTAGAATTATAATATAAGATCATGCGCATTAAATTTCATCGCGTGGAAAGAAAAGAAATCCCTATCTTTAAAGCTAACACCCAGATTCGGGCTTTAGAAGTGTTTTTGATTGATGAAAATAATGAAGCTATCGGCAAGATGACAACCGAAGAAGCAGTGCGTCGCGCCCGGGAAGCTGAACTGGATTTAGTAGAAGTTAATCCTAAGGCTAATCCGCCAGTCGTAAAAATCGTTAATTTGGGTCAATTAAAATATGAACGAGAGAAGCAGGCTCATAGGCAGAAGATGCAACAGAAAAAGGTTGAAACCAAGAATATTCGGCTTTCTTTCCGGATTAGCGATCATGATTTGGGTTTGCGAGTCGCGCAAGCCGAGAAATTTTTAGCTAAAGAAAATAAAATCAAAGTCGAACTGATTCTGCGCGGCCGTGAACGTCAGTATCCTCAGAAAGCGGCGGAAATCGTTAGAAATTTCGTAACCAAACTCCAAGCTAATCCGGAATTAAGTATCGAAACCGAGCAACCATTGACAAATCAGGGCGGAAGATTTACTATTATATTGATCAATAAGAAGTTATAACCTTTAAATCCAGGATAATCCTGTTTTTTAATTCGGAAAATTATGCCAAAAATAAAGACTCACCAAGCGACCGTCAAGCGTTTTAAAAAAACCGCTAATAAAAAATTAAAACAGCGTAAAGCCGGGCAGGATCATTTTAATTCTCGCGATTCCGGCAACGCCACTCGCAAAAAACGTCGGGATATCTCCACTACTAAAACTCTGGAGAAAACGGTTAGGATGCTTACTCCTTATAATAATTAATATTGTAATCAGCCCGTTTAGAGCGGGCGGTAATTGAACATATGCCTAGAGTAAAACGCGGGATGACCCATGTTAAAAAAAGACGAAAATTGCTGAAAGACGTTAAAGGATATAAATGGGGACGTAAAAATTTAATCAAGTTAGCCAAAACTGCCCGGACAAAAGCCGGAGCGCATGCTTATGTCGACCGCCGAAAAAAGAAACGGACGATGCGTGGTTTATGGCAGATTAAGATTAACGCTTTTGTGCGTGAATACGGCTTATCTTATTCCCGTTTCATGGATATCTTAAAGAAGAATAATGTCGCTCTCGACCGCAAAGTTTTAGCCGATCTGGCGGTTAATAATAAGGAAACTCTCGCCGCCCTGATTGCCAAATTCTCAAAATAATATGATATTCGGAATTAAAATCGCGCAGGTAGTTATCGCTGTTTTGTTGACAGTCGCTATTTTAATGCAGAATCGCGGTTCTGGTTTAGGTGGAGTCTTTGGTGGAACGGGCGGAGTTTATTTGACGAAGCGCGGTTTGGAAAAGAAACTTTTTATCGCGACTATTGTGTTGGCCGCGGTTTTCATACTTTTATCTTTAGGAGTTTTCTTTATAAAAGCCTAAGATTTTTGTGGACTCACTTAAAACTAAAATTAAGTCATTCTGGCGCCGGGCGAAGTCCGCTTGGGCGTTTTGGGGTTTCTTGAAAAAAACGGCCATCAGCCAGGAAGAGATTGATAAGAAATTGGTTTATTCTTTATCTTCCCGGAAGATACCGACGGGTGGACAATTAAAGCATCTGAATAAATTTTTAAATCCGCGAGAATTTTTAATCGTGAAAATTTGCGCTTTAGTTATTCTGGTTAACCTGGTTTATGTGGGCGCGGTTTTCATAAAAAAACATGTTCAATATTTGCCGGTTGTCGGAGGAGAATATATTGAAGGAGTAATCGGCTACCCAAAAACGATTAATCCGCTTTATGCCGTTAATCGCGATGTCGACAGTGATTTGAGCCGTTTGCTATATTCCAGCTTGTTTAAATACGATCAGGACGGGCATTTAATCAATGATTTGGCGGACGGTTTGGAAATTAGCCCGGACAACAAAGAATATCTTTTGAAAATCAAAGACGGAGTCCAATGGCACGGCGGCGGCGAGTTGACGGTTGATGACGTATTATTTACTTTTAATCTGATTAAAAATCCGGAATATCGTTCCCCGCTCCGTTCCTCTTTAGCTGATGTCGCGGCTGAAAAAGTCGATGATGATACGCTGAAATTTACTTTAGCCGAACCTTACGCGCCGTTTTTGGAGCTCCTGACTTTCGGAATTTTGCCAAAGAATCTTTGGGAAAATATCAGCCCGGCCGCCGCGGTCTTGTCGGATTTAAATCTAAAACCGGTCGGTTCCGGCCCTTATGAATTCAAATCTTTAGTCAAGAGTAAAACCGGCGATTTGCGCGAATATCGTCTGGCAGTTAATCCCGATTATTATGGCACGGTGCCTTATATAAAAAATATTACTTTTGATTTTTTCATAGATTATCAAGAAGCAATCAAGGCTCTTAATGACAAACAAATCATGGGCCTTAGCTATTTGCCTTTTACTTTGCGGAAAGATCTCCTGGCGCAAAATTCTTTGAAATTTGAAGAGCTTATCCAGCCAAAAATAGTTTCTCTCTTTTTTAATTACGAGAAGAACAAAAGTTTGGCCGATAAGGAAGTAAGAACGGCGTTGGCGCTGGCTATCAATAAGAACGGCTTGATTAATGATATTTTTTCCGGCGTTTATCAGCGGGCGGACGGGCCGATTATGAAAAATAATTTCGCCTATAATGAAGCCGTAACCAAATATGATTATATGCCTCTGGCCGCCTCGGAAATAATCAAGAAGAAGCCGCTCACGGCGGTTTTGACCGTCGTCGGTTCCGGCGATAATGTGACGGTAGCTGAAAATATCAAGGCTTATTGGGAGAAAAGTGGCGTCGCGATAACCTTAAAAGTCGTTTCCGGAGAACAGGCCGCCGATATTATAAAATCCCGTGATTTTGAAATTCTCCTTTACGGTGAAGCGGTCGGGGGTGATCCGGATGTTTACGCTTTCTGGCATTCCAGCCAAATCGGCGCCAAAGGACTTAATCTCTCGGGCTATAATAATCCGGCCGCCGATAAATTATTAGTCGAAGCCCGGACAACTACCAATCTGGCGGAACGGATTTCTAAATATCAAAAATTTCAGGAAATCGTCACCGGTGATTTGCCGGCGATATTCTTATATTCCCCTACTTATACTTATGTCCAAAATAATAGTGTCAAAGGATTTTCCGGCACTATGATAATCGAACCATCTGATCGTTTTAGCGGCGTTGGCGACTGGTATTTGAAGACCAAAAAAAAATTAACCTGGTGAATTCGGACAATCGGTCAGGAGTGATTTATCATTATCTATATAACTCATCGGGGCTAATCCCCAAATTATCGCCACGCGCTCGTTAAACGAGTTCGCCCGGTAATAAATTTAATAATTAAACACATGTTTGCCAAACAAAACACCCAGGCGTCAGCGCCTCGGAAAAACTTTCCCGGCCGCGGCCGAGAATTTTCTTATAACTCCGTCCGGACGGAAAGAAAAGAATTCGGTCCGGCGGCTAACCCTCTCAGGGTCATTGTCGTCGGCGGCCTGGAAGAGGTCGGTCGCAATATGACCATAGTCGAATACCGGAAGGAAATAATAATCATCGATATGGGCTTGCAGTTCCCGGAAGAAGATATGCCGGGCATTGATTATATCATCCCCAATGTCACTTATCTGCAGGATAAAAAAGACTGGATTAAGGGGGTTATTATCACGCACGGTCATTATGATCATATCGGCGGTATTCCCCATATCATGGGCGAAATCGGTAATCCGCCGATGTTTATGGGCAAAATGACGGCTGGTTTGGTGCGCAAGCGTCAGCAGGAATACAAGACCGCGCCCGTTTTGAAAATCAAAGAAATAGATGAAAATCAATCGATCAAATTAGGTTCGTCTTTCCAGCTTGAATTTTTGCGCGTTAACCATTCTATCCCCGACTGTTTCGCGGTCGTCATTAAAACGGACCTAGGAACGGTTATCCATACTGGTGATTTTAAGATTGATTTTTCTCCGGTCAACGATAAGCCGGCCGATTTGAACCGCATCGCTCAGTTGGGCGCTCAAGGCGTCTTGATGCTGATGGCTGATTCCACTGACGCGACTCACCCTGGTTATCAACTTTCTGAATCGGTTATCGGCGAAGAAATCGGAAAGCTGGTGGAAAAGATTGACGGGCGCATCATTATTGGCACTTTCGCTTCGCAATTAAGCCGTGTCCAGAAAATTTTTGACTTAGCCGAAAAATACGGCCGTCGCGTCAATCTCCAGGGGCGCAGTATGAATGATAATGTTACCATCGCTCACGAAATCGGATACTTGAAATTTAACCCCCATGTTTTAGTGGAGGATAAGGATTTGAATCGCCTGCCCGATAATAAGGTTTTAATCATTGGTTCCGGGGCGCAGGGAGAGAGCAAGGCGTTTTTAACGCGGGTAGTCAACAATGAACATCGCACTGTCAACCTTAAACATGGCGATACGGTTCTTTTCTCTTCTTCGGTTATTCCCGGTAATGAACGCAGTATCCAGAATTTGATGGATATGATTGTTCGCCAGGGAGCGAAAGTGATAAATTATCGCATGCTTGATATCCATGCCGGCGGTCACGCCAAACAGGAAGATTTGAAATTGGCGATGCGCCTGTTCCGGCCGGAATATTTTATGCCGATTGAGGCGAACCATTATATGCTCCAGGCTAATGCCGATTTGGCGGAGATAGTTGGTATTCCGCGCGATAAAATTTTTGTAGCAGATAACGGCCAGGTCGTGTCCTTCACCCGCGGTGTCGGTAATAAAGTCGTCGGTGCGCTGACCAAAGAAAAGATTCCGTCCGAATATGTTATGGTCGACGGTTTGGGTGTCGGCGATGTTTCCGAAATCGTTCTGCGCGATCGTCGGATGATGGCCGATGACGGTATGATCGTAATTATCGCCACGATTGACAACAAAACCGGAGCGATTATCGGCAATCCGGATTTGATTTCCCGTGGTTTTGTTTATATGAAAGAGAATCGCGACTTGATTGAGAAGACAAGAATGAAAGTAAAGAAGATCGTTAAGGATAAAAACCCGATGACGCCGGCTGACGATGATTATATCAAGAATAAAATAAGGAACGATATCGGCCAATTCTTATTCAATGCCACTAAGCGCCGCCCGATGGTTTTGCCGGTGGTTATTAAGGTTTAAGTTATAAATTTAGCTAATATTGAAATAAAAAATCCGTTTTAAGACGGATTTTTTGTTGTGGTTAATTTGTGGATAAAAGTATTGACAAAGTATATAGAGTATGATATATTAATAAGTCATTTAAAAATGATTTTGTTTAAGAAAAAGACCGCTTTGAACGGGTCAGGCACGACAAGCATGGGGATTTTCTTGCTAGGGTTTTTCCGGCTCCGCGCTCGAAAGTGCCTAGAAGAAATTTTCTTGCCTACCCGTTCAAGTCGGTCTTTTTTTATTGGTTACTCAAACAACCTATCCTTCCCTACTATTATATTAACTTTATCTTTCATTATCCCGATTTCGGCCGGCGTTTCAATTTCCGCTACGCTATCCAGAATTAATTTATTCTCCGGGTTAGTGATTCTAAATTTTTTAGCGCTAAGGCGGGTTTCGTCTTTTTTCTTGGTCTTGATATAGATATCCAGAAGACCGTCGTGCGGGCTGGATTTTATTTTTTCATTTTTATCGCTTAATAAGTTAATGATTTTTACTTCCCCTCTCTCGATAATCTCCAAAGAATAATCGCCGATTTCCAGAATCGTCCCCAGGCTTTGGATTGTCGCCTGGTTCAGGAAACAATGATTGCCAACCAGACCCAAGTCGATTTTTTCTATCCGTCGCGCCAATAGAATATTACACGCCTCTTCTTCGTTTTTAATGCCGAAAGAGGCGGCGATGGAGTTGTCATCGCCGACCGGAATAATACCCAATAAAGTCTTCTTTTGGAAGTCGCCGTAAATGTCAGTATCGACGATTGCCCCGATAATCCGGCCGACGGTTTGGTTGTTGCCGACCGCGATAATCGTTTTTGCTCCCAATTTTATCTCGTTTTGAATGGTCGCCTTGATGTTCTTTATTCCTCCGAGACGGATGATTTTTCCGTTTAAGCCTAGGTCGGTCAGGCGGATCTCGATTCGGTTGATTACTTTATTGTACTTTCCCTTATTTAAATAGTCGTCGTAAATATAGACGTGCATAAGGTTTGAACCTGTTTATTTTTCCGCTCCCGTTTCTTCTTTGTTTTTTTCGTTCCGTTTATGTTCCTCCGACAACATTAATAATTGGCCGTTGATGATCGCGCCTTTTTCGACGGAGATTTCGCCGTATTGGATATCGCCGAAAATTTTCGCCGTCCCGCCGACCGACAGATAATTTTTAGCTTTGATGTTTCCCCGGACTTCACCATTGATAATGGCGTCTTTTGATTCGATATTGGCGACTATTTTCGCTTTCTCGCCGATAAGAATATTGGCGTCGGTTTTTAGAGAACCTTCAAGAGCGCCTTCGATGATAATGCTTCCCTGCCCCTGGAAATTTCCTTTGACCTTAATTGAAGCGCCAATCACGGTTTCCGCGTCTTTAAAATTTTCTAATTTGTTGTCTTTACTAAACATATGGTTGATATTAATAAAAAATGACTAAAAGAGAATTATTACCCTTTAATTTTAGTTTAATCTTCCGGGCTTGTCAAAGTAGAATACTGATTGTGGCGCGCGTTGCCGGGCAATTTTAATTGTAAAAAAAAAGATAATACTCTAAAATAAAAACAGTTAAGCCTGTTTTAAATTAAAATTTTTAATTTTAAGATTGGTTAAGAAAAATGTCCTCGTAGTTCAACGGATAGAACGAGAATCTCCTAAGTTCTAAATCCAGGTTCAATTCCTGGCGGGGACACTTATTTATCTAATATTAGAATAAAAAATAATAAAGTAAATTTAAGCTATTGACTAATTTTGTATTATTTAGTATAGTAATTAGTCAATGATAAGATCTTTAAAATAACCAAAAATAATTGAAAATGGAAGCAATAGAGAAAAAGATCACTAAAATTATTCCCGACAATTTAAAATTGCCGGTAAGAGAACTCGACGGTCGATTAATCATATCTAAAGCAACAGACGTTTTTGGATGGGTTGACTCTAATTTCAGGAAGTTAGGTCTAGACAAACCGTCACGCCCGACAAAAAAAGTTAATGCCCTTGTTTCTGAGATAATCGGAGACGGTACGTTCATCCGGATTTTTACAGACATCAATCCAAATCTCGAAAAAAGCGTAATGACTCTTAGCCAAATAATCGAATTTTGTAAGAATTATCCGTCTTGGCTAAAACAAAGAGGTGAAACTTTATTTCTAACCGAAAAAAAGAGAAGTATCTTCCAGAAGATATGGAATTTTATTCTTAGAAGGAAATTGAGAAAATATTTCGTGGTTCACGTGCACGTGTTTTCCGACGGTCTAGATGCCTACGTGCATCTCCTTGAGGACGGCTATGTCTGGCGTGGCGAGTGTCGTTATTGCGTGGTTTCTCCGCAACTTATACCATCGGTCGCTTAGACCATTTGTCAGCCGCAGGCGGCTGGTCCTTTTGTCCCTCGGATTCTTTGAACTTAGTTAAAAACTAAGCTCTAGGATTACGGGGGATTTTTATTAGCAATATTAGCATATAAATAAGCACCTTGACTTTTATTTGTAATCTAGTATTATATAAATATTATTTGTATAATGATATTTTAAAATTGTTCCTTAAGGAACAATTAAACGGGCCATTAGCTCAGTTGGCTAGAGCGCTTCCATGGCATGGAAGAGGCCAAGGGTTCAAGTCCCTTATGGTCCACCAATTTAAAGACCTCATTTACGAGGTCTTTTGTTTTAAATTAAAATATAAGATACTTTGAGTATTTAAGAGTTAGAGAAAATAAGTTTAAACTCAGTTAAGCACATAGGGAAGTGGAAGAATAAGATAAGTCTACAATTTTGTAGACTTTTCTTTTTAATTTGGCTAATATTAAATAAATAAAATATTTAAATAAATTGTGGAAAACTTGTTATTATCCAATAGTTTTTTAGCTAAAATTAAGTAAGTAGCCTGACGAGAAACGCTAAATTTATTTTTAAGTTATCATTTGCTTTAAATCAAGAAAGAAATTATAATTAAGATAGAAAAAATATTTTTTATCTAAATTTATGTACGATTTGATTATTATTGGTTCCGGACCGGCCGGAATGACAGCCGGTATATATGCCGCGCGCCGCGAAATGAAAACTTTGATCATCGGACGGGAAGTCGGCGGTCAGATGATTTGGGCCAGTGAGATTGAAAATTATCCTGGGTTCAATAAAATTAGCAGTTTCGAACTAATAGATAAGATTAAACGGCAAACTCTGGATTTCGGAGTAGAAATGAAAGAAGAAGAGGTCCAAAAGATAGAATTGACGGCCGAAGGTAATTTTTTGCTTTATTCCGGACGTCAGACTTTTGAAGCAAAAACCGTTATTATCGCTATGGGTTTATCTCCTCGCCGTTTGGCTGTTCCCGGGGAAATAGAACTTAACGGTCGGGGGGTTTCTTATTGCGCCAATTGCGACGGCCCATTTTATAAGAACAAAAAAGTCGCGGTTATTGGCGGCGGCAATTCCGCCCTGGACGCGGCGGAAGTTTTGTCTAAAATCGCTTCCCAGGTCTATTTGATCCACCGTGGCGAAAGTTTTCGTGGTTTCGACGCTTTAGTCGAAGAGGTTAAAAAACGGGCGAATATTGAGATTCTCTTAAATACGGAAATGAAAAGCATTGAAGGGGAAAATAAAGTCGAAAAGATAAAAATTTTAAACAATAAAACAGACGCCGAGAGAGAAATAGCCTTGGACGGCGTTTTCGTGGAAGTCGGCCGGATCGCCAGCACCGATTTAGTGGTTGACTTGGCGGAACGCAACGAGAAAAATCAGGTTATCATTAACAGCAAGACGGAAACAAAAACTCCGGGTCTGTTCGCCGCCGGTGATGTCACGGATTGCGAATTCAAGCAGATAACAATCGCGATGGGTCAGGCGACAATCGCCGCCCTCAGCGCTTATCAATATCTTCAGTTAAAAAAAGGTCAGCCTTTCGTAGTGAAAAATTATTAATAGTTTGTTATAATTATTAAAAGAGGTGATGAGAACGGCCGACTAAGTTTTTAAATATGATAAAGTTGAAAAAGATAAATCTGATAGCGGCCGATATGGGTTACGGCCATCAAAGAGCCGCCTATCCTTTGATGGATTTAAGTGGCGGCGAGATTATCACCATTAATGATTATGAGGGAATACCGGATTGGGAAAAAAAATATTGGATAAATAGTCTGCGTTCCTATGAGAACGTTTCTCGACTGAAAAAGATTCCGCTTTTCGGTTATTTGGTTTTTGCGGTTATGGATGCTTTTCAGAAGATCCGGCCGCTTTATCCTTTTCGCGACCTTTCTCGCCCGACGACTCAGCAGAGATATTTTTATCAGTTCGTAAAGAAGGGAATCGGCCGTCAGCTGATAGAGAAACTGAATAAAACGGGCTTGCCTTTCGTTACGACTTTTTTCGTCGCCGCTTATATCGCGGAATATCATAATTATCAAGGGGATATTTACTGTATTATTTGCGATACGGACGCTTCACGCGCCTGGGCGCCGCTTAATCCGAAAGACAGCCGGACTAAATTCTTAGTGCCGAGCGAAAAAGTCAGGGAGCGGTTTTTAATGTATGGGGTTAAGGAGGAAAACATTGTTGTTTCCGGTTTTCCTTTGCCGAAAGAGAATATCGGAGAAAATAAGGAGATTCTGATTGATGATTTGGAACGTCGCGTCGCCGTTCTTGATCCCCAGGGAATTTATCGGGGACATTATCAATCCTTATTAAAAACGGTCGCTCCCGATTCTTTGCGTCGGACCGATTCTCCGATTAAGATCACTTTCGCGGTCGGCGGAGCCGGCGCGCAAAAAGAAATCGGCGCTTTGATAATGGATAAGTTAGCCGCCAGCATCCGCAATAAAGAAATCAGTTTAAATCTCGTGGCCGGAAACCGCCCGGAAATCAAAGATTATTTTTTGGATAAAATAAAGGAAACGGGATTGAAATTGGGAAACGGCGTGGAAATTATTTTTTCTTCTACGAAGATTGAATATTTTAAGAAATTTAACGATTGCCTTCATAGTACCGACATTCTTTGGACTAAGCCGTCGGAGTTATCGTTTTATTGCGCTTTAGGTTTGCCGATTATTATTTCCCGGCCAGTCGGCAGTCAGGAAGATTTCAATCGGGAATGGCTCTTGGCCATGGGCGCCGGAGTTGATAGTTTGGAGGAGAAATATGTCGCCGAATGGTTGCCGGATTTGCTGGCTTCAGGACGATTGGCGCGCGCCGCGGTCGACGGATTTTTGAATGCGGAACAGCTGGGAACTTATAATATCGAAAAGATAGTTTTGAAAAAATAATTTTGTCGTTTATGTCCTGGATCGCGGTTGCGGTTGCCGCTTATCTTTTGTTGGCAGTCGCCAATTTACTGGATAAGTTTTTAGTGGATAATGTTTTAAAAAGTGGGAAAGCTTATGCTTTTACTGTCTGTATTTTTGGTTTGGTAGTTTTTTTAGCGGCACCCTGGTTTTTATACTGGCCGGGTTGGGCGCTTTTTTTCTTTAATATTGTAAACGGCGTCATTTTTGCTTGTGCCCTTTGGTCTTTGTATGAGGCTTTGCGACGTGGTGAAGCTTCACGAGTTTTAGTTCTTATTGGCGGTAGCGTTCCGGTCTTTTCGCTTATTTTTTCGTCTTTGTTTTTTAAAGAACAATTCACGGTCAATCAATGGCTGGGAATGGCCGCCCTGTTCGCCGGGATACTTATTATCGCTTTTTTGCCGGTTTCACGCAGTTATCTGGCTCGTGTTTTTCATAAATTTAAACTGACGCCTGATTTTAAAACTGGTGGGCTGGGAATCGCGCTCCTTTCCGCTTTGGCTTATTCGCTTTATTTTATCAGTACCAAGCAGGCTTATGCCAATCAGCCCTTCGCCAGCGCTTTCATCTGGACGCGTCTGGGGGCGGCTCTGGCCGTTTTACCGTTCTTGTTCCAACGCTTTGATCGGAATGCTATCAGGGCGGTTTTTTGTAAATCCAGCCCTAATAAAAATAAATTTTTGGTTATCTTTAACCAGGCCGTCGGTTCAATCGGATTTGTCTTGCAAAATTATGCGATTTTTCTCGGTTCGGTTGTTTTAGTCAATGCTTTGCAAGGCATACAATATGCTTTTTTGTTGATTATTAGCGCTATTTTAGCCATATTAGCGCCAAAATTATTGAAAGAAACTTTTTCTTTGAGGATTGTTTTACAAAAAACCGCGGCCGTCGCCGCTATCGCGATTGGTCTCTATCTTATAACTTTATAAAATTATGAAGGGGAAAGGATTCTGGATCACAAGGTTGTTGAATAGTAAAAAAACCTGGATAATGACCGGGCTTATTATTTTATCGGCAATATTTTTATTTTTTTATCTTTTTAAATTACCCAGTTTTTTTCCGGTAAAACAGGATTTGAAACATCGCCCGGATTTTTTCGGCGTTACTTTTTCCACTAAATTCTGCCAGGAGCTGGGGCTGGATTGGAAAGAAACTTATCAGGCGATGCTTAAAGAGTTAAAAGTGAAATATGTCAGATTGCCAATCTATTGGGATGAAATCGAAAAAGAAAAAGGGAAGTTTGATTTTTCCGATTATGATTATTTATTGGACGAAGGTGAGAAACAAGGAGTGAATTTTGTGATTAATCCCGGTCGCCGCGTTCCACGCTGGCCGGAATGCCATAATCCGTCTTGGCTGAATGATAATGATAAGGAAACACAAGCGGAGACTTTGGAAATGTTGAAAACGGTCGTGGAACGATATAAGAATCGCGCCAGTGTCGAATATTGGCAGATAGAGAACGAACCGTTTTTAGATACTTTCGGAGTTTGTCCGCCGTTGGATGAAGATTTTTTGAAACAGGAGTTTTCTTTAGTCCGTTCTTTGGATAGTCGAAAGATCATTATCACCGGTTCCGGAGAATTGAAATTTTGGCAGGAAGAAGCTAAAATCGGCGATATTTTCGGCAGTACTTTATATCGGACGGTTTATAATGAATGGCTGGGCTATCTCAAATATCCAATTCCGGTTTATTACTA
>JBAZKO010000017.1:0-10382 GCA_041650775.1 Patescibacteria group bacterium
TACCTGGGTGGCGGGGTTAGTGGCGTTATCAGTAACGTTATAGGTGATGGTATAGGTGCCGGGGATACTGGTGTTAACGGGATTAACGGTGGTAATGGAAGAGGTGAGGTCGCCGTCGACATTATCACTAGCGGTAGCGCCGGGGTCGGTGTAGGTATGGTATTGGTAGATGGAAGTGGGGTTGGGGCCGGAGAGGGTGATGGTGGGGGGAGTGGTGTCGGGAGTGGTGGTAATAATAGTAAACGAAGGTAATGTGGTGGTGGCTGAATTATTATTCGCGCTATCAATAACCGAAATTTGGCAGTTAGTGTAAGTGCCGTCAGACAGGGCGTTGAAAGTAACGGTGTTAAGGCCGGAAAAAATAGAAGTGGAACTACTAGGGATACAGGACCCACTGTAGAGTAAGGTTCCGGCTTCAGTGGAGGAGAAAACATAACTAGGGGTAGTGTCGTCTGAGGGGGTAGGAACGGGCGTAATTTCGGTTAAAACCGGGGGAGTTAAATCCTCTAAGGCGAAGGTGCGGGTGGAGTAACCGCCGTTATAGACAAAAGAAACGGCGCCGGAATCGCTAGCGACACAAACGCCGTTGGTACAGGTAGTTGAACCATGGCCGGTAATAGCGGTGGTACTGGCTGAGCCGTCTAATTTAAAAGTATAGGCTGTGTCTGGTTTGAGATCGCCGATGGTATAGATGGTGGAGGTAGCGTGAGTATTAAATGGGGCTTCAATCGAGCCGGCTGTCCATTGCTTATTTTTAGCGCCGGTAGTTTGCCAGTTATCAATGGTGATGTCCAGCCAATGAGAGATACTATTTGAATCAAAGCTTGATACTCCACCGAGAGGAGTAACGGAAAAATTAGCCAGACTAGAATTCGGGGTGTTCAAATTTCTAAATTTACCATCGGCATAAATTTTAGCTCCGCCCGCTATATCAACCAAATTTGTTCCCATGGTATATTTGGTAAAATAAAGATAATCCGCCAGAGCGGCAAAAAACGCATGTCCAGCGTCATTCGGATGGACGTTGTTAATTAAACTGGTATAATAGTCGGTTTTCCATGTAGACGCCGACATTTCCATGCGATCTAATAGAGAATCACAAACCCAACCATTTGCGTTACAATAAGTTTGCGTGGCCGCGTTAAAAGCTTTTGTGTTGATATTGGTGGGAGGATTTCCATATTCACTGGGCGAGCCTAACCATATAGGCCTGCTACCGTAAGCTGAAATTTTTTCAAGAGTTATATCGGCTATATCAGCCAGATTTTGAACGGTTGTTGTACTTGACGGTAGAATACTTCCCGTTCCAAAATTATTCGCTCCTATCATCCCGAACGTTGTAGCCGGAGTCGTGTCCAGCATCATTTTATCCGCCAGCCAAAACCATCCGGTAATCGATAGACCGGGGACAGCGGCGTTAGCGGATGCTGTCGTCACTCCCGAAAGAGTCGGAAATACCTCGTAAACTTTATACCCGCCGCCTGCACTCCCACCAGCAGAAATTGAATCGCCAAAAAATGAAGCGCCAGATAAAGACGGAAATGGTTTAGGAGCGGTAAAGCCGGTGTTGGTATATGCTCCGACATCTCCATAAGGAGCGGCTAATGACCAGGAAATACCGTTTATATCACCACCAGAAGGAAGATCTAAGACTGAACCTCTTGCACCGACGTAATTCGTTGCGACATTACTCAAAGTTAGAGTCGCGTTAGATGGTTCCGTACCGTAAGCAGTAAAAGTCGGATTAATCAGATGATTAGACTTGTCAACCGGGACTACATAGATTCCTCCCCCTCTTAGGAACTCAAAGTCTCCCGAAGCAGACAGAGTGTCGCTATAAACAAAGTTATTCTTTACCCAAGAAGACTGAAAGCCCGCTATACTATTTAATGATAAAAAGTAATTGCCAGTGCCCTTTCGAATGAAAATATTGTTTGCTATATTAAGAGAGGAAAAAGCGACTGAACTGTACAAAAAACGGGGTACTCGTACCGCCGTATTATTAGTTATAGTTACGGAAGGTAGGACTGTGGTGGTCATAACCAAACCCAAAACGACAGGAACTGTATCAAATTCATTAGCCTGAATGATTATGGTCTTTGCCTGGTTGTAACCCTGACTATCTCTTATAGCATAATAATTTGAAGCGATATTCCTCATCTTGGAACGGGATAATTCAAATAACCCATCATAGCCATTAGTACTACTAACGGCTATGACTCCGGCTGTCGGACCGGATACATTATTATAATCAAAAGTTACCCCCCTTACCCTGAATGTCGTACCAGAAGTATTTAGGAAGGATTGACTGACGCCCGCTCCGTCATTATTCGTAAATGTTAATGTTCCGCCACCCCCCATCGTTCCATCACTACTCTGTATAATAACCTCAAAAGGAGGATTAGCGCTTGCGGTAATCATTGCCGCCGTACTAGTACTATTCATCTGGAAAATTACGGCGGCGCCAGTAGCTGGTTTAATGGTAATAGGTCCGCTACCAGTTATATTATGTCTTATGGCACTGTTTGCTATTTTATAGGTACCGGCGCTTATAACGATGGTGTCCCTTTGGAAAGTTTCCATCCATTAGTACTGCCATCCCAAGCATGGGGGGGCGTAGCCCAAGGATTACCACTGGAGCCGTCTCCCGTAGTATCACTCCCCGTAGTCGCGACATACCAAGTCGCCCCCCCATGCTTGTTCAATAAAGCCAAAAATAAAAAAACCGACGCAAAACAAAAATACGGCGGTCTTAGGAATCAAACCGAAACCATCACGAAGTTTATCTTGACTCGTATTTAAAATATTCAACATATTTTTGACTGTTGGATACCTTATATCTTAATTTTATCTACCATTTTTTAGTCGTTTTTTCGGCGCCGCTTTAGAAATTTTACCAGTAACCGATTTTTTTACCTCTTTCTTCTCATAATCGGCAATCGCTTTCTTTAATCCGTTTACGGCCATAACCGAGCAATGAATTTTTTGGCTGGGCAAACCGCCTAATTCATCGACAACTTTCCGCCAGTCATATTTTTTAGCGGCGGCGATAGTCAGGCCTTTCACCTTTTCGGTCAGAAGAGAGGCCGTGGCGATATTGGAAGCACAACCGAAAGACAGGAACTTAACGTCTTTAATCTTCCCTTTTTCGACCTTCAAAAAGAAATCGAGCTGGTCGCCGCAGACCATATTGCCGATTTGCGCGTAACCGTCCGGTTTTTTAATCGAACCGATATTTTGCGGCTTTAAAAAATGTTTAATGGTTTTTTTAGTATAGTTAAGCGACATATAAAATTGTTTATTGTTATTTATTAAGTATTTCTATTATACTATTAATTAGGAAATTTCTACAACTACTTGACAAAAATAGAATTTTATTATATAATATAATTAGTACTTTAACTTGTGGATAACTAAAAAAGATAAATTATGGCTGTTAGTACCTATTATGATGCCATCTTGATTGTCAGCACAAACAAGACGGCAGTCAACCAAAAAATGATTGAGGAGGCTGGAGAAATAAGCGACTGTACGCCAATAATGAGCACCGGCTTAAACGCTGAAATAACTTCTGCTTATCCCAATCGTCGAATCGTTTTAGGTAGTTTGTTAGAACTGACTAAAACCGCGCGGGCTGAAGGCTGGAAACACATTCTCGTTCTCGCCAGTAAATGGCGAGGAAAAGCTTACGTCCGTCTTCTAAAAAAATACGGATTCCAATCTTATGTCTTCTCGGATTTTTTAAAAAAACCGAGATTTAATTGGTTCGCTCGAAAAATCAGACTCTTTTCCTGGAGCCTATCGCGAGGAACTGGATCAAAATCTTTTTTTAACGCTTTAAAAACCACGCTGTTTTGAAATCACCTAAAAATGCCAAAGGATAATCACAAAGATTATCCTTTTTTATTTTCCATATTTCAAATTTTCTACTTTATCGGGCTCAAACCTCTTAATCGCCTGACCGTGTCCTTCAAACATTTAAGCGTATAGTCGATTTCTGCTTTGGTATTAAAACGTCCCAAAGAAAAACGAATATTGCTATTTAAAAAATTCTTATCCAGGCCGATCGCCTGCAGGACATGAGAGGCGCGGAGATTGGTGGCGGAACAGGCCGAACCGGTAGAAACATAGACCCCTTTAAACGATAAATCCATCAAAATCGCTTCTCCTTCAATCGAACCGAACATAATATTTAAATTGGCCGGAACGCGCTTCAGCGCCGAACCGTTAAGTTTTATTCCGGAAATTTCTTTTTTCAACTGGCGCCAAAAATAATCGCGCAAACTTTTTACTTTTTTCAAATAGGTGTTCCTTTCTTTATAGGCTAATTCCAGAGCATAAGCCAACCCCATGATTCCCGGCAGATTATAGGTGCCGGAACGGTAATTGTCCTCCTGGCCGCCGCCGGCGAGAAGCGGCTTTATCTTTACGGCGCGGTTGATATAAGCGACCCCGACGCCCTTGGGACCGTAAAATTTATGAGCCGACAGACTTAAAAAATCCAGACCCATTTTCTTCACGTCCAGTTTCAGATAAGGCACGGCTTGGACGGCATCGGTATGGAAATAAGCGCCGTGAGCGTGCGCGATTTTGGCCAAAGCGACGATATCCTGAATGGTGCCGATTTCATTATTGACGGCCATCACGGAAACCAGAATAGTCCGGTCGTCGATTATTTTCCGTAAAGCCACCGGATCGACTATTCCCTCTCGGCCGACCGGCAAAAATTCTACCGTAAATCCCTCCCGCTTTAATTCATTGGCTGATTCCCGCACGCAGGGATGCTCGATTGCCGAAATGATAATTTTATCTTTCTTCTCGGTCCGATTCGCCCGCGCCACGCCTTTGATTATAAAATTATTGCTTTCCGTAGCGCCGGAAGTAAAAATAACGTTCTCCGCTGTGCCGTTTATAACTCCGGCGACAATTTTTTTCGCCTGATACAAATCTAAATTAGCCGCCTGCCCAAGGGCGTGGATAGAAGAAGCGTTGCCATACTTAGTCGTCAGATATGGATTCATTTTTGCCAGCACGCGCGGATCAAGGCGTGTCGTAGCGGCGTTGTCCAGATATATCGGCATAATTTTAGTTTATTTTAACAACTCTACCCCGCTGATAACCACATCCGTAAGCGGTTTGTCGCGACCGTCGGTCTCCACTGCTTCGATTTTTCTGACGACATCCATCCCGGCTGTGACCTGGCCGAAATTAGTATGATGGCCGTCTAGCCAAGAAGTCGCTTCGGCCGTTACGACAAAGAATTGCGAACCGTTGGTATCCGCGCCGGAGTTAGCCATTGCCAGCGAACCGGCGACCAATTTATGATTGTTGAATTCATCTTTAAACCTATAACCCGGACCGCCGGTTCCCCAGACCGAAGTATTGTTTTCTTTGCTTAACGGATCGCCGCCCTGAATCATAAAATCCTTGATGACGCGATGAAATTTCGTACCGTTATAAAAGCCTTCTTTGGCCAAATTTAAAAAATTATTGACCGTTATCGGCGACTCGGCCGCGTAAAATTTTACGGTAATATTTCCGAGGCTGGTTTTAATTACGGCTTGCGAATACTGCTTAGTCAAATCCAAAAATTTTTCCGGGTTAATCATATTTTTATTGGCCGCCGACGTTACGGTCGTTTCCGTCGCGGCGGCGCTTGAATTATTAACAGGATTATTTTCCACCGGCGTTACGGTCGGTTCTTCGGTCGAACCATCGTCCGGCCTGACACAAGCGGAAACGCCGAACAATATTACAAAAAGCGCGGCGATAAATATAATCTTCTTCTGACCCATATGTTTTTCACTTATCCCGATTTGGGGATTAAATTAATTTTTAAACTTTATAACTTTTTTTTATTTCCTTATCATCAGCTTCTCTTCTCTCAGCAATAATTCCTTTGGCTTTGGCGCGCAATTCTTCCAGATCCAGTCGCGCCAGAATCTTCGCCCGCGATTCCAAATATTTTATCTCGTTGCGTTCCGGTTCTTCGATTACTTCGCTTAATAAGACGTCTAAAATCGCGCCGATCTTCGGTCCGGGGACGATTGCCAGAGCCTTCATTAAGCCGTCACCATTAATCTTCAACATCTTGACCGACACCGGATCATTCTGCACCTTTTCTAGCATATATTGCAAATGGCGCAACTTATAGGGCATAGCTTTCGGCGTCCCGGAACCGAGACGGTCGGCAATCCGTAAAGCAATTAAATCTTTAAGATTTTCCCGGCCGACTTTAACGATTAACCGGCGCACCGAAGCCGCCGTCACCTCTCCAACATTATAATAAAACATGTGATTTTTAACAAGGTTGACGACGCGTAAACGGTCGTCATTGGAAAATTTCAGACGGCTCATAATCCGATCGGTCATTTTCGCGCCCAGGTATTCATGGTTATAGAAAGTCGCAATGCCTTTGATTATTTTTCGCGTTTTCGGTTTGGCGACATCGTGCAAAAGAGCGGCCAGACGCACCGGCCACTCTCCGCTCGGGCAATGTTCTAAAGCTAAAATATTATGCTTAAAGACCGGATAGATATGATGCCGATCCTGATTGACGCCGATACCCTGTTCCAGCTCCGGCAAAATATATTGCAGTAATTTACAATCATGCAGTAACATAATTCCCGCCGCTGGCCGCTCCGACGCCAGAATTTTAATTAGTTCGTCGCGGAGACGCTCTTGGGAAACGAATTTCAAACTGCCGGCCAGCTTGACTATCGCCCGCTGAGTTTTCGGTTCCAGTTCAAATCCAAGCTGGGCGCTAAAACGCGCGGCGCGCATCATCCGCAAGGCGTCTTCTTTAAAACGATCGGACGGCTCGCCCACGGCCCGAATTATTTTTGCCTTAATATCTTTTCGTCCGCCAAAAAAATCAATAACTTCTCCCTGGCCATCAGCTCCTTCGGCCGCCGTTGGATTAAGCGCTAAGGCGTTAATGGTAAAATCGCGGCGCTCCAAATCTTTATCCAATTCCGTTTCAAAACTTATGCTGTCTGGATGGCGGCGATCGGAATAGCCTTGTTCACTGCGGTAGGTAGTAATCTCCACGACATCTTCCAGGACGCCTTTGGCTTCGCCGTTTTTCGGTTCGGCCCGGAAAGGCAAAAGCACCGTTCCAAAAACATTTTCGTATTTCGCGTCCTTAAAAACTTTCAAAATTTCTTCCGGCCGGGCGTTGGTCGTTATATCCCAATCTTTCGGCTCTTTTTTCATTAGTAAATCCCGAACACAGCCGCCCACGATATAAGCCTCATAGTCGGCGGCCTGCAAATCTTTAATTATTTTATTGATGTGAGAAGGAATATCCATTTTATTTAAAACTTTAAAAAGAATTCTTGCTCGGCTTAACGGCCGTTAAAATCGAGCCCTGGCTCTTTTTAAACTTCGTGTGTAAAACTTTAGCGGCTAAGCCCTGCGTCTTCGCCCAGTTATAATATTCAACCATTGCTTTATTCTCATGCGCCCGGCGCACCGTCCGGCTCTGGTCGATTTTATACATACCCTCCAGCCTTTTTTGCCGGATGGCGTCCGTCGTCGGAATCGGCTGACCGCCGCCGCCGAGACAGCCTCCCGGGCAAGCCATGACTTCAATATAATGATATTTTTTTAATTTCGGCCAGACGCGGCGAAAATTACCGAGACCGTTAACCACGCCGACGCGCAATTTTCGGCCGGCAATATTAACCGTCGCCTCTTTAAAACCGGCCAAGCCTCGGACTTCTTTAAATTCCAAACGCTGGTCGCAAAGCGGATTTTTTCCCGCCGCGCACAAAAAAGACGCGACCGATCTAAGCGCCGACTCCATTACGCCGCCGCTAATGCCGTAAATCGCCGCCGCGCCACTGCCGCGATTAAACAGTTTTTCGCCGTCGGAGTCGGGCAAGCTGTTAAAATCAATATTATTCTTTTTGATCAAATAAGCCAGCTCGCGCGTGGTTAAAACATAATCTACGAGCGGCCGGCCGTTTAAATTAAATTCCGGACGCGCCGCCTCGTACTTTTTCGCCGTACAAGGCACAATAGAAACAACGCTGATTTTCCGCGGGTCGATTCCCTGCTTCTTCGCCCAATACGTCTTAATGGCGCCGGCCGAATGAATATGCGGCGAACGGGCGGACGTCAGGTGCGGCAATAATTCCGGATGATAAAATTCGGCGTAAGCGACCCAAGCCGGACAGCAGGAAGTCGTCATCGGCCAGACCGCTTTCTTATCCCGCAGACGTTCCACAAATTCTTCCGCCTCGGTCATAGTCGTGATGTCGGCGCCGAAATTGATATCAGTAACATGCTTGAAGCCTATTTTTTGGAGAGCCGTATAAATTTTTCCTTCGCAATTAGTACCATAAGGCAAACCGAATTCTTCCCCCAAAGAAACTCGGACTGCCGGCGCGAACTGGGCAACAACAACCCGATCTTTGGCCCGTAAAATTTTCTCCACTTCCGGCCAAACTCCTTGTTCTTGAGCGGAAGCAACTGGACAATGCAGAGCGCATTGGCCGCAATAGATACAGGCCGTCCGGCCGTCCCGCACTGGTACGATTTCCTGGTTGACGCCGCTTCCCGCCATTTCCAAATAATGGATTCCCTGCCGATCGCAGGCCTCCACGCAATTTTTACAGTCGATGCACTGCGTCCCGTCAATTTCCACGGCGCCGGCGAAACGATAAATTTTTCGTTTTCCCTTGCGCTCCGAAAAACGATTAATCTTTAATTTATACTCTCTCGCCAATTTCAACAATTCACAATTAAAACGCAAAGTACAGGTCGCGCATCTTTCAACATGCTCGGCGAATAATAATTCCAGATTCAAAATCCGCGCTTTTTTAACTCGCGGACTGTCTGTATTTATTTCCATCCCTTCTCTGATAACCGTTGAACAGGCCGTCGCCAAATTTTCCCGTCCCTTTATTTCTACGACGCAAATCCGGCAATTCGCCTTGACGTCCAAATCCGGATGATAGCACAAAGAAGGAATTTTAATTCCATTTTCCACTGCGATTTCTAAAATCGTCTGACCAGCGCGGCCGACAATCGTCTTATTATTGAGGCGAATATTCATGATATTATCTTCCCGTATTAACCGGGGTTAGCGTTTATTTCTTAATTTTCACTAAATCTCGATAAATCCGATAATTGAACAATAAAACGACCGGACCGATTAAAAAGCTGATGATCTGAATAAGACCGGCCCAAAGAGAAGAAAAGATACTGTCTTCAGAAACAAAAGAGAGCGGTAAGGAAACGATGGCCATAAATATCCAGGTGGCTAGACAAATTACTAAAAACCGTCCGAAAACCGGCCACCAATAACCCTTTACCAACTGAATACTGCGACGAATGGCAGCCATGCCTCTTTTTTCTTCGAAAAAGAAAGCATAGCAGGCCAGACTATAAAAAATCGAATAAATGATTCCGGGGATGATTAGTAGCAACGACCATAATAAAATAAAAATCGTCGTTAAAAGAGTCAAGCCGAAATAGGGCCAAAATAATTTTTTAGTTTCCTTAAAGATATCCAATTCTTTACCCTGATAATCTTTCTTGACTAGCAGAAAAACACTCATGTAAGCGCGGATAGAAAAATAAATCGACGCTACTACGCCGGCGGCCACGATAACCGAGGCGCCGATTTTTAAGATTAAAGCCGCACCATCGCCCAGCCAAGCGATTAAAACTGCGCCTAGTAAAGATACGACCAGGGAAACCAAGGCGAATAGTAAGCCCCATAAATACACGCCGACAATTTTTTTTAGATTCTTCCACCAAACCTTTACCGATTCCTCCAAGATATCAAGAACCGGCATTAATTTCGATTTTTTATTTTCTTCTTTTTTTTCTTCGTTCATAAAATTATTACTTATTTAATTTTTATTATTTTTATACTTATATAAATGATAACTGGGAATCTATTTCCCCAAAAACCTCTTCACCGCTCTCTGCGTATAGGTCCCATAGTAGGTAGTAGTGTAAGGGAAAGTGAAATAACTGTATTTCTTAAGGAGAGTCTGGAGGGTTTTCACTTTAGGGTCGCGGGTGTTGGGTTTGAGGGTATTGATGAGGGATTGGATGGTCTGTCGGTCGGAGGAAGAGATGGTTGATGGGGTTTTGGTCGGGGTGGATGGAGTGGTAGGGGTGGTGGTTGAGGTTAACGGGGTTAATGAGGCACTAGAGGAACCGGATAATGTATTGGTTTGGGTATTGTTTGGATTAGTTATTATTATCGTTGTTTTGCTGGGGTCTGAAATATTGATAGTTCTCTCATACGTCTGTGAGCTATAGCCATACTCGGTATAGAACCGGACATAGATGGTTTTTGGTCCGGAATTGGGGGAGGTGATGGTGTAGTCTCTGGTTGATGAGGTGAGGGGTTCCTGACTGGC
>JBAZKO010000018.1:0-10192 GCA_041650775.1 Patescibacteria group bacterium
CTTCAATTAATTCAGATAACCTTATCATCCAATCCCTCATCAATACCCTCAAACCCAACACCCGCGACCCTAAAGTGAAAACCCTCCAGACTCTCCTTAAGAAATACAGTTATTTCACTTTCCCTTATACGACTACTTACTATGGGACCTATACGCAGAGGGCGGTGAAGAGGTTTTTGGGGAATAATAAATAATTTTATGTGCATCTTTTGCCAAATCATCAGCGGAGAAATTCCGTCTCATAAGGTTTACGAAGACGAAAATGTTCTTGCTTTTCTGGATATCCAGCCGGTTAATCCCGGCCATACGCTGGTTGTTCCGAAAAAACATTATCAAAATCTGGAAGAAATCAGTGAGGAAGATTTGAAAATTTTAATCGTCGCTGTTAAAAAAATCGGCCATCTGCTGAAGCTTAAGTTGGGGATAGAAGGCTATAACGCTTCGACCAATAATGATCCGGTCGCCGGTCAAATCGTCCCGCATCTTCATTTCCATATTATTCCGCGCTATCGAGGCGACGGTCATGATGCCTGGTCGCGTTGTCAATATAAACCGGGCGAAGAGGAAGAAATAATTAAAAAATTATTATCATAAATATGAAATTACTCGTTACTGGCGGCGCCGGATTTATCGGCTCCAATTTTATCCACTATTGGTTGAAAAATTATCCCGCGGATCAGATCGTCAATTTGGACGTGCTGACTTACGCCGGAAACTTAGATAACTTGGCGGACATTGCCGCTAATCCGTATTACCAGTTCGTCAAAGGTGATATTGGCGATGCCACTTTGGTCGGCGATCTGGTTAAAGATATCGATTTGATAGTTCATTTCGCCGCTGAAAGCCATGTCGACCGTTCCATTAAAAATAGCGCCGACTTTATTCGGACGAATGTAGAAGGGACGCGGGTCCTATTGGAAGCGGCCAGATCCGCCGGACAATCCGGTCGAGGAATCCGTTTTCATCATATTTCCACGGACGAAGTCTTCGGCGCTCTGGATTTTGACTCGCCGAAATTTAACGAAAAAACGCCTTATGATCCGCGTTCGCCTTACAGCGCTTCCAAGGCGGCGGCCGATCATTTGGTTCGCGCCTATTATCATACCTATAACTTACCAGTGACGATTTCCAACTGCTCCAATAATTATGGGCCGTACGCTCATCCGGAGAAGTTTATTCCGTTGTTTATTACCAATCTCTTGGAAGGCAAAAGGGTGCCGGTTTACGGTGCCGGTCAGAATATCCGCGATTGGATCCATGTTGACGACCATAATCGCGGGGTGGATTTTATAATCAAGAAAGGGAAGATTGGCGAAACTTATTGTCTGGGCGGAAATAGCGAAAGGAGTAATCTGGAAATCACCGGGCTGATTTTGGAATTAACGGGGCGGGGTGAGGAAATGATTGAATATGTCGCCGATCGCCCGGGCCATGATTTAAGGTACGCGATTGATTTTTCCAAAGCGCGTAACGAACTGGGCTGGGAACCGCGGATTGCTTTTCGGGACGGTCTGGAACAAACGGTTGACTGGTATAAGAAGAATGAATCCTGGTGGAAAAAATTTAAATCTTAACCCGCTATTTTTAAATTTACGAATATGAGTAAAAAAATATTTATTGTTGAGGACGACGCCAATCTGCTTTATGGCTTGGAATCGCAATTCGAGGCCGACGAATTCGAGGTGGAAACCTCAATTGGCGACGAAGAAGTCGAAGAACTGCTGGAACGAATGCGCGACTTCGATCCCGATTATGTCGTTCTGGATTTAATCCTGCCGAAAATCGACGGGTTTGAAATTATCAAAAAAATGAAAACTGACGATGAACTTAACGACAAACAGATTTTTATTTTTACGGATTTAAGCGATGAAGACAGCCGGCGGCGGAGTTTGGAACTCGGCGCCGATTATTTTTTCTTCAAAGAGGAATTCGACACTTTCGAATTCGCGGAAAAAGTGAAAAAAATCGTGGCTAATCAAGAAAAAACTGAAGAACGCGATTACGAAGAATAGCCAAAAAATAATTAGTCTGATAAAGGTTTAGTTGACTAAAAGGGGCAAAAATACTAAGATAAGTTAGTGTTTACTTTTTGTTTATTTTGTCGATATGTTTATTAAGCGCATCGGGATTGATCTCGGTACAACCTATACTTTAATCCATCTGCCGCGCCGCGGTATTGTTATTAATGAGCCGAGTGTCGTGGCAGTTTCGCTAGCTGACCGGAAGATTTTAGCGGTCGGGAATGAGGCGAAAGATATGATTGGTCGGACGCCGGATACGATTATGGCGGTGCGGCCCTTGAAAGACGGAGTAATCGCCGACTATCGGGCGACCGAAGCGATGATTCGTTATTTTATCAATAAGACCTTGGGCGGAATCCGTCTCTTCCGGCCGGAAGTGATGGTGGCGGTGCCGGCGGGAATTTCTTCGACCGAACGGCGGGCGGTTATCGAAGCGACAATTGCCGCGGGTGCGAAAGCCGCTTATATCATCAAAGAACCGGTGGCGGCCGCCATCGGCGCCGACATCCCCATTGGCTCGTCTACCGGCCATATGGTTATTGATATCGGCGGCGGAACGGCGGAAATGGCGGTAATTTCTCTGGGCGGTATCGTCGCTTCGACTTCAGTCCGCGTCGGCGGCAATAAATTTGACGCCGCGATTTTAGAATTCATCCGAAAAAAATATAATTTGGCCATCGGCGAACGCACGGCGGAAGAAATTAAAATTAATATCGGTTCCGCTTTGTATATGGAGGATAAATTGTATTTGGAAATCTGCGGCCGCGATATTGTCACCGGTTTGCCGCGCAGTATTACGGTCAGTTCCGATGACGTTACGGAAGCTATCCAGAATGAACTGGAAGCGATTATTGCCGCCGCCAAAAAAGTTTTGCAGAAAACGCCGCCGGAATTATCGGCGGATATAATGGACAAGGGGATTGTCCTGACTGGCGGCAGTTCCTTACTGCGCAACATTGATCAGCTCATTTCCCGTACTACCGGCGTCGCCGCTTATGTCGCCGACGACGCCATGCTTTGTGTCGCCAAAGGAACCGGCATCGCTTTGGATAATCTGGATTCCTATAAACGCAGTATCTTAGCTACTAGGTAAATCAACTGTCCGCTCTCTGTTAAAGGGGGCGGATTAATCATATATGACTATCGGCATCGACGCTTCACGCGCTAATCGTCCTCATAAAACCGGCACCGAATGGTACTCTTTTTACTTAATCAAGAATTTGGCGCTGATTGACCGCCGGCATAAATATTTACTCTATGTTAATACGCCGCCGCGGCCGGAACTGGTCGCCGTGGTCAAAGATAATCCGAATTTTTCTTTTAAATTTTTAGAGTGGCCTTTTTACTCTTTTTGGACCTTGGGACGATTGTCTCTGGAGATGATTTTTCATCGGCCGGATGTTTTATTTATCCCGGCGCATACTTTACCCTTATTTTCACCGGCGAAAACGGTTAATACTATCCATGATATTGCTTTTGCCCGGGAAAGGAATTTATATTTTTCCAGCGCGGTCAAAACTCATCTTAAGGGTTCGCGAAAAATAATTAATTTTTTGGTCAGGGTCCTGACGCTCGGCAAGTACCGTTCCGACTCGGTCGATTATCTCTATTGGTCGACTGCTTTCGCGCTTCGCCACGCCCAAAAAATTATCACGGTTTCGGAATTTACCAAACGAGAAATACTGAATCTCTATCCGAAAACTCCGGCCGATAAGATCACGGCCATTGCCAACGGTTATAGTAAAGAGTTGTACCGGCCACTGGATCAGCCGGAAAAAACCAAAGAAATTTTAGAAAAATATGGTTTGGAAACCCCTTATTTTCTCTATGTCGGCCGGCTGGAAAAAAAGAAGAACACTTTGTCTTTAGTCGAGGCCCTGGCTCTTCTGCGCGAAAATCAGCCGCAGTTGAAAGCAAAACTGGTTTTAATCGGCGACGCCGGTTTCGGTTATGATGAAATCAAATATATTATCGAAGATTTTAATCTGGAAAACGACGTCCTAATGCCCGGCTGGGCCAGCGAAGAAGATTTACCTTATATTTTTAACGCCGCCGCCGCCTTTATTTTTCCTTCGAAGCATGAAGGTTTCGGCATTCCGGTTCTACAGGCGCTCGCCTGCGGGATCCCGACGGCCGTTTCTGATATTCCGGTTTTTCGGGAAATCGCCGGTGACGCGGTTCTTTATTTCAATCAGAACGACAAGCGGGCGATAGCGGCGGCGATGTTTCGGATTGTCAGCGACGAGAAACTGCGGGAAGAATTGAAGAGAAAAGGTTGTGAGCGGGTCAAGAATTTTAGTTGGGAAAAGTGCGCTACGCAGACGCTGGCTGTCCTGGAAAACCTGTGATATTATTAAGATGTTATATGAAGAAACTAATAACATCTTTTTTTATTTTCTGCTTCTTTTTGGGTGGGCCGGTTTTGGCTGGCATTACGCCCAATGATCCCTACTATTCCTATCAGTGGTATTTAACAAAAATCAAGGCCGACAGCGCCTGGGAAAAAGTTTCTGCCAGCCCCGATATCGTCATTGCCGTCATCGACTCGGGCATTGAAATCAATCATCCTGATTTGCGGGAAAACATTTGGCGCAACGCCAAAGAAATCGCCGGTAATAAGATCGATGACGATCATAACGGCTTTGTCGATGATGTTAACGGCTGGGATTTTGTTAATAACCTGCCTGATCCGTCGCCGAAATTTTCTGCCGGCTGGACTGAAGCCGGCGTGGCGCACGGAACAATGATTGCCGGCATTATCGCCGCCAGCGGCAATAATAAAGAAGGCGTAGCCGGAGTAACCTGGGATGCGAAAATTATGCCGCTTAAAGTTTTAAATGACCGGGGCGAAGGAAAAGCCGGTGATGTAATCCGGGCGATTGATTACGCAATCAATAACGGCGCCGACATCATCAATTTAAGTTTTGTCAGTTTTAATTACAGCGAAGAACTACAGGAAGCGGTTCGCCGCGCGCATAACTCCGGCGTAATTATTGTCGCCGCCGCCGGTAATGAACAGGAAATCGGCGAAGGTTATAATATCGACCAGACGCCGATTTATCCGGCTTGTTATGACGGCGATTCCGGCGAAAATATGGTTATCGGCGTGGCGGCGACGGACGCTCTGGATCAAAAAGCGAAATTTTCCAGTTATGGCAATCGTTGCGTGGATTTAGCCGCTCCCGGTATCAGTTTTTTTAGCGCGATAAGCGCTAAGAGCGATCCGGCTAATCCCGGAAAAATTTATGACGGTTATTGGTCAGGCACTTCCATGGCGGCGCCCTTGGTTTCGGCGACTCTGGCTCTGATTGAAACGGCTAATCCAGAATTAAGTCGCCGGGAGGTCGTTAATATTCTGTTCGCTTCGACCGATAATATCAGTCGCCTCAATCCCGATTATCCTGGCCAGCTAGGGAACGGTCGTTTAAACGTCAACCGGGCGGTGGAATTGGCGAAAGAAAGATTGTACAGTCGAATGGGGCGTCTGCTTATTTTACCGGCCAGCGGCAATAAAGAATTGCGGCTGACAGCCGCTAACGGCGATTTATTTAAAAAAATGGCCGAGGCTAATTTTAAGAGCGGTTCGAATCTGGCCGCCGGAGACGTGAACGGCGACGGAACAGAAGAATTTATTTTAGCCGCTGGCGTCGGTACCGAATCGCAGATTAAAATTTTTGATTCGGCCGGAAAATTATTGAAACAATTTTTGGCTTTCGATAAAAAATTTCGCGGCGGCGTCAATTTGGCGGTCGCGGATATCGATAATGACAATCGTTCGGAAATTATTGCCGCCCAAGCGCAGAGCGGTAACGGCCAGATACGAATTTTTGATTCGGCCGGAAAATTAAAGAGACAGTTTTTAACTTCCGGCAAAAGTTGGCGCGGCGGTTTGAGCGTCGCCGCCGGTGATCTGGACGGTAAAGGCGACCAGGAAATCGTGGTCGGCTATGCCGCCGGCGCCGAACCGCAGGTCAGGATTTTTACGGCCGACGGAAAATTAACCAGTGTTTTTTTAGCCTATGAAAAAAAATTTCGCGGCGGCGTCCAGGTCGCGGCGGCTAATTTAGACGGACACCGTAATCACGGTAAAGCGGAAATTATCGTCGCGCCGGGAAAAGGACGTGAACCGCTGGTTAAGATTTTTGATAATCGGGCGAGTTTAGAAAAACAATTTTTAGCCTATGGCCGGAATTGGCAAGAGGGGATGAGTTTGGCCGCCGGCGATTTGAATAATGACGGAATCTCGGAAATCGCCGTGGGCGCCCGACCCGGAGCGGCGCCGCATGTTCGGGTTTTTGATGACGCCGGAACGTTGTTGGAATCTTTCTATGCCTGGGAGGAGGGCTTTAAAGGCGGAGTAAATGTTGGTATAATAAAGATAAATAACTAATACTCATATGTCGAAACAAGTTATCTTTGATAAAAAGAACGTTTTGGTCGCCGGCGGCGCGGGTTTTATCGGTTCGCATCTTTGCGACGAACTTATTAAGACCAATAAAGTCATCTGCGTTGATAATTTCATTTCCGGCAGTGAACGCAATATTGATCATCTTCTGGCCAACCCGGATTTCGTTTTTATCCACCATGACTTGAGCCAGCCTTTGGATTTGGAGGGTCACGAAGATTTGAAAAAATTTAAGATTGAATTCCAAGGCTTGCAGGAAATTTATAATCTCGCCTGTCCGATGTCGCCGCGGCGTTTTATGGAGAATCGTCTGGCGACGCTCCTCGCTAATTCTTACGCCGTTAAGAATTTATTGGATTTGGCCGTAAAATATAATTCCCGGCTTTTGCATTTTTCTTCCTCGGTCGTCTACGGTCCGCGTCAGAAAGATAACCCTCAGCTAAAATTCCGCGAAAGCGACTGGGGCGTGGTCGACCAATTATCGGAACGTTCCGCTTACGATGAAGGGAAACGTTTCGCCGAAACCCTGATCGGCAATTATCGTTCGATTTATAACATCGACGCCAGAATAATCCGTTTATTCCGCGTTTACGGTCCGCGCATGGAAGCCGATGACGATCAGATGATTCCTGATTTCATTACCAGCGCGCTGGATAATAAAGATATTGTCATTAGCGGCGACGCCTCTTTTTCTTCTTCTTTTTGTTATATCAACGATGTCATTGACGCCATCTTTAAAATTATGAACTCGGAATTGGCCGGTCCGATAAATATCGGTTCCGATGTTGATGTTAATCTGACGGATTTGGTAAAAATAATCATCAAAGAAACCAATTCCCAATCCAAAGTTGTCTATGAGGAAAGTAAATTATTCGTCAGTGAACTGGCTTTGCCCGATATCCATCTGGCCAAGAACGAGTTGAGTTGGATGCCAGTCGTGACTTTGGAAAACGGTCTAAAGAAGACTATTTTCGATATTCAGGCGAATAAAAAATTACAGGGATTCAGTTTGTAAAATTAAGAGAGTTTCTATGGAATGGCCGCTGTTAACACTAAGATTCATATCTAAGAAATTTTTATTTTTTCCAGTCTTTTTTATTGCCCTTATAATTTTGATCAATCCCGTCTCTGCGGTTGCCGCCGCCCCCACAATCTCCAACTTAAGCACTTCGCAGACATCTAATACGGTTACCGTTACCGGCACTTCCACTTCCGAATTCGGCACTATTTCCAGCGTCGGTTACCAGATAGACGGTACGTCCAGTTCTTTTATTGACGCTACTTTAGCCAATCAGATTCAGGCCGGAAATATTGATAATTCTTTCTTTCACGGAGACGGTTTGGGGGTAGGGGCGGAGAACGCCGTTTCTGTTTTAGCTACTACTATTCAATCCGACGGCAAGATAATCATCGGCGGCACGTTCACTACCTATAATGGTGTCAATGTCGGCCACCTCGCCCGTCTAAATACTAACGGTTTTCTGGATACCGCTTTCAATACCACCATTGGCGCTAACGGCAATATTAACGCTCTTGTTATCCAACCCGACGGCAAGATAATCATCGGCGGGACATTTACTGCCTATAACGGCACGACCGTCGGCAATATTGCCAGAGTAAACACCGACGGCAGTCTGGATACCGCTTTCAACCCCGGCGGCGCTGGTGCCACGGGAACCGGCAGTACCATAAGCTCCATAGTTATCCAACCCGACGGCAAGATAATCATCGGCGGGACATTTACTGCCTATAACGGCACGACCGTCGGCAATATTGCCAGAGTAAACACCGACGGGACGATAGACGGTACTTTTAATCCTCTCGGCGCCGGTGCTAACGGTGCTGTCAACGCTATTACTCTCCAGTCCACCAATCAATATATCGTCATCGCCGGAAATTTCACGACTTATAACGGTACCGACCGAGTCAGAGTCGCCCGTCTGGATACCGCTGGTGCCTTAGACGGTACCTTTACTGTTGGTACGGGAGCAAATAAAACCGTTAATGCTATCGCTATCCAGCCCGCTGACGGTTACATTATAATCGGCGGCATTTTCACGACTTATAACAGCGCCGCCGTCGGCAGTATCGCCCGTTTAAAAACCGACGGCACTTTAGATACCGGCTTTACTAGTGGGACAGGATTTACCGGGATTAGTAGCTCCGGTATCAAAACTATCTACATATATCCAGCCGACGGCCGGATTTTAGTGGGTGGTTATTACACGGCCTATAATGATAATAGTATTATTGGTATTGTTCGCTTAAGTTCTAACGGCATTTTTGATACTGATTTTAATTCCGGGGGACGTGGAACAAATAGTGTTGTTTCTACTGTTGTTGTCCAATCCGACGGTAAAATAATTATCGGTGGCCTATTCAATTCTTATGACGTGGTAAATCCCGTCGGCCATATCGCTCGCCTGAACACTGATGGTTTTATCGATACTGAATTTAATGTTGGTACAGGAATTAACAGGCCTATCCGTGCTATTGCTGTCCAATCTGACGGCAAGATAATAATCGTCGGTGGTTTCAGTATCTACGATGGTATCGCCGTCGGCCATATCGCTCGCCTGAACACTGATGGCACTTTAGACTCCACTTTAGTCGGTGATATGGAAATGACCGGTAGTGATCCTTTCATCAATGCTATCGCCATCCAACCAGACGGTAAAATAATAATCGGTGGTAGTACTTTTACCACTTATAACGGAGTAACCGTTAATAATATTGCTCGTCTGAATGCTGACGGAACCTTAGATGACACTTTTGTCGTCGGTGCAGGATTAGATGGAACTATTTCTTTTCATGCTATTGCCATCCAACCGGATGGTAAAATAATAATCGGCGGCACGTTTACACATTATGCTGGCACGGCTATTAACAGAATAGCTCGTCTGAATACCGATGGTAGCTTAGACGACACTTTTGTCGTCGGTACGGGGGCTGATAATACTGTTCATGCTATCGCCATCCAACCAGACGGTAAAATAATAATCAGCGGCACGTTTACACATTATGCCGGCACGGCTATTAACAGAATAGCTCGTCTGAATACCGATGGTAGCTTAGACGACACTTTTGTCGTCGGTACGGGGGCCACAGGTGGCAGTGGAGCTGTCGTCGGTGTTGCCATTCAATCCGACGGCAAGGTAATAATTGGCGGCAACACTTTTACCACTTATAACGGAGTAACCGTTAATAATATTGCTCGTCTGAATACCGATGGCACTCTAGATACTAGTTTTAATTCCGGTACGGGAGCAAATGGTGGTACCCATGCTCTGGCTATCCAGTCAAATGGTAAGATAATAATTAGTAGTGGGTTTACCACTTATGATGACATACCAATTAATCGTATCGCCCGTCTGAATGCCGACGGCACTTTGGACGTCGGATTCAATGTTGGCATAGGGGTAAATTCTGGTGTCAACAGCGTTGTGACCCAATCTGACGGTAAAATAATAATCGGCGGTGCTTTCTCTTACTACGATTCCGTCCCTCTCAATTATTTAGTCCGAGTTAACGGAAATAATTCTTCCGCTTTCTCCGCCACGGTTTCCACTACCGGGTTATCGGCCGGCTCCCATACGATTTATCTTAAAAGCACTGATAGCGCCACTAATACCGACACTAATAATTATCCCAGTATTACTTTTACCATCCCCGACACCACTCCCCCCACCATTACCCTCTCCGGCCCCAACCCCACTTCCATCTACCAATACCATACCTACACCGACCCCGGCGCTACCGCTAGTGA
>JBAZKO010000019.1:0-9811 GCA_041650775.1 Patescibacteria group bacterium
CTTAAATTTTCGATTCGTGCAGGTATAATCCAACGGCTTATTTAGTTTGATGTAAATTTTTTTCTCTGGTTCCGCGAGCAGGCGGCCCTTGATGGTTACTTTGTCTCTTAGCGGATCGGCCTGATCGCCCGCGAAAGCTAGTTGACCGTTAATTTTTACGTGTCCGTTTTTGATAAGTTTCTCGGCCTGACGGCGCGAACAATAGCCGCTCCCAGATATTAGTTTTTGTAAAATTATTTTCATAATTGTAAATTAGCGCGGCGGTAGCTTAAATCGAGCGCGGCGGTTAAAGCGATTAACAGCCAGAACATCGCCGCCAGATCATTTTTGAAATAAGGTACATCGACCAAGCCATGAACGACGATAACAATCATCGCTATTAATAATCCTAAAGCCAGATATTTTTCCGGATTATTTTCCCGTCCGAAAGCGACGGTCAATTTCAGAGAGCCATACAAATATTTAAAAATTATCCAGACAAACAGCAGGGCGCCGAACAAACCGAGTTCGCTCCAAAAGTTTAAAAAAATATTATGCGGATATTTATATATTTCCACTGGTTGCCAATAGATAGCGCGCAGAGTCGAACTACCGTAGAGCTGAGAATCGAAATTGGGCATGTTGTCGCGATTAAAGAAAATTCCTTCCTGATGGTATGGCTTAACAGCCGCTTGGTAGTTGTCCAATCCGGCTCCGGTAATGATTTTTGTCCCCGTAAGCAGAGAGATGGTTTCTTTCCATTGTTGCTTCCGGATTTCACCGGAGAGGTCGCGGAGGGTTATTTTATTCACAAAGTAATTTTTTAACGGCGCCGAGAAAAGTAAACCGCCAACTGCCAGGGCTAATAAGATGACCGTCGCGATTCTCGGTTTTTTTCCGGCCAGTAATCCGAAAAGAATTAATCCGGCCGCCAATCCGATTAACGCGCCTTCTGACCGGGCAAAGTAAATCGCCAAGAGAGACAGGGCGATGACGACGGCAATCGCCAATTTTTTAAAAACTCCTTTCTGTTTCGCCGCGCCTGATTCGGCCAAGAACCAACCCAGAAAGAGAGCAATCAGCGGCGCGAGATATAAACCGACGGCATTCGGGTAGCCGAAGAAAGAAACGACGCGCCTGTTCGCCGCGTCCGCCCAGAAAGGATTAGCGATAAATAAGCCGGTGACTTTTTGAAATAGCGCGCATAAAGAAACAGCCACCGCCGAAACAAGCAGAGCCCAGAGAATTTTTTTTTGGTCGCGCTTGTCTTTAAAGACATTGAAAATCATGATAAATAGCAGGAGCGGCTCAAAGAAATAAGCTTTCCAAATTCCCAGAGCGTTCGCGCTAAAACCAGCGACGCCCGCCGCCGCGAGAGAAATAATCAGGAGTAAAATTATTTCCCGGTAGTATGGATAAGGAATCCGACCGGTTAAATTTCCTCGTATTTTTTTTAACTCCGGCCGGAAACGACCGAAAAACCAAACCGTGAAAGCAATTAAGATCATGGCTTCCAACAAGGTTAGGGGCAGGCCGAAAAAATGAAAACGAATCAGGTAGGTCGGTAGAGCGGCAACCAATAATAAAAGCGCCCAGTCCAGCCGTTTCAGGGCGAGAAAGAAAAATAGAACGATAAAGATGATGACCCCGACAAGCATAAACGGATTAAGATTCATTCTCTATATTTATTATATCATTATGCCGCTAAACGAACAAAAAAAGCAATCCGGCCGAGCGAAGAAAAAACGCCCCGATTGTCGGGGCGTTTTTTTAATTGGCTCTTTCGACGTATTCTCCGGTATCGGTGTTGATTCTGATTATGTCACCCTCGTTGATGAATAAAGGGACGTTAATCGTCGTGCCGGTTTCGATCTCTACTTGTTTGTTGACGTTGCCGGCAGAATTACCCTTAACGCTCGGCGGCGCGCTGACGACCTTAAAATCCATTTTAATCGGCAGGCTGATAGTCACCGGACGGCTTTCGAAGTATAAGACATCGACATCGACGCCTTCTTTAAGGAATTGGGCGGGCTCGCCGATTTCTTCCAGGGATAAATTGAATTGTTCAAAGCTCGTATTGTCCATAAAGTAAGCTTCTTCCTTGTCTTTATACATGAAATTAGCTTTCTTTGTTTCGGTTTCCGCTTCTTCGGCTTTTTCCGCTCCCTGATAAGTCCGTTCCAGGATACTGCCATTAATCAGATTGCGACATTTGATCTTCAGGACGGCGCCGCCCCGACCCATTTTATGATGGTCGGTCTTTATAATGATAAAAGGCTCGCCGTTGACCTTAATAACTTTGCCGGTTTTTATTTCATTGAAATTTAGCATATTATTGCTGGCGTTATTTTATTTATGAGTGGGTGAAAGTAGAGCCATGATGCGTGATTGTTTGATCGCGGCGGTTAATTTTCTCTGGTGCCAGGAACAGACCCCGGTGCGGGAACCCGGTAGGATTTTCATGTAAAAGTTAATGAAACGGCGCAGAGTTCGCGTGTCCTTGTAATCGACATCCAGATTATTAACGCAGAAGTAGCATTCTTTTGGTTTTTTGTTGGTCATAATTTTGTTAGTTTATTTAGAAAGGTATATTTTCGACGCGTATTTCCTCATCATCCAGCGGTTCTTCCGGAATCTCGATGATTGCCTCGCCGGTTTTTTGGTTTCCGGTTCGTTCGCCGCCGTTAAAACCGGCGCCGCCCTTATTATCGAGCATAATCATATTATCGGCCACAATTTCCGTACGGTAGCGCTTCACCCCGTCCTGGCCGGTCCAATCAGTGGTCTGCAGTCGGCCTTCAATATAAACCTTGGAGCCTTTATGCAGGTATTTGGCGCAGATTTCCGCCAGCTTGCGCCAGGCGATGATATTATGGAATTCGGTTTTCTTTTGCTGTTGGCCGCTCTGATCGGTCCAAATCAAATTAGTCGCTACTCCGAAAGAAACCACGCTTTGGCCGGAAGCGGTATTTCTCAGTTCCGGATCCCGGGTTAAATTCCCAATGATCATGGCTTTGTTTAAATTCATATTTTTGGATTGATTAAATTAAATCGTCGGCATTTAAGATGCCTTCTAATTTTTCGTCCAAATCTTTGAGGTCCACTCTCTTGTCCTTAGTTTTGGAAGCGACCGGAGAAGAGGACGGAATTTTAGTTTTTTCTTCCTGTTTCTTTTCAACGGCGGCTTTTTTAGAATCGATCTTAGCCCGGATCTTAGTTTCGCGAGCGATTTCCTCTTCGGTTTTTGTTTTTTTGGCCACGATTTGGTGGCGTAAAACTTCGGCGGACAAGCGCAGAGTTTGATCGACTTTCGCCAGATTTTTCCCTTCTAGATCAAATTCAAATAAACCGTAATAGCCGAAAGCATTATGTTTGATTTCGTAAGCCAAGCGTTTTTTCCCCCAGTATTCACGTAAAGTAATTTTCCCTTCGCCGTCCGTAATGATTTTTTCTATCCGGCTGGCGACAGCCTTGGCTTCGTCGTCCGTAAATTTATTCGGGACGATGAATAAAATCTCATAATGGGTCATTCCGGTTGTTTTAGTTTTTGACATAGTTATTATAAATGATGGGACTTAAAAATTATTTAAATTTTTTTTAAAAAATTTATGAAGACCCCCTGTTAAATAAAATCCCCAAGTATTCCAAGACTTTGGGGTCGAAGAATACCTTTAATTCCGCTTTAATATTAACGGAATTATCCTGGAAAGCGCCGACCAATAAGTTCGGCCGCTCAGGATATGGGAAAGATATTGGTTTATTAATTTGTAGCCTTAGCTTAACATAAAGCCGCCGTAATTGCAAGAGTAGGAATATTAGTATAATATGAGCATATGAAATACTTTTTTGTCCTGGGAACAAACACCGCTTTATCGGTGGCCGAATTAGCCGCCAGTTTAAATTGGAAAGAGCCACGTCTGCTCGCGGCGGATTTCTTAACGGCGGAAGTCGATTTGGAAATAAAAGCCGATAATTTGATTAAACGTCTGGGCGGTTTGGTTAAGATCGGTCGCGTGGCGACGGAAGTCGAATCCGGCGATGCGGCGCGGTTAAGAGCGGAAGTCGAACTGCTAGCCGGAGTCAAACAGGCGAAAAATACCGGTCATAAATTCAATTTTGGTTTGTCGGATTATGGCCATCGTGTTTTTGACAAGAAAGATCTAGGCCTGAAATTAAAAAAATATTTTCAAGAACGGGGAACCAGCTCCCGTTTTGTCGTCAGCCGCGAGAAAACTTTATCAAGCGTGGTGGTCACGCAAAATAAACTAATCGGTCGGGGAATGGAAATCGTTTTGGCGGAAGACGCTGAGAAAGGAAAAGCGGGAACGGGAAAAATTTTAATCGGTGAAACGCTGGCGGTCCAGCTATTCAAGGATTTATCGCGACGCGATTTTGGTCGACCGGCACGTGACGATTTGTCCGGTATGTTGCCGCCGAAATTGGCTCAGATTATGATTAATTTGGCGCAAATAAACGATGTTAACGCCGTGATTATTGATCCGTTTTGCGGTTCAGGAACGGTTTTGACCGAGGCGGCCTTGCTCGGTTATAAAAATTTATTCGGTTCAGACATTTCCCTTAAAGCGATCGAAGATACGCGGAAAAATTTAAGTTGGACCAGGGAACTATACGGGATTAACGATTGTAAAATAAAATTGGCCGTTAAAAATGCGGTTGATCTGTCAAAATTCATTAAAGCTGGATATGCCGATGTGATTATTACCGAACCGTTTCTGGGTCCGCAAAGAGGGATGATCAATTTTAATTCCGTGATGAATAATCTGGAGGAATTATACTCGCGCGCTCTGAGAGAATTTTGGAAAGTTTTAAAAACAGGCGGCCGGGTAGTTATGATTTGGCCTTTATTTTATGGTCAGCGGCCGATAGCTCCGTCTTATGAAGGTTTTAAAATATTGGATATGGTACCGGAAGAATTGCGGAACAGCCGGTTTATTAAAAAAAATAACCGGCCGACGATTATCTACGGCCGGCCGGGACAGAAAGTTTATCGGGAAGTGGTGGTGCTGGAGAAGATGTAAAGATTTTGATAAATTTAAAAGGCCTCTTTATTCGGAGGCCTTTTTAAGAAATTTATTTATTTATCAAAAAATTACAGACATCTCCATCTTGGACGATATACTCCTTGCCTTCAGTGCGGATTAAGCCGAGTTCTTTAGCTTTAGCCTCACTGCCGCATTCCACAAATTTTTGCCAGTTAATCACTTCCGCCCGAACGAATCCTTTAATGAAATCGGTATGGATTTCTCCGGCCGCAACCGGCGCTTTTGCGCCTTTTTTTATAGTCCAAGCACGAGTTTCATCCGGTCCGGTGGTAAAGAATGTTTCCAGACCCAGCACCTGGTAGGCACTTTGGATTAATTTATCCAAACCGCTTTGTTCCAAACCCAGCTCTTTAATATATTCCGCCTGATCTTCGATTGCTAAATTAGCGATTTCTTCCTCTAATTTTAGATTAATTTTAATAACTAAGTCTTTTGTTCCCGGTAGAACGTTTTCGGTGTGGCTTTCATCAATGTTAAGCAAGTAAATAATCGGTTTTATAGTCAGTAAATTTAAAGTTTTAACAAAAATTCCTTCTTCTTCATTAAATTCCAGTTCGCGCGCCGGTTTTCCGGCCGCCAGATATTCATATATTTTCTCTAATATCAGCTGATTAATCTTTAATTCTTTATCGCCGCTTTTAGCTTCCCGACGGGTTTTGTCTAAACGTTTTTCTACGGTCGATAAATCGGCCAATATCAGTTCAGTATTAATTGTTTCTTTGTCGCTTACCGGATCAACCCGATTTTGGACATGGATAATATTAGTGTCTTTAAAATCTCTTATTACTTCGCAGATAGCATCACATTCTCTTATATTAGCTAAAAATTTATTACCGAGACCTTCTCCTTTGGAAGCGCCGGCTACCAGACCAGCAATATCCACAAATTCAATCGTCGTATAAATAGTTTTAATCGGCTTCGATACGGCGGCCAGTTTTTCCAAACGAAAATCAGGAACTTTGACAACCCCAACGTTAGGATCAATAGTGCAGAAAGGGTAATTAGCCGCTTCTACCCCTTTTTTGGTTAGAATATTGAATAGGGTCGATTTACCGACATTCGGCAGACCGACAATTCCGATTGATAATGACATAGTTTGATAATTATAGGCTTTTCGAGTATAGCGGAAAATTCGTCTTTTGCCAAATTGCCAAATTTTTTGCTATTTTTTATCATTATCTTTCCGGAATCAGCGCAGTTTGCCTAATTTTGCTAATTTTCCGGAATAAAAAGAGGCCCAGAACAGGCCGCTTTTATTATAAAATAAAAATAATAATTTATAGGCCATGTCTGAGCCTCAATCCTCACTGATAATCTCGCAGATTATTCTGTCGTAAGGATTTTAAGCTTCTTTGCTAACTTAAAGAGCGTATTCTTACCAGCTCCTAGCAAATTAAATGATTTTTTGATTATTTTCGCTAATTTTTAATAAGATTTAATAAAAATTTCTTTTTGACTTTTATCAAACTTTATAATTTTTTATTAGCGCGATAATTAATCTGCTCTATTATATTCTTTGCCACGTTAGCGTTGGCAATGAAACGAGAGCTAGTCAAAGAACTTATCTATATTATAGCACTTATTAAAATAAGGGTCAAATATTGTGGACTTAAGACAGATAATTATTATAATTTGGCTAATTTTTAAATAATAATTATTATTTACATGATTTAAGTCCACGGTATTTTAGACTTAAATTATGGTTTTATACACAGGAAACACAAGTTATCCACAGAAAATGAGGCTTGGGTGGGAGTCGAACCCACGAATAGCAGTTTTGCAAACTGCGGCGTTAGACCACTTCGCCACCAAGCCCGGTTGCGATACCGAAAGATATAAAAGTTTCAGTATTTGAATTTTAACTTATCTTATTTAAGTTGTAAACTGGCGTCTACACGGAGACGACTAAAGGAAGTCGACTTATTCTGTCTAAACTTAAAAATCGCCGCCGCCGCAATCATGGCGGCGTTGTCGGTCGTATATTCTTTGTCCGGCACTAAGAAATTGATGTCGGGAAAATTAATTTTAACCGCCTCAGCCATTTGCGCACGTAATTCGCTGTTGGCACTGACGCCGCCGGAGAGCATAATTGTCTTAGCCGCGAATTTTTTCGCGGCTTTTATGGTCTTACTTATTAAAACATCGATTATCGCCTGTTGAATCTCTGAACAATATTCCGGAATTCGGGATTTCCAATTTTTATCCTTTTGCAGTTGATACAGCAAAGCCGTCTTTAAACCGGAGAAAGAGAAGTCGAAGTCGGCGGAATTAATCATCGGCCGCGGCAGTTTTAGAGTATTAAATAAGGATTTTTCGGTTTTAGAAATATTTTTATCAAGTGTTTTTTGATACTCAATGGCGTAGCGGGAGATAATCGGACCACCCGGATAACCTAACCCCAGCATTTTCGCGGCTTTATCGTAAGCTTCGCCCGCGGCGTCATCACGGGTTTCGCCCAAAATTTTTATTTGGCCGTTTTTTTTCATTATCAGCAGGATCGTATGTCCGCCGGAAACGGTTAAGATTAAGGCCGGGAATTTGATTGGCGTTTGCGGGTTAATGAAATTGGCGTAAATATGCCCTTCAATATGGTTTATTTCTATAATCGGTTTTTTCCAGGCGAAAGCCAAGACACGAACGGTTTCCACGCCGGTAATCAAGGAAGTTATGAGCCCCGGCCCTTTAGTTACACCAATAGCATCGAGTTTTTCCGGTTTTATCCCGGCTTTTAATAACGCTTCATCAATGACCGGCAGGATGTTCAGGACATGTTCGCGGGCGGCAATCTCCGGAACGACACCGCCGTATTTTTTATGAATTTCGATTTGAGAAGAAATCACATTCGACAGAACACAAAAACGACCGGTTTTAGAGTCGACCTTGATTAGGGAAGCGGCCGTTTCGTCGCAACTGGTTTCTACGGCTAAAATTATCGGATTTTTCTTTCTGGTCATTTTAATTATCCTAATGGTTTTCACGATTTAAATCAAGATTACCGTTCCGGTAAAGGTTCTGTCAGCGGCGCCAACTCTATTTTTCCATCAGCCGGAATATTTAGTTTTTTGAATAGAGCTTCTTTTTCCGGTCCATCTTCCAATATCTCTGCTTGGCCGTAGTCAAATATCTTAATAGGGACGAATTTTATTTCCGTCCAGTCGTCTTGCCACTCAAGCTGAACGATTAGGCCAATTTTCGTTTCTTCAGACCACATCTGATCAAAAATAAGGTTGCCGAGGGAATAGATTATCGGTTTTCCTTGATAGTATTCCCAGGTTTGCGGCCAATGAGGGTGATGGCCAACAATTAAATCGGCGCCGTGGTCTACGGCCGCGTGGGCGAAAATAATTTGTTGTTTGTTTGGTTTCGAGGTATATTCCTCACCGGCGTGCATGATTACAACGACGATATCGGCTTCCGCCTTTAGCGCCTCGATATCAGCGGCCATCTTTTTTAAATTCAAGTTTGCTATTCCCGCGCGCTTGGCACCGGCGACGGAATTATCATCGGGGTAGGCGTAGGCCAGAAAACCGATTTTTTTATTTTTGACGGTAAATATCTCCGCTTTATGCGCGGCGTTTTCATTCTCGCCGCCGCCGATATGTTTTATCCCGGCTTCGCTTAAAACTTCTTCGGTCTTTTTTAAGCCAGCTTCACCTTGATTTAATATATGGTTGTTAGCCAGTCCGACCAGGTCGATACTGGCCAGCGTCAAACCGGAAATCGCCCGGGGATTAACCTTGAACATAAAAGATCCGGTCGGGACATTATAATTTTTAGATTCGGCGAAAGGGGATTCGAGATTTATAATGGTCAGATCGGCGGTGCTAAGATAGTCGGCGATTTTTAAAAAAGGCCAGGAATAATCATTATATTTCGTCATTTGGGAATTTACCTGGCGGGAAAGCATGACATCGCCGCCGAAGATAAGCGTTATTGGCTTAGGATTACTGAGTGGCAGTTTGGGGTTATTGTTTGAAAATTGTTCTTTTTTTGAAGAGAAAATATTGAGAATCGGGTCGGCCGGAGACTCAGGCATTGCCGGTGCCGCAACCGCTCGGAATAAGAAAAATATCGCCGACAGGGAGAGAAAGGTGATTGAAGCGATAATTATTATTTTTTCGGTTCGTTCGTTCATTATTATATTATAGCATTATTTTGGGTATTCTGCGGGTAAAACTGTTTTTTGGGAACCATAGATAGGGCAGATTGACAATATTTTTAAAAATATATAAAATAATCTTGCGATTAAGGATTTTCCTTAATCTTATTTAAATGTTGCGGTCCCTTCGTCTAGTGGTTAGGACATCAGGTTTTCATCCTGGTAACAGGGGTTCGATTCCCCTAGGGACTACTATCGGGGAACCGGCATACGCCGGCTCTCTTTTTGTTTGTAGAATTAGCGAAAGATTGGGTGTTCGATTTTTTGAAAAATCAAAAACGGGTTTTTCGGGAAAAATCAAACTCTAAATATATCTTTGTATAAATAAAAAAGGAAGTCGTTGATAGACTTCCTTCAAACTAAAGGTTTAAACAATTTAGCAATTTTGAAATGCTGTCCCCCAGATATAGGTCTTTTGAACTTTATTCAATTCCTTAGCCCTTTTGACCATAAATTCTTCTATGATTTTAGGATCAGGAATATTTTTTGTCCGGTGATGAGTGGTAAACAAAGAATAGCCAGCATAATCTTTTTTATTAATAATCATGCTTTGATTTTCTTCATTCCACTTAGTCCCCGGCAGTAATGTTGCCGACAAAGTTAATGCGGC
>JBAZKO010000020.1:0-9080 GCA_041650775.1 Patescibacteria group bacterium
CAATTGGCGACTGTCGCTTTCCCATGAGCCGAGATTCGCTAACTTTGAAGAGGAGGTGAAATATGAAAAAAAATAAAAAAGGGTTTACCTTAATCGAATTGTTGGTAGTTATCGCCATTATCGGCTTGCTATCGACTCTTTCCATTATCGCTTTGAACTCGGCCAGAGCCCGATCGCGCGACGCGAAAAGAATTTCCGACGTCAAGCAGATCCAGACGGCGCTAGAAATGTACTATAACGATACTGGCGATTATCCGACTTCGGCTTCGACCGGCGACGCTATCGCCAGTGGCAGTAGTACTTATCTGCGCGCTGTTCCGTCCGCCCCGCTTCCGACCGACGGTGGGAATTGCGGAACCGGTGTAACCGCTTATACTTATTCCAAGAGTGGAGAAACCGGCGCCAACTCTTCCTATACGATTCAGTATTGCTTGGGCGCTACCGTTAACGGTATAACCGGCAATCAGCGACAAACCGCTACGCCAGCCGGAATCTACTAAAAGATTATCTTCAGTTCGCTAAAAAGAGCCTTCCCAGGCTCTTTTTTTTGGGGTTTTTTTATGGTATGATTCAGGTATGGAAATATTTTATGGGATGGAAAAAAAGGCTTGGGATGCTTTTATCGCCAGCGCGTCGTCACCGCGGAAAACGGCCGGCGCGGAATTTTTGCAATCCTGGCAGTGGGGCGAAATGTTAAAGGCGGAAGGGGAAGAAGTATTGCGCTTAGGGGTGCAGAATGAGAAAAATTCCGACCGTCCAGCGATTTATCTGGCGGCAACGCTTATTAAAAAACCTCTCGACGCCGGATATTTTTATTGGTACGCGCCGCGCGGACCGATTGGCGCGCGCGAAGCGCAAGAATTTTTTTTGGCGGCCGTGAAAAAGATCGATCGGCGGGCGCTATTTTTAAGACTGGAGCCGAAAGATAATCCGGCCACGCGCGGGTGGGGAATGATAAAAGAAACTGCCGCTATTCAGCCTCAGAAGACCTTGCTTTTAGATTTGACCGAAGACGAAGAAGAACTGCTGGCCGCGATGCATCAAAAAACGCGTTATAATCTGCGCCTGGCCGAAAAGAAGGGAGTGAAGATTAAAAAAGGGTCGGCCGCGGATTGGCCGGAATTTTGGCGTTTAATGAATCTGACCGGCGAGCGGGACGCTTTCCGCTTGCACGGGGCCGCGCATTATAAGAATTTATTAAGCATCGATAAAGATTTTATCAAATTATTTTTCGCCGAGTATCAGGGAAGAAATATCGCCGCCGGTTTATTTTGTTTTTGGAAAAATAAAGTTACTTATCTGCATGGCGCTTCGGATAATGAATTCCGGAACGTTATGGCGCCTTATTTATTGCAGTGGTCGGTAATCAAAGACGCCCGGGAAAACGGTTATCTCTATTATGATTTTTATGGGATTGACGATAAGAAATGGCCGGGCGTAACCCGGTTTAAGCGGGGTTTCGGCGGACGGGAAGTTAATTATCCGGGGACTTTCGACGCGGTTTACCGGCCGGCGCTATATTATTTATATAATTTTGTCAGGACATTTTTCCGGATATTAAAAAAATTTTGGCGGAAATAAAAATTAAAAATCATTATGAAACTTTCGGTCGAAATAAATAACACCACGCGGCAAAAGATAAATGTCCAAAAAATCCGGAAGATGACGGAACATTTTTTGCGCGCTTACCGGAAATCCGGCCGGGAAGTGTCGCTCGCCGTCGTGGGAGCCGCCGAAATGAGGCGGTTGAATAAAAAATACCGAGGGATAGATAAAACCACGGATGTTTTGTCTTTTTCCAGTGGCGATAGCAGCGGTAAAACGCGTCGCGCCGTTAAATTTTGGGGCGAAGTGATTATCAATATCCAGGAAGCGAAAAAAATCGGCCATTACCGAAAAATGCTGGCGGAAATAGGAGAGCAGGAGCGTACCGATCGCGACGGTGATTATATTTTTTATTTCTTGTTGGTTCACGGTCTTCTGCATCTGGCGGGTTATGATGATAAAACCGAAAAAGAAAGACGGGTGATGCTGGTAAGAGGAAAAAAGTTTTTGGAAAAGGCGTATAAAGTGGTATAATTCATATGAATAAAGAATGATAAATCTACGCGGTAAAATTTTGCTTTTATCAGCCGTTATTTTAATTAGCGGGCTGTTTTTGGTTGTCCGAAACGTCGCGGCGTCGACTTCCACGGTCCGTGGCGCGGCCTGGTGGGGCGACCAATACCGTTATCTTTTTTTTGATTGCTTGGACGATTTGACCGGCGACCGCCTGGACGCTCCGGGAAACTTATACTCCTGGCCTGATCCGCGCGGTTTTCATTTCTATTCCGATCCTTGCAGTAATCTTGTCCATCATGTTTCCATCGACGCCAACGGCAGTTTTTCCGGCCAGGCCTGGAATTACTCCAAGGGTTTGATTTCTTTCGAAGCGACGACCACGCCCGACTCGACGCAACCGGATAAAAGTTCGCTCAGCGTTCCTTGCCCGGCCTGTTTTTCGGACAGTAATTGCTGGGCTTGTTATAATGAAATCGATCAGAAAGTTTACGGCTGGGGACGGGCGGTCGACGGCACTTGGATAAGACTGGATTCGGCCACGACCGTGCCGACGATGATTCAATCCTGGAATATTGAAGCTTCTTCAACCTTGCCCGGTCACGGAATCGACCCCGGAGATTTTATCGGTTACGGTTCGAGTTCAGTCGGAGATCTTAGTTTTAATTGTGAAAGCGAGGGTGGCGGAGGCGGTAATTGTGCTACCAGAGATTATAAAGTTTATATCAGCAACTTACAGGTCGGTCATCTGTCCGCGCCGAACTGGAGTCCGAGTGAAGCTTGCAGTGATGGCGCTCTGAACGCCATCTTAAGATGGCGAGTAAAAAGCGGCACGCAGGCCGGTTATGAAATCGTAGTCAACGATACAGATACTTTGAGTACTTCGACCGCGGTTTGTTGGAGCGGACCGAAAACGCCTTCGATGGCCACACAATACGCCATTCCTAACTCCGATCCTTATTGCCAGAATCTGGATTATAACACTAATTACTATTGGTGGGTCAGGCTTTATTATTTAGAGGAGGGGGAATATAAGCCGACCGACTGGTATAAATTCGGCAATACGGCCAACGACGGCCATAACGGCGCTTTGGATACGCATACCAATACTTTACCCGACGCCTCGCAGGATACTTTCCGAACTTACCGCCATGAATTTCCGTCACCCTATTTTACCTGGGATCCTTACGATGTTTTAGCCGGAACGACGACGATATTTACCAGTAATTCCCGGTATTATAATAGTTCCAGCCCCTCATTGCCGCAGAGTTGCGCCGGCAGTAATTGCCACTATTTATGGACGACCATCGGCGACGCGGGGGCGGTTATCGACGCGTCCGAAAATTCAACCACTTCCATTATTTTTATGCGCGCCACCGGAACGATTGTCAGGTTGAGTTTAACTGATGACGACAACTATACCTGCAGTACTTCGACGGCTTTGCATATTAATTATGATCTGCCGATTTGGCGGGAAGTAAAAGCGCAATAATCGGCGCGATAGCGCAATATAAAATGAACAGCTTGATCAAAAAAATTATCAGCGGCGCGCGCAATCCCCGGAGTCGCCGTGGGTTTACGCTTCTGGAGATGATCGTCAGCCTGTCGATGATCGCTCTCGTGGCGTCTTTGTTTATCGCCAACTATCGTTCTATCAATAAGCGGATGGATCTGACAGTCGTCGCGCAAAATTTGGCGGCGGATTTACATTTGGCGCAGAATAACGCTCTCGGTCTGGTCAAATATAACGGTTTAGTTCCGCCCGGCGGCTGGGGAATCGCTTTTAACACCGCGAGCAGTAGTTATACTTTATTCGCGGATCTGAACGCGCCGGGGGAAACCGGTTATATGCAATATGACAGCGAAGACGAGGGCATAACCGGTTACGGCGCGCGCGTTACTAAATTGCCGGACGGCGTGGAAATTTCCAAATTAGAAGCCGGGTCGTTACCGGACAATCCGGAGGTTAGCGTTACTTTTTTGCCGCCCGATCCGGCAACCAACATTTACAGCGGCGGAGCGACTACGACCAGTTTGTTGATAGAATTGACGGAGAAACGCGATAATTCCCAGAAGACGGTGCGCGTCAATTTTTTGGGATTGGTCGAGGTGCTTGATTAATTCTGATAGGGGTTCGAAATAATTATTTTACTAAAATGGATTCGAAGAATCATAAAATCAAGGCGGGATTTACGCTGATTGAAATCATTACGGTTTTGTTCGTGATTTCTTTGGGTTTGGTCGGAATACTGACGCTAATCGTCCAGAACATCCAGAGTCAGGATTATAATAAGGACAATCTTATCGCCACTCAATTGGCGCAGGAGGGGATAGAGCTTGTCCGCCGGGTTCGGGATAATAATTGGAAAGCTCTCCCGGCGCGTGATTTCGACTATAATCTGGCGGCCGGTAATTATTATCTGGATTATCGCGACTTGGCGCCGCGTCTCTATAATTTAGATCCGGCGGAACTTATTTTAAAACAGGACGATAACGGCTTTTATTTTCATGACGCGGCCAGCGCGGCGACTAGCAGTAATTTTTCCCGTTTGATAACTTTGGAAAAAACCAGCGCCGATTCGCTTCTGATCCGTTCGCGAGTCACCTGGGGCAGTCATAACCGGAATTACGCTTATGATTTAGAAACAATCTTGTATGATTGGTATTAATCAGCCGGTAAAAAATCGCAAAAACAGACAGCGCCGCGCCGCCGCCCGGGCGAAGGGGTTTTCTTTGATTGAAATCATGATATCGGTCGCCATATTTTCCGTTATTATCCTGTCGGCGACTAATATTTTTAAAATAGTCATCGACAGTCAGAGATCGGCACTCGCGACCCAGAATGTTCAGGAGAGTTTGAAATATTTTTTCGAGGTCATCGGTAAAGAAATCCGCATGGCGCAAAAGAACGGCGGTATTTGCCCGGATGTCCCGAACGATAAAGTTTTCGCGGTGTCGACCGGCGCGACCGGCGATGTCTTATCCTTTAAGAATTATTATGGACAATGCGTCACTTATTTTTTGGGCGCGGACGGCGATAGCCAGCGTTTTCGGATTAAGCGCGGCTTAGATGAGGATTTTATTTCTCCCCGGAAGATTAGAATCGATAATCTGCGTTTTATCCTGAGCGACAGCACTTCCACTCAATCGCTGGTGACGATTAACTTGCTGGCTCACGCTTTGGACTTGGCGCAGTTCCGGTCGGCGATGACGATTCAAACCAGTTTCACTTCGCGGTATTATAAATAATTTTATTCCCCGAATAAATGTCGAAGAGCGATAATTTAAAAGATAATAATAAATCGGCCGGCCAGAAAGGGAAGAGCCGGAATCGCCGGGGCAGTGCCCTGATTTTAACTATGTTCATTATGGCCGGCATGCTGGTTGTCGCCATGGGCGGCGCTTATGTCGTTTTACTCGGAATTAAAGCCGGCGGCATCCAGGCGCAATCGACCAAGGCTTATTTCGCGGCGGAAGCCGGCGCGGAACGGTTGCTCTGGGAGATACGTTGGAACGATTTTTTAGCGAGCGGCGGTTATGATCCCGATCCCGACGCCGCCATTATAAACGGCAATCTGACTACCGGGTTGAATTATGAGGTTTATTATATGTCTTTGCCACTGATTTTTCAGTCCGTCGGCGAATATCAGAGCACGCGGCGGAGCGTGGAAATCAAGATGTGATTTTTCTTTGATTTAAAGCATTTTTAGGGAGTTTTAAAGCCATTTTTTTTCTTGGCAGATAATAAGAAAAATGATATAATTTAAACAGAAAAGAATTTAGCCAGAAATAAAACTTGATGTCTCTATTTCCGGGACGAAAATTAGGAATTTTATCAGCCGTTTTTATATTGGGCGGAGTTTTTTTATTGGTTTCAGCGCCGCGGGAGGCGGACGCTTTTCACGCCACTTCCAGTTATAATAAACTTTATAACGATACTCTAACCGCGGATAATTGGAATGATTTATTCAAGGATTTTGTTAATAATTGGCTACCGGTTTCTTTGAACGGCCCGGTGGGTATCGCGACCGGTTCGCCGGAGTCCGGTTTGGAAGTCAACGGTTCTATTAGAGGTGCCAGTTTATTTTCTTCCGGCAATGTCGGCATCGGCACGAATATTCCGGCGGCTAAATTAGAAGTAATTGCCGCCAGCGGCAACTCCAGTATCCTGGCCGGTCTGAAAAGAATCGGCAATGTCGACGTTCCGTTCGATATTACCGACGCCGCCACTAAAGGTTACGTCGATTCTTACGTCGCCACCGCGACGGGCACTATCTCGACTCTCTGGGGCGGAACGACCGGGGGGAATATCTGGAATTTGAATAGCGGCTATGTCGGGATAGGAACGACGACGCCGACGGTTCCGCTTGATATCAATGGCCACGTGGCTATTAGAAATGGAAAAGTTTTATATTTTTATAGTCCGAGCAATGGACAATACACTTGGATCAGCGCCGCGGCCGACAGTAGTTTATTACTTAGAAACGCGGCTAATTATGATTTTCAAACTTATAGTGCCGGAGCATATTCGTCCAAACTATACATAAAAAATAACGGCGATATTGGAGTTGGAACATCAAGTCCGGTCGTTAAACTGGACGTATTCGGGCGCGGCGTTTTCGGAAGCCTGGCCGGCAGTCGCAATTCTTACGGTAATACCTTGAGTCTCGTTAACGCCGCCAACACAGATACTAGTTTGTTCTTATGGCAGAGTGGCGTCACTTCCGGACATTTTGGCTTTTCTTCCGGCAGTAATGTTTTAAGGATAGTGAATTCAACTTCCGACGGTTCTCTTGCTAACGCGGCTTCTATAAATTTAACTAGCACCGGCAACGTCGGCATCGGAACAGCCGCGCCGCGAAAAAATCTTTCGGTAATCGGAAAAATAAATCTGGGCGGAGCGGAAGATTCTAGCTTGGACACCTACGATTTAGTGGACAAAGGAACGAACGCCGGCCTGTATCTTTGGCGCAATTCCGATTCTCCCGCGCTCGAACCGTTCATATTAGTCAGGAGCGGGACCGGCGCGCTCGGCAGTGCCACAAGCGGCGGCGGCCAGATCAGAGGATTACAAGCGATTAACGGGATTAGTTTTAACGATGCTATCGACAATACGGAGTGGATGAGGATACAAGAAGGCAATCTCGGCATTGGCACCACCTCTCCGGCCGCCCGTTTGGAGGTTGCCTCTCCTAATAATTCCAGTATTCTGGCCGGCCTGAAAAGAATCGGCGATGTCGATATTCCTTTTGCGGTTACCGATGCCGCGACCAAAGGCTACGTTGATTCTTTCGTAATTTCCTATGTCGCGGTCGCGACCGGAACAATCGCGAATATGGCCTACTATGTGGGAATAACCCCGACAGCTTATAATGGTGACAATAACGGCACCGCCGGATATGTGGCGGCGGAAAACGCCTGCAAAGCGGCGTTCGCGAGTTCCACCGTCTGCACGCCGGATAATATTTTAAATTCCATCGCCGCCGGGCTGACCTTGCCGGCGGAAGATGTCTGGATTTTTGCCGGACCTCCCGGTTATACGGCGGCGGCTAACGATTGTGAGGGAAGATCAATCGCCACAACGGCCGCTTATGGAACTTATTGGCAGATACCGATGACCGGCCGCCCGCAAGGACGCGGACTTTTGATGCGCTGTAATAATTCTTTAAAGTTAGCTTGTTGCCGTTAAGATAATCTTTTATACTTTGATTAGGGTATGCTGAAAAAATCGTTGGTCATCTTAATTTTCGCTCTCGGCCTGACAGTCGGTTTTTCGGTGTCGGCGGCGAGCGGAACTTGTCCGACGGATAACGGCGCCGGCGTCGGTTGTAATATCGGAATAGGAGAATATTATTGTTTGGGTTCCTGCCGCACCGGCCAGACTCAATGTCCTACCTGGACGGGAACAGTTTGCGCGACCGGCCTGAGTTGTCCGGCGAATTGTACCGCCGCCGATTCCTGCGGTTATTGTAATGCTTGCGCTTCCGGTTATACTCTTTGCGGTTCTTATCCCTCGCAGACTTGTACCGCGAATACGCCGGTGCCGGCTAATTGTTCTTCTTATAGCCAATGTACGGCGGTTTGTTCGGCCTGCGCTCAGGGTTATGAATTAGTGAGTGGAGCATGTATCGGCGCCACTTTAAAATTAGGCAGTGATTCGGTCGGCGCGCTTAATCATATTTTTCAGAGTACCAGCCCTTCTTTATATGTTTTATCTTCCGGCTCCGTCGGTATCGGCACGAGTACTCCGGCCGCCGGTTTGGAAGTCGTTTCCGCCAGCGGCAACGCCAGTATCTTGGCCGGTCTGAAAAGAATCGGCAATGTCGATCTGCCTTTCGATACCACCGACGCCGCCACTAAGGGTTACGTGGATTCTGTCGTTTCCGCTTCCTCTTCTTCTCTCTGGGGTGGAACTACGGCCGGAAATATTTGGAGTTTGAATAGCGGTTATGTCGGAATTGGGACGACGAGTCCGATATCGAAATTGCATGTAGTCGGAGATACTTACCTTAATGGCAATGCCACCAGTACCGGTTATTTAACAATTACTTCTTCCAATAATCCTTCAGGAAATATAAGATTTACTGTGCCTAATCCGTATATTACCGCCTCTTCCTATTTAATCATGCCTGGCGGCCTATATGTCAGTGGCACGGGGATTGCTTATTTCGGCACAGTAAGAGCTAGAGGTATAGTTTCTAATGACACCGGTCCATATTTAACGATTTCCGGCGGAACTTCTACGGCTACTTATATCAGCGGCACTTTAGGCATCGGGACAAATTCTCCGGCCGCCAAGTTGGAAGTCGTTTCGTCGACCGGCAACACTAGCATCCTGGCCGGACTGAAAAGAATCAGTAATGTCGATTTGCCTTTTGCCATTACCGATGCCGCGACCAAAGGCTATGTCGACACTTTGCTTTCCACTTCCACGCCGATATCCGGTGCTTATTTACCTCTTTCCGGCGGAACGATGATCGCCTCCTCCAGCATTAATATGAATGACGGTAATATCACCAACT
>JBAZKO010000021.1:0-6843 GCA_041650775.1 Patescibacteria group bacterium
GTTCCGGAGAATTGAAATTTTGGCAGGAAGAAGCTAAAATCGGCGATATTTTCGGCAGTACTTTATATCGGACGGTTTATAATGAATGGCTGGGCTATCTCAAATATCCAATTCCGGTTTATTACTACCATTTCAAAGGTTGGCTAGCCGGCTTATCCCCGGAAAGGTTGATGATTATGGAATTACAAGCAGAACCCTGGGTATCCCATGGCCTGATGTCCCAGTTGACGCCGGAGAAAATAGAAAAAACCATGAGCGTCGATCAATTCCGGGCGAATTTGCAGTATGCCATTAATCTTAATTTTAGCCGGACTTATATTTGGGGAGTGGAGTGGTGGTATTTTCAAAAAAAATACGGCAACCCGCAATATTGGTGGTTGGCCGCCGTTCTGTTCCAATAGATATAATTTTTTTTCGCGAGAGGTATCTTCCGAGATTATTTTTCCAATAGGCCGACGATTTTATCGTCGTAGTTATCAACCCATTCTTTAAAGGCGTCCAAAGCGCCGGCTGAATGGGTTTTTGTTTGTCTGTCCGTTATCAGTGATAGGTTGAAAATTTCCGCGGTTATCGCCAGTCCCGCCCGTTTGGCGTCGCCAGCGTTGCATTTTTGTTCAAAATGGTTTTTGGTTGGAATCATTAAGATATTTTTTTTCAGATAAGCCGCCTCGGCGATTGATTCGAATCCGGCCGTAGCGACATAGGCGCGGCAAGCGGCCAGACGCTTGATGAATTTTTCATTATTTAAACGGTGGAATATCAGGTTCTGTCCGAAACGAGTTTCTTCTTCCCCCGGACGATTCCAGAAAGCTTCGATTTTTATCGACGGATTGGCTTGGCTCCAGGCGACTATCTCCTCGCTGTAGCCGACATTTAAGAGGTAGAGAAGAAAGAAATCTTCCGTCCGGGGGGGCTCTTCTTTTACGGCTCGCCTAATGAGAGGCGGACAGACAAAAAGTTTTTTTAGCGGTCGGTCATCTTCGGCAGTGAACGATAAAGCAATCTTAACGGCGCGGCGCGGCGCGGATAAGCGATTATATAATTTAAAACTCCAACGTTTCAGTCGACCGATTTTGGGAAATTTAAAAGAGGGATGGCCGATAAAATATTGATGTCCGAGGCAGAACAATCGCCGTTTTTCGCGATATAAACGACAGTAATTACCGGCGGTCGGTTCGTAAAAACTGATCAGAATATCCGGGTTTAGGTCAGTAACTATTTTTTTAATTTTTTTTAAGGAGTGGAAATAGAGCGGCAGTCGCCAGATTGTTCGCCGCACGCTTTTGAAAATTTTTATTCCTTTGCCCTTTTTATCGACGGCAAATCCCGGACTGTCGACGGTAAACAGCGGAATGTTTATTTGTTGTCTAAAAAAAGACGGAAGTTCTTTGTTCTTATCGATGCCGACTACGGCCGCCAGGATTTCATGGCCGCGGCTTTCTAGTTTTTCTTTCAGAGTTAGAGCCTGAGTCATATGACCCCGGCCTTCGCCTTGGATGAAAAAGAGATATTTCATGAGCGGGTAAGGGGAATCGAACCCCTCTCATAAGGTTGGAAACCTTAGGTAATAACCACTATACGATACCCGCCTAACCGTCATATTATAAGATAATAATCGGAGAGTCAACTATTTCGTGTCCTTCAGGGAAGCGGTAAAGATGAAGCCGGAAAGCATGATAATCGCTAAAACAAGAAAAAGATAGTTAAGAGAAAAAAAGCTTAAGGTAATAATCGCCAAAGTTGACCCCAGAACGTAAGCCAGAGGACCGGTAGTCCGGAAAACATTAATACAGCCGACATCTTTAGCGTCGACAATCTTAAAGAAAAACGTTTCTCTCATCGCTTCCACCAAAGCCGCGCCGACCCGACTGGCAAAAAGAACCGCCGCCCAAATCCAAACGGTCGGCGTTTTAATGTAATAGAATAAGAATAAGGAGATGGCCAAGATAGCAAAACCGGTGAATAATAATTCTTTTTCACCGAGATACTTATCGGCGAGTATTCCGGCCGGAATTTCCAGAAGAATGAAGGGGATAAGCATAAAAGAAAAAATCGGTCCGAGTATTTCCCAGCTCATTTTTAGATCCTGAAAAAGATGGAGAGGAATATAAATAACCGCCGAACTATAAAATAACTGCAAGAGGAGGGCGATAAAAAAAATGCCGCGCAAATTCTTTCGCTTCCAAGTTCTTTTAATCGTTGCCAGGAGCGTCTCTTTTTGGTATTTAATTTTGTCTTTTAGTTTTTTGGCCTGATTAAGGAATATTAAAAAGAAGGGAATGACCAGGAACCCGGCCACCAGGAAAGTTAGATTGTATTCGCCTTTGCCAATTAAATAGACGGAAAAAAGTGGCGAAAGAATCCAGCCGGCGTTGATAAAAGTAAAATAAATCGTCCGTGTCCGGCCAGTGGAAGCGTCGACCGAGAAATTTTCCACCATGATATCCATGTTTATCCAGATAAGATTGGAAGTGATGGAAAAAATGATGAGAGACAAGAGAGCGACCGTGGCGCCGGCTGATAAAGATAAGCCCAGAAGAGAAACGGCGTAAAGGATTAAAACCGCCTGCGTCAGGAAATAATTGGTCAGCTTTTTTATTAAATGCGGAAAAAATAAAATCGCCACCACGGTCAGTAAGTTGGCGACGACAAAAAATAAACTGACCGTCTTTATCCCGATGAATTGGTTTAAGAAATTAGACTGGATGTAGGCCGGCAGAGCCACGGAGACAGCCAACAATAATCCGAGAAAGTAGAGGATTAGCAGGCGACCGCGATTTTTATTGTTACTTTTTTTGTCGGCGGGCATAGTAAATCAGAATAAGTGAAAATAAGATAATAATCGCCAGACTGACGATTTGCGGCCAACGGAGACCGAAAAGATAAGGCGTTTTGTCCGAGCGGATGAATTCCAGAGAGAACCTTAATATAGAATATAATATCATAAAAAGCGCCGTCGACCAAATATAGAAATAGGCGTTTAATTTTTGTTTTTTTAGAAAACAAATATTTAAGACGACCAGAATTAATCCGATTGCCAGACAACCCAGGCTTTCATATAAAAAGGTGGGCTGAAAATAGAGACTGGAAGAATATTGCCAAGGGCGGTGCCATAAATCTATCGGAATGCCCCAGGGTAAGGCGGTCGGAAGGCCGAATAATTCCTGATTAAAATAATTTCCCCACCGGCCGATAGCTTGAGCAATTGCCAGCCCCGGGACCGTTAAGGCGGTTAATCGCCAAAAATTAATTCGGTGCTTTTTAGCGAAGAACCAGGTTATTATAATGCCGGCGATGATTCCGCCATGGATGGCTAGGCCGCCCTGCCAAACCGCAAGGGTTTGTAGAGGGTTTTGTAAATAATAGGGAAGTTCCAAAATAATATCATAAACGCGCGCGCCGGCGATTCCGCCGATAATCAGCCATAAAGACAGATCAAAAACAGTGTCGGTTTTAATATTATGATATTTAGCCAGTAAAAAAGTCGTCGCCAAGGCGGCGATAATTCCTAAAACGATAAAGAATCCGTACCAGTAAAGGTTGATCGGTCCTAAAGTGAAGAGGACCGGTTCGGGTTGAAAAGTATGCAAGAAATGAATCATGTGCGGACGGAGAGACTTGAACTCTCAAGGGTCGCCCCGCTTGGTCCTAAACCAAGTGCGTCTACCAGTTTCGCCACGTCCGCGTTCTTGTTTTTAAAGCCGCCTGCTCCAGCTTATTTTTATCTTAATCAATTATTCTTATAAAGTAAAGATTGTGTTATAATAAAAAGACCGAACAGCTTTAATAAAGTTTTCATTATTTTAAATTATTTTTATGTTAAAAAACAAGTCGATTTATTTTTTTAAGGAATTGTCGATAAAGAACGTGCCGCAAGTCGGCGGTAAAAACGCTTCGCTCGGGGAGATGTACGGCCATCTGGTCAAAAAAGGGATAAGAATCCCCAACGGTTTCGCGACGACCGCGTCCGCTTATCATTATTTTTTGGATTCGACCGGGCTGAAGAAACGGATTAAGAAAATTTTGGAAGGGCTGGATACCAAAAACGTCAAAGATTTGATGAAACGCGCGAGCGAGGTAAGAAAGATTATTATCGCCACGGAAATGCCCGAAGATTTTCGCCGGGAAATTATCAAGGCTTACCGCCGTTTGTCCGCCGAATGTAAAACCAAGGATTTGGATGTCGCCGTCCGCTCCAGCGCGACTGCCGAAGATTTGCCCGATGCCTCCTTCGCCGGCCAGCAGGAAACATTCTTGAATATTACCGGTGAAAAAGATCTGCTGTTGGCGGTGAGAAAGTGTATCGCTTCTTTGTTTACCAGCCGGGCAATTTCTTATCGCGTCGATAAAAAGTTTGATCATTTTTCCATCGCGCTTTCGGTCGGTGTCCAAAAAATGGTTCGTTCTGATCTGGGCTCGTCCGGCGTCATTTTCACGATTGATACGGAATCCGGTTTTAAGAACGCGGTTTTAATTAATTCTATTTTCGGTTTGGGCGAAAACATGGTTCAGGGGCGGGTTAATCCGGACGAATATTATGTTTTTAAACCGACGGGCGCGATTATTTCTAAAAGTTTAAGCCGGAAAAATATTAAGATGGTTTATAGTTTTGGCGGCAAGAATACGGTGAAAAACGTACCGATTTCTCCGGCTGGCCAGATTAAACCGTCTTTAAGCGACAGCCAGGTTTTACAGCTTGCGAAATGGGCGATGTTGATTGAGGAACATTATAAACGACCGATGGATCTGGAGTTCGCGCTGGACGGACGAACAAACGAATTGTTTATCATCCAGGCCCGGCCGGAAACGGTCCAGAGCCAAAAGGAGATAAAAATTATCGAGCGCTATAAGTTGGCTAAAGAAGGAAAGGTTATCGTTTCCGGCCAGAGTGTCGGCAATAAAATCGGAGCTGGCGTCGCCAATCGGATGATGAGTGCCAAAGACATTAATAAATTCAAGCCCGGCCAGGTTCTAGTGACTGACATGACTGATCCGGATTGGGAACCGATTATGAAAATTTCTTCCGCCATTGTTACCGATAAAGGCGGACGAACCTGCCATGCCGCGATTGTTTCCCGAGAACTAGGCATCCCTTGCGTTGTCGGAACGGAAAAGGGCTCGCTCCGAATAAAAACCGGTCAGCCGGTGACCGTCAGTTGCGCCGGCGGCGAAGAGGGCTTCGTTTATGAAGGAAAATTGCCTTTTAAAATCGAGAAAACCGATATCAAGGATTTGCCGCGACCGAAGACCAAGATTATGATGAATATCGCCGAGCCGGATATGGCTTTTACCAACTCTTTTATCCCTAACGACGGTGTCGGTCTGGCGCGGCTGGAATTCATAATTAATAATTATATTAAGATTCATCCGCTCGCTCTGCTTAATTATAATCATTTAAAAGATCAGTCAGTAAAAAAACAAATTGCTAGACTGACTATTGGCCACCAGGATAAGGCGCAATATTTTGTGGATCGGCTAGCGCAAGGCATAGGAATGATTACCGCCGCTTTTTATCCTAAAGATGTTATTCTTCGTTTGAGCGATTTTAAAACCAATGAATACGCCAATCTTATCGGCGGCCAAGCTTACGAGCCGGTTGAGGCTAATCCGATGATCGGTTGGCGCGGTGCCAGCCGTTATTACTCTCCGTTATTTCTGCCGGCTTTTAAATTAGAATGCCGGGCGATTAAAAAAGTCCGTGATGAGATGGGTTTAAATAATCTCAAAATTCTTATTCCTTTCTGCCGAACGGTGGAAGAAGGAAAACTGGTCGAAGAGATTATGGCGGAAAACGGACTGAAACGCGGCCAGAAAGGTTTGGAGATTTACGTTATGGCGGAAATACCCTCGAATGTTATCCTGGCGGAAAAATTTTGTCGTATTTTTGACGGATTTTCCATCGGCTCCAATGATCTGACCCAGCTGACACTAGGGATTGATCGCGATTCCGGTGGAACTTTAAAGGTAGCCGGAGTTTCTAATGAAAAGAACGAAGCGGTTAAGGAATTAATCAAACAGTTAATAAAGACGGCTAAAAAATATCGTCGTAAAGTCGGCATCTGTGGCCAGGGGCCGAGCGATTTTCCTGATTTCGCGACTTTCTTGGTAGAAGAGGGAATCGATAGTATTTCCTTAAATCCGGATACGGTTATTTCTACGACGCTGGCGATTAATAAAAAAGAAAAAGAAATTAAGAGAAGTCGCGGACTCTTAGGTTTATTTTTTTAATCGAACCCCATTCGGAAAAAGTTTAAATTACCCAATCAAAAACGCCCGAGCCTATAACGTAAATAGATCCGGGCGTTTTTATTTATTTTGATTGGAAGATTATTTAGCGACTGCTAGTTCGGTTTCCACCACCTGGATTTTCGCGGTTTTGACGCCGAATTGGATGGCGTCATGGCGATCTTTCATCCAGACATCGACGCGGTTGGGATGTTTTTTGTTCATGCGGTCGCGAACCGTGAAAATACGGTCGCCGAACAGTTCCGGAATCTTAACCTTGGTACCGAACTTCAAGAAATTAGCGGCAATGGTGTCCTCCACTCCGTTTTTGCAGACATTAAAGCCGTTGGCGGTAATACAAGGACTGTCATCGGTTTGCCCCGCCTCTGAATTGTAGGCGGTGATGACATGGGTGCTGGTTCTTACGACTTTGACGCTCGGAGATTGAGTAGCGGCGGTTGTGGTAGGGGTATCGGACACCAACGGCGCAAAGCTACTGATTATCGGGAGAGTAGAACTAGCTGTTTCTGGAGTTAATTTGGCCGCGTCCTGGTTCATTACCGCTTCCTTGGATACGGAATCATTAATAATCATTATTTCCTGGCCATTAGCCAATGC
>JBAZKO010000022.1:0-6422 GCA_041650775.1 Patescibacteria group bacterium
AATAAAACCGCGCCTTAAAAGTTTGACTCGCCAAGTGGAAAAACTTAATAAACGCAGCCAGATTGAAAAAGAACTGAAGGCTAACCAGCTTAATTATTATCATAAAATCTGGGAGGAAGCCAACAATAAATTAGATAATTATAACACTCACTACCTGGAGAGAGAAAAGATTAAGCTGGAACGTGAAAAAAAATTCTCCAAACTAAGCGAGGAATTGGATAGAATAAAGATAACCGACCATAATCGGGAAATAAACAGTCTTCAGTTACGCCTACGGGAACTCTATGACGCTAAAAATCAGGAGCTTAAACAACTGACTAAGATCCAGGCGGAATTGGAAATGAACTTCGAGTCTCAGGGACAATTTGATCTATCCTGGTTGAGCGCCAAAGAAGCCGAGTTGAACGCGGAAACCGAAAAAATTGAAAACGAATTAGCGACACTGGCAAAAAATCAGGATTGGAAAGAAGAAAAAGAATTGACCGCTAAGCTCAATCGTTTGAACCGCGAATTGGAAACGGCGGGCGCTGAATTAAAAAAAGCTAGCGCCAATCTGACTGAAAAAACCAGCGGCGGACGAAAACGGGAACAAACACGGGAAGAAATTAATAAGATTATTACCGACTTCTTGACGCGGTTGGAAGAAATCGACGCGCTGGAAGATTTGGAAACGATAAAAAAACTTCTACAAGAAGCCCAACAAGAATTTAAACATAAAATCAAAGATTTTTTGGAAACGGGAGATTCCGCTAAACTTCAGGAAATCCAAGGAATAAAAGAGGTCCAGGAAAAAATAATTAACTTAAACGAGGATAAACAAGCGGTCAGTGCCGCTTTGAACGAAGGCCGCTATAAATTATCTGCCCTTAACGAGCGTTTTAAACTACTGACCGAAAAAAAAGAACGGACGAAACAGGATCTGGCGGAAATTAAAAACAAAATTTCCAAACAAAACACACCGCGCGCCGCGGCGAAAATCAGCGGTGAGAAAGAAGAAATCAACCAAAAAACCGATAAAATAAACGAACAGATTAAAGAGCTGGAACGACAGTTGGGAGGACTTGAGACTGCCAAAGACCAGGAAAAATCTTTAATCTTCGACTATCAGAAAAATCTGCAAGCTTTACAAGGAGAAATTAACTCACTCAACAACGAACTAAGCGATTGGAAAATAAATGCCGCCCGGGAAGAAACCCGGCTGGAAGATTTAGAGGCGAACATCCGCAACAGCGGGTTGGAACTGGCAGAAATTAAAAATCACCAGCTGGCCGAAACTGAAATAGATCTGGAACGCGCCAATAGAAAAATAGCGGAATTTAAAAATCAACTGGAACAAATTGGCGGCATTGACCCGGAAACCGAGAAAGAATACCGGGAGACTAAAGAGCGCTATGATTTTTTAAGCCGGCAAACCGATGATCTCAATAAGGCGATCAAATCTTTGGAAGAAATAATTTATGAACTTGATTTGAACATCAAAAACCGTTTTGATCAAGAATTTAAGGTAATTTCCGAAAAGTTCAATGATTACTTCAAAATCTTATTCAACGGCGGGACGGCGAAAATATCCAAGCTGATGATTGAGGATTTGGAGAAAGAAGAAGCGAAAAACAATCCGGCCGGAATGGGCGGGACGGCGGAAATAAATATCAATAACGGCCTGACCCCGGGAGAAAAGGAAATAAAAAATGAGGTGGATGAAAAATTAAAAACTATAAAATTTCTCAGAAAACATAACGCTGTCGGCTTGGCGGGTATTGAAATCCAAGCGACGCCTCCGGGCAAAAAAATCCAAACCGTTACGATGCTTTCCGGCGGCGAACGGGCTTTGACCGCTATCGCCCTTATTTCCGCTATCATCAGCGCTAATCCTTCGCCTTTCGTAATTTTGGATGAAGTCGATGCGGCGCTGGATGAGGCTAATTCCGAACGGCTGGCGAAAATTCTCGACGATTTGTCCGATAAGACCCAATTCATCGTCATTACCCACAACCGCGCCTCAATGCGCCGGGCCAGTATTTTATACGGCGTAACCATGGAATCGGATGGAGTCAGTAAATTATTAAGCGTTAAATTAGACGATCTGAAAAAATAAGATATTTTTTAAAAAAAATTTAATTTTACTTTAACAGACATCCGTTATAATAAAACCGCTCTTTGAAAGAGCGGTTTTTTGATTCTATAAATTTTCACCCGAATACTATGCCCACTAAAATTTTAACGGCCGCTTTAAATGGTTTGGAAGCGACGATTATCGCCGTCGAAGCTGACGCGGGCGGCGGTGATTTCGGCCAGATTACGATTGTCGGTTTGCCGGATACGGCGGTCTCTGAAGCTAAGGAAAGAGTAAGAAGCGCCTTGCGTAATTGCGGTCTGCCTTATCCTCGTCGTAAGATTACTGTAAATCTGGCACCGGCGGATTTAAAAAAACATGGTCCGTCTTACGATCTGCCGATTGCCGTCAGTATTCTGGCGCTTAAAGATAACTTTTCCGTCGACCCGGCCGGCTGTCTTTTAGCCGGCGAATTATCGCTAACCGGCGAAGTTCGGCCGATAAACGGCGTCTTATCGATTGCCTTGACTGCCGGTCGGGCGGGAATAAAAAATCTGTTCATACCCGAAAAAAACACCACCGAAGCTGGCCTGGTCAAAAAACTCAAAATTTTTCCGGTCAAAAATTTAAAACAGCTCATCAACCATTTAAACAATAAAGAGTTAATTTCGCCGTTTACGGCAAAAACAATAAAAGAGCCGGAAACCCGATATGATTTTGATTTAATAAACATTAAAGGCCAGGAAAAAGCCAAGCGTGCCCTGGAAATTTCGGCGGCCGGTGGTCATAATCTTTTATTTTTCGGGCCGCCCGGATCCGGCAAAACCTTACTGGCCAAAACCGTTCCAAGCATTTTACCGCGATTAACCGAACCAGAGAGATTAGAAATAACCAAAATCTACAGCGTCGCCGGAGAACTAAAAAATGATTTTTCTTTAATCGCCACCCGGCCTTTTCGTTCGCCGCATCACAGCGCTTCAGCCATTGCACTCGTGGGCGGCGGTTCCTGGCCGCGGCCGGGAGAAATTTCTCTAGCGCATCGCGGCGTCCTGTTCTTGGATGAATTTCCGGAATTTTCCCGATCGGCTTTGGAAAATCTCCGTCAACCTCTGGAAGAAGGCTTGATTACCATCAGCCGAGCCGCCAGTTCTTTGCTCTTTCCCGCAAAATTTACTCTATTGGCCGCCATGAATCCCTGCCCCTGCGGCTACTTAGGCGATAAAGGCCGAATCTGCGTTTGCTCGCCGCAACGAATTGCCAATTACCGACGACGATTGTCCGGGCCGATTATTGACCGAATTGATTTACATGTCGGCGTCAGCCGAATTAGCCCGGAAAAGTTAAATGAAGCCGGCGCCGAAGAAACTTCTTCTCTAGTTCGAAAAAGAATCGAAGCGGCCCGAAAAATACAGGCGGATAGATTTAAACATCAATCGTTTTTGACTAATGCCGAAATGACCGGCATCAGCGTTAATGATTTTTGCCGCCTGGATGCCGCTGGCGGGCGGTTTTTGAACGCGGCGGCGGGAAAAATAAGCTTGTCCGCTCGTTCTTACTTCCGGATTTTAAAGCTGGCACGGACAATCGCCGATTTGGCGGCGGAAAAACATATCTTGATCGGTCATCTCGCCGAAGCTTTACAATACCGTCCGAAACTCTAAAATTAATCGGTCGTTTCCGTCCATCCGCCCGATTCGGGACGTCCGGACGGAAATGGTTGGAATAATCAGGCTATTTTTGCTATAATAATATTATCCTGGAAACTGCTGGCTTTAAAATTCAACTGGTATTTTTAATCTTATAATTTTAATATGTTTAAAAAAATAACCGTCTTATTTTTGCTGATTGTCTGCCTGCTAACTTCCGGATTCGGCTGTAAAATAACCGACCCCAAAACGCAAGCGGCAATGGAACCTATTACCCTTACTTATTGGCGTGTTTTTGACGACTCCGATGCTTTCCAGGAAATCATTGAAAAATATAAAGCTCTCCATCCTTTTATCACAATCGAATATCGAAAATTACGCTATGAAGAATACGAAGCCGAATTATTAAACGCCTTGGCGGAAGATCGTGGTCCGGATATTTTTTCCATCCATAATACTTGGATAAAAAAATACCAATCAAAACTGGCGCCCATGCCGGAAACAATCAGCATCGTCTACCCGGTCATTCAGGGAACGATTAAAAAAGAAACTATCCCCGAACTGCGAACCACCAAAAGCTTGTCTTTAAAAGAATTAAAAGATAATTTCGTGGATGTGGTCAGTCATGACGTTATTTTGGAAGACGGCAAAGTTTACGGACTGCCTCTATCCGTCGATACGCTGGCCATGTTTTATAATAAAGATTTGTTTAATAACGCCGGCGTCAGCCAAGCGCCGCAATATTGGAATAAGGAATTCCTCCAGGATGTTAAAAAATTGACGAAACAAGATCCAAAAAAAGGAATAATTCAGTCTGGCGCCGCTTTGGGCGGCAGTGCCAATATTAACCGTTTTAGCGATATTCTTTCCGTACTGATGATGCAAAACGGATCAATAATGATGGATGACGGCGGCCAGGTTATGTTCAACGCCGTTCCGCCGACCAGCAAAGATAATAATTATAATCCCGGTCTAGAAGCTCTGCGTTTTTATACCGATTTTTCTAATCCCTTAAAAGAATCCTACTCCTGGAACAATGATCTGCCTAATTCTTTGGAAATGTTCATTGGCGGCAATCTGGCAATCATGTTCAGTTATTCTTACGATTTGGAAACAATCAAAGCGCGGGCCCCGAAACTTAATTTTTCCGTCGCCAAATTGCCGCAAATCGAAGGCAACCCGCCGACTAATGTTAACTTTGCCAATTATTGGGTAGAGTCTGTTTCCAAAAAAAGTCCGCATCCGGACGAGGCCTGGGATTTTATCCAATTCATAACCAAAGAAGAACAGGCTAAAAGTTATCTGGAAAAAACCAAACGGCCGACCGCCTTGCGTTCTTTAGTCGCTTCCCAGAAAGAAGACAATGAAATTGGAATTTTTGCCGATCAGGTTTTGACCGCCAAAAGCTGGTACAAAGGTTTAAATGCCGCCGCCGCCGAAGACGCCATTAAAGAAATGATTGAAACGATGGTAAAAAATACTGGAGAAAAAATCCAAACTATCCTCAACACCGCCGCTTCTAAAGTCCAGCAAACCGTCAAATAAAAAAATTCAGTCCGCTTAAATATCTTCTATGTTCAAAAAAAATATTTTTTTCGCCATTTTCCTCGGTCTCTTCCTGATTAATATTTCTTCGGCGTTCGGACAAGGGATACTACCTGAAGCCACCGGCGATATTACTGTCGTCAAAGACAATGAAACCGAAGAAGTAGTGTGGAGCAACTGCCCCAGTGGCGACCGAAACGATTGCGGCTTATACACCGTGAACGATTTTGTTTCTTTGGCCATTAACGTCTCCAAATGGATTCTAGGAATTGTCGGGTCGCTGTCCCTGGTAATGTTTATCTATGGCGGCTTTATGTTCCTGATTTCCGCCGGCTCAAGCGACTCGATTTCCAAAGCCAAAAAGATAATCATCGCGGCCGTAGTCGGCTTAATCATAGTTTTCTCCAGTTATCTAATAATAAAATTCGTCTTAAGTTCTATCGGCCTTAATTGGAACGGAGAAGTGGAACAGCCCGCTAAAGTATCGGCCGAAACTGTCGTTAAAACTCTGGCGTAATAAAAATGAACCTTTTTACCCCTAAAAAACTGCCGCTGGAAGAAACCATTGGCGAAAAACTGCGTCAGGCGCGACATACTAAAAATCTGAAAGTCGAAGATATCGCCAGGAAGATTGGCATCCGGCCGGAATATCTAATCGCCCTGGAAGAAGAACGTTTTGACCGTCTACCAGCCGGATTATACGGCAAGAATTTCCTGAAAGAATACGCCGCTTTTCTGAAACTTGACCAAAAAGAGATATTAAAAAATTTAAACGACCGCACCAACTATAATGAACCGACCGACCCCTTCTCTCAAAAAATAGTAAAAAAAAGTAAATTTATTATTTTTCCGAAAATAATCAGAAACATCTTAATCGCTCTGGCCGTCTTAATCTGCTTCCTGTACTTAATTTTTTACTTTAAGAAGATTATTTTCCCGCCGTTCTTAGAGATTACCCGACCAGAAAAAAATCTGCTTACCGCCGAGTCTTATATAACGATTGAGGGCTCAACCGAACCGGAAGCGGAAGTAAAAATTAATCAGGAAACAGTCTTAAACAACAATAACGGACGATTTTTCCAAACCGTTAATTTAAAAAAAGGGTTGAATAATATCATCATCACGGCCAAAAAAAAATACAGCCGGGAAAACACCGTCACCCGCCAAATTTTAGTAAA
>JBAZKO010000023.1:0-5584 GCA_041650775.1 Patescibacteria group bacterium
AAAACATTAAAATAAGCTAAAATATTAACCAAAATTTTATGGTAAAAGTCGATAAAAACAAGTGCGTCGGCTGTGGTTTGTGCGCCGGTTTATGCCCGGAAACTTTTCAGATGGACTTAGACGGTAAATCGGAAGTGGTAAAAGGGGAAGTGACCGCCTGCGCTAAAGAAGCGGCCGGACAATGTCCGGTGGAAGCGATCAGTCTTTAAGTAATAAAGTAGTCAGTAATTAACTGATGAGTCAGTCTTAATTAAATATGGCGGTTGAAAAAATCATCGAAAAGCCCCAATTGGAAAAAATCGAAACGCCACCGGTAGCGGCGGAAAAAATTATCAACTCGGAAATAAAAACCGAGCGCGTTTTACCGTTGGTCGAAAAACTAAAGGAAACGGTCAAGTCGCGAGAAAAGGTCGGCGCCGGTAATATCGTCGCCACAGCACAAATCCAGGACTTCCAGAAACAACGCGCGGCGGCCATCGACGATATTTTAGCCGAAGGACTGAACGAGATATTTTTAAAGATGAAACCGGAAGAGCGAAAAGAGTTCCAGCGCCGGGGCGAAGAAACTGTCGTTAAGATTAACGAACTCCTAAGCCGAACCAAAGTCAAAGTCAATAAAATCCTGAATCTGATCCGCCGCTGGCTCAAGCTCATTCCCGGAATCAATAAATTTTTCTTGGAACAGGAAGCAAAAATAAAAACTGATAAGATTATCAGGATAAAAGATAAATTTTAAATATGGCTTATTTTTCTTCTTTAAATTTTGAAGAACTCGGTCTCTATCTTTTGATTGGCGCGTCCGCCGTCATTTTTGGCATTTTCGCTTTGTCAGTCCTCAGGCTGTTTTTAACCGGCCGCCGTTATTTCCCGCATCAGGTTTCCTTAGTCCGTTTGCCGAAAGAAAAACCGGATGACGAAAAGAAAGAATCGTCCGCCCAGCGTCTTAAAGAAGAAATTGCTAAAGGCGAAACGCTGTTTGCGGCTATCGGCGGTTTGAAAGCGCAACGCGGATTCAGGGCGTGGTTGATGGGTCGCAATGATCAGTTTTCCCTGGAAATCGTCGCCAGCCATAATCGGATCGCTTTTTACGTGGTCGCGCCGCGCCGCGATTCCCGTTATCTGGAACAGCAGATTCACGCCCATTATCCGGAGGCGGTGATTGAAGAAGTGGAAGATTATAATGCCTTCAGCCTGAAGGGCCAGATTGCCGCCGCTTATCTGAAGACCACTAAAAGTTTTATTTTTCCATTGAAAACTTATCAGAAGATGGAAGTTGATCCGCTTAATTCGCTGATCAATATTCTGTCGAAATTGGATAAAGACGAAAGTCTGATGATCCAATATACGGTTCGTAGCGCGCGCGGTTCCTGGCACGCCAAAGTCCGTCGCGTCGTGACGAAGATTCAACAAAAAAATTCTGTCAAAGCCGGTCTGCAGGCCGATAGCCTCTTGGGAATCATTTCCGGATTCGCCGGGGATCTTTTGCCGGATAGCCGTAAAGACAAGAATAATCCCAATAATCAGAATATCCCGAATACCTCCAAAAAATTATCGGCCGTGGAAGAAGAAATGCTTAAAGCCATTGAAGAGAAAAATCTCAAGGCGGGCTTGGACGTTAATCTGCGACTGGTTGCTTGCGCCAAGACCAAAGAGCGAGCGAATGTTTATCTGGAAAATATCGCCAGCGCTTTTACGGAATATAATAATTTCAGCTACGGCAATGTTTTTTCGCGTGTTCGGAAAGACAACCAACTGAGGATAATAAAAGATTTCATCTATCGTCATTTTCGGGAAAGCGCCAGTTTTTTACTTAACAGTGAAGAGTTAGCCAGTATTTTCCATTTTCCGTTGAGCACTACGGAAACCCCGAATATTATGTGGTTGACGGCGAAAATCGCGCCGGCGCCAATTAACATTCCGCTGGAAGGGATTTCTTTGGGCGAAAATGTTTATCGCGGTGTGAAACAGGAAATCAGGATGAAGCGGGCGGACCGACGGCGTCATACTTACATCATCGGTAAATCCGGTACCGGTAAATCCGTGCTTTTGGCCAATATGGCGATTCAAGATATTCAGAACGGGGAAGGCGTCTGCGTGCTTGATCCTCACGGCGACCTGATTACCGATATTCTTGACCGCATGCCACCGGAACGCGCCGAGGACGTGATTATTTTTTCGCCCGGCGACTTGGAACGGCCGTTGGCTTTGAATTTGTTGGATTATGACGAGCGTTATCCGGAGCAGAAAAGTTTCGTGATTAACGAGATGATCGGCATCTTCGATAAATTATATGATTTGAAAGCAACCGGCGGTCCGATGTTTGAACAGTATATGCGGAACGCGATGCTACTTATTATGGACGATCCGGAAAGCGGCTCTACTTTAATGGAAATTCCGAAAGTATTGGCCGACGAAGAATTCCGGCGCTTGAAACTAAAGCGCTGTAAGAATCAGACGGTCGTCGATTTTTGGCGCAAGGAAGCCGAGAAAGCCGGCGGGGAAGCGGCGCTGGCCAATATCGTGCCTTATATTACTTCCAAGCTGACGTCATTTATTTCTAATGATATGATGCGGCCGATTATCGGCCAGCAGAAAAGCGCTTTTAATCTGCGCGAAGTGATGGACAGCCAAAAAATTTTACTAATTGACTTGCCGAAAGGACTGGTCGGAGAGATGAACGCTTATTTATTGGGTATGATTCTGGTCGGAAAAATCTTAATGGCCGCTTTGTCGCGGACCGATATGTCAAGTGAAGCGCGCAAGGATTTTTATCTATACATCGACGAGTTTCAAAATTTCACCACTAATTCCATCTGCCAGATATTATCCGAAGCCCGTAAGTACGCTTTGAATTTGGTTATCGCCCATCAGTATATCGGCCAGTTGAGCAAAGGCCAGAACACGGAAATCAAAGAAGCGGTTTTCGGTAACGTCGGCACGATGATCAGTTTTAAAGTCGGTTCCGAAGATGCGACGTTCCTGGTTAAAGAATTCGCGCCGGTTTTTAACGAATACGATTTGATTAATATTGATAAGGGTACCGCTTATATTAAATTACTAGTTGATAATAGCGCCGCGCGTCCTTTTTCCCTGAAGACCATCTGGCCTCTTTTGGGAACGAAGCGGCCGGGTATGGCCGATAAAGTCCGCGCTTTGAGCCGTTTGAAATACGGCCAGAATGTCCGGCTGGTGGAAGCGGAGATTAGTCGGCGGTCAGGAGCAGGTAGTTAATTGAAAGGTCACCCTTACTAAGATATGTTTTGCAAAAATCATAAAATTTTTAAAAATTTAGGGATATTTTTTATTATTAGCCTGTCTTTTTTTATTTCCTCAAAAACAGAAGCGTTAGTCTTGAATAATAAACCGGACGATAATTACTCTACAACCAACGGGAATGTTTATAGTATGGTTAAAGATAGCGAAGGGAATCTGTATCTCGGCGGCGATTTCACTGAAATCGTTGACGGCGCCGATATCACTGGTGCTCTCGCGGTAATGGACAAGGATTCCGGCAGTCCTTTACCGAACAGCTTGAAAGTTAATAGCGCAATTTTTTCTTCAATCAGCGACGGTCAAGGCGGATTATATATCGGCGGCATGTTTACCTCCATTTCCGACCAGAAAAGGAATTGTTTGGCTCACATTAAAGCCGATGGTACCTTAGATCCTGATTTTAAACCCAATATCACCGGCGGGCAGGGTAGTGTTAGAACTATCATTCTTTTAGGGTCAGATCTCTATATTGGTGGTAATTTTACGTCAATTGATGGTCAGACAAGGAACTATTTTGCTAAAATGAACACTAGCGGCGTTTTAGATCCTGATTTCACTCCAAGTTTCGACGGTCCGGTTTATGCTATGGTTCTTTTAGATTCAAATTTTTACGTTGGCGGTAATTTCACAACCGTTAATTCGGTTGCTCACGCCAGTTTAGCCAAATTAGATACGAGCGGCAATCTTGATTCATCTTTTTCTCCAAATTTTAACAGTGACATTGACGCTATAGTCATTTCCGGCACTGATCTTTACGTTGGTGGTGCATTTACGACCGTAAACTCCCTCACTCGTAATCGCGTAGCTAAACTAGATACGAATGGTAATCTCAACTCTTCTTTTGCTCCGAGTTTTAATGGTTCTGTTTGGGTAATGACTTTTCTGGGTTCGGATCTTTACGTTGGTGGTAGATTTACAGCCGTAAACTCTTTAACCCGCAATCGCTTGGCCAAATTGGATACGAGCGGTAATCTTGATCCTTCTTTCGTCCCGAATTTTAATAATGTTGTTTGGTCTCTTTTTTCTTCCGGTAGCGATCTTTATGTCGGCGGTAGTTTCACAACCGTTGGTACCTCTACTCGTAACCATTTAGTTAAACTAGATACAAGCGGTAATATTGATCTTTCTTTCTCCCCCTATGTTAATGGCGATGCAAATTCATTTTTTCTCTCGGGTTCTGATCTTTATGTCGGCGGAAAATTTAATGCTTATGTCCCGGGACAAACTAGAAACAATTTAGCTAAATTTAAAGCCGATGGTACTTTAGATTCTTCTTTTGCCCCGAGTTTTAACGACTATATCCGTTCTTTAGTAATTTCCGGCACCGATCTTTATGCTGGTGGCGGTTTCACAACCGTAAATTCTTTAACCCGTAATCGCCTGGCTAAATTAGATACAAACGGTAATCTTGATTCTTCTTTTGCCCCCAATTTTAATAATTATATTTATTCCGTGGTCATTTCCGGTACCGATCTTTATGTCGGCGGTTATTTCACAACCGTAAACTCCTTAGCCCATAGTCGCTTGGCTAAACTGAATACCAGCGGTGCCGTCGACTCTTCTTTCGCCCCGAGTTTCAACAGTCTTGTCCAGTCTGTAACTCTTCTTGGCTCCGATCTTTATGTCGGCGGTAATTTTACAACCGTGGGAACTTCCACTCGTAATTATTTTGCTAAATTGAACACCAGTGGCGTTCTTAATCCCTCTTTTTCGCCGAGTTTTAATGGAGCTGTTAGTGCTGTAGCCGCTTCCGGTACCGATCTTTACATTGGTGGCGTTTTTACTGGCGTTAACTCTTTCACCCACAATCATTTAGTTAAGTTAGATATGAGCGGGAATGTTAATGATTCTTTTTCTCCTAACTTTTCTTTTAACATTTATTCGTTAGCCGTTTCCGGTAATGATATTTATGCTACCGGAAATTTTCTAGCTGTTAATTCTTTAGAACGAAATTATATCGCTAAATTAAATACAGATGGCGATTTAGATCCTATTTTCCAACCAGTTATGGGTGGTTATGGCTCTAGTGTGTTTTTATTTGATAATGTTTTGTATGTTGGAAATTCTCATTCACCGAGTCCTTTTCGTTTTTCTCCCGACACCACTCCCCCCACCATCACCCTCTCCGGCCCCAACCCCACTTCCATCTACCAATACCACACCTACACCGACCCCGGCGCTACTGCTATTGATAATGTCGACGGCGACCTCACCTCTTCCATTACCACCGTTAATCCCGTTAACACCAGTATCCCCGGCACCTATACCATCACCTATAACGTTACTGATAACGCCACTAACCCCGCCACCC
>JBAZKO010000024.1:0-5032 GCA_041650775.1 Patescibacteria group bacterium
GACAATCTTAAAGAAAAACGTTTCTCTCATCGCTTCCACCAAAGCCGCGCCGACCCGACTGGCAAAAAGAACCGCCGCCCAAATCCAAACGGTCGGCGTTTTAATGTAATAGAATAAGAATAAGGAAATGGCTAAGATAGCGAAACCGGTGAATAATAATTCTTTTTCGCCGAGATACTTATCGGCGAGTATTCCGGCCGGAATCTCCAGAAGGATGAAAGGGATAAGCATAAAAGAAAAAATCGGTCCGAGTATTTCCCAGCTCATTTTTAAATCCTGAAAAAGATGGAGAGGGATATAAATAACTGCCGAACTGTAAAATAACTGCAAGAGGAGGGCGATAAAAAAGATACCGCGCAGATTTTTTCGCTCCCAGGTTCTTTTAATCGTTGCCAGGAGCGTCTCTTTTTGGTATTTAATTTTGTCTTTTAGTTTTTTGGCCTGGTTAAGGAATATTAAAAAGAAGGGAATGACCAGGAACCCGGCCACTAGGAAAGTTAGATTATATTCGCCTTTGCCAATCAAATAGACGGAAAAAAGCGGCGAGAGAATCCAGCCGGCGTTGATAAAAGTAAAATAAATCGTCCGTGTTCGGCCGGTGGAAGCATCGACCGAGAAATTTTCCACCATGATATCCATGTTTATCCAGATAAGATTGGAAGTGATGGAAAAAATGATGAGAGACAAGAGAGCGACCGTGGCGCCGGCTGATAAAGACAAGCCCAGAAGAGAAACGGCGTAAAGGATTAAAACCGCCTGCGTCAGGAAATAATTGGTCAGCTTTTTTATTAAATGCGGAAAGAATAAAATAGCCACCACGGTCAGCAAGTTGGCGACGACAAAAAATAAACTGACTGTCTTTATCCCGATGAATTGGTTTAAGAAATTAGACTGGATATAGGCCGGCAGAGCCACGGAAACAGCCAATAATAATCCGAGAAAGTAGAGGATTAGCAGGCGACCGCGATTTTTATTATTGTTTTTTTTGTCGGCGGGCATGGTAACTTAGGATAAGTGAAAATAAGATAATAATCGCCAGACTGACGATTTGCGGCCAGCGGAGACCGAAAAGATAAGGCGTTTTGTCCGAGCGGATGAATTCCAGAGAGAACCTTAATATAGAATATAATATCATAAAAAGCGCCGTTGACCAAATACAGAAATCGGCGTTTAATTTTTGTTTTTTTAGAAAATAGATATTTAAGACGACCAGAATTAAGCCGATTGCCAGACAACCCAGGCTTTCATATAAAAAAGTGGGCTGAAAATAGAGGTAGGAAGAATATTGCCAAGGGCGGTGCCATAAATCTATCGGAATACCCCAGGGCAAAGCGGTCGGAAGGCCGAATAACTCCTGATTGAAATAATTTCCCCAGCGGCCGATAGTCTGAGCAATGGCTAGCCCCGGAACCATTAAGGCGGTTAATCGCCAAAAGTTAATCCGATGCTTTTTAGCGAAGAACCAGGTTATTATAATGCCGGCGATGATTCCGCCATGGATGGCCAAGCCGCCCTGCCAAATCGCCAGGGTTTGCAGAGGGTTTTGTAAATAGTAGGGAAGTTCCAAAATGATATCATAAACGCGCGCGCCGACGATTCCGCCGATAATCAGCCAGAAAGACAGATCAAAAACAGTGTCGGTTTTAATATTATGATATTTGGCCAGTAAAAAAGTCGTCGTCAAGGCGGCGATAATTCCTAAAACGATAAAGAATCCGTACCAGTAAAGATTGATCGGTCCTAAAGCGAAGAGAACCGGTTCGGGTTGAAAAGTATGTAAGAAATGAATCATGTGCGGACGGAGAGACTTGAACTCTCAAGGGTCGCCCCGCTTGGTCCTAAACCAAGTGCGTCTACCAGTTTCGCCACGTCCGCGTTACTGTTTTTAAGGCCGCCTGTTCAGGCGTATTTTTATCTTAATCAATTATTCTTATAAAGTAAAGATTGTGTTATAATAAAAAGACCGAACAGCTTTAATAAAGTTTTCATTATTTTAAATTATTTTTATGTTAAAAAACAAGTTGATTTATTTTTTTAAGGAATTGTCAATAAAGAACGTGCCGCAAGTCGGCGGCAAAAACGCTTCGCTCGGGGAAATGTACGGCCATCTGGTCAAAAAAGGGATAAGAATCCCCAACGGTTTCGCGACGACCGCGTCCGCTTATCATTATTTTTTAGATTCGACCGGGCTGAAGAAACGGATTAAGAAAATTTTAGAGGGGTTAGATACCAAAAACGTCAAAGATTTGATGAAACGCTCGAGCGAGGTAAGAAAGATTATTATCGCCACGGAAATGCCCGAAGATTTTCGCCGAGAAATTATCAAGGCTTACCGCCGTTTGTCCGCCGAATGCAAAACCAAAAATTTGGATGTCGCCGTTCGCTCCAGCGCGACCGCCGAAGATTTGCCCGATGCCTCCTTCGCTGGCCAGCAAGAAACATTCTTGAATATTACTGGTGAAAAAGATTTGCTGTTGGCGGTGAGAAAGTGCATTGCTTCTTTGTTTACCAGCCGCGCGATTTCTTATCGCGTCGATAAAAAATTTGATCATTTTTCCATTGGCCTTTCGGTCGGTATCCAGAAGATGGTGCGCTCCGACTTAGGTTCCTCCGGGGTTATTTTTACGATTGATACAGAATCCGGTTTTAAAAACGCAGTTCTGATTAATTCTATTTTCGGTTTGGGAGAAAATATTGTCCAGGGGCGAGTGAATCCGGACGAATATTATGTTTTTAAACCGACCGGCGCGATTATTTCTAAAAATTTAAGCCGGAAAAATATTAAGATGGTTTATAGTTTTGGCGGCAAAAATACGGTGAAAAACGTACCGATTTCTCCGGCCGGCCAGATTAAACCGTCTTTAAGCGACGGCCAGGTTTTACAGCTCGCGAAATGGGCGATGTTGATTGAGGAACATTATAAACGACCGATGGATCTGGAGTTCGCGCTGGACGGACGAACGAACGAATTGTTTATCATTCAGGCTCGGCCGGAAACGGTTCAGAGCCAAAAGGAAACAAAAATTATCGAGCGCTATAGGCTGGCTAAAGAAGGAAGGGTTATCGTTTCCGGCCAGAGTGTCGGCAATAAAATCGGAGCCGGCGTCGCCAATCGGATGATGAGTGCCAAAGACATTAATAAATTCAAACCCGGCCAGGTTCTGGTGACTGACATGACTGACCCAGATTGGGAACCGATTATGAAAATTTCTTCCGCCATTGTTACCGATAAAGGCGGGCGAACCTGTCATGCCGCGATTGTTTCCCGAGAACTAGGCATCCCTTGCGTTGTCGGAACGGAAAAGGGCTCGCTCCGAATAAAAACCGGCCAGCCGGTGACTGTCAGTTGCGCCGGTGGCGAAGAGGGCTTCGTTTATGAAGGAAAATTACCGTTTAAAATCCAGAAAACCGATATCAAGGATTTGCCGCGGCCGAAGACCAAGATTATGATGAATATCGCCGAGCCGGATATGGCTTTTACCAACTCTTTTATCCCTAACGACGGCGTCGGCCTGGCGCGGCTGGAATTCATAATCAATAATTATATTAAGATCCATCCGCTCGCTCTGCTTAATTATAATCATTTAAAAGATCAGTCAGTAAAAAAACAAATTGCCAAGTTGACCGTTGGCCATCAGGATAAGGCACAATATTTTGTGGATCGGCTGGCACAAGGCATAGCGATGATTACCGCCGCTTTTTATCCCAAAGACGTCATTCTTCGTTTGAGTGACTTTAAAACCAATGAATATGCCAATCTTATCGGCGGCCAAGCTTATGAGCCGGTTGAGGCTAATCCGATGATTGGTTGGCGCGGTGCCAGCCGTTATTATTCCCCGTTATTTCTGCCGGCTTTTAAATTAGAATGCCGGGCGATCAAAAAAGTCCGCGATGAGATGGGTTTAAATAATCTCAAAATTCTTATTCCTTTCTGCCGAACAGTGGAAGAGGGAAAATTGGTCGAAGAGATTATGGCGGAAAACGGACTGAAACGCGGCCAGAAAGGTTTGGAAATTTACGTTATGGCGGAAATACCCTCGAATGTTATCCTGGCGGAAAAATTTTGTCGTATTTTTGACGGATTTTCCATCGGTTCCAATGATCTGACCCAGCTGACACTAGGGATTGATCGCGATTCCGGCGGAACTTTAAAGGTGGCCGGAGTTTCTAATGAAAAGAACGAAGCGGTTAAGGAATTAATTAAACAATTAATAAAGACGGCTAAAAAATACCGCCGTAAAGTCGGCATCTGCGGCCAGGGGCCGAGCGATTTTCCTGATTTCGCGACTTTCTTGGTAGAAGAGGGAATTGATAGTATTTCCTTAAATCCGGATACGGTTATCGCCACGACGCTGGCGATTAATAAAAAAGAAAAAGAAATTAAGAGAAGCCGCGGACTCTTAGGTTTATTTTTTTAACCGAACGTCACCTGAAAAAAGTTTAAATTACCCAATCAAAAACGCCCAGGCCTATAACGTAAATAGATCCGGGCGTTTTTTGTTTATTCTGATTGTAATTATTTGGCGCTCGCCAGTTCGGTTTCCACCACTTGGATTTTCGCGGTTTTGACGCCGAATTGGATGGCGTCATGGCGATCTTTCATCCAGACATCGACGCGGTTGGGATGTTTCTTGTTCATGCGGTCGCGAACCGTGAAAATACGGTCGCCGAACAGTTCCGGAATTTTAACCTTGGTACCAAACTTTAAGAAATTAGCGGCGATGGTATCTTCCACTCCGTTTTTACAGACATTAAAGCCATTGGCGGTGATACAAGGACTGTCATCGGTTTGCCCTGCCTCTGAATTGTAGGCGGTGATGACATGTGTGCTGGTTCTTACGACTTTGACGCTCGGAGATTGAGTAGCGGCGGTTGTGGCAGGGGTATCGGACATCAACGGGGTGGAGCTACTGATTATCGGGAGAGTAGAACTAGCTGTTTCTGGAGTTAATTTGGCCGCGTCCTGGTTCATTACCGCTTCCTTGGATACGGAATCATTAATAATCATTATTTCCTGGCCATTAGCCAATGC
>JBAZKO010000025.1:0-2814 GCA_041650775.1 Patescibacteria group bacterium
TGTTTGAATCAACCAAAGGAAAAGTGGCGGGAGCAGAAGAAGCGAACTGTGATTGCGAGATGAAATTTCGGGAATCATATCCGATTATCTGGGTCGGGCATGTTTCTGCCACCTTTGCCGGCGGAGAGGATATCGGCGTGGAAACCTATGACCCGGCCGATAAATATCATAAATTTTATGTGGATGGCAACGGGCTGTATAATTACGATCTGGGCGAAGAGGTGCGGGTAGAGGGGAAGCTCATCGGCCTCACTTGCGCCTACGCCAATACTGTTTCTAACGGCTGTATCGGCGAAGTCTCGGCAGAAAAGATTACGGCGATTGAAAAATAATTAACTAACATTCGGCCTATGTATTTTCTCGACCTCCTCGGCACTTTGGCTTTCGCGATTGGCGGAGCCTACAAAGCTAAGAGCAGAAAACTGAATATCTTCGGGGTGGTATTTTTGGGCGCCATCACGGCGGTGGGCGGAGGAACGGTGAGAGACCTGATTATCGGGCGCACTCCCCTTTTTTATCTGCGCGACCCGAATTATCTTTTGATCTGTTTGGGAGCCGGACTGCTTGCTTATCTTCTGCCGAATTTTTTCAAAAGAAGCTATACGATTTTCCGCTTTGTTGATTCTATCGGCTTAGCAACTTTTGTTATTATCGGCGCTTCCATCACCTATACTCATCTTTTTTCAGGGCTTCTCTTTCCGAACATTATTTCCGCTCTGGCCTGCATCTTTCTCGGCATACTCACCGGCGTGGGCGGCGGCGTTCTGCGGGATTCTATCATGGGCGACACGCCCTATGCCTTGAAGGGCGGATCAAATTATGTTTCCAGCGCTTTTTGGGGAGCGACTTTATTTTATTTTTTGATGTTTATAAATAAGCCTTTGGCGGTTTTTGCTTCTATGGCTATTACTCTCGCTTTGCGGGAAGTCATCTCTCCCTTCGGAATTTATAAAAAAAGAAAAACATTTTTTAAAAAAATAAATTACTAATTTTATGCTTTCTCTACCTAAAAACCCAACTCTGAAAAATTTTCAAAAATATGTTTCTGAAATGGAAAAAGAACGGGGCTTTGAAAAAGACACTTTATTGCAAAAATGCCTTTTGCTCGGCGAAGAAGTCGGCGAGCTATTCAAAGCCGTCCGCAAGTCGGAAAATATAAAAATTGACCATAATTCCAAATTCAATCCGGTGGACTACGAACTTGCCGATGTCTTAATTTATTTATGCGAAATTGCCAATCGCTTCAATATAGACCTGGAAAAAGCCTTCAGGGAAAAAGAAGAAATAAATAAAAAAAGAGTCTGGGAAAAAGATAAATAATAATTCAATAAATATGAACAATCCCTTAAAAAAAGGTTTTAGCTTCGGCCTTACTTCCGGTGTTATTACCACTCTCGGTTTGATCGTCGGCCTCCACTCCTCCACCGGCTCCATCTTGGCTGTTATTGGCGGCATCATCACTATTGCCATCGCCGACGCTATGTCCGACGCGCTTGGCATCCATATCTCCGAAGAAGCCGAAGGCCAGCATACGGAAAAAGAAATCTGGGGGGCGACCATCATGACTTTCATAACAAAATTCTTTTTTGCTTCTTTATTTATAATCCCGTTTTTATTTTTATCTCTTGAGCCCGCCATTATCGCCAGCGTCATTTGGGGACTATTTTTAATAATAACCATGAGTTTTGTGATGGCGAAAAAGCGGGGCGTCAGCTGGGTGGGAGTGGTAGGAGAACATTTGCTGATAACCTCAGCGGTTATTATTATCACTCATTATGTCGGCGATCTGGTCAGAAGCTTTATCTAAAATATAAATAACAAAAAACACTCCCCAATCGGGGAGTGTTTTTTTACTTGCCTTGCCGTAGTCCAGAAGACTTGAGACGAAGGCAGGTTTCAATTATTTTTCGTATTCTATTCTTTTCTTATTTCCCTTAAAGCCGGTACCAGCCGGAATTAAGCAGCCGATGATGACATTTTCCTTCAATCCTTCCATGTAATCAATCTTGCCGTTAACAGCGGCTTCTATCAAAACGCGAGGCGTTTCTTGGAAAGAAGCAGCGGACAACCAGCTGTCGGTGGTTAAGGAAGCTTTGGTGATGCCTAAAAGCAATCTATCGCCCTTCGCTAATTTCTTCGTTTTTTCATTGGCGCGGCTCAAAACTTTTTCCTCCACGATTTCTCCGGAAAGCAAATTGGTATCGCCCTGATCTTTCACGAGATAGCGGGAGAACATCTGGCGGCTGATAATTTCCACATGCTTGTCATTCAAAGGCTGGCCTTGAGATGAATAAACATATTGAATTTCTTTAATAATATATTTCTGAGTTTCCAGCCGGCCGCGAAGCTTATATAGCTGGTGCAGGTCAAGGCTGCCTTCAGTGAGCTGGTCGCCCTTTTTCACTTCATCGCCGTCTTTCACCCAAATCATAGTTCCCTTCGGAATTATAAATTCTCTTTCTTTATCAACTTCGGCGGAAACTTTGACATATTTAGGCTCTAATTTTACTTTACCTGCGCGCTTGGCCTTCACTACTTTATCGCCGACAGAGAAAAGGTCATCGCCCTTTTTGGCTTCAGCTCCGTCTTTCACCAAAATCTTCGGCTCTACTCTCTTGCCCTTTTCCTTGCCTTCCATCTTCAGCTCATTAACAGCTTCAGAGAAATAATATTTGTCAGGGTCAGAACCTTTATAAAATATTTTCAAAACTTTAACCTGAGAATTATTAACCATCACCTCTTCGCCGTTTTCGTCAACGATGCTCTTCTGTCCGGAATCTATCTTCACTCGTCCAGAAACATCAGCCATAACCG
>JBAZKO010000026.1:0-2772 GCA_041650775.1 Patescibacteria group bacterium
TAATCCTGATTTGACGCGGTTTACCATCGGGAATTCCTATACCCGTTATTGGTTGCCGATTTATTTATGGCTTATTCCGCTCTCATCTTTAGCCTTAGTGCGCGTCAGCCGGGCGATTTTACTTATCGGTCCGGAAACGGTATCGCGAATCAGGAAAATAATCGCTACCGGTTTGCAGTTTTCCGCTGTTTTGGTTTTCGCTTATTTGTCTTTGAATTTCGTCCTTTTTGGTTCAGAGGAAGGTCTGGTCTACTTGTATTATAATAATCAGTTGGAGAGAGCTAATACCGAAATGGTGTGGGCGATGACCGAACCGGCGGCGGTTATCATTACCCGTTATCACGATAAGTTTTTCTGGCCCGAACGCCGCGTTATTATGGGTGTTGTTTCTAATGACGAAATTTTAGCCGCGACCGCCAAATTAAGCAAACATTATCCGGTCTATTACTATAATTTTTACCTGAATGACGCCGATGTCGTTTATCTTAATGAACGGAAATTAGCTTCTTATAAGCTGAAGCTAAAATTAGTCAGAAAAACCGGCGACAAGTTTGGTTTGTATAAAATCGAAAGATTACCGGAATAGAATAGGGAGAATTTTGATATTGGCCCGACCGGTGTCCGATTTGACGATCGGCCGTTACGCGTTTTATGAAAACTGTAAAAACGTACAATATAATTACTATCGGTTGCCAGATGAATCAAGTGGACAGCGAGCGGCTGGCCGCTTTTTTGGAGAGCCGTGGTTTTAAGGCGGTAGCGGATTTTAAGAAAGCGGGCGTGGTTATTATCAATACCTGCGGCATCCGGCAACCGGCCGAAGACCGGGCTTACGGCTTGGCCAACCAGGTACGCAAATATAACCCGACCGCGAAAATCGTCATCGCCGGCTGTCTGAGCCGGCGCGAAGACGTTAAAAGACGGCTGAAAGGCCGGGCGGATATTTTTTTGCCGATTAGCGAGATGCTGAAGCTTCCGGAGCTTCTGGCCGGGGAAGAATTTAATCCGTATTTCAGTTTGGAAAAAATCCGTTTATCGCAAGGCGAGAAATATTTGGGTATTCCGTCGAAGCATAATAGTAAATTCACCGCTTATATTCCTATCGGCAATGGCTGTAATAATTTTTGTTCCTACTGCGTCGTGCCTTACGCCCGCGGCCGTGAAATTTACCGGCCGGCGCAAGATATTGTTAAAGAAGCGCGCACTCTGGTTAAAGCCGGCTATAAAGAAATTGTTTTGGTCGCGCAAAATGTTAACAGTTATCGGGACGCCACCGGCTCGGGCGGCGCGGCGACTGATTTTTCGAAGTTATTAAAAAGGATAGCCGCTATCCCCGGAAAGTTTTGGATCCGATTTTCTTCCAGTCACCCCAAAGATATGAGCGACGGCCTGATTAAAGTTATCGGCTCTTCGGAAAAAATCTGTAATCATCTGCATCTGGCGGTTCAGTCCGGCGATGATCTGATTTTGAAAGCGATGAATCGCCGTTATAACGCCGCGCATTATAAAAATTTGATCAAGAAAGTTCGCGCTGTCCGGCCCGATATCGCAATTACAACCGATGTGATTGTCGGTTTCCCGGGTGAAACCCGCCGCCAATTCGGGAAGACGGTAAAGTTATTTAAAGATGTCGGATTTTCTATGGCCTATATTTCCCAGTACAGTCCGCGGCCTGGAACAGCCGCTTATCGATTGGCGGATGATGTTACTCCGGTCGAGAAAAAACGCCGCGCCTATTTTATCAATGAAATTTTAAAAAAAACCGCCAGCCGTTATAATAAACAATATTTGGGTCAGACGGTCGTTGTTTTGGCGGAAGGGAAGAACAAGCGCGGCCAATATTACGGTAAAACCAGCACTTACCAGACAGTTCTAATTAATAATCCGACTTCCGGCCGGAAAACAAACGGTTCGAAAAGAATCAGCGGGATGTTCGTCTCCGTCAAAATCACTCAAGCCAGGCCGTTCGGCCTGGAAGGAGAATTAGTCAAATAAAAAAGCCGGTTTTATTTTTCCGGCTTTCAATTTTTACTTTTTGTTAACCCATTCCTTGTTACTTGCGACTTTCTTTTAAACCACATTGTGTCGCTCGAACTGTTGATACTTGCCAAATTTTTTTCATTTTTTAATTAAACATATAAAGAACTGATTATAATAATATTATACCATAGATAATTGATATGCCAAATAAAGTTATCCACAACAGTAAGCCGTTAGTTTTAATGATACTGGGTACTACCGCCAGCGGCAAGACCGCTCTGGGCGTTAAATTGGCGGCGGCATTGAACGGTGAAATTATCAGTGCCGACAGCCGCCAGGTGTATCGGGGCATGGACATCGGCACGGGTAAGGATTTGGCCGAATATCATTCCGGCCATCAGGTAATTCCTTATCATCTGATTGATGTAGCCAGCCCGAAAACCCGGTTTGACTTGGCTAAATATCAAAAGTTGGCTTTCCGGGCGATTGACGATATTTTACAGCGTGGGAAATTACCGCTGGTAGTAGGCGGTAGCGGCCTATATTTACAGGCGTTGGCGGATAATTACTGTCTGACCGCGGCGAAGCCGAAACCAGCGGAACGAGCGGTCTGGGAAAAGTTATCGGCCGCCGCGCTATTCGCGAAAATAAAAAAACTCAAGCCGGATTTCGCGACCCGGATTAATAATAGCGATCGCCATAATGTCCGTCGTCTGGTTCGGTATCTGGAGATTATTAAAAGCGGCGGTCTGGCCGCTCCCCGTCGAAGAGAATCGCCCTACGACTTTTTGC